>JAQTNV010000011.1:73417-74824 GCA_028713675.1 bacterium
CCCATCCTGATCCATCCCGATCTTCCCTTCCCGGTCCTGGGCCGGATCGAGAGCGAAAAATTCTGGCTGCCCGGGATCCTGATCGAGGCCAGCCCCACCCGCTGGTACGTCGAGCACGACCGGGCGGCTCACCTGCTCGGCTACCTGGGCGAGGTCAGCCCCAACGAGCTCAAGACCCTCGCGGAACGGGGTTACCGGCGGGGCGACGTGATCGGCCGGGGCGGGCTGGAAAGCGCCTATGAAAGTTTTCTCCGGGGCAAGGCCGGGGCCCTCCGGCTCGAGATTGACGCCTCGGGGCGGGAGGTGAAAAAAATCGACGAGGTCGATCCCGAGCCCGGGCTGACCCTGGAATTGACGCTGGACCTCGAGCTCCAGAAGACGGCGGAAAAACTTTTCGACGGACATCCCAACCCCGGGACGGTGGTCGCCCTCGACCCCCGGAACGGGGAAATCCTGGTCCTGCTCAGCCGGCCCGCCTACGATCCCAATTTTTTCTCCACCGGGGTCAGGCCGGATTACTGGAAGGAAATCATCAACCACCCGGACGACCCGCTTGAAAACCGGGCCATCCGGGGCCAGTACCCGCCCGGCTCCACCTTCAAACTCATCACCGCCCTGGCCGCCCTCGAAGAGAAGGTCATCAGCCCCGGAGAGAGCCTCTTCTGCGGAGGCAGCCTGCCCCTGGGCCGGCGGACTTACAAGTGCTGGCGGAAGGAAGGGCACGGCCGGGTCGATATCCACAAGGCCATTGTCCAGTCCTGCGACGTTTTTTTCTACCGAATGGGAATGCGGCTGGGGGTTGACCGGATCGCCAAATACGCCCAGGTCCTCGGCCTGGGAAAGAAAACCGGGATCGAGATCCCCGGGGAAAAATCCGGGCTGATCCCGACCGAGGAATGGAAGCTGAAAACGGTGGGCGAACCCTGGGTCAAGGGCGAGGACCTCTCCACCGCCATCGGGCAGGGTTATGTCCTGCTCACTCCCCTGCAGCTGGTTTCCGCCTACGCCCAGCTCGCCCAGGGGGGGAAATCCTTCCAGCCCCATCTGGTTCGGAGAATCAAGCACCCGGACGGGCAGGTGGTGATGGAATTTCTGCCCCAGGTCCGGAACAATTATTCTTTCCCGGCCGATACCCGGGAAATCCTGCGGGCCGGCTTCATCGGCGTCGTGAACGAGCCCGGGGGGACGGGGGGCGCCGCCCGGCTCCCGGGGATCACCGTCGCCGGCAAAACCGGCACCGCCCAGGTCCTGACCCGGCCGGACAACGTCCAGGAATTTAAGGTCCCGGAAAAACTGCGCGACCACGCCTGGTTTGTGGCCTACGCCCCGGCGGAAAATCCCGAGATCGCCGTGGTCGTCCTGGTCGAGCACGGCGGCCATGGGGCCTCCGTCGCGGCCCCGATCGCC
>JAQTNV010000012.1 GCA_028713675.1 bacterium
CTCGGCGGTATGAAGCTTTTTCCTCCAGCTCCGGTTGATCTCGCGCCGCTTCAGGCTTTGGCGATAGCGTTTTTCGGCAGAGGGTTTCGACATTTCCTTTTTCCGTCAGTTTCCAACCAGTTGATTCCCTATAATAATAACCAATCGAAGGACAAAGTAAATACGATTTTCCTCCTCCGGTCAAGAGCGCCCTCGGGGCTGATGTTCCCTGGCGGGCGGCGGCCACCGGTCCCCGCTTCCGGCCGCCGGTCATTATTTATTGCCCTTCCCGACGGCTTTGACAAATAATTGTTGTCAGCGAATTCCTCTTATGATATATATTAACCAGGAGGGGTTTTTTCTTGGAATATCAGCAGAAACGACGCCATGACCGGAAGAATGCCCGGTTCCGGGTGAATTTCATCGGGGACGGCGCCTTTTTTTCTGATTATTCCTACGATATCTCCGAGGGAGGAATCCGGGTCGGCTCGATCAACCCCCTGAAAACCGGGACCAAGCTCAAGCTCGCGCTCTACATTCCCGGGCGGCCGAGCCCGATCAAGGTGGAGGGGGAAGTGATCTGGTCCAAACCCCTCAAGGAAAAGGAAGAGGAATACCTGGGTATCGGGGTGAAATTTTCCGAGCTCGATCCCCTGAGCAAGGAAGTGATCCGCTCGGTTTTGAAGGAAATTCCCCAGAAGCTTATCTGATCTTTCCGGCCCGCTTCAACCGGAAAAAATGTTTCCAGCAAAAAATTAAAGGATATTTTCTTTCCCGCTCCGTGAGCTCCAGGCGGATGCCCTTGCTCCGTTCCAGCTTGGAAAGCAGATAGTCCAGCCAGTTGTCGAAAGTGATGACGTATTTCGGCCAGCGGAGGTAGGTGCGGATCCGGGTCTGGAACAGGAAGACCCTCGCCTTCATCAGCTGAAAGCGCCGGCGCAGGGGTTTTTCCGGGAGGGAATAGCCGCCGTCCGGTTCTTCTCCGAGGTTTCTTTCCAGGAGCCGGGCGCGCAACAGATCCCCGTAGCATTGCCGGTAATATTCCGTCTCGGCCCGGAAAAGCTCCTCCACCTTGGTGTCCAGGTCCATCCGGGTTTCCCCCCGGTAACTCATCCCGAGCAGCGTGAGGATGAATTCATCCTGCTGAAAACGCGGGGGCAGGAACGGGAGGGCCAAGTCAATATTCCGCTCCATGGCCGAAAGAATCGCGGCGATCAGCTCCTCCCGGACCTTTTCATCCCGCGTATAGGCGAGCACCACCCGCTTGGCGAAACGGCCCAAGTGATACGTATCGTAAGCGCGGGGCGAGGTCTCGTGCCGGAAATCCGGAAGGCTGGTCACCGAGTATTTCCCCGCGAGCCGGCCGAGCCCGGGGTCAGAGAGCTCGAGGTAAAAAATATTGGGGGGAAGAAAGTAATTGAAAACGGCAAGCTTCAGGTTCCGGTAAAATGGGAGGTAGCGGTCGCAAATCAGGAAAAAATCGTAGATCGAGGATTCCCGGCGGGTCTCCTGGAAGACGCAGGAACCGTAAAAAATAACGGCCTGCAGCCGGGAGCCGAACCGTTCCTGGAAATGCCGGGTAAAGGCGGGAAGCGCGGGGTCCGCTGACGGAGCCAGGATCGCCCCGCGGACCCTTTCCCTCACTTTTTGCCTGATGACCTCGGCGTCCGAACCCATATCAGATCAAGGTAGACGACCAGGGGCTTCTGCGCAAGGAGCAGGGCGCCAAGGGCAAAGGGCTCGAAGGTCAAAGGAAAAAGACGTCCATGGAGTCTATTGAGTCCATCGGGTCCGAAGATTGATTAGACAAGATGAGCCCAATGACACATTAGACGCGATCGACACAATGGATTTATCCCGAAGTTTTTATCTGAGGGACACAAAGAACACGACAGACACGACAGACAAGGATTACCCATAACCCGTGACCTATTTTATGGTGAGAAACCTGAGCTGCGGTCCCGCGGTGATGCGCGCCTGGAAACCCTTCTCCCGGGAGTAAACGTCGCCGTCCAGGACGTAGCCGTTCAGCCCTTCCACCCGGAGCTCGCGGGTGGTCTGATTGAAGAGCCGCTCGTTTTTCCGCGTCCCGCGCGAATAAGAAGGAATATGCTTGGTGATCTCCCAGGGGCTCAGGGCCAAGCAGTAGCCGTAAAAAGCGTCCAGCAGGGGCTTCTCCGCCGGGGCGAAGGGCGAAAACCAGAGAACCAGTTTCCGGATCGTGGCGGCGATGGTCAGGAGGGTTTCGCGAAAGGGCAGTTCTTTCCCGTCGGCCCAGACCCGGGCGGGCATCGGTTCGAACCAATGGTTCCGGACCACTACCCCCCCGACCACCCTCACCCCCAGGTCCAGCGCTGACCGGAGGTTTCGGGGCCCGGAATTATACTGGTCGAGGGCCTTGAAAAGGATGCCGCCCGAGAAGGTAAAGGCATACATCTCCTTTTCCGCCCGGGGATCTTCGATCTTCAGGATCGGCAGGGTTGCAAAAGGAAGCGCGTCCGTCGCGATTTTCTCCCCCTGTTCCCTGCAGGCCTTTTCATAAAATTCGCAGAGACCACGGCATTGTGAGGCCGGATTTCCCGAGCGGGTGGCCATTTCATTGGCGATCATGTTCATCACGCCGCCCCGGATGGGGTAGACCAGCGGAAGCTCGATTTTCCGGTCCCGGGCGAAATGAATGAGTTCGGTCAGGGTCCGGTGCTGGGAGCCGTCCCCCCCGGAAATGCAGATAACTTTGACCCCCCGGTCGAAAAACTCGGAAAAGACATCGCGGAGCTGGGAAAGGGAAGAGGTGGAACGGATAACCGCCCGTTTTCCCATGATCGTTTCCAGGTCTTCGGGGCGGAATTTCCCGCGGAGGTTCTTCTTGGCGTTCGGATTAACGATGATACCAAACATCTCGTCTACCGCTTCGCAACTTACATTCCTTAAAAATTCCGTGGAGCCCCCGGCGGAAAGCCGTGGCGACTCCACAAAGCTTGTCCTCCCTGGCGTAATCAGAAGCCCTGTGGATTCGGGCCAACCTATAAATAACGCAGCCTAAAGGCTGCGGCTACCTTTTATTTGCTCTATGCTCTTTGCCCTTTGCCCGATCACCCATAACCCATGACCGGCTATTTTATATTGAGAAACTTGAGCGTCATCCCTGACATGACCTTGATCTGGTATCCTTGGGGCCGGTGATAGACCTCGCCGTCGAGGACATAGCCTTCCTGCCCCTCGATATCAAGCACCCGGGCGGGCTGGTTGTAGAGCCGTTCGTGCTTTCTTTTCCCGACGGAATAGGAAGGCAGATGCCGGAAAATCTCGAACGGCGGCAGCCCGCAGGCCAGGCTGTAGAATTCCCCCTCCTTCGCCCCCTCCGGCGCGGCGAAGGGCGAAAACCAGAGGACCAGCTTCTTGATCGTGCTGGCGATGATCATGAGTTGCTGTGAATGCGACAGGTCCTTCCCGTCCACCTTGACCCGGTTTTCCGTCGGGGTGACCAGGCGGTTCGGAACGATCGCCCCCGAGAGCATTCGGATAGCGAGCCATAAAGCCGAGAACACATTCCTCGAACCCTGGTTGTACTCATCCAGGCCCTTGTAAAGAATCCCGTTAGAAAAAGTGAAGGCAAACGCCTCTTTTTCCGCCTGGGGATCCTCGATCTTCAGAACCGGCAGGGTCACAAAAGGAAGAGTTGGCGCTTCGCTCCCGGCGCCCTGCTCCGAGCAGACCTTTTCGTCAAAAGCGCAAAGTTTTTTACACTGGGTGGCGGGATTGCCGAACCGGGTGGCCACTTCGTTCGATACCATGTTCATCACTCCGCCCCGGATGGGGTAAAGCAGGGGAAGCTCCATTTTTTTCTCCCGGCAGAAATGCACCAGCTCGGTCAGCGTCAGATGCTGGGTGCCGTCCCCTCCGGAGATGCAGATGACCTTGACCCCGCGGTCAAAAAACTCGGAAAAGACCTCGCGGGCTTTGCTGATGGTCGGGGTGGAGCGGACCACGGCCTTTTTCCCCATGATTTTTTCCAGGTTTTCCGGGTTGAACTTCCCCCCGATGTTCTTCTTGGAGTGCGGGTTGACGATGATTCCGTACATTATTTGTCTCCCTCCTTATAAATAATCAAATAATCGCTTGGGGCATGGAGCATGGAGCAGAGCGGAAAGGGTTTAACTCGAAACCCGCCTGCCCTGAGTGTGGTCGAAGGGAAATCAGAAACTCAAAACTCTTTTTGGTCACCTGATTGCCTTATTTACCTGATCTATCTAGTCCATCTGATCTTGTTCGTCAATAGATTTTCTCCGGTTGTTTGGGATTTGTTCCGCATTTTTCCTTGACTTTCCCGCCTTTAAATAATAGAAATGGCCTGAATCAGCGTAATTATTTCCGCCGAAAACCAGGGAGGAAAATTTCCTCATGAGAAGAAAGGAAAAATCAGGATGAAAGGTAAAATGATGGGAGGGGGGATTTTCCTGGTTGGCCTGGCCATGGTCTTTCTCGTCCCGCTTTCAAAGCCGGCGTGGGGGGAGGAAGCCGGTTATACCGATGATGCCTTTGCTTCCGGGACATTCCATCTCTCCGCCCCCGATATCAGTTTCTCCTTTCAGAGCAGTGAGGAATCGAGTTCTACGACTTTCGCCATGCATCCCACGCTGGGGTATTTTGTCATTAAATATATTTCCATCGGCGCGAGAGCATCCATAACTTATACGGATTATGTCGCGGAGACCATAACCTCCTATGGTTTCGGGGGCGCCCTGCAGGGGTTTGTCCCGATCGGGCCGCGGGTTTATGCCCGTTTGGGCATCGGCGGCGGCTACAACCTGATCAGCGGCCGGGCGGATGATTATTTCGGCCCCGACCTGACGGTGGATGCGGGAGCGGGGTACTTCCTGAACCGCTATCTCTCGGTCGGGCCGTCTTTTACCTTTGATCGTATTTTCGGTGATCCCGCGGAATCGATATTCTCGGTGGGCTTGGACTTCCACATCTTTTTTCCCGGCGGGGAATAATCCTTTGCCCCCTGAAATATTGTGAAACCATGAAAACCCTGATCATCTACTTCTCCCAGACCGGGTATACGAAAAAAGCGGCGGAGCTCATTCGCGACGGAATCGCAGCCGCCGGGGGTAAATGCGATCTGATCCCCTTGAATCAGTTCAAAGTAAAAACCCTTTCCGGATATGACCTCGTCGGCCTGGGCTGCCCCGTATTTTATTACCAGGAGCCGTTCCATGTCCGCGATTTCATTGATAAATTGCCCGAATTGAAAGGTAAGTTCTGGTTTGTCTTCGCCAGTCACGGCTCGGCCCTGGGGATAACCCTTAATTCCATGGCCGAACATCTTAAGAAAAAAGGCGTGACGGTGATCGGCTATTTCGACATGTACGCCGACGCCACCGCGCCCTTCATCCCCCACCCGACCACCACCACCGGGCACCCGGACGAGATCGACCTTGAGCGGGCTCGGGCTTTCGGCCGGGAGATCGTGCCCCGCCGGGAGCGGATCTCTCAGGGCGATTTGAGCCTCATCCCCGAACCGGCCCCGGTGGACGAGGAGTGGGTGAAAAGCGCGGAGATGTTCAGCCGGGAGCTGGTGGGCAATATCATGCCGCCCCTGACCATCAACCAGGAGCTCTGCACCCACTGCGGCCAGTGCGAGGAGAGCTGCCCGGTCCAGGGCATCGAGGTCGGGGCGAACCCGCCCCGGATCCAGAGCCCCTGCATTCACTGCTGTTTCTGCGTGGAGGTTTGCCCGGTGATGGCCATCGAAGGTGATTATGAGATGGTCGCCTCCATGAACCCCGGGCACTACGCCCGCCTGAAGGTGGCGTTGGATGAGGCCGCCGCCCGGGGGGAATTCCGGTGGCTGGTCGATTTCGACAAAATTGATTACGACGATTACATGTATAAGCAGTGGGAGCGGGAGAGGAAGTAACAGGTAACGGGTAGCAGATAACCAGTTACCCGGTAGTGTAGTGTGTCATAAATTCCTTTACCTTGTTTGTCATTCCGGGCTTGACCCGGAATCCAGATATTTATTACGAATTCCAGGTTTTTTATCCTGGATTCCCGCCTTCGCGGGAATGACGGCTAAGAAAACCATTCAAGCAAATGTAAAGAAGCGTTAGCCTCACTACAGTAGCGAGGCTTCCCTCGTCCGCGGCGCCTCGGGATCTTATCGAAAAGCCACGTACCACGTTTTGGTTTTACCGGTTACCGGCTACCTGCTGCTTGTAC
This sequence comes from bacterium, assembly GCA_028713675.1. Taxonomy (GTDB): domain Bacteria; phylum Desulfobacterota; class JAPLJL01; order JAPLJL01; family JAPLJL01; genus JAPLJL01. The sequence continues at coordinate 6,205 of JAQTNV010000012.1, forward strand.
CTTTTTTAATTCAACACTTTCGCCGGAACGCGGAGGGAGCAGGTGACCGTGGTCCCACTCTTCCGGCCCGGCTGGATATTCAAGGAAGCCCCGATGATCTTCGCGCGGTAATCCATGATCTGCAGGCCCAGGCCCCGGTTAATTTTAAAATCTTCCTGAATCCCGACCCCGTTGTCGCTCACACTCAGGGTCAGCTTGTTTCTCACGACCGCAAGGCGGATCTTTATCTGGCCGGCTTTCCCGTGCTTGATCGCGTTGCTGGTGGCTTCCTGGGCGATGTAATAAAGATTGGTGGAAACGATATTGTCATCCACCAGGACGCGGCGCGGGCAGAGGAAAGCGCAGGAAACCTTGAAGATCCTCTCCAGGTTGGCCGAGAGCTGACGGAGCGAAACCATCAGCCCGTCGGCCCGGGGCTCGACCGGGTTGACCCCCCGGGACAGGTCGCGGGACTGGGTGATGGCTTCGCTGATCAGCTTGGAGATTTTGGCCGCCTCCCGGGCTTCGGAGGGGCACTTGGCCGCCAGCTTGTTTTCCAGGACTTTGTTCATGAATGAGATGGCGGCGAGATGCTGGCCCAGCCCGTCATGCAGGTCGTGGCCGATCCGCCTCCGCTCCCGGGCGGCGATCTCCAGGATCTCCTTTTCCATCCGCTTGCGCTCGGTGATGTCGCGGATCGAGGCCAGGAACCCGGTGGGGTTTCCCGACGCGTCCTTTAAGAGCGCGGCGTTTGCTTCTCCGATAAAATTGGTTCCTTTAATGCGGGAAAAGACCTGCTCCACATTTCGGACTACTTTGCCCTTGAAAATTTTATTAATATTTTTCAGATTCTCCCGGTAGTCCTTGGGATCGGTAAGCGCCAAGGACACCTTGCCGATCAGGTCTTCCTTCTTGTCGGCCCCGAAAAGTTCGAGAGCGCGCTGGGAGGCCGCGGTGATCCGCATTTTCAAGTCGGTGGAGACAATGGCGTCCGGGGAGGTCTCCACCAGCGTCCGGTAGAGTTCCTCCGATTCCTTGAGGGCCTCCTCCGCCCGTTTGCGCTCGGTCACGTCCCGGTTGATCGCGATCATGCCCTTGGGCCGGCCGTGAGCGTCCTTGATCAAGGCGGAACTGACTTCCGTGACGATGACCTTTCCGTCCTTCCTCAATATCGGGTATTCATTGCCGCGGAGCGACCCGAGCCGGGCCGATTTCATCAGGTTGGAGCCGGCCCTTTCCCGATCTTTAGGTGAAACAAAATCCAGGGCCTTTTTGCCTAAAAATTCCTTTTCCGTTTTGTAACCGTACATCTCGTAAATTTTTCCGGTCGCGTAGGTGATCCGCCCTTCCATATCCAGCATGGCAATTACGTCCGGGGAGGTCTCGATCAGCGTCCGGTACATCTCCTCCGATTCCTTGAGGGCCATTTCCGCCCGCTTGCGCTCGGTGACGTCATGGATTGTGACCAGAAGCTCCTTGGGGTTTCCCCGGTCGTCCCGCAGCAGGGAGGCGCTGACCTCTCCGAAATAAGTGGTGCCGTCGATCCTTTTGATGACGCGTTCCATGTTCCGGATTACTTGGGACTTCAGAATCTTGGCCAAATGCTTTTTTATCCCCGCGTGTTCACGGGAATCGGTAAAATCAAAAACGGGTTTCCCGATCAGATCCTTCTTCTCGCGGGCCCCCATGATCTCCAAGGCGCGCCGGGACACTTCCTTGATCCGTCCCTTGAGGTCGGTAACAAAAACGGCTTCGGGGGAGGTCTCCACCAGCGTCCGGTACCGCTCCTCAGACTCCCGGAGGGCCGTCTCCGACCGCTTGCGTTCGGTCACGTCGCGGGTGATCCCCATCAGGGCTTTGGGGTTCCCCGCGGCATCCCGGAGAACGGAGGATCTTGATTCCACAATGATGGATGTCCCGTCTTTCCGGAACGCTTTATATTCCTGGCCCTGCATGGAACCTTCCTGGATCGCTTTCCGGAAATTGGCGATGGCTTTTCCCCGGTCCTGGGCAATAGTCAGTTCGGAAAACTTCTTCCCCAGGAATTCCTTTTCGCTTTTGTAACCATACGTTTCAAACATTTTCGGGGACGCGTAAATTACCCGGCCCTCCAGATCCATTACCGTGATCACGTCCGGTAAGGTTTCCACTAATGTCCGATACAACTCCTCCGATTCCCGCAGGGCGTTCTCCGCCTTCCTCTGCTCGGTCACATCCCGGTTGATCGCGAGGATTGCTTTCGGCCTCCCTCCCGCGTCCCGGATCAGGGCGGAAGTGGTTTCCCAAATCGCCAGGCTGCCGTCCGGCAGGTGGATCGAGTACTCATTGCTCCGGTTGAATTCGCCCCGGTTCGCCCGGCGGATGTTGGCCTCCGCCTTTTCCCGGTCGGCGGGGTGCATCAAATCGGTCACCTTCTTCCCGATGAAATCCTCTTCCTTCTTGACCCCGTGGGCCTCTTTCAGCCTGCGGTTCATGAACCGGATCCGTCCCTCGAGATCCAGGAGGCCGATCATGTTGGGGGAAGTTTCGACGAGGGTCCGGTAGAGTTCCTCCGACTCCTGCCGGGCCGCCTCGGCCTGCTTGCGCTCGGTCACGTCCCGGCCCACGCCGATCAAGCCCCAGGGCTCCCCATTGGCGTCCTTGAGCAGGGAAACGTTGACCTCTTCCACGAAAGTGGTCCCGTCTTTTCTTCGGTAAGTTATTTCCACATTCCGATAAGAACCCTCGTGGATGAGTTTTTCTCGATACTGAACGATCGCTTCATGATCCAAGGGAGCAATGAATTCAAAGGTCTGATGCCCGATAATATCTTCCATTTTTTCCAGTTGCATTATTTTCAACGTGTTTCGGGAAACCGCCATAATCCGGCCTCCCAGGTCGGCAACCAACACCATGTCCGGGTTGGTTTCCATCAGGGTCCGATATAGTTCCTCCGATTCCCGGAGGGCCTTCTCCGCCCGCTGGCGCTCGGCGATTTCGGACCGGAGTTCCTGGTTGGCTTTTACCAATTCCACGGTCCTCATGGTCACCCGGGTTTCCATTTCGTCGTAGGCCTGCTTCAGTTTGGCCTCGGCATTCACGCGCGCGGTGATGTCCCGAGCCAGGCTCAGGACCGATACCACTTTACCGTCCTCGAAAAGCGGGACCGCGTTGATCTCCAGCTCCAGGATCTGGCCATGGACTGTGCGGGTCCGGAGCTTCAAGCCGAAAACCGGGCGGCCTTCCTTCAGGTCTTCGGATACCCGGATCAGTTCCTCGAGGTTGTCGCCGGCGAAAAAATCCAGGAAACTTTTTTTCTGGAATTCCTCCAGGGACAACCCATGGACCTCGAGGGTCGCCGGATTGGCATCGAGAAAAAAACCATCCACGTCGTTGAGGTAGATGTAATCGGGGCTGTGCTGAAAGACCGTGCGATGCAGTTGCTCGCTCTTTTTCAGCTCTCCCTCAATGCGCTTGTATTCGATATCCCCCGCATTCTCCAGCCTGGCAAACCTTTTACGCAGGTTTTCCAGTTCCCGGATTAATTCTTCCTTGGATTTATCCTTGTCATTGATCATGGGACCCCCTCCGCGAAAATCCTGGAGATTTGCTCAGAACCAAGCAGCAAAAATCCTCATTCCACCGGATATATTCACCCCTTATCTTATTGTCTTAAAGTTTCATAATAACAAACCGGGATTGGAGGTCAAGAAAACGGCAAATAAAAGCCGGCGGCGGGAAACCGGCCATAGCGGGAAACTGGAAAATATCCCTTTATATATATAATATTCATTATTATTAGAGGGTGTTCTGGTTTCTTCGTTAGGAAGGCATCGCATCAGCAAGCTGATGCACTCCATATTAACGATTATAACCCGCGGGAGGAGAGATGAAGAGAATCAGCAGGCGGATCACGGAGGGGATCGACCGGGCCCCGCATCGGGCCCTGCTGCACGCCACCGGGGTGGACCCCTGCCAGCTGGGCGAGCCCCTGGTCGGGATCGCCAGTTCCTTCAGCGACCTGGTGCCCGGGCATATCGGGATGCGCGAGCTCGAGCGTTTCATCGAGCGCGGGATCGCCGGCGGCGGGGGTGTGCCTTTCGTCTTCGGCCTCCCGGCCATCTGCGACGGGATCGCCATGGGCCACCGGGGAATGCACTTTTCCCTGCCCTCCCGCGAGCTGATCGCCGACTCGGTGGAATCCGTGGCCGAGGCCCACGCCCTGGACGGCCTGGTCCTCCTGACCAACTGCGACAAGATCACCCCGGGGATGCTGATGGCCGCCGCCCGCCTGGACATCCCGGCCATCGTCGTCACCGCCGGCCCGATGATCTCCGGGCGCCTGGAGATGCGCCGCCTCGACCTGGTCCGCGACACCTTCGAGGCCGTGGGCCGGTGCCGGGGGGGAACGATGAGCGAGGATGAGGTCCACGCCCTCGAGCTCGAGGCCTGCCCGGGAGCCGGCGCCTGCCAGGGCCTTTATACCGCCAACTCGATGTCCATCCTGACCGAGGTGATGGGGATGAGCCTCCCCGGCTGCGGGACCGCCCTAGCCGCGAGTTCCCGGAAGCGCCGGATCGCCTACCGGAGCGGGCTCGAGATCGTCCGCCTGATCCGGGAGGGCGTTTCCGCGCGGAAAATCATGACCCCGGCGGCATTTCATAACGCCATCCGGGTGGACATGGCCATGGGTGGGTCGACCAACACGATTCTCCATCTCCTGGCCATCGCTTCCGAGGCCCTGGTCCGGCTTCCCCTGGAAAAATTCGACGAGATTTCCCGGAAGATCCCCCAGATCGCCTATATCCGGCCTTCGGGCGAACACTTCCTGGAAGATTTGGATGCGGCCGGCGGGGTGCCGGCCCTCCTCCACCGATTGAAAGACAAGATCGAGGACAACCCCACCGTTTCGGGGCTCCGGATGAAGGAGATCGCCCGGAAATTCCGCCCCCATGAGGACCAGGTGGTCCGTCCCCTGAACAAGGCCTACCGGCCCGACGGCGGGATCGCGATTCTCCGGGGCAACCTGGCCCCGGAGGGTGCGGTGGTCAAGCAGGCCTCCGTCTCCAATAAAATGATGCGTTTCACCGGGAAGGCCCGGGTCTTCAATTCCGAGGATGAAGCGAGCCTCGCGATCAAGGCCAGGCGGATCCGGCCCGGGGACGTGGTGGTCGTCCGCTACGAGGGCCCGAAGGGCGGCCCCGGGATGCGGGAGATGCTCGAGCCCACCTCCGCGATCGTGGGGATGGGGCTTTCCGACTCGGTCGCCCTGATCACCGACGGGCGCTTCTCCGGCGGGACCCGCGGCCCCTGCCTGGGGCACGTCTCGCCCGAGGCCCAGGCGGGCGGCCCGATCGCCCTGATCCGGCCCGGCGACCTGATCGAGATCGATATCCCCGGGCGCCGGCTCGAGCTCAAGGTCGACCCGAAAATCCTCGCGGAAAGAAGGAAAAAATGGCAGGCCCCCCCGCCCCGTTTCCAGCGGGGCTGGCTCGCCCGCTACACCGCCCTGGTGACCTCGGCGTCCACGGGGGCGATTCTTGAGCCGCCGGACCAAAAGCCGAAAGCATAGAGCATAGGGCAAAGGGCATAGAGCGTAAAAGACCAACTTGTTTCGGCCCTGCTCCCTGCAACCCGCCGCCAGCGTGGCTGTTTCGACCGCTCAACCGCTCGGATCAACCGGAAAGGCCCTGCGACTTGATTCTCCAAGGGAATTAGGTATTTAATATCTATTTACGGGGGACATTTCTCATGAAAAAAACCGGGGCGCAGATTTTAGTTGATTGCCTAGTTAAAGAAGGGGTGGACACCATCTTCGGTTATCCCGGCGGGGCGGTCCTGACCATTTATGACGCCCTTTACCATTCCCCCCTCCGGCACATCCTGGTGCGCCACGAGCAGGGCGCCGTGCACGCCGCCGACGGCTACGCCCGGGCCAGCGGCAAGCCCGGCGTGGTGGTGGTCACCAGCGGCCCCGGCGCCACCAATACCGTGACCGGCATCGCCACCGCGGCGATGGACAGCTCGCCCCTGGTGGTTTTCTCCGGCCAGGTCAACACCCCCCTGATCGGGAACGACGCCTTCCAGGAGGCGGACATCGTGGGCATCACCCGCCCCTGCACCAAGAACAATTACCTGGTCAAGGACGTGAAAACCCTGGCCCCCATCATCCGGGAGGCCTTTTACCTGGCCCGGACCGGACGCCCGGGCCCGGTCCTGATCGACATCCCCAAAGACATCCAGGCCCAGTCCACCGATTACGTTTTCCCCAGGCAGGTCGTGCCCCGGGGTTACCACCCCACCTACGACGGTCATCCCGGGCAGATCCAGCGTTGTCTCGAGCTGCTCGCGACCGCTGAGCGGCCGGTGCTTTACGTCGGCGGGGGGGTAATCCTTTCCGGGGCCGCGCCCGAGATCCTGAAGTTCGCCGAAGCGGAAAACATCCCCGTCACCATGACCCTGATGGGGCTCGGAGGGTTCCCGGGCTCCCACCGGCTTTCCCTCGGGATGCTCGGGATGCACGGCACCTACTGGGCCAACCTGGCGGTCACCGAATGCGACCTCCTGATCGGGATCGGGGCCCGCTTCGACGACCGGGTGACGGGCAAGATCAACGAGTTCGCCCCCCTGGCCAAGAAGGTTCACATCGACATCGACCCCACCTCGATCTCCAAAAGCGTCAAGGTCCACCTCCCGATCGTCGGCGACGTCAAGCATGTCCTCCGGCAGCTCCTGGCGGACGCTCCCCGGCCCCGGGCGGAGATCGCCAGGGCCCGGCAGAAATGGCTCAAGCGGATCGCGGAATGGAAAAAGGACAAGCCCCTTTCCTACCGGCACGGAAAAATGATCAAGCCCCAGGCCGTGGTGGAGGCGCTCTGCCGGGCGACCAAAGGCGATGCGATCATCACCACCGAGGTCGGGCAGAACCAGATGTGGACCGCGCTTTTTTACGAATTCAATCATCCCCGCCAGCTGATCACCTCGGGCGGTCTCGGCACCATGGGTTTCGGCCTGCCCGCCGCGATCGGGGCCCAGGCCGCTTTCCCGGGAAAAACCGTCATCGACATCGCCGGCGACGGTTCGATCCAGATGAACATCCAGGAGCTCGCCACCGCGGTCCAGCACAAATTGCCGGTCAAGGTGGCCATCCTGAACAACGGTTTTCTGGGCATGGTCCGCCAGTGGCAGAAGCTCTTTTACGGCGGCCGCTACTCCCACTCCCGGATGGATGTCTCCCCCGATTTCGTCAAGCTGGCCGAGGCCTACGGGGCCACCGGTCTCCGGGCCCAACTGCCCGCGGAGGTCGAGCCGGTGATCGCGAAAGCCCTGAAGACCAAAGGCCCGGTGATCATGGACTTCGTGGTGGAGCCGGAAGAGGATGTTTCCCCGATGGTGCCGGCCGGGGAGGCGATCAACAAGATGATCCTGTTGTAGCATAGGGCATAGCCTCCGGCCCGTAGGGCCTACGGCCCGGAGGGGGCAAAGCGCAGAGAGCATAGAAAGTCAGGAAAAAAGTAATGCCGGAAAAACTGAGGATATAAAAATGCGAAAACATACCATCTCGGTTCTCGTCGAAAACCAATTCGGGGTCCTGGCCAAGGTAGCGGGGATGTTTTCCGCCCGGGGCTACAACATCGAGAGCCTGTCGGTGGCCGAGACCCTCGACCCCACCATCTCCCGGATGACCATCGTCACCCGGGGCGACGACCCGATCATCGAGCAGATCACCAAGCATTTGAACAAGCTCGTCCCGGTGATCAAGGTCAGCGACCTGACCGGAACCCCTCACATCGACCGGGAGATGGCCCTGATCAAGGTCGAGGCCAAGGAAAAGAACCGGGCCGAGATCCTGCGGATCGCGGAGATCTTCCGGGGCAAGATCGTGGATGTTTCCCCCACCTCCTTCGTGATCGAGGTGACCGGCGATGACGAAAAGATCACGGCCTTCCTCGCCCTCCTGAAACCGCTGGGGATCAAGGAGATCGGCCGCTCCGGCAAGGTCGCGATGGGGAGAGGACCGAAAACCGCCGGGGTGGAGCCGAACGGGGAGAAAGAAGGTGGTTAGAAAATTGACGATTGACGATTGACGATTGGAATAAAATAGTAAACATGCCAAAGACAAGCGTGAAGTGATTAAATAAGGGAAGGCTTTTTTGTAAATAATGCCAATCCATATATTGGGTATTAATGATTTTCATTCGTCAATCTATTTATCCCGAGGTCTTGCGAGGGACAATCGTCATTCGTCAATTTAAATAAGGAAGGGAGGAGCAGATGAAGGTATACCACGACCAGGACGCCAATTTGAAAGTATTCCAGGGCAAGAAAGTCGGGATCATCGGATACGGGAGCCAGGGCCACGCCCAGGCCCAGAACCTGCGGGACAGCGGGATCACGGTTCTGGTGGCCCAGCGGCCCGGCGGACCCAATTTCCGTTTAGCCAAGGAACACGGTTTCAACCCGGCTTCCGCGGCCGAAGTCGCCCGGCAATGCGATGTCCTCCAGATCCTGGTTCCCGACGAGCGGCAGGCCGGCATCTATGAGATGGAAATAAAGCCCGCGCTCAAGCGGGGAAAGACCCTGATGTTTTCCCATGGGTTCAGCATCCACTTCGGACAGATCGTACCCCCGCCGGAGGTGGACGTGATCATGGTCGCTCCCAAGGGGCCGGGCCACCTGGTCCGGCACGAATACGTCGAGGGGCGCGGGGTGCCCGCTCTGATCGCCATCCAGCAGAACCCCTCCAAGAAGGCCAAGCAGACGGCCCTGGCCTACGCCCGGGGGATCGGCGCGACCCGGGCCGGGGTCCTGGAAACCACTTTCCGGGAGGAAACCGAGACCGATCTTTTCGGCGAACAGGCCGTGCTCTGCGGCGGATTGACCCAGCTGATGCTGGCCGGCTTCGAAACCCTGGTCGAGGCCGGTTACGCCCCGGAGATGGCTTACTTCGAGTGCATCCACGAGATGAAGCTCATCATCGACCTGATTTACTCCGGGGGCATCGCCAAGATGCGCGACTCGATCAGCAACACCGCCCGCTATGGCGATCTGACCCGCGGTTCCCGGATCATCAACGAGTCCGTGCGGGAGGAAATGTGGGAGACCCTCTCCCAGATTCAGAACGGCGAATTCGCCCGGGAATGGATCCTGGAAAACCAGGCCGGCCGCCCGGTCTTCAACGCCCTTTCCCGGGAGGGGGAAGCCCACCTCGCGGAAAAGGTCGGGGTCGAACTCCGGAAGCTGATGCCCTGGATGAAATCCGCACCGGCGGGAGCGAAGAAACAAAAAAGCAGCAAGTAGCAGGTAACCGGTAACCGGAAAAAGAAGGTGGCTGGGTTGCTGGGTGGTTAGGTAGTTCGAAAACAACGTACCTAACGAACCGAACGTTCTTAACGAGAAGGACCAGATAGACCAGATGGACGAGGCAGACAAAACAGACGCTCTGAACTCTATGCTCTATGCCCTATGCCTATAACCTATGACCTTATGTTAAATGGATAACACCTGTTCGCAAAAAACCAAGGCCGTGGTTGAGACCCGGGAGGATTTTCATTTTCCTTTCGCCCGGGAGGGTTTTTTTCTCATCGGGATCGGCCTGGCCGGGGTGGCTTGCGGTCTTTTCCTTAAATTCTACGGCTTCGCGGGGGTTTTCCTCCTCTTTACCCTTTTCTCGCTTTATTTTTTCCGCGACCCGCGCCGCTGCCTGAAGATCGGCCCGGAGATCATCATTTCCCCGGCGGACGGGAGGATCATCGAGGTCGGCCGGATCCGGGAAGACAACTTCCTCAAGGCCGAGGTGAACTGGGTGGTGATCTTCATGTCCCCCCTGAACGTGCACGTCAACCGCGCCCCGGTCACCGGCCGGGTTTTCGGGAAGGAAAAAAGCGGCCGGGCCTACCTGGTCGCCTCCCGGCCGGAGGCGGCGCGCCGGAATGTCCAGGTTTCCCTGGCCTTCCGGATGGAAAACGGACGCGGGGTGATGATCAAGCAGATCGTGGGCGCGGTGGCCCGCCGGATTGTCTGTCACCCGCAGGTGGGCGATAATCTTAGGCAGGGAGAGCGGATCGGCCTGATCCGCTTCGGCTCCCGGGTGGAAATTTTCCTGCCCGACCCGGTCCGGATCAAAGTCCGGCCGGGCGACCTGGTCCGGGGCGGGGAAACCATAATCGGAGAATGGTAATGCCGACTCTCAGGATGAAAAAAAGCAAACAGCTCCGAGAAAAGATCCGGGGCATCCCCATCGCCCCCAACCTGGTGACCACCGCCAGCCTTTTCTGCGGTTTTTACTCGATCATGCTCTCGATCCACGGCGAATTTCAGAAAGCCGCCTGGCTGATCATGGGCGCGGCCCTCTTCGATATGTTCGACGGCCTGGTGGCCCGGCTCACCCGCTCCCAGAGCCAGTTCGGGAAAGAGTACGATTCCCTTTCCGACCTGCTCTCCTTCGGAGCCGCCCCCTCGATCCTGATGTATCTCTGGGCCCTTCAGTCCCTCGACCGGCTGGGCTGGTCCGCGGCCTTCCTTTTCACCGCTTGCGCCGCCCTCCGGCTGGCCCGCTTCAACATCCATACCGTAGTGACGGAAACACCCAAGGGCGATTTTACCGGGCTGGCTTCCACCTCCGCCGGCACCACTGTGGCCTCGATCGTGCTTTTTTTCCACGAGTTCGGTCTCTCCCCCTCCGATACCTACCCGTATTCCTTCCTCATCACTCATAGCGGCCTGGCGCTCCTGATGGTCAGCCCCCTGCCCTACCGGAGCCACAAGGATCTGAACCTCCGGGCCCGGAAACCTTTTTACATCATGCTCATCGCGATCGCGATTTTTACGCTCATTGTCCTCAACCCGGAAATGATGTTTATCATCGGGTTCGGGTCCTACGCCCTCTCCGGCCCGTGCGAATGGCTCTGGAAAAGATTGCGCCGGCCGCGGGCCGTGGAGCCGGTGATCGAATTCAAAAAACCGGGAACCGAAATCAAGAATCGGGAACCGATCGAGGCTTCCGCCGATGGCCGAACTGGTAAAAATATTTGACACCACCCTCCGGGACGGCGAGCAGTCCCCCGGAGCAAGCATGAACCCGGAGGAAAAAATCCGGGTGGCCAAGCAGCTGGAGCGCCTCCAGGTGGACGTGATCGAGGCCGGGTTTCCCATCTCCTCCGAGGGGGATTTTCAATCGGTCCGCCGGATCGCCCGGGAGGTAAAGGGGGTCGAAATCGCCGGGCTGTGCCGGACCGACCTCCCCGACATCGACCGCTGCTGGGAGGCCATCCGCGAGGCGGAGGTCCCCCGGATCCACACCTTCATCGCCACCTCGGACATCCACCTCGAGCACAAGCTCCGGAAAACCCGGGCAGAGGTGCTCCGGGACGTGGCCCGGGCGGTGGCCCACGCGCGCCGCTACCTGGAAAATGTGGAATTCTCCGCCGAGGACGCCACCCGGAGCGACCCTGATTACCTGGTCCAGGTCTGCCGGGTCGCGATCGAAAACGGGGCGAACACCCTCAACATTCCCGACACCGTGGGTTTTACCACCCCCGAGGAATATGCCCTCCTGATCCGCCTGATCCGGGAGGAAGTCGTGAAAAATAATCCCGTGGTCCTCAGCGTCCACTGCCACGACGACCTGGGGATGGCGGTGGCCAATACCCTGGCCGCCCTCCGCGAGGGAGCCCGGCAGGTGGAATGCACGATCAACGGGATCGGGGAGCGGGCCGGGAACACCGCGATGGAAGAAGTGGTCATGGCCCTGAAAACCCGCAAGAAATTCTACGGGCTCGAGACCCGGATCGTGACCGAGCAGATCTATCCCGCGAGCCGGATGCTTTCCAAAATCACCGGGGTCGTGGTCCAGCCCAACAAGGCCATCGTCGGGTCCAACGCCTTCGCCCATGAGGCCGGCATCCACGTGGCCGGGGTCTTAAAAAACCCCCTCACCTATGAAATCATGAAGCCCGAGACCATCGGCCTGGCTTCCAACCTGATCGTCCTCGGGAAACATTCCGGGCACAACGCCTTCCGGGACCGGGTCAAAGCCCTGGGATACGAACTGGACGACGCCGCTCTGAACAAGTCCTTCAAGCGCTTCAAGGCCGTGGCCGACAAGAAGAAAGAGGTCTTTGACGAGGACATCGAGGCGATCGTGGCCGACGAGATCTTCCGGGCCCCCGACCGTTACCACCTGATCTCCATGAACATCGCCACCGGGAGCGAGATGATCCCCACCGCCACGGTCCAGATCGAATTGGAGGGGAAGATTCTCCGGGGCGCCTCGACCGGGGACGGCCCGGTGGACGCGATCTACCAGACCATCGCCGAGATCACCGGCACCAAGGCCAAGCTCCTCCGCTTCGACATCAACGCCATCACCGGCGGGGCCGACGCCCAGGGCGAGGTGACCGTCCGCCTCTCCGAGGAAAATTACATCGCCATCGGCCAGGGCGCCCACACCGATATTCTCGTCGCCAGCGCCCGGGCCTATATCAACGCCCTGAACAAGCTCGAGCACCTGAAGCACCGCGGGGCCGAGGTCCGCTCCCCCGGGCTGTAGCGCAAAGCGCGGGGAGCAAAGCGCATTGTGCAACATGAAAATGTAGTTGCCCGATTTATTTATCCTGACTTCGGAAGGATCGGGCACATTTATGGACTGCATCAGCTTGCTTGCCCTGAGTTATATCGAAGGGCTGATGCACAGCAATAGCAAGTTATTGCACTCCAAAAAAGGACTCCTTATGGCACCGCCGATCCCGCCAGAGACGGGACAAGTGAATCGGCAAACCACAAAAAATCTGAACTTTATCTTTCCCTTCACTCGTTTGAATTCCCGATTAAAACGAATTTCCTTCAGCGCGATTCTCGCGCTGGGGTTCTGTTTCTTCCCGTTCCATCCATTCGCTCCCGTCCTTTTCGCCGAGCCGGAAAAAGCCGCCTCCTCCGACGAGCAGCTCCTGGGGGTGGAGGAGGAGATGAAAACCGACGAGATGGGGGAGAAAACCCAGAAAAAATTCGAGGAGATGTTTCTCGCACCCGAGGAGTTCGCGGAGTCCGGCTCCAAGCACGCCCGGAAATTGAGTGAATCCCCCTCGGCGGTCACGGTCCTCAACAAAGATGACATCAAAGCCTACGCGGTTTCCACCCTGGAGGAGTTCCTCCGAATCGTCCCGGGGGTCCAGGTCAAGGGCCTCTCTCCCGCCAACAAAACCCTGGGCATCCGCGGTTTTACGACCGTCGGGGGCAACAAGGTCCTGGTCCTGATCGACGGGCAGGAAATCAACAGCAACTTCTTCGGTGGGGTGTTCTGGCGCCTCCTGCCCATTTCCCTGGATGACATCGAGCGGATCGAGGTAATCCGGGGTCCGGCCTCCAACCTTTACGGGGCCAACGCCTTCGCGGGGGTGATCAATATCGTCACCGAAAACCCTCAGGGTTTAAAAACCGCCACCCTGATTTCCGAAGTGGGCGCCTACGATAACGGCCTGGGCACCATGTTTTTCAAGGGCAAGCTCGCCCGGCAATATTCTCCTTTCTCGATCCTGGCCTCCGCTGATTTTAACCAGTTCCAGAGCACGCTGGACCCGGACCAAACCAACGCGCAGGTTTTCCGGGCCCGGGTGAAAGCCCTTTACGAACCCGCGGCGGACGCCCGGATCCAATTGGACCTGGCCTACCTTCTGACCAAGTGGGATTACTACAGTCAATTCATGTACCTGAATTTCAAGCTCAAGCCGACCTTTTATCTCAATACCGTCTCCACCTACAAAAACCTCAAGTTCCAGGCTAATTACCGGCGTCTCTACCTAGACGCCGATGTCGTCGCCCCCACCTTCCTGATCCAATATTTTATCCCCCAATTTAATTCCTACATGGACAACCTGGAAGGCCGGCTGGAATACACGCAAAAACTGCCCGGACGGAACCGTCTGACCCTGGGGACGGGTTACCTGATGAATATCTTTTACTCCAACATCCTGGCGAAAACCTACAACGACGAAAAGCGTTTCGAGGGTTTTTTCCAGGACGAATGGAACATTCAAAAGAACCTTTTTTTCACCGCGGGACTCCGCTACGACTACAACTCCGTCACCAACCAGTCCTTCTCCCCGCGAGCCAGTCTCGTCTATTTCTTCCGCCCCGAGCACAACCTCCGCTTCTCCTACGGCCAGGCCTTCCGGAAACCCAGCTTTTTCGAATACGGGATGCGGCTGAAATCCTTCCAGGAAATCGGGCGATATATAGATATTTTCAACAAGATCCTTTATTCCCCCGGGCTGAAAAACGAAAAGATCAGCACCTATGAAATCGGCTACCAGGGACATTTTTTCCGCCGTTTGGAAGCCTCCCTGACCGGATTCTACAGCCAGTACCGCGACGCCATCGTGATCACCAAAACCTTCGGCTTCACCAACGACCCCGAATATGCCGATTATTACGGAGGGGAGTTGTCCCTGAAGTTTTATCTTCTCTCCAACCTGGACGGGTTCTTCAATTATTCCCTCGATAAAGTCTTCAAGCGCACCAAGCAAAAAACCTATCTGCCGCTGGAGGATTTCGCGCCCAAGCACGTTTTCAATTTCGGGTTCCGGTTGAAACCCCTGCCCCGCCTCCTCCTGAGCCTCAGCGGTAATTACGTCAGCCAAAACCAGGATTTCATCATCGACCCCGATAAAAGCGTGCTCATCCCGGTGAATGCCCCTCCCCAGAAGCTGGGGCCCTATTTCCTGCTCAATTGCCGGGTAGGTTACCAGCTCTGGAAAGATCGCTTGGAAGTTGGGGTCAAGGCCTTCAACCTCTTAAACGATAACGGCCGCCAGATGCCAAGCGAAGTCTGGCACCGGGCGGATGGTCAGACGGAAAACATCGGCGGAGAGCCGGTTGGGCGGACGATCACGGGCTTCGTGGAAGCATCTTTTTAAATGATGATTGTGAGAAAAAATCCCAAGATCGTCATTCCCGTCCCGCCAGAGGCGGGAGGAATCCAGGTCAATAAGAGCGGAAGCAAACGGACAAATAATCCGTCCGCATCCGTCCGTATCCGTCTTCATCTTGTCTTCCTTGGCCTGGCCCTGGTTCTTTTGACTTCGACCACCCTCCGGGCTTCCGAGGTTTTTATTCTGCAAAGTTCCAATCTGGAGGTTTACAGCGAAGTGGTCGCCGGGGTTCAGGAAGTATATCCGCAGGCCAAGGTTGCCTGCCTGCCGGGCGACCCGGCCAAGAACGACGCCCTGATCGAGCAGCTCCGGCACTTCCAGCCCTCGGCGATTCTCGCCATCGGGGCCCCCGCCGCCTCCACGCTCCGGGAAAAAATAAAGGACATCCCGATTGTCTACTGCATGATCTCGGATCCCGGCCGTTACGATCTTTCGGGAAACAATATCAGCGGCGTGTCCCTCAAGATCCGGACCCAGGAACAGCTCCAGCTTTTTAAGAAAGCCCTTCCCGCCATCCGCCGAATCGGTGTCCTCTGCGATCCAGGAGTCAGCGGGCAGACCATCGCCGAGGCCCGTACCGCCGCCAAGGACCTGAACCTCCTCCTGATCGAAAAGACCGTGACCCGGCAGACGGAGATCGCCGACTCCCTGAACGAGATCATCTGGGGGGTGGACGCCCTCTGGATGATCCCCGACCCGACGGTGGTCAGCAAGGAATCCTTTCAGTATCTCCTGGAAGCCTCCATCTCCCGCCGGCTCCCGCTTTTCACCTTCTCGGATGTCTTCGTCAAACGGGGCGCCCTCCTGGCCCTGGCCCCGGACTACCCCTCGATCGGCCGGCAGGCGGGACAACTCATCCAAAAGATCCTGCAGGGGCAGTCTCCCGGGGGTATTCCCCTCGTTTACGCCCAGGGGTCCCTGGTGATCAACCGCCACACCGCCCAGACCCTGAATATCCCCCTGGCCTCGGACCTCTTCAAGACCGCCGCGAAGGTCTACTAACATAAGGGCATAGCGCAGAGGGCAAAGGGCATAGAGTTAGAATCGTTAAGTTCATTTTTTCGTACCACCAAACTACCAAAATACCTAGCAACCTGTTTTTTCTGCTGCTTACTTCATACCCTCCGGGTCGTAGACCCTACCCTCCTTCCGGGCTGGAGGCCCCTACGGGCCGGAAGCCGGCCGGTAAGCCCTATGGGCTGGAAGCGGGGTCGGAGAACTCACCCCCCTTTTCACAAAGGGGGGCTGGGGGGATTAACAAAAGCCAATGATAATTAAGCTTTTCGGATCTGCTGATAAATCTTATCGGCTTGTTTGGGACTCAGACCGGAAACCTGTGACAACTCTTCTACTGTAGCTTCCCTGATCTTCTCCCAGCTCCCGAAATGCCGGAGCAAAGCCTGGCGGCGGGCCGGGCCGACCCCGGGAAGGCGGTCGAGTTCGGTATCAAAAATCTTTTTCCGGCTCTTCTTCTGGAAGGTGATGGCAAAGCGGTGGACCTCGTCCCGGATCCGGTCCAGGAACCGGAGGGCGGGATTATGGGCTTTCAGCCGGAGGGGGTTTTTCCTCCCGGGCAGGTAGACCCCCTCTTCCTTATTATTATATGTCCGGCCCTTGGCCAGGGCCGCGAGGGGGGGCGGAGCGACCCCGAGGTCAGCCAGGGCGTGCTGGGCCGCCTGGAGCTGACCCCTGCCCCCGTCAATCAGGACCAGGTCGGGGAAATCGCTTCCTTCCTCTTTCAGGCGCCTGAACCTGCGGGTGACCACTTCGTAAAGCATGGCCAGGTCATCCTGCCCGGAGGCCTCTTTGATCCGGAAGCGGCGGTAGTTGTCTTTGTCCGGCTCCCCGTCCCGGAAAGCCACCATCGCCCCCACCGCGTTGGTGCCGGAAAGATGCGAGAGGTCGAAGGCCTCGATCCGGCGGGGCAGGCACGGAAGATGGAGCGCGTCCTGGACGGCCTTGAGGGGTTTCCCGCTTCCCTGGGAGAGAATGCTCAGGGAAAAGGCCCGGGCGTTTTCCCGGGCCAGGTGAAGAAGTGATTTTTTGGGCGGACGGCTGACCACCGCGATCCTGACCCGGCCCCCGGCTTTTTCGGAAAGATACCCCTCCAGCATGGCCCGATCTTCGGGTTCGATCATCAGGATGATTTCCGGGGGAATTTCCCGGGGCGGATGATAATACTGGGAGAGAAACGAACCGAGGAGCTCCGCGTCCCCGATTTTCACCCCCTTGAAGGAATAGGGCTCGGACTTGCCGAGCTTCCCTCCCCGAACCGAGAAAACCACTATCACCGCGAGGTTGCCTTCCCGGTGGAAGCCGATCACGTCCCGGTCCGCGAGGTGAGGGGAAGAGAGCCGCTGGCGGATCAGGATCTTTTCCAGGGCCTGGATCCGGTCGCGCAGGATCGCGGCCTTCTCATAGTTCAGCCCCTGCGACGCCTCCTGCATTTCCCGCGTTAACTTGTTGACCAGTTCCTCCCCTTTCCCGGAGAGGATGACCTTCACCTCGCGGATGATCCGGGCATACTCTTCCTCTTCGACCTTTCCCGCGCAGGGGCCGAGGCAGAGCCCGATCTCATAATTGAGGCAGGGGCGCGCGCGGTTCCGGAACTGGCTGGTCTTACAGGTCCGGAATGGAAAGATTTTCCGGATGAGCTTCAGCGCCTGCCGGGCGGAATCGGCGGAGGGGTAGGGGCCGAAAATCAGGCTCCCCTTCTCCGGCGCCGTCCGGGACCGGCCCACGTAAAAGCGGGGGAATTTCTCCCCGGCGGTGAGAACCAGGCTGACGAAGGATTTATCGTCGCGGAGCCGGATGTTGTAATGAGGCCGGAATTTCTTGATCAGGTTGTCTTCCAGGATCAGGGCTTCGGTTTCGTTGGCGGTGACAACCCACTCGACCGCCCGGATCTTGGGGGTGAGATACCGCACTGAGGGACGAGAGTCTTCTCCGGTGAAGTAATTCCTGACCCGGTTTTTCAGGTCCTTGGCCTTGCCGACGTAGAGGACTTTGCCCTTTCCGTCGCGGAAGAGGTAAACCCCCGTCTGTTCCGGCACCCGTTCCAGGGAGACCTGCGGCTTATCCTGGGTCAGATCGAGAGACTTGCCCCGATCTATAGAGAGGGACTTGCCCGTTTCCGTTTTTGTATCCAGTTCTTCCATGCTATTTGATTATATGACAATCACATTTTAAATATTATTTCGTAATCTGACGAATATCTATTTCCCCTCCCTTGGCGCGCCCCGTCAATAGCGGGGAGGGGCTGCCTCACGTCATTTCGGTCCTTCGCCTGGGCTCAGGATAAACTCAAGCCGAAATCCGGTCATTTTACTTTTTTCCCCTCCCTGTCGAGGGAGGGGCCGAGGGAGAGTTTCTCTCAGAAAATCCTTTAAAAGAATAATAAAAAAGAAAGAAACTGGATTCCGGATCAGGTCCGGAATGACGATTTGATGTAGGGGCGGGGTTAATCCCCGCCCGAAAAATCTCGGGAGGGCATAAAGCCCTCCCCTACGTTTAATAAATAATCAGATATTAGTAATGCAGACGGGAAACGATCATGTAAATCATCCCGATGGCGATCAGAATAAGAACAATCTTAAACCAGGAGGAAAAGGCCTTCGGGGCCATGGGCTCATTCGGCAGCTCTCCCGGGTTGATCGCCGCGGACGGCTCGGGAAAAGACCCGATTTCCGAAGATGATGAGGGCTCGATCGGCCCGGATTTATCATTGGCCTTCATCTTCATCAATTTTTCGTACATTTCTTTCACGTGGGGGGGCAATTCATCCAGGGAATATTGCTTGCCATTGTAGGTGATCTTGGGCGGGTCGACATTCACCTTGATGCCCGATTCGGCTTGGGCTTTACGGAAGGCATCTTGCGCTTCGGGAGGCGCGTCTTCGATCTTATCGTATTCCTTGCCCTGGTACTTAAACTTGCGTTTTACATCGAATTTTACATTAAAATTTATCCCCATTTCCGCCTCCTGCCGATCGTCCTCAATGTGCTTTTAATTATCTATTGAACAATTCTTTTGAACTCTGGATCATTCCAAAGCGATCTATAATTCTCATCCCTTTGAACTTCTTCTTTTAATTTGGCATTCATATTCACAGCTCTAGTTAAATATTTCAAAGCATCTTTTTTATTACCTTTTAATGTGTAGATACCCCCCACCCCATACCAAGCCCTACTGTTTTGCGGATCCAATTGAATCATCATTTTCATATCATTAATTGCCCGATCATAATCACCATTATAAAAATATGCTAAAGATCGGAACTGATAAGTATCAGGACTATACGAAAATAACTGTATTGCCTTCGTAAAATCCTCAATGGCTTTATCATAATATTTTAAATAGTAAAAAGCTTTGCCACGCAAAAAATAGGCATCTCCTTGATCTGGAAATAGTTCGACAGCTTTATTTCCTTCCTTTAGCGAATTAATATAGTCTCCTTTTCTATTTAAAGCATATGCTTTTGCTTCATATCCAAATATTTTATTTGGCTCCAAATTAATAATGAAATCAAAATTTTCTATAGCTCGATCATATTCTTTTAATTCTAAAAATAGATCACCTCTTATTTGATAATTAGATGGGTTCTTTGGTTCTAATTTAACAGCATGATTTAAATCTATTAAAGCTAATTCATAATTATCGGTTTTTTTATAACTATTCGCCCTCCATAAAAAAGCTTGAATATAATTCGGTTTTAATTGAATAGCATGACTAAAATCAGTTATTGCTTGATAATAATTTTCTGGAATATAACTCACACCCCGATCTAAAAATAATTCTGCATCATTTGGTCTCTTTTTAATGAGATCATTAAGCTCAGCAAGATGTTCACGGGATGATTTATTTAATTCATTTGCTTCTGAGATTTCCTTATCTTTGTTTTTCTCTTTATATAATTTATCTCTATTCAACCTATCATCCATTAACTGAATAAACTGATCGTCACTTATTTTTTCTTCTTTATTAATAGACTTTCTCTTGGTGGGGTAATTATGTAAAAGTATAAATAAAAAGCAAATAAATAGAATAACTAAGATAATTAATACTGATTTATCTAATTTCTTTGGTTTATTTTGTTGGTGATAATTGTCTTCCATAATGTCAGGACTTGTTTGATTTGTTTACATTCCAAAGAACCTTTTACTTTCTCCGTTTAACCGAATACTTAGCTGACTTTTCCCGCGCTGTAAATCCGATCCGGCGGCGCCGGCGCACAGGCGGCGGGGTCATCAGTTGCCGGATGGCTTCAAACACGACGGCAAACTGGCGGTCGTATTTCCCTTCAAGCTCATCCAACTTCCTGGCAAGTTCGGCATGGGAGGCCAGGATCCGACGTAACTTAATGAACGCTCGAACCACATGGACGCTGACTTCAACGGCCTTTTCGCTATTAAGAACATTGGCCGCCATGATTGCCCCATGTTCAGTGAAAGCATAGGGTAAATATTTTATGTTATGGCCGGGTTTCAAGATCACAGATTGTGATCTTGAACGCCGAATGGATTTGGCTTCTTCTCGGGAAAGCTGAAACATGAAATCTTTGGGAAATTTATTAAGGTTGCGCTTAACCGCCTGATTCAAAACCCTGGTTTCTACCCCATAAAGAAAGGCCAAATCTGAATCCAGCATTACCTTCTGGCTCCGGATTAAAAGGATCTTGTTCTCGATAATTTCCGTGGGGACAAGATGGGTGTTTTTCTTGGGCATTTTAGAGTTGGTTCATTAAGTATCTTATATGGACCGCATCGGCTTGCCGATGCACTGCATTAGCAAGCTAATGCACTCCATAGAAAAACAAGATTTAAAGCCCTTTATAATGCTTATTTATAACCCTTTCTATTATTATGCCGACAAAAAGTCAAATTAGAAAAAGCTGATCATGGGTTAATTCGGAAAAATCCGTTTCTAGTTTCGAGTTTAGAGTTTCTAGTTAATTTCATAAACTTTGAATAACCAGAGACCAGAGACTAGAAACCCGAAACCGCTTTATGCTATTGGCGGGGTTAGACTATGCGGGTTGAATTCAGTAGGATATTCAACAGTATAAATCATCAAAAGGCTTCATCGAAAAATTTATTAATTATAAATAGAGATTCTTCGTCCCGCCGGAGGCGGGACTCAGAATGACAAGCAATACGTAAAATGGAATTAAAGAAAAACCTCCAGGAATTTTTCCGGAAGAACCTCAGAGATCCGGGTCTTACGCTCAGCGAGCTCGTCCGGTATACCGAGGGCTGGTCGTGCGAGACATTCCGGGTAGGCCTCACCCTTCCGGACGGCCCCCGCGAATTCATCATCCGGAAGCAACCCCTCGTCGGGTTGATCAGCAATTACAACATGGAAAAGGAATACCGCGTCTTGAAAGCCCTCATGTCCACCGACATGAAAAGCCCGAAGGTCTTCTGGTTCGAGCCCGACCCGGCCGTAATGGGGTGTCCCTTCTATGTGATGGAGCTGGTCCCGGGAGAGGTGCCCGTCCCGCCGATGAAGGACGAAAAGCAGGTCCTCTTCCCCGACGAAAAAAGCCGCCGGGCCCTGGCCGGGGATTTCGTGGACATCCTCGTCCGGCTTCACCGGGCGGACTGGCGCGCCCTGGGTCTCGATTTCCTGGGCGATCCCGGGCCCGGAAAGGGCGCGGCCCGGGCGCAGGTCAAATACTGGGAGGACAATATCCGCCACGACCAGCTCGAGCCCTACCCGGTTGTGACCCAGGCGGTCCTCTGGCTCCGGGATCATCTTCCGGAAGCGGAAAAAACCTGCATCATCCACGGGGATTACCGGACCGGGAATTACATCACCCGCGACGGCCGGATCCAGGCCATCCTTGACTGGGAATTCGTGCATCTCGGCGACCCGATGGAGGAGCTGGCTTACACGATGGATGTGGGCTGGAGATCAGGCCCGCCGGATTTCCTGATCAGCCACCTGATGACCGAATCCGAGTTTCTGAAACTCTACCAGGAGAAAAGCGGCCTCATGATCAATAAGGAAGCGCTCGAGTTTTACCGCGTCCTGAGCGCCTTGAAGATGGTTGGCATGGGGGTGGGCGCGACCAAGGCTTTTTCGGGAGGAAACGCCCGGGATCTCCGGATCGCGGTTTTCCACTACCGGACCTATCCGTTTTTATATGTGCTGGCAAAAACGTTAGGAGTTGTATAACCAAGTACGGAGCAATGATTAAAAACCCGTAAAGGGTTAGGCGTGAGGCGTTATCCACACGTCAATTTGCATAGGGCATAGGGTTTGAACTTTTCTTTATTTGAGCCGCGGTCTGCGGCCTGCGGTCGGCGGTCGATTTCAGGGAAGCGAAACCTTCCCCCCAAAAAAGAAAAAATGCCAACGCGTCAGATAAAGAAAGCTGATTGCTGACAGCTAAATAAGAATTTAATCAAATCGGAGGATATATGCTTCTATCGATTGAAAATCAATTTTCCGGGATTCGGCAGACCCTTGAGGAAGT
Organism: bacterium; assembly: GCA_028713675.1. GTDB lineage: Bacteria > Desulfobacterota > JAPLJL01 > JAPLJL01 > JAPLJL01 > JAPLJL01. The sequence goes on from JAQTNV010000012.1 coordinate 28,567, forward strand.
GGTCGTCCCGCACATCTCCTCCCCCTATGTCCGCGGGCAGGTCATCGCGGTAATGGAGATCCTGAACCAGATGCAGAACTGGGTGGAATACCGTTCCGACCTCCTGGAGGACGAGATCAGCCGCGCCCGGGTCGTGATTTCCTCCATCGCGGAGGCCCTGAAGGCCCTGGGCCCCGAGGTCCGGGAGGCCACCGGGGATTTTTTCCGTGAAAGGGAAAGCCTGGAGGCCGCCGCCCCGAAGGACGGGAAAGAGCTCCTGGAACTCAGGAACCGGACCAACCGCCTGCTGGAGCTTTCCCAACAGCTCTTTCACAAGATCCGTGAGATCATTCCCCCGGAAGAAAAAGCGAACATCGAAAAACTTCTCGGCGCGCACCTCGGGTACATCAGCAGGCGCAATTTGAAACTCCTCCGCCCCACGCTGCTGAATAAAATAAGCACCGGAGGGGAGGAAAAGAAGTAGCAAGCAGAAGGTGGCAAGAAGCTCAAAGGTCAAAGCTCAAAGGTAATATTGTCTGTCGGGTCTATCGTGTTCTTTGGGTTCATTGTGTCGGTTTAAACTTTTCTTTGACACTATAGACACTATGGACTCAACAGACCCAATGGACGCTTTTAACCTATGCCCTTTGCGTTATGCTATGGCGACAGACCAGGCAGCAAATCCGCCGGTCGCCGGTAGCCGCGGGCTTGAGCCTGCGCAATTATTAATGGAAGGATGTAAGATATTTATATTTTCGCAACCTCAAGGTTGCGGCCGCCAAGAAAAAGAGGATAAATGCTGAAACCCGCTGACGAATTCATTCATCCTTTTCCCCGGGATCTTAAAGAGACCTGGAAGGAGAACTGGTATTTCAACTTCATCGACCGCGAAAAGGGGGTCTGGGGCTTTAATCACCTGAGCCTGGTCCGGAACAAGGGCAAGGCCCGTTTTACCGCCGCCCATGTGGTTCAGGGCCAGCCGCGGATCTACTCCAACGTGATCGACATCCCCGGATCCTTCCCCGGCGACCTCCTGACCGACGGCGTGGTCGCGATCAAGTGCCTGGAGCCGTTTAAGACTTACCAGACGGATTTCCGGGGCAAAGACCACGAGCTGATCCTCCAGGTCGAGGGCCGTTTTCCCATCTGTGATTACGGGCGCAACCTCCAGGACGAGAAGGACATCTCCCTGAGCATGGCTCATTACGAACAGAGCTGCCGGCTTACCGGTGTCCTCAGGATCAAAGGCCGGGAAATCCCGGTCGACTGCCTGGGCCAGCGGGATCACAGCTGGGGCTTCCGGGAGGAATCCAAAATCAGGGGCTGGAACTGGCTGGCCGGCCAGTTCGATGACTGCGCCGTGAACATCATGATCACCCGGAAAATCGAGGAAACGATCCCCGGCGGTTTTATTTCCGATTCCCGGGGCGGGGTGCGCATCCTCTCGGTGGAGGTCCAAACCGAGTATGAAGCCGACGGCCGGAACCCGCTGGCTTCCATTTATACCGCCCGGGCCGAAGACGGACGGACGCTCCGGATCAAGTCGAAGAAGTTCTCCCAGATCAAGCTCCCGGTGCAGAAAGGCGCTTTTGTCTACGAGAACTTCGCCGATTTCACTCTGCTCGAGACCGGCCAAAAAGGGCTGGGGGTGGAAGAACATCTTTTGGGAAATCAATGACCAAATCCCAAGCTCTCCTACGACCCCGATGGGGTCTCAGGACGAGAACCCCAGAGGGGCAATTACCAAACAAATCCCAATGCCAAAACCCAAATCCCAAATCATTAATCAAACTAAGCGAACCGTTTTTTTTAACTTCCGGCGCTTTGCCCCCTGCTCCCTGCCCTTTGCTCTGGGCCTTTTGATATGGCGCGCATCTATCTAGTTACTTCCTGGCAGGAGGTTGACCCCGGGCGCCTGCCGGGGGCGACCGCGGTGGTCATCGATGTCCTGGCCGCCACCACCAACATCATCACCGGGTTCGCCTCCGGAGCGGAAAGGTTTATCCTGGCCCGGGACCGGGAGGAAACCGAGGCTCTGGCCCAAAAACTTCCCCCGGAAAGCCGGCTCCGGGCCGGGGAGATCGGCTCGAGCTTTATCCGGGAATTCGAGCTCACCCCCCTGTCTTCCAATTTCCGTTCCCCCCGGGTCCGGGGGAAAACCATCGTCCTCAACACCACCAACGGCACCCGGGCCGCTCACGCCTGCCGCCCGGCGGCGCGGGTGATCCTCGCCGCCTTGATTAACGCCCGGGCGGTGGTGGATTTCCTGGTCCGGGAGCAGACCGAAAAAGTCACGATTGTCTGCGCCGGCAACCTGGGGAAAATCGCTTACGAGGATTTCTTCTGCGGCGGGCTTTTAGTGGAAAAACTCCTGGCCCGCCGCGAATTCCGGACCAATGACGCGGCTTTGGCCGCCCGCGACGTTTATCGCCAGGGCCGGGAGCGGGCTTTCCCCGCTTTTCTGGACACCCTCTCCAGCCGCGCGATCCTCACCTACGGCACGGAAGACGAAATCCGTTTCGCCGCCCAGGAAGACCTCTATTCGCTGGTCCCGGGAATGTCGCCAAATTCACCCCTGGGCCTGGAAATCAAAGTCTGAGCGGCCCCGCTATTTAGAAAATCGGCGCAATATTTTAAAATGTAACCACCGGAGGTCATCCATGGAAAAAAGTTCCCGAAAGAATCGTGATATCGTGATCGCGCTTATCCTGGTCGGGGTAGTTGCGGCCGCGACCGGGGCCTATTTTTCCTACCGGCATTACTTCGAGAAATACCTGACCTACGAAGACCAGATGTACGGCGTCAGGATCAAACACCCCGCCAGCTGGTCCACCGCTTTCGAACACCAGATCATCAAGGAAAACCAGGTAATCAATCTGATCGCCTTCCGGACCCCGGAGGCCAAGCCCGGCGATCCCGGTCACTTTGTCAACATCATCGCATATACCGTGCCCCAGGGCCTGACGCTCAAGGACAGCATGGAGCAGGAACTGGCGGAGATGAAAATATTTTACCGCGACTTCCGGCTGGTGGATTCGGGCGACACCACTATGGGCGGGCTCCCGGCCCACCGGTTTGTCTACACCTTCTCCCAGGACGGCCTCGAATATAAAAAACTCCAGGTCCATGTCCTGAAAGGACAGCAAGGTTTCGCCCTGGGTTATCTGCAGGATTTGAAAGATTTCGGCTGGCATACGAGGCAGGTGGAAAAGATGATTAAATCCTTCGAGTTCACCAAACCCTGAGGAACCTCCAAGGCTCGAACCCACCCGGACCTCCTGGGGGGCGGAAACCTTTCCCGGGCCCGGCGGCAAAAACACTTATCGGCACTTCTGATGAACACCGAAGAGATAATCCGGGCCATCAATTTCAACCTTTCCGAGATGGAGAAAAGCTGCCGCCCGGACGAGCTCTGGCTGGTTAACCTGCTCCGCGAAAAACTGCCCGGCGCCAACCACCAGGTCCTGGATTTTTTCCTCGAGATCACCAACCAGGAAAAGGCCAAACTCACGGACTGGTTCCACGCCCCGGATGAATCCGACGAAAAAATGCTGGAAATCACCAAACTGGCCGGCGTACTCCGGGAATACGGGGTCAACCTCAAGAAACTCTCGCTCGCGGACAACGGCCTGACCCACCGGGTCAGCGAGCTCCTGGAAAACTCCGACAGCCTGGAGGAAAGATTACTGAACAAACTCCACGATCTCCTTTCCGGGGAAACCAAGAAAATCGAAATCACCGGGCAGGTCAAGATGCTCGAGAGCATGGTGGACTGGGGGCATGAGGAAGAAAAGTCGAAAGGGGCCCCGCCGGAGACTGCCTGCCCGGCGCCGACCCCCGAAGATGAAAGCGAAACCGAACGCCATCTCACCGAGCTCTGGAACAATAAAGTCCGGCCGGATTACCTGCGGATCGAGGTTTACAACCCCGCGAGCTTCCTGGACAAGGTTCCCCGGATCCTCAACCGGGACCTGCTCGAAGGGTTCACCTTCTCCCCCCAGGAACAGACAACCATCGAATTCGTCGACGGGAAAAAGAACATCCGGAAAATCGTCGATTTAAGCCCGATCAAGTACGACGCCATCAATTTCTTCATTTACCTGAGGCGGAAAAAAGTGCTGGAATGGTAAAATAAAAACAATTACCAATTACCAAATTCCAAGCTCCAAATAAACCGGAAAAAATCCTGCAGCGTTTAAAAAACTCTTTCTTTCTGTTATCTGAAGTTTGAAAATTGAAATTTAGAATTTGTTTGGTAATTGCCCCTCTGGGGTTCTCGTCCTGAGACCCCATCGGGGTCGTAGGAGAGCCTGGTTATTGGAGCTTTCTATCAAGAGCTTGGTTATTGGTAATTAACGAAAGGTTGCCATTATGTCCAAAGTACTGGTTTTAGGCGGTTCGGGCAAAGTGGGAAGTGTGGCGGTCCGGACGCTGGCCGGCCTGCCCGAGTTTGAGAGTATCGTCATCGGCGATCTCGACCTGACCGGAGCGCGGAAAGTCGCGGCCGCCGCCGGGAAAAAGGTCTCGGCGGTGAAGGTGGATGCCCGCAGTCCGCAAAGCCTGCAGAAGGCCATCCGGAACGCGGATATTGTTCTAAACTGCACCGGGCCCTTTTATCTTTTCGCCGCCCCGATCCTCAAGGCCGTGATCCGCGCCCAAGTAAATTACGTCGACATCTGCGACGACGTGGACGCCACCCTTGAAATCCTGAAGATGGACGCCGCCGCGAAAAAGGCGGGCATCGCCTGCCTGATCGGGATGGGGAGTTCCCCGGGAGTGACCAATCTCCTGGCCCGCTTTGCGGCCGAAACCCTCCTGGAAGAGACCGGGGCGATCGATATCTACCACGCCCACGGCGGCGAGCCGGAGGAAGGCGAGGGCGTGATCGCCCACCGCTTTCATTGCATGTCCATCGAAGTCCCTCAATTCATTGACGGCGAGCTGAAACATGTGCCTTTTCTTTCCCCCGAGGGCATTGCCCTCCAGGAAGAAGTGGATTTCCACCTGCTGGGTGACGGGATTCGGGTCTATCCCTACCCCCACCCCGAGCAGCTCACTCTCCCCCGTTACCTGAAGGTCCGCCGGGTCACCAACAAGGGCACCGTTCTCCCCGCGGAATATTACGACCTGATCCTGAAAATGGTCGAGCTCGGCCTCCATCGGAAAGAGCCGATCAGGGTAAAGGGCAAGACCCTGAGTCTCTACGATTTCTCCATCGCCTACATCCTGAAGGAACGGGAGCGGATCCTGAAGGAAACCCGTTTCGGCTCCCAGAAGGGCTGCGTCAAGGTGGTGGCGACCGGCCGGAAGGGCGGCCAGCCCCATAAATACATCTTCTCCATGGCCTCGCAAAACCAGGCCCTGGGTGAAGGCACCGGCATCCCCGCCGCCTTCGGGGTGGTCCTGATGAGCCGTGGTAAGATCGCGGGCAAAGGCGTCCTCCCTCCTGAGGCCTGCGTCAATCCCCTGGAATTCATCGGCCTGATCAACGAGCTGGTCAAGCCGAAGAAGGGCGGCAAATCCTTCGAAGGGCTGATCATCGACAGCGTGGATGAAAACGGAAAGGTCGAGCGGACGGTGATGTAAGCGGTTAAAACCTCATCATTCAAGTGATAATGGTGTCGCCGTTCGGGGGTCAATCATCAGATTAAAAATAGAAACCTACTTTCAATACGGGTTGGTTTTTTTTCATCAAGTCAGGATAAAGAAAAACGCTTTCCAATTTAATATTTGTATTATATTCATTAATCGAGACACATTGGGCTCCCGTTTCCAATAAATGAAAACCTATCGTTGTCGCCATCCAGGCAATTGAAATCCACATATATTCGCCGGCCAAACTATGAGGTTTTATATAATCCTGATTATTATTTTCATTTGCAAAAGCCTGTTCCATAGCCTTAATTCCATTTCCGGCTGCGAAACCCGCACCCACCGCTAATTTTGCCATCGGGAAAACAATTTTTTCCCAAAGAGGAGTCTGCGCGTAAATATGCGAGGGTAGCGTTCCCAAGGCTGAAATCCCGGCGCCGATCAGCGGAAACAAGCCAAAACATTCTTCCGGGTCGTTTTTGCCATTATTTATGTCATCCGGCAAAGTTGAGCAATAAAATTCTCCGACACCAATCGCCGCCAGAGGAATTATTTCTCCAATGATCGCGTAAACTATTTTCTTGTTTTTTTGATTTGCGCCTTCAATCTTCTTATTTGTAACACTACTATCTAATTTAAAAAGTTCTTCAGCGGCATATAAATTTCCAATTGTAAGAGCATAAGCAAAAATCAACATGAAGATAATTGAGAAAATCCATAGCTTCCCGTCTTTCTTGGCCTCTCGAGCTTCACGAGCCAGGAAGTCAAGCCTGCCGGATGCGGAATCCGCCTCGATCTGTCTATCCCGCTTCACCCAATCCCGTTTGAGGAACCATTGACGGAACTGGCGGTATTCTTTCTCGGGCAAATTACTAACCGCGGTTATTATTTCTTCCAGACTGGTCATATCCCCCGCCTTTCTCTGCCTGATGAAAAAGTCTGGGATCAAATACAAGCACAACAATTAGTATGATGTTATGTCCTGTGTAAAATCATAATACTCCATTTTTATCATGAATACCGCCCAGATTGGCAATTCTTGAATTCCGGAAGGATTGCTGGCATTTTTAAAGTGTAAAAATGCTTCCAAAATGAATCAGGACAAATACATCCTCGCCATCGACCACGGCACCAGCGGGGCCAAAGTCGCCCTTTTCACCACCCGGGGCGAAGCCCTCGGTTTCGAGTTCGAGCCGACGCCAATCATTTTCCTCCCCGGCGGCGGGGCCGAGCAGGACCCCGCCGAGTGGTGGCGGGCGATCGTCTCGGCCACCCGGCGGCTTCTGGCCCGGAACCTCACCCCGGCGGAGAAAATTGTCGCGGTCGCCTGCTCGAGCACCTTCGCCTCCACCGTCGCGGTGGACTCCGCGGGGAAGCCCCTGATGAATTCCCTGACCTGGATGGACTCGCGGGGCGCTCCCTACGTGAAGGAACGGATGGAGGACTTTCTCAATATCATGGGATATTCCCTCTCCAACATCCTTTCGTTCATCCCGCGGGCCGGCGGGGCCCCGGCCCTTTCCGGGAAAGACGATGCCGGCCATATCCTTTACTGGAAAAACCGCCTCCCGGATATTTACGCCCGGACGCACATGTTCCTGGGAAGCAAGGATTACCTGAATTTGAAGCTCACGGGGAAGATCGCCGCTTCCCCTGATTCCATCGCTCTTTTCTGGCTCGCGGATATCCGCGACATCAACAATGTCCGTTATGACGACGGGCTGGTCCGACGGATCGGGGTGGACCGGGAAAAGCTGGCCCCGCTCAAACCTTCGACCGGGATCCTCGGGAATCTCACCCCGGAAGCCGCCCGCGACCTCGGGCTCCCGGAAACCGTTCAGGTCATCGTCGGCTCCGCCGATCTCCAGTCGGCCTGCGTGGGCTCGGGCGCGGTCCGCGATTTCGAGGGACACATATATATAGGCACCTCCTCCTGGATCCTCTGCCACATTCCCTTCAAGAAGACCGACGTCTTCCACATCATTACCTCCCTGCCCTCGGCCATCCCCGGAAAGTACTTCTGCGCCAATGAGCAGGACGCGGCCGGCGGCGCCCTCGCTTTCCTTATCAATAACCTGGTTTACCCGGACGACGGCCTTAACCCCGGCCCTCCGCCTGACGATGTTTACGATCGGGCCGACCGTTTGGCTTCCCAGGTGCCGCCGGGCGCGAACGGCGTGATTTTTACCCCCTGGCTGAACGGCGAGAAGACCCCGGTGGAAGACCACTATCTCCGCGCCGGTTTCCAGAACCTCTCATTTCAGTCCGCCCGGAAGGACCTGGTCCGGGCGGTCCTGGAAGGTGTCGCCTGCAATTCCCGGTGGGTATTCGGATACGTGGAAAAATTCGTGAAAAGAAAACTCGAGCCCCTCAACATCATCGGCGGGGGAGCGCGGCTCTCTACCTGGTGCCAGATCTACGCGGATGTTTTCGACCGGACCATCCGGCAGGTCCAGGATCCCCTCCTCGGCAATGCCCGGGGCGCGGCTTTCCTGGCTTCCGTAGCGCTGGGTTACATCAAATTCGACGACATCCCCGGCCTGGTCAAATTTACAGAGATCTGCCGGCCCAATCCGGGCAACCGGAAAATTTACGACGGTCTTTTCCGGGAATTCTTAAACCTCTACCAGAACAACCGCCGGATGTATAAAAGGTTAAATAAATGAATCGGTGAGTTAGTGAGTTGGTAAGTCAGTAAAGAAGAAACCGTCCATATCGGACCCAGGATTAAATATCCAACCAGCCCATTGTTAGATTTTATACATCCTCAGATACTTGATGACCATTTCCACCTTCTGGTCTCTATTGCTCTCCGACAGACCTTTCAGAACTTCCGTTATCGCGGTTTCCTTCCGCACGGCATGTTTTTTCCTGAATTCGTCCGCAATGTTTATCCAGTCGTAATGAGTTAGAAGCGAGCATTTGGAATCGAAGGCAAATCCCTTGAACTGCGGGAGATTTTTCTCGATATAAGATTCCAGGCCGGCGCAGAAGTCCTCGAAAACCTTTCCGGACATGATTTTCGGCATCCGGTCCGAGACTTTCTGCGCGGGTAGAGGGTCGAGCCGTTCAGCCTCCGGCCGGGCCGACATCGCCGCCGGAGCGGTCCCAAGGTAATCCTTGTCATTAAGCCGCGTCAGCTTTTCGACGAACTCCGCGGGGGTGCAGGGATTTCTTCCCTGGAACTCGTCGGGATTCTGCCTGGCCAGCTCGCCGGTGAAACGCCCTTCAAACTCCGGATGATTCTTCACTAGACCCGCCAGCAGCCGGCTGTATTCCAGGATGCTGGCCGCCCGGATCAGGTCCTTGTCTCTTTTCCCCGATTCCCGGTACTGCAGGTACTGCCAGAACTTGCTGGCCCGCCTTTTGATGAATTCCACCAGCCACTGGTAGTTCTCGTCGGGTTTGAAGGGATTTTGGCAGACCTCCTTGAGTTTCTGATATTCCTGGGAGTCCTGGACATTGTCTACCGCGATCCGGTAGGCGATGTCTTCCGTCCGCTGAACCGACAGCCCCGTGCCAAATTTGCGGAGGACACTGGAGGACCCCCCGGTTTTCCGGGAACCGGTCTCGCCTTTCTTCCGGTCGGATTTATTTGAACTGATATCGGCCACGGTGGATTATTTCTCCCCGAAATAGTTCCTCCCGTTAAGACCGACGAAGATACTTTTTAATCGAAGCATGATCACCAACCAGGATTAAGGTGAGCACGCCATTTGCCAGGGAAAAAAAAATCCGGGTTCTTAATCCCACCCGGATTTCCCAGTAAGGATCGCGGAGTTTCCTCAACCCCAGACCCGCGGTTTTCTCCGTGGTTTCAAAATATCGAAAGATTGCATCGATTGCCTGGGTCACTTTCTCTTTTAAATCTGGCTCGAGACCGGCGAAGGACCGGTCGAAAGAACTCAGGTAGCGGACAATCATTAGGGTTTCGGCATCCGCTTCTTGAGATGTTCCCGGGCATCTTCCAGAGATGAATACTCCTTGTATTTCTTCTTTTTTACCTGCCGGCAAACGCACGCCTCCAGGGCTTCCCAATCCTCATCGCAGAGGCATTCCTCCAGCCGGACCGGCTTGAGGATAATCTCCGAACCCCTGGCGGTCGGTTCGAGGAAGTCACCGGGTTTTATTCCCGCCGCTTTAAGCAATCCGGCCGGGAGGGTAATTTGATTCTTCCCGTTGATCTGGCGCAGTTTGTTCATATCGCACCCTCCAATAATCGCTTTTTCCTACTTTCATAATATCTGAATATCAGAAAATAGGCAAAAAATATTCGATTTGCCGTCTTCCACGAATAGATAATCCGCCGGAGCTTTTTCTGGAGATGGAATTATTCCCTTTGAAAAAGCGCAAACTTCTCTTTATTGCTTATATTTGCACATGGCTTTCGCAGCCTAAAGGCTGTGTCTGCCTTTTTACTTCTCCGCCTTCGGATACCCTATGGTCTGCGCCAGGATGATTTTCTGGGTCTTCTTGAGATTTAAATCCTTGGCCAGGGCGTCCTTGTCGACCAGGCCGCGGATCACCGTAGACAGCCCCTCGGAAGCGCAGAAGAGATAAACATTCTGGCCGATGAAACCGGCGCCGGCGGACGAATACATGAGCTTTTCCTCTTCGCTGACGAAAACCTTGCCCATCACGCTGACCCGGGAAAAATCCGCCACGTAGACCAGATTCAGCGGCGCTTCCTTGACGAAAGGCTGGATTATTCTGCCTGTGTCTCCCCGCACGTCCTTGGCCAGCACGGGCTGCAGGACATTGGCCTTGGCGTCGTAAAGATAGGCCCCTTCCGCCATTACCACGTAGACATCTATTTCCTGCCAGTTCATCGCCGAGGGAGCGGTCCGCATCGCGGAAGCCGGCCGGTTGACCCCGTCGGCGGCCCAGAGCAGGTTGGAGAGGACCTGGAGGGGAAGCTTGTCCGGCTTGAAATCCCTGGAGGTTTTGCGGTCCTTCAGCACCTCCATCAGGGGCCTGCCCCCGGTCATCTGCGGGGGAGGCAGTTTAACCGGCTCCAGCTGAGCCGGCGGGGCCGGTTTCTCGCCGCCGTTTGAACTCGAAACCCAGGCCAGGCCGATCATAAAAACAAAAACCAGTGAAACCCATGTCAGCTTTTTCATTTTTCTCCTCCTCTTTTCAGACACACTTTTGCTTTTGGAAATTATAACAGAATAGACCCTTCTCCTGCAGGCGAGGAACCGGGTCAGAACGTTTTCGCAGAAAAACCAGGGCTAAAAAATATTTTTAAAAATCAGGCAGGTGATCCAGCCGATCAGGGCGCAGACCGGGAAGGTGATAATCCAGGCGGTCACGATATCGCCCCCGACTCCCCAGCGAACCGCGGAGAACTTGCGGGTGGCCCCGACCCCCATGATCGAGGTATTAACCGTGTGGGTAGTACTCAGGGGGATGCCCAGGTGTGAAGCCAGCTCGATGGTCAGGCCCGTAGCGGTCTGGGCGGCGAAGCCCTGGACCGGCTCGAGCTTGGTCAGACGCATCCCGACCGTCCGAATGATATTCCAGCCCCCGAACGCGGTCCCCATCCCCATCACCAGGGCGCAGAGAACGATCACCCAGAACGGGATTTTGAACTCGGGGAGAACCCCGCCCATGACCAGGGCCAGAGTAAAAACCCCCATAAATTTCTGCCCGTCATTAGAGCCATGGGCGAAAGCCATGAAAGCGGCGGAAAGCATCTGCAGGGGCCCGAAGATTTTTTTGATCAGGCCTGGACGGGTCTTCCGCAGGATCCAGTAGATGGCCGTCATTATGGTAATTCCTCCGATGAAACCCAGAAAGGTGGAGAAGCCCAAACCCAGAAAAACCTTGCGCCATCCGTCCCAGCAGAGGGAAGACCATCCCGCCGTGGCGACGCTCGCCCCCGCGAGCCCGGAAACCAGGGCATGGGTGGAGCTGGTCGGCAGACCCAGGGACCGGGCCAGAGTCCCCCATAAGACAATCCCCACCATGGCGGCGGCGATGGTCTGGACATTGATCACTTCCGGCCGGACAATCCCCTTCCCGATCGTCATGGCCACCGCGGTCCCCGACATCGTTCCCACGGCATTCAAAACCACCGCCATGATTAACGCCTGGGCGGGGGTCAACACCCGGGTGGAGACCACCGTGGCGATGGCATTGGGGGCGTCGGTCCAACCGTTGACGAATTCAGCAGCCAGGACAAGGATTAAAACCGGCAGAAGCAGGAGCAGTCCATCAGGCATATTTCAGAATGACCCCCTCCAGGACATTGGCCACGTCCTCACACTTGTCGATGGCATTTTCCAGGTCTTCGAAGATTTCCTTCTGCTTGATGATTTCGATCGGGTCGGTCACTTTTTCAAACAGGTTGGAAAGCAGTTGGCGGTAAACCTGGTCTCCCTCGTTCTCAAGCTTGTTGGCCTCAATGCAGGATTTCATGACGGCGTCCGGTTTTTTCATCCGTTTCAGGCAGGTGATGGCCAGGAGGATCGCCTCCATGGATTTCACCAGGATCTCGGCCAGCGAGATGAACTTGGGATCGTAATTCTTGACTTTGAAGATCATGATTTTTTCCGCCGCGGTCTCGATCAGGTCGATCACATCGTCCAGGCGGCTGATCAGTTCGTGGATATCCTCACGGTCGATCGGGGTGATGAAGGTTTTGTTCAGCTTTTCCATCGTATCGTGGGTGATCTGATCCCCGGCATGCTCCACGTCCTTGATCGCCCCGACCTTGGCTTCGAGGTTGACCGGATCCTTGAGCAGCTCGAGAAACATTCTCCCGCCCTTCAGGGCGTTTTCCGCGCTCAGTTCGAAAAGGTCGAAAAATTTTTCTTCTTTCGGAATGAAACTGATCATAATGTCTTACCTTCCTTTTCTTTTTAAATTCGGAGTTTTCAATTTAATTCTTTTCCCGTTTTTCTTCAAGATTTTTTCCCAACCATTTTAATCCGAAAAACGCGGAGGGGTGTTCCCTTTTTCCGTTTGACTGTTAGAGAATATTGTATATATAACTTATGGTTATCTATGGCTGGCCCCGGCCGGCTGGGGGGTTGACCGGGATGGCTGTTTTTGGTCCGCCTGGTCTTTCATCCAATCCTCCATCCAAACCCGGAGGTAACCGATCTGGGGGTCCACCCTGATTGCCAGGACCAGGGTGTTGATTGCCTCCGGGGCTTGATGCCGGGAGATCAGGTCCTGTGCTTTCTGGGCATATTCTCTCGCGATTTGTCCTTTCCAGAAAAGGGCCAGGCTGTTTTTCGGGTCCAGAGCCAGGATCTCCCGGCAGTATTTCCATTTCATCCAGGTGTCGCCGGTTTCGTTCATCCGCGCGGACCAGTTTTCGATCTTCCCTTCTCTTCCTATCCCCAGGGTTGTCTTTACCGTCCTTAACTCCTGGCGGAATAACCAGGCCGAGGGGCAGGCCACCAGCAGAAAGATCACGCAATTTATCGTTATGCCTAATATTTTTTGATAATGTTTCACGTGAAACACCACATCAAAGCAATTACCAAATTCCAAAATCCAATTACCAAACTAATCAAAGGCAGTTTCCTCGTTTGGAACTTGGAGCTTGGTAATTGCTTGCCCTGAGCGGAGTCGAAGGGGAGCTTGATTTGAATTTGTTTCACGTGAAACATCTCTATTTTCCCAGGCAGAACCGGGAGAAGATCTCCGAGAGAACCTCTTCCCGGTCGCCGAGAAACTCCCTTCCCAGGATTTCCCCCAGGCTTCCGCCGGCTTCCCGGAGGTCCTCAGCGATGAATTCGGGCGGCCGGTCTTCGGCCAGGGCCAGGATCCCCCGCTTCAGGGCCTCGCGAGCCCGGATCAGTCCCCGGTAATGCCGGAGGTTGGAGATCCAGATCTCGTCCCCCGACTGGGGTGAAGCGACCAGGGCCAGGATCTTTTCCTCCAGCCCGGCCAGGCCCGTCCCTTCCCGGGCGGAAACCCGGGAAAAACCGGCCCCGGGATAAAGGCCCCGGGCCTCTTCCTCCCGCACCGCCTCCGGCAGGTCCATTTTGTTCACAACCACGAATACCTGCGTCTGGGTTCCGGCGGACCGGAGTCCGTTTTCACCCTGGGTTTTCAGCCATTCGGCGGTCTGGTAATCCTCCGGCCCCAGTCTTTCCGCGCCATCCAGAACCAAAACAATCAGATCGGCCTCCTCCAGGAAATGGTCGGACATCCGGATCCCGGCCTGTTCCACCCGGCCTCCGGTCTTCCTCCTCCCGGCGGTATCGTAATAAACCACCTTCCTTCCTTTTATATAGGCTGAGGCCTCGATTACATCCCTGGTGGTCCCCGGTTCCGGGTCCACCAGAGCCCGTTCCTTTTTCAGGAGCGCATTGAAAAGGCTCGATTTTCCCACATTGGGGCGTCCGATGATGGCGACCCGCAAACCCTCCCGGAGGATCTTTCCCTCCCGGAAATGGGAGGCCATCCCCGCGATCTCCCGTTCCATTGTTTCCAGGGCTTGTTTCATCCCCTTCCTCCCGGCCCGGTCCTCCGGGACATCCTCCGGAAAATCGATTTCCGCCTCCAGCCGCGCCAAGCCGGCAATCAGCGCCTCCCGCCAGGCTTCGATTTTATCCCGGAGCCGGCCGAGCAGCTGCCCGGCTGCCTGGGACAGCCCTTCCCGGGTCTGGGCCTGGACCAGGTCCAAAACCGCCTCGGCCTGGGTCAGGTCCAATTTTCCCCGCAGATACGCCCGGAGCGTAAATTCCCCCCGGTCGGCCAGGCGGGCCCCGGCTTCCACCAGGTTCCGGACCAGTTCCGCCATCATCACCGGGCTTCCGTGCCCGTGGATTTCGATCACGTCTTCGCCGGTATAGGAATAAGGGGCGGGCATGTAAAGCAGAAGACCGTCATCCAGGATTTCGCCCCCGGCCCCACGGATTTCGCCCCGGTATAAATGCCGGGGTTTCCAGGCCGGGCCGGATCCGGCGTCCTTCTCCCGGCCTCCCCGGACGTTAAAGAACCTCCGGGCTAACTCCGGGGCGCGGGGCCCCGAGATCCGAACCACACCCACCCCTCCCTCTCCGGGCGGGGTGGCCGGGGCCACTATTGTGTCGGAATAGTTATTCACCAATTCTCAAAGGAATCGTTTCCGAAAAACCTTCTGTTTCCAATGTTGGTAATAAAGTCGAAAAACCGGGGTTCAATAGATTATCTGCTGGTTTGACCCGGTCAGGGGATCAACCACCAGGATCCGGCCTCCGGAGGTGTCGGTGACCCAGACCCATCCCCGGGTTTCGTCCAGATACAGCTGCGGTGCCGCCGCCCCGACATATTTACCGGTGATCCCGTCCTGGGTGGTGATGGAAAACGCGTCCCCCGCGCTGGCGGGGTATTCCCCGGCGGAAAGGAGGAAGCTTAATTCCCCTCCGGTGGTGGTATAGGCCTCGCCTTCCTGAGCCAGGTCCGGCTGCGTCCCGCTGACGGTTCCTTCCACCTGCCATCCGGATCCGGTGTAGGTTATCGTCCAGGTCTCCGCTTTGGTCACCCCGAGACAACTGGCGGTCTTGATTTTGCTGATTTCCGGGTTGGAAACGGGATCGACATCGGCAAACACCGCGCTCCCCGCCGAGCTGTAGTCCGAGCCCAGACTTCCGTAGCAGCCGGAAGCGAAGTCGAAAAGATGCAGGTATCCCGCGAGCGTCACCCAGATCAGAACCGGATCCCCGGAGAGTTTCCCGGCCGCCATTCCCCCGGTCAGTCCTTTGAGATCAACCTTCCGGGTGGACTCGGTCTGGTCCAGGGAAAATTTATAAGCCAGGGTCTGGCCTTCCGGGACAATCATGACCGCGCCCCCCGGATACGCCTGGGGAGAAAAAAGAATCGTCCGGCAGGCTCCCACCCCGGAAAGCTCCGGGGTCCAGGGAAGGTCCGTGACCTGGTTGAAATCGGTCAGCCCCAGCCAGCCGAACCGGGTTTCGCCCGGCCCGTAGCGGAGCAGCAGATGCCCGCCATCGGGGGCGAGCTCCAGGCCCCTGGTTTCGGGTATCACCGCCAGGGTCTGGGCTTCGGCGGCGGAAAGCGTGGCGGGAAGCTTCATGATCGTGCCGGACCCTCCGGAAGCATAAACATCCGCAAGCAGGAGATACACCGCGCCCCCGTCAGCCACGGCAAAATCCCGGGGCAGATCCGGAAGACCCAGAGTGCTTTGAACGGTGAAACCCTGGGTCTCGTAACTCCGCAGGACCGGTCCGGTCGCATTTTCCGCCATCAGAACCAGGCGGTTTCCGTCCGGGCTCATTTTCAGGTCCAAAATGCTTTCCCCTAGGCTGAGGACCGGGAGCTTGGCTTTTTTCCCGTCGTCACCCACCTTTTCCGGGATTTCATAGTCCTCGGCGCCAACCGTCCAGATTTTCCCCAGGGCCCTCTCCCCGACGATCACCATCCCGGAGGCCTCGCCCCGGACAAAGTCCGGAGCGGTCAGGAGATCCGTCGCGGTCGATGACGAGCCGCAGGCAAAACCCCAAAAGGCCAGAATGGCCCCGGCGGCCAGGAAAAACGAAGCCTTCCGGCATAAACGCAATTTTTCTGTCTGGTTTGGTAATTGGAATTTGGTCATTGGTTATTGGTTCTTTATTCCCCCGGCGTCCAATAGCTTTCCACCGCCAGATTCTCCAGATCCAGCACAACGATATCCCCGGACTCGTAGCCGGTCACCAGGGCCCGGCCCGGCTCCGGCCCGATCATGATCTCGGAGGGTCCTTTTCCCCGTTCCACCTTGCCTTCCGTCTTGAGGGTGCTGATGACTTTTATGGTTTCCCCTCTTTCCCGGTCCAGGACCCAGATTTCGTCGCGCTTCGGGGAACTCAGGAAGAAACGGGAGCCCTGGCTTTCCAAGTCAAACGGATATACTCCCTCGCCCAGGGGGATCGCCCCCTCGAGACCGGCGGTCGGGTTGAAATAGAGAAGGGCCTGGGGCGAGCCGGCGGCGATGTAAACTCCTTCCGCTCCGACCCAGAGAGCCCGGGCCCTCATTAACGGCACGGTCCCCGGGCTCACCCCGGCAAAATATGACTGCAGGGCCGGGGGGGAGAGGCTGAGGAGATAGACGTAGTTCCCGCTGTCGGGAGTCACCCAGACATGGTCGCCGGCGGGATTAAAGCGGACCCGGATGGGATAAACCGAGCCGAGGGATACCCGGCCGAGCTCGCTGTCCGCCCCGGCGTGGTAAAAAATCACGTCTCCCGATCCGGTCGCCGCCACCGCGACTGTCCCGTCCAGGGGGCTGATGTCCAGGCCGAACGGGTCCGACCCCCCCCGCCCCTTTTCGCTGGCCTCGCCGCTGATGGGGATCACCCGGAGGAAATGCACGTCTTCACCTTCGATCCGGAAAACCAGAAGGCTGTCCTGCAATCTGTCGGTCAGATAGAGGAAACCCCGGACGGGATCGGCTTTGACCTCCCCGAGGTAAGAGTAATTTACCCGATCGAAAACCAGCGGGATCACCGCTTTTTGCTCCCGGGCCCTGGAAAAGAGGGTCAGAAACGCCGAGCAGTAAATCCCCCGGGCGTTGGAACTCGCCACCACGATGGTCTGGTCAAACCAGGTGGTTCCCAGGGGATATTCCAGCCGGCTGTAGTCGGCCGGAACCGGCTGACAGATCCGGGAATCGCTCGAGCATCCCCCGAGGAATGCGAGCAAAATCACCCCGGTCCAGCCGCAGATTTTCCGTCCCGCCCGTTTCAACCTCATCCTCGCTTTTCGATAATTGCTAATCGGGAATGATGTGCACCATTTTTTCCCAGCCTTCCCCTTCGCTCTCGGTTTTCATCCCTTTTTCCTTGCTCACGAGCTGGTGGATTATTCTTCTCTCCGCCGGTAAAAACGGTCCCAGGGTTACGGGTTCGCCCCGTTGTCTGACCCGGGCAATGGCCCGGAGGGTCATTTCCTCAATCTGCTGCTTCTGCCGCTCCCGGTACCCGCCGCAATCCACCCGGACGGCGCGCTCGCCCCCGACGATGACCCGGATGATCCACTCGAGCGCTTCCAGGGTCCGGCCTTTTCTCCCGATCAGGATGCCTTCCTCGGAGTTGATCTGGAGACACGTCTCCCCTTCCCGGTCCTCGCGCCGGACCGGGGCGGGAAAACCCATCTGGCGGAGGATATTTTCCAGAATTACTTCTGGTTGCTCGCTCAAGCTTTTTTCCTCACCTTCAGGTTCTGCGGTTTCTGGGCCTCCCCCGCAATCGTGCGGTTGACCCAGAATTGCTGGGCGATGGAAAGGATATTGTTCACCAGCCAGTAGATCACCAGTCCCGAGGGAAAACCCCAGAACATGAAGGTGAAAATCAACGGCATCAGCATCATGATCTGGGCCTGGCGCGGATCCCCCACCTGGGGAGAGAGCTTCTGCTGGAGATACATGCTCCCGCCCATGAGCAGGGGCAGAAGCCGGAAGGGAATCGTGACCCCCAGAATCGGGAGGTCCAGCAGATGCTCGGGCGCGGAGAGATCGTTGACCCAGAGGAAAAAGGGCGCGTGCCGGAGCTCAATCGAATACATCAGGGCCTGGTAGAGGGCGATGAAAATGGGGATCTGGATGAGGATGGGCAGGCACCCGCTGGCGGGGTTGATCTTCTCCTGTTTGTAGAGGTTCATCATTTCCCGGCTGAGACGCTCCTTGTCCCCCTTGTATTTTTCCTGGATTTCCTTGAGCTTGGGCTGGACCACCTGCATTTTTTTCATCGATTTCATGCTGATCTGGGTGAAGGGGTAAAAAAGGATCTTGATCAGGAAAGTCAGAAGGATGATGGCGACCCCGTAATTTTTCACCCCGCGATTGAGCCATTTCAGCAGGGCCAGGAGCGGCCGGGCGATGGACCCGAACCACCCCAGGTTAATGGCCCGCTCGAGTTCCACCCCGGCGGAGGCCAGGATATCCAGATCCTTGGGTCCGCTGAAAATCGACAGGCTGCTCTCCCCCTTCGGGAGCTTGAGATACACCACCACCTTTTCCCCTTCGGCGTCCTGCCTCCGGCTGATCCGGAGGGCCGAGCCCGGCGGCGGAACGAAGGCGATCATGAAATACTTGTTCTCAAACCCCGCCCAGCGGACTCCCTCCGGGAAGACCTGGGTGGAGCTGAGCTTGTCGAGCGGAAAGCGCTTCACGTCCCGGTTGATCAGGGCCACGGCCTCGGTGAAAGTTCCTTCTTCCTGGTAGCTGCCCCGCTTGCCTTTGACCACCTGGCTTTCGGTCACCACCGAGAGGGAGGTGGTCCCGGTCGCGGGCCCGGCGTAGCTCAGGTCCCAGAGGTAGGATCCCGGGTGGAACTGGTATACCCGGATGCCTCCCTTCCGGTCCTCGGGTTCCAGGATAACCTTGGTCTCCCCGGCCAGGCGGATTTCCTCCGCCGGCGAGGTGTATTTCACCGCGTAGTCCCCCGTCTCATCCTGTTCGTTCAGGAAGTTGACGGGAATGTATCCCCCGGGCCCGGCCAGTTCCACCAGGTTGATCGGGGGCGATCCCGGCTTGACCTGCTTGCGGTATTTCTCGAGCGCGAGGGTCCGGATTCTGGCCCCGGTCAGATCGATGTCCATCTGGAGAAGTTCTCCGGAGATCCTCAGGCTCTGGCCCACGGTTTTCTCCGAGACAAACTGCGGCGGGGACAGGGCCTCCCGGACAATGGGGACCGGGGCTTTTTCCGTGACCGCCTCGGTCGGAGCGGGCTGGTTCTTCGGGTTTTTCTTCGGATTACCGATAAAAAATATCTGGTAGAGAAATACGATCAGCAGGGAAAGCACTACCGCGATGATGGCTCGTTTTTCCATGTTGGTTTTTAATCCTTAACCGGCCTTTCGGACCGGATCGTACCCTCCCCGACTCCAGGGGTGGCACCTTAATACCCGACGGAAAGCCAGCCAGAGTCCCGGCCGGATCCCCCGGGTGATGATCGCCTCCCGGGCGTATTCGGAGCAGGTGGGATAATACCGGCAGGCCGGCGGAAAAATCGGGGAGAGGAAGATCTGGTAAAACCGGATCAGGCCGAGCAGGATCTGCTTCGCCGCCTCCGTCACCTTATTCATCCCGGCGGATCTCCCTGCTGATTTTCTTCCCCGCTTGCTCCAAGATTTCTCCCAATCTCTGAAACCCGAGCTGCTCGCTCCCCTCCCCGGCCCGGATGACCAGGTCCAGACGCTGCGCGAACCAGGCCGGGTGCAGCCGCAGCAGTTCCCGGATTCTCCGGCGGATCCGGTTCCGCCGGACCGCACTCTGGACTTGCCGGCGGCCGATCACCACCGCCCTGACCCCAACCGATCCGGGCTGGTAAATAAAAGTCAGGGGGACCATCCGGAGGCGGTTTCCTCCCGTAATCACGTCCCTGATCTCCCGGCTCTTATTCTTCCTGGCTGGGGTGGAGATTGTTTGCTTTCCCCTGCTACTTGTCGCGATTTGCCGTGACGGACAACCGCTTCCGGCCCTTGGCCCGGCGGCGGCTGAGTACTTTCCTTCCGCCCGGGGTCGCCATCCGCGACAGGAATCCGTGCGTTCTGACTCGCCTGAGATTATGAGGCTGGTAGGTTCTCTTCATTATTTCCTCTTTCCTCTGATAAAATTACTCTCTATAATAACGACTTCCCCCGCTTTATTGTCAAGATCACGGGAGGAAAAATTTTTTACCCCCAAGCTCTTGAAATCTTATTTTATCGTGATAGATTATTCAACTTAAAATCATCTCCGACTGGCAGTTTGGAGTTATCCACAACTGTTGATAATTCTGTTTAAGACGTAAAAGGGCTTGCCACCGACGGAAGAGAAACCGCGGTCGGGGATTTTATCGGGGGAAGCCGGGAGGGAAGGCCCCGCCCGTTTTGACGAAAAGGCGGCCCCGCGCTCCGGCTTTTCTTCCCCGGTTTTCGAAAAAATCAGGATGAGCAACGGCAGGTAAATCAGCATGCATAAGACGATCTGGGAAAAAAGCAAGGAATCCCTCCGGGAGAAGATCGGGGCGGAAAACTTCGATGTCTGGTTTGACCAGAGCCGTCCCCTGGAGCTCCGGGAGGATAATTTCGTGCTCGAGGTGAAGAACCAGTTTCAGAAGGAGTGGATCGAGGAGAACTACCGCTCTTTCATCAGCACCAGCCTGAGCCAGGTCGCGCGCAAGCCGATCCAGTTCACGGTGGTGGTCAAGCCGGAAGTCCCGGCGGAACGGAAGAAGACCCTCCGCACGGTGAAAACCCCCGGGTATATTCTCGACTCCAACTACACCTTCGAAAAATTCAAGGTCGGGCCGAGCAACCAGTTCGCCCATGCCGCCGCCCTGGCGGTTTCGGAAAATCCGGGCGGCAACTACAATCCCCTTTTCCTCTACGGCGGGGTCGGGGTGGGCAAAACCCATCTCCTGACCGCGATCGGCCACCGCATCCTCAAGAATTTTTCCGATTCCCGGCTGATTTTCATCCCCGCCGAGCATTTCGTCAACGAAATGATTAATTCCATCCGCTTCGAGAAGATGTCGGAATTCCGCTCCAAGTACCGGGACAACTGCGATGTCCTGCTCCTGGATGACATCCAGTTCATCGCCAGCAAGGAAAGAACCCAGGAGGAGTTTTTCCACACCTTCAACTCGCTCTACAGCCTTAAGAAGCAGATCGTGATCACCTGCGACCGTTTTCCCAAGGAGATGGAAGCCCTGGATGAAAGGCTGCGTTCCCGCTTCGAGTGGGGCCTGATCGCGGACATTCAGCCTCCCGAAATCGAGGTCAAGATCGCCATCCTGAAGGAAAAGGCGGAAACCAACGGGATCACGCTTCCCGATGATGTGGCCCTGTTCCTGGCCAACACCGCCTCCTCCAACATCCGGGAGCTGGAGGGCTCGCTGATCCGGATCAGCGCCTTCGCCAGTTTTTATAACAGCGAGATCAACCTGGATTTTGCCAAGAAGGTCTTTAAAAACATTTCTTCCCAGAGCGAGGGGGTCCCCGTTTCCATCGAATCCATTCAAAAGGCGGTGGCCACCCATTTCAACTTGAAGATCAGCGATTTGAAATCCACCCGCAAGCTGAAAACCTTTACCGTGCCCCGCCAGATCGCCATGTACCTTTCCCGGAAACTTACCAATGCCTCCTTTCCGGAGATCGGCAATAAGTTCGGCGGCAAAGATCATTCCACGGTCATCCATGCCACCAAGAAAATCAAGAAACAGATTGAAGACAATATCCAGCTCAGTATGACCATTGAAAGAATCACTAAAGATCTCAAGGGGTGATTACTTGTTGATAAAATATAGGATAGAATAAAAACTTATAAACACCCTTTTTAAATGAGACTGATAACTTCAAAACCTGTCATCCTGTTTATCAACAGAAATTTTTATGAGATGATAAGTAGTTGAACCATTATGCCGTTCTTTATGAACATATTTACTTTTACGATATTTATTTTTATAAATTAAAAAATACAAAGGAGGTAGTAAATGAGAATAAAAATAAACCAGAAAGATCTTCTTCAGATGCTTTATATCACTCAGGGCGTTTCTGAAGTTATTGAGGTAAAGCCGATTCTTTCGCATTTACTGTTCAGCGCTTCCAAGGACAGCCTGTCCCTGGTCGCCACCGGCCTGGATATCGCCATCAGCCTGGAAAGAAAAGTAAAAGAAGGTTTTCTAGAGATCGGGGAGGAGGGCGGGATCGCGCTTCCGGCCAAGCGTCTTTATGAACTGGTCAAGGAATTGCCGGAAGGGGTCATTGATATTAAAACCAAGGAAAATTTTTGGGCGGAAATTCATTATCCCTCGCTGGGTCAGAAGAAGATGAATCTGGTCCAGTTGATGGGATTGAATCCTGCGGAGTATCCCAAGCTTCCGACTTTTGAGTCAGATGCGGAAGAAATCAAATTAAATTCCAAGAGCCTGATCAATATGGTGGAAAATACCATCTTTGCGACCTCCCGGGATGAAAGGCGCCAGTATCTGCAGGGAATTTATTTCTGCTCTTCCGGGGATGATAAGGAAAAACAGGAAGTCGGGATCAAAATGGTCGCGACGGACGGGCACCGGCTGGCCATGATCAACGGGAAAGCGGAAGGAAAAAGCGGGGGTAAGGTTTTAAAGAAAGGGGTGATCCTGCCCAAGAAAGGCATCCAGGAGGTCCGGAGGATCGTCGGCTATATCGAAGGTCTGAAAGAAGGGGAGGCGGAGACCGTTAAAATGAACGTTATGTCCAACCTGGGGCGGATCCAGATCGGGAACGACTCGATTTTTATCCGCTTCATCGAGGGAGAATACCCGGACTATAACGCCGTAATTCCCAAGGAGGAAAGGAATCAGGCCAAGGTCCTGAAACAGAACCTGATTAAATCCCTCCGCCGGGCCACGGTCCTCTCCACCCGCGAGATCCAGGGCCTGAAAATCAAGATGGAGAAAAGTAACCTGATCGTTCATTCCCAGCACCCGGACACCGGGGAAATCCGCGAGGAGATCCCGGTGGAATACAAAGGAAAAAATATTGAGATGAATTTTAACTCCCACTACCTGAGCGAGGGGCTGGAATCTTTCAGCGATGATACGGTTACTCTGGATTTCGGGGACGATCTTTCCCCGCTGGTGATCTCGGGCAAGGAAGGAAGAGAACACCTGGTCCTAATCATGCCGCTCCGGAACGACTAGTCAGAGATCCTCAATTAAGGTTTTCCATTTCTTTGTAATTGCCCGATTTATCGGGCAATTTTATTTTGTAGGGGAGGGCCTTTGCGTGCCCCGTCATAGGCGGGGAGGGGAGCCCATGGAGCCGACCGCTCGGGTTGGACAGGGGGGCGTTGATTCTAGCTGGAATAAAAAAGAGGCCCTAATCACGGGCCTCTTTTTTTCAGGAACCGGAGACAAATTTAAATTTAAAAGCTGACTTCCATACCAGCCCCAATCATTAATAAGAAAATATCAATGAATTTCAAATTCAATTCCATAGAAATATTTTCATTAATAAAATATCCAACCCCTCCACCTAAATAACCAATCGGGAAAGGAAGGACTTCAGACCTATGCCATTGCCCACTGCCACCATTATCTTTCATCGCTAATCCGAGACCAAATCCCAATCCCAAAATAGGAGTTAGCGGATTCTCAAAAAGACGAAATTTAACCTGCGGAACGAAAGAAACAAGACTAACATTATCCCCGCCATCTGGATCTACATTTTTGTATTCCACATGGTATTGAAATCCTAAACCAACCTGTATTTTTTTCTTGGCCCAATAACCTAGGTTTAAACCTAAAACAGGAGTTTCCATACGAAGAGTAGAATTATCAAAAATAATTAAGTGAGCATATCCTCCTTCTACTCCCATAGATATCCTGTGCGCTACATCAGGATTCGTAATTTTTTTAATGGGAGCAGAAACAGGTGATGAATAACCTATAGATGATGGGAAATATCCGTCCTTATTCTGCGCAATCTGATATTGTACCTGGGCCAAGCTGTATTTTTGATAAGGGGTATCCGCTTTTCCCTGGTCGGGGACGAAACTAATAAGCGATAAAAATATAATTAAAGTTTGGAGGCCCATCTTTTTGTCATCATACCCCAGCGGGTGCAGGGGTCAAATAAAAACTTTCCCCAGTAAAGAGGCGGGCTAAATTCTTATGTATGGATTTTACTGGGAAAAAAGTCAGGCGGCATCCGGCTTAAGTTAGTCTTGAAAGATAAGAGCCAAGTTACCTCAATATCTCCTCAAGCTCTTTGATATTTTCGTTTTTAAGGGTTCTCAGGACCTTTTTTCTCCAGGAAAGTGGCATGCTTTGGAACTTTTCCTTTATCTCTTCGCTTTGGCCTGATTCCATGAGGGCACGAAGGACTGAAATAGCCTCTCCGACCTCTTTCTCAGCTTTTGCCTCGCTCTTTCTCCGGCCGGAGATTATGAGTTTATGCAGACCAAACGCGGCAGGGTGGGGAACATTTATCCGTAAGTTTCCCGATTTGATGGTGATTGTATTTCGTAAAAGATAATCGAGAAACCGCAGGGATTGAGCATTCATGCCGAGATGGGAAAGGGGGTAAGGCTTATCGGTTCCTTTTCCTCGTTCCGGGACGAGGAATTCGATCATCATTTCCGGGTGCTCCAGCCTTAAATACCCGCTCGCGGAAAACGTCGGGATAAACCCGTCTTCCTTTAAAAGTTTTACGATATCAACCTTCTTGTTTGTTTTTGTGATTCGGGGCACAAGAAAGTCAATATCTCTAGTGCGGATTGAAGGCTGGAATATTTCCGGGGAAAAATATTCCCTGTAAAAGAGCAGGCACCAGCTTCCCACCAGCACGAGATCTTCCAGGATTCCGGCGTCCTGAAAGCGTTTCAGCACTTCATTAAGCAGAGCGTATTTCTTTTGCATCAAGGGCCTTCCGCAGAAAAGATATTTGCTTCTTTACCAAAGAAAGCTGCTCCCGGTATTTCTTCCTCATTTTTTTTGCATCTTCATGTTTCTTGATTTCTTCCGGGGAGATCTTGCCCAAGTAGTGGAATCGGATCCGCTCTTTTTCCCTTCTCATCAGATAAAAATAGGAATGGCCCTTGATTTTCTTTTTTACCAGGGCACCCTGCGGCAATGCCTCCAGGGCTTTCCGGAAGGCAGCCTCCTGCCGGAGGGAATTCTCCAGTTCTTCCTCCAAAACGCCCTTGATTACTTTCATGTTTATCTGTCGTTAATTACCATACAAATATAGGAAAAATATATTATGTATGGTAACCAAAGTCAACGATTGAATTACCTTACATTATTAAAATAGATGTTAGTTGTATGGTAACTAATTCGAGGCGTATCCTGCAGATGAAAAATCCGTGATATCAGGTCTTTCTGATGGAAGGATTCGATTTTTTCAATAAAGTTGGAGGCAGCATCCGCCTACGCTAAAGCTCCGGAGGACAAGTCGGAGGGTAAACGGCACCTTCATGCCGGGGTTTTTTTATTCACTGCCTACTGCCTAGTGCATACTGCCTACTGTTATTTTCGCATCCCCTTTCACCGGAAGATCATATCCCGCAATAAAACGGATAATCCGGGACTTTAAACTCTGGTATGGCAAGGAAGGTAAGGGTCTGGTTATCTAGTTGGGGTAAAAAACGAGACCCTGATCAAGGGCCTCGTTTTTTCAGTCAGAAATTAAATTAGATATCCAGGAATCAGAATTTATTTGGCACAGCGAAACCCAATAAATCGGGCTTGGATCGAAGGGTGGTAGGTCCATCTCTTGGAAACCCGTAGCTCGAGGTCAATGGACTCAAAATCGCCGCCACGCATGACCTTGTTGGTGCCTGAATCCGGCCCCTGGGGATCCTGCGTGGGGCTGGTCGAATAATACCCCGAATCGAACCAGTCATTTACCCATTCCCAGATATTCCCAGCTAGGTCGTAGAGCCCATAGCCATTCGCCGCGAAGCTCCCCACTGCAATCGTATCGGCTGGAGAACATTCAGAATAATTCGATCCGTTGCTAGCCCCCAAGGTGCATACCGGAGCATTATCCCCCCAAGGATACCTTTTCCCTGCCAATCCTCCCCTAGCTGCATATTCCCACTCCGCCTCCGTCGGTAATCTCCCACCCGCCCAGATACAAAATGCATTTGCCTGAGTCCAACTGACAAGGATCACCGGGTAATTGTCATAAGTTGAATTTCGGTAATATGAAGACCGGGTATAGGAAGTACTGTTTTCGGGATCGGTGCAAAAACCCGCATCCACGCAGGCCTTAAACTGAGCATTGGTAACCTCATATATGTCCATCTGAAATGCCGAGACACAGACATTATGGACCGGCCACTCGACCGAACTCCCTTCATTAAAAGCATCACCCATATCAAAACAACCGGCGGGTATCGAAGCCATTGTACCAACAGGAATTATTTTAGTATCTCCTCCACCACAACCGGCGAAAAAAGCGAAAGCCAAACTTAGAATCCCGAAAGTAAATACTAAGCCTATGCTTTTTCTTAATCTGGTCATGCCCGAAATCCCATACTTCATATGATAGATTTCTTCCATTTTATAACATTGGGTGCTGGGGTCAAATATAAACCACCGGCGCCGGACAAATCGCCGGGAAGCCAGTTTGAAAAATTAACACAAGAAAAGCGAGATTCTTCGCTCCCCCTACGCCAAGGCTTCGGAGGACAGGTCCGCTCAGAATGACAGATTTTTTTTAGGAAGAATTGAGATAGCCCCCGTCCGGAACCGGGGAAAACACGCAAAGAATTTTCCGGTAGAAATACTAAGCGGTTACCAGAAGTTCCTGCAGACTGTAAAGCCCCGGTTTTTTCCGGTACAGCAGTTTGGCGGCCCGGACGGCCCCGCGGGCGAAGATGTCGCGGCTCGAGGCCCGGTGGGTCAGTTCCAGTCGCTCTCCCTCGATTCCAAAGAAAACCGTGTGTTCTCCCACCACGTCCCCGATCCGCAGGGCGGACACTCCGATCTCTTTCGCGCTCCGTTTTTCTTTTTTCGGGGAGCGGTCGAAAACCAGGAGATCGCGGGCCGGGCATTTCCGCGCCCGGGCCACGGCTTCGGCCAGGGTCAGGGCGGTTCCACTGGGAGCGTCCTTCTTCTGGTTGTGGTGAATCTCCAGGATCTCGGTCTGGTAATCCGGTCCGAGCAGGCGGGCGGCTTCCCCGACCAGGTGAAAAAGGACGTTGACCGCGAAACTCATGTTGGCAGAATGAATCACGGGAGACTTCCGGGAAAGTTTTTTGACTTCTTCCTTCTCCGCCGCGGAAAGCCCAGTGGTGCCGATGACCATGGGATAACCCCGGCGGGCAACGAGCCGGAGATGAGCGAGAGAGGCTTTCGCGTCGGAGAATTCAATCCAGACCGCCCGCCGGCGGAGTAAAGCTCCGGGATCGCTGCTGAGGAGGATCCGGGGCAGGTCGGGGTCTTTATGCACCTCGGCCAGGGACTGGCCCAGGTGCGGATGGCCCGGATATTCCAGGGCGCCGGCGATTTCCAGCTCCCGGTCTTTCCGGGCGGCCAGGATGACGGCCCGGCCCATCCGGCCGGCGGCTCCGGAAATGACGATCGGGATCTTCAATTTAACAGCCCCATTTTTTTCAGGACGTTTCGGATCTGGGTTTTACTTTCCGGGGCGGGTTCGGTCAGGGGAAGCCGGATCTCGGGGCTGATTATTTCCATCATGGCCAGGGCGGCTTTGACCGGAATAGGGTTGGTTTCCACGAACAGGATGCGGTTCAGGTCGAAAAGATCGCGGTTCAAAAGATTTGCCTCCCGGAGCTTGCCGGCGGCGAAGGCGTCGTAAAGTCCCGAAACCAGCCGGGGCGCGACGTTGGCGGTCACTGAGATCGTGCCCTGGGCGCCGATCGCGTAGAGCGGAAGGTTGAGCATATCCTCCCCGGAGAGCAGGAGAAATTTCTGCGGGCAGAGGTTGATGATCTCCGTGGCCTGGGCCAGGGAGCCGGTGGCCTCCTTGATCCCGATGATGTTCTTGAGCTCGGCAAGCCGGGCGACGGTGGGGGGAAGAAGGTTGACCCCAGTCCGGGCCGGAACGTTATAGGGGATCAGGGGAAGGTCTGTGGCTTCCGAGACCGCCCGGAAGTGCCGGTAAAGGCCCTCCTGGGTCGGACGGTTGTAGTAGGGGGTGATAAGCAGCGCGGCCTGGGCGCCGGCCTGGGCCGCGTGCCGGGTCAGGCGGATGGCTTCTTTGGTGGAATTGGAACCGGTCCCGGCGATCACCGGGACCCGGCCGGCCACCAGTTCCAGGGTGATCTCGATCATCTCGTCGTGCTCCTGGTGGGAAAGGGTGGCGGATTCCCCGGTGGTGCCGCAGGGAATGATGGCGTCGATCCCGTTCCCGATCAGGTGGTCGACCAGCTTCTTGACCGCGGGCCGGTCGATCCGGTCGTCGCGGAAGGGAGTTACCAGGGCCACCATTGCTCCACGGATTTCCATTGCGCACCTCGCGAGTTTTAATGAGAAATTCTTAATCATCTTAATTTAAGGGGTGGTCAAATTCAAGCCGGTGGCCGGGCGGTCATTTTCTTAGGGAAATTGGGAGGTTTGGGAATTTTCCGGGTTTAAACCGGTCGGGAATTGGGTTAATCTTTAATCGGAATGAAAGGAATCAAGGTTCTTTTTCTGCCCATCTGGGGCCCGGAGGCCCCGAGCAGCCGTCTCCGGGTTTACCAGTATCTCGAACCTCTGAAAGGGGAGGGGATCGAGACCGAGGTCCTGATCCCGCCCGGGGACAGGCGGCCGTTCCGCCGTTTGGTTTATCTCCTTCAGGCGTTTTCCCGGGCGAAGCGGGCAGACGTGGTTTTCGTCCAGAAGCAGGTTCTCTCCTTCGGCATCGATCTTCTGGCCCGGGCCAACCCCCGGATCGTTTTTGATTTCGACGACGCCATTTTCACCCGCCCGCCCTGGGAGAAAAACCCCGGCCCCGCGGTTTCGGCGCGGCTGGCCAAAACCCTGCGGCGTTCCCGGGCGGTGATAACCGGGAACGGGTATCTGGCCGAATATGCCCGGCCCTTCTGTCCCCGGGTGGAGGTGATTTCCACGGGGGTGGACCTGGATTTTATCTCCCGGGTTCCCCGGGAGAGCCGCGGGGCGGACGCCGCGGTCCGGGTCGGGTGGACCGGCACGCAGGAGAACCTCTGGTATCTGCAGAAGATCGCGGAGGTCTTTCCCCGCCTGGAATCCCGGTTCGGGAAACAGGTGGAATTCCGGGTGATTTCCAATGCCCGGTTCGAAGTCCCCGGGGCCTCCATTCAGAATATTGCCTGGTCTCTCTCCGAGGAATATCCGCGGCTCGCGGACCTGGACCTGGGACTCGCGCCCCTGGGCGACGATCCCTGGAGCCGGGGCAAGTGCGGCTTCAAGGCGATTCAATACATGTCCCTGGCGCTCCCGCCGGTGGCCTCCCGGGCCGGGGTGTATCCGGAAATTATCCAGGATGGGGTAAACGGATTCCTGGCCGGCCCCCTCGAGGAGTGGGAGGAAAAAATCTCCCGGCTGGCCGGGGACGGGAATCTGCGGAGAAAGATGGGGGAGGCGGCCCGGGAGGAAGTCCGGAAACGGTTTTCCCTCGCGGCCAATCTTCCCCGGTTCCGGGATGTGCTTTTGCAGGCGGCGCGGGAGTAGAAAAAAGTTTCGAGAGTCCTTGTTTCTGTCATTCCGCACTTGATGCGGAATCCAGTTGTTTTATTTTTCTGGATCCCCGCTTTCGCGGGGATGACAAACAAAGGGTTTGATTCCTGCTGGAGTTTATCCCGCACGCTGATGCGGGACAGGAATGACGATAGGCTAAAATAATATCTTTTTGATTTTGATCCCCCGCGGTCTTGCCGCGGAAAATACTTTAAATGCGCGCGCCAAAAAGTATATTTGATTCAATCCTGAGCGGGATTATTCTGACCGCCGTTCTGATCCTAATATCCGCCTGCGGGCGGGAAGGGACGGCCCGGCCCCCGGAAGTCCCGGAGACGGTCCAGCCGGCGGCGGTGGCGGGGCCCGACCAGATCGTCCCGGTGGGGCAGGAGGTGCTCCTGGACGGCCGGGGCTCCACGAACCCGGCGGGGGCTCAGGACCTTTCCTACCGCTGGTCCCTGCTGGACCAGCCTTATTTCAGCGGGGCCTTCCTGCTGGAATGGGACCAGGCGGTCACTTATTTCATCCCGGACCTGCCCGGAAGATATTACCTCGAGCTGAAAGTCTCGGATACTTGGTCCGATTCCACGGATGTCGCGATCATCACCGCCAAGGTCCCGAGATCCGGTAACCGGTCCCCGATACTGACCCAATTTACCCCTGCCGCCGATATGATTTCACTTTCTCTCGGACAGGAAGCGATATTTTCCGTCTCCGCGGAGGATCCCGACGGGGACGAAATGGTTATTAACTGGTATGTGGATGAGGCTTTTGCCGGTTCCGGGTCGGATTTTATCTTTACGGCCGGGCCGGAGCAGGTCGGGCGGGCGGTGGCGGTCCGGGTGGTGGTGAGTGATGGGGACCAGGCCGTGAGCCATGAATGGGTGGTGACCGTCAACCAGGCGGAGAGCGGTGACAACAGTCCGCCGGTTTTTAACCCGGTTCCGGACCAGACGGTCAGTGAGGACGAAACCTTGGTATTTGTCGTCAGAGCGATCGATCCGGACGGAGATCCGGTCAGCTATTTTGCCTCCCTTCTGCCCGCCGGAGCCGTTTTTTTCAAGGAGACCGGGAAATTCAAGTGGATTCCGGATTATGACCAGGCCGGGGAATACGAGGTTGTTTTCTCGGCTTCGGACGGAAAGTCGGTCAGCAGTGTTACGGTGATGATCAGGGTTTTGAACACGAACCGCGTACCGACACTGGAGGTGTCCGGCAGCCGCACCGTTTTCGAAGGCGGAGAGCTGGTTCTTGTGCTGATTGGCTCGGATCCGGATGACGATCTGTTGAGTTTTGCCGATAACCCCCCGTTGCGTGGGGCGGTTTTGTATCCGCAGGGTTCCACCGCCGCCTGGATCTGGCATCCGGATTACGACCAGGCCGGAAGCTACCGCGAGGTTTTTACCGTGACTGATCTCTCGGATCCCCCTTTGACGGCGAGCGTGGCGGCGGACATTGTGGTTTACAACACCAACCGCCCGCCGGTCCTCACCGGCCTCTCGGACCGGGTGGTCAGTGAAGGCCAGGTCCTGGATTTCTGGCTGACCGCCGGCGATCCCGATGGTAACAATGTAACATATACCGCCGGACCGCTGCCTTGGGGTTCTACCGTTAATGGGAACACGGGGGAATTCTTCTGGGTGCCGGATTTCAATCAGGCCGGCGATTATGCCCTGGCGGTGACCGCTACCGATGACGGTGATCCCCGGCTCTCGGACACCGGAACCGTCATGATCACGGTGCAGAACGTGAATCGCCCGCCGGCGATAACCGCTTTCAGTGCCATCCCCAGCTCGTTGAATACGGGAGGGACAGTCAACTTCTCCGTTACAGCGCACGATCCTGATGGGGACGCTACCATCGTGAGATACGATTGGGATTTTGACGGAAACGGAGCCTGGGTGAGCACAACGGCCGCCACAGTGGCCCATGTTTATACTTTGAACGGTAATTATACCGCTCGGGTCCGGGTGGTTGATGACGGCGGTGCCACGGCGGAGGCGACCACGCCGGTGAGGGTCAAGCCCGGGGCCGCCGATCTGCTCCTGTCTCAGGTGATGAAAAGCGGGACGGCCATGGGGATATTTCTCGAGGTGGTCGGTGGAACCCCTCCCGCGGGTTATCTCTATGTGGCGGACGGGGAGGCCGGGATGGAGGTTTTTTCGGTTCCCAACCTCAACAACCCTGATCCGATTCTTTGGTCCCGGGCCGGTACATCCGGAAACGCTCGCAGTGTTTTCAAATATGGAAGCAGGGCCTATTTGGCCTTGAACCTGCCGGAGGGATTGGGGGGACAAGGGGCCCGGGTCATTGATGTCAGCGAGAGATCCGGCCCGGCGGATTTGGGATCCATCGGGAACGATTCAATCGTGGATGTTTGGGTGGGTTCCCAGAACGGTTCCGACCGCATATGTGCTTTGAGGTCCGTAGAGGATTACAGTTATGCTCTCCTGGTTTTTGATGCCCTGAATTATGTGCAACCATACCGCCGTATTTACTACAATCCGGATCGGACATTTTCCGGCCGGGCGTTGGCCGGGGATGACCGTGGTTATGTGTATGTTGGTGATATTAAAAATGGGCTCTCGATTTACAATAGCGGAACAAGCAATTGTGCTTACGGGGGAGTTAATTGCTACTTTGATGCCGTAATCGCTGTCGCACCTGCCCACACGACCACTCCGGTCCAGGACGTCAAAGTAAAGATTCTGTCGGATAACCAGCGTTACTTGGCGTTGGCCCGGGATGCCACAGGGAAAGGAGAGGTGAAGCTGTACCAGACGGAGACGTATCCTCTTGCCCCGATCGAAAAAGGCGTGATCTTTACTAAGAACTGCGGAAACTCTACCTGCCTGCCGGAAAGGATTTTTCTCTCTTCCGGGCCCGACCGGATCCTGGTGGCGATCGGTACGTGGGGTTATCAGATCATTGACGCCAGCGATCCGGCCAATCTGGCGATGGTCATTCCCGGAGGAGGGCAGGACGAGAGATTCGATCCCTGCTCTGGATGCGATTATACCTATGACCTTACCGCTTATGGTGATTACACCTATCTTGCTGACGGGGCCATGGGTCTGGTTGTCACGAAAAACAACCTTTCTACCACACATGTTCCAAATATGGTCACCTACTACCACCCTTCGGGCAACCCAACTGACCTCCAGGCTAAAAGCGGAAAACTATTTGTCGCCTTGGGACGGGGCGGAATGGATGTTTATGATCTTTCCTTGGCCCCCGACACCCCTCGTCTGCTTGGCAATGTGAACACACCCGGGGAGGCGAGAGGGGTATCTGCGGATGGGACGAAATACGCATATGTGGCTGACCTGGATACGGCCAGCGGGGTCCCGCCCGGGACAGACCGGGATGGCCTGCGGATTATTGATTATGCCGCCAATCCGGTTCAGCCGGATTTGGTCGACCCGGGCTGGACAGATCCGGCTATAAATAATGTCTCACGAGTGTTTGTCAGCGGGAATTACGCCTACCTCTGCGCGGACAAGCTTTACATAATAGATGTTACAAATAAAACGAGCCCGGTCAAAACCGGTGATTATTCGATGATTTCCGGCTCTCCGCGGGACGTGGCGGTTTCCGGCAACTATATTTACGTGATTAACCAGGATACCCTCGCGGTTCTGGATATGAGCAACTCCGCGAGTCCGGTCTTGAAGGACAGTGAAACAATTGTTAACGGCCAAGCCGTCGCTTATGGGAACGGGTTGGTTTATGTCGCGGACGGGGATTCCGGTTTAAAAATCTATGATGTTACCGATCCCCAGAATGTAGCGCTGCGTGGAACCTATGCCGGCAAGGCCTATGACGTGGATTTGTGGGAAGATTATGCTTTCGTGGCCGCCGATTCTTCCGGGATGGTGATGCTGGACATTTCCAATCCCGCGAGTCCGGTCCCGCAGGTTTCGCTGCCGATCAGCGCCAAGGTGGTCAACCGCGTTTCGGTAAGTTATGATGCCAATAGTCATTATTATTATGTTTACACCTTGAACGGGACCTGGAAAACCGGCATTCTAACTTTGGATCAGTTTTCGGTGATCAGGATCAGATAAAACATGGACCTAATTTTTGGTAAAGACGTGAAACTCAGGGAAGACCGCGTTTTAAAGCGGCTCGAGGGGATCGTCAGCCGGGACAATCTTTTCACGGACGCGGAACACCTGGTGTCCTATTCTTACGACGCCCTGAACCGGGAGACGCTCCCGGCCGCGGTGGCTTTTCCCCGCTCCGCCCTGGAGGTTTCCGAAATTCTCCAGGTCGCCTCCGAGGAAGGTTTCCCGGTAATTCCCCGGGGGGCGGGTTCGGGGAGGGCGGGGGGCTCCATCCCGGTCCCGGAAGGGCTGGTGCTTTCCCTGGAGCGCTTGACCACGATTCACAATATTGACGGCGACAATCTTCTGGCGGAAACGGATCCCGGGGTGGTGACCGGGGTGCTCCACCAGCGGGTCCAGGCCGAGAAGCTTTTTTATCCCCCCGACCCCGCCAGCCAGAGCTTCTGCACGATCGGAGGCAATGTTTCCACCAACGCCGGCGGTCTCCGGACCGTGAAATACGGGGTGACCCGGGATTACATCCTGGCCCTGGAAGCCGTCCTGCCCGACGGAAGGATTCTCCACGCCGGCCGGAAAACGCGGAAGAGCGTCGTCGGTTACGATCTGGTCCGCCTCCTGGTCGGCTCGGAAGGAACCCTGGCGGTGGTCACCCGGATCACCGTGAAGCTCATTCCCCTGCCCGAAGGGAGGAAAACTCTGCTGGCTTATTTCCCGGACGTGTCCCGGGCGGGGAACGCGGTCCGGACGGTTTTACGGAAGGGATTTCTGCCGGCCACGATGGAATTTTTGGACGGCGGCAGTCTCAGGGTTTTAAGGGACGCGGGCAAGATCACCCTTCCGGAAAAGGCGGGGGCCCTGATCCTGATCGAGGACGACGGATATCCGGAGGCCCTGGAGCGGGCGATGCCGCGGATGAAGGAAATTCTGGGAGAGGCGGGGGCCTTCGAGGTCCTGATCGCCGAGGACCAGAAGGCCGCCGATAACCTCTGGGGGGCCCGCCGGGCGCTTTCCCCGACCCTGGCCAAGCTCTATCCGCAGCGGATCAGCGAGGACGTGGCTGTTCCCCTCGACCGGATCGCCGACCTCCTCCGGGCCACCGAGGAAATCTGCCGGGGGCGGGGAGTGGGAAACGCCAACTTCGGCCACGCCGGCGACGGGAATATCCATCTGAACCTCCTTTTTGATGCTCAGAACCATCAGCAGGTCGAGTCCGCCGAGGCCGCGGTCGGGGAAATCCTCCGGGCGGTGGTCGGGATGGGCGGGACCATCTCCGGGGAACACGGCATCGGGCTGGCCAAGCGGCCCTATCTTTCCCTGGAAGTCCTGGAGCCGGCCCTGGGCCTGATGAAACGGATCAAGCAGGCCTTCGATCCGAAAGGAATCCTGAACCCGGGAAAAATATTACCCTGACGGGCGATTGTATATTGACGAATGACGATTGCGGAATATATAAAAACAGTTTCGGGTCTCTGGTTTCGGGTTTCGAGTTAAGCCAAAAAAACCCAATAAGCCAGATTAACCAGAATGTAGGGCAAGGCTTTTCGATCAGATCCCGAGGCATTGTGGTCGAGGGAAGCCTTGCGGGAAACGAGGGAAATCAGTTTGTCGGGAAATCCGGAAAGGGATATCAGGGGAGCAGGGGATCAGGTAAAGAAAAGCATTTTGGGTTTAAAATTTTGCATTAAACCCTATGCTCCATGCCCTCTGCCCTATGCGATCAGGAGCAGGGTCAGGAACAGTTGATCAGGACAATGAAAAAGAAATTGAGCCACGTTGACGCCCGGGGAAAATTGAAGATGGTGGATGTTACCGCCAAGGACGTGGTCTTCCGCCGGGCGGTGGCCGGGGGCCGGGTGAGGATGAACCCGGCGACCCTGAAACTCGTCCTGGCCGGGGGCCTGGCCAAGGGGGACCTTTTCGCCACCGCCCGCCTGGCCGGGATCCAGGCCGCCAAGCGGACCGCCGAAATTATTCCGCTCTGCCATCCGCTGGAGATCACCCATATCGAGGTGGAGCTCCAGGCCGAGCCGCCGGA
Organism: bacterium; assembly: GCA_028713675.1. GTDB lineage: Bacteria > Desulfobacterota > JAPLJL01 > JAPLJL01 > JAPLJL01 > JAPLJL01. The sequence continues at coordinate 64,311 of JAQTNV010000012.1, forward strand.
CGCCCTGAAGATAGTGGCCCGGGTCCGGACCCGGGGCCGCACCGGGGTGGAGATGGAAGCCCTGACCGCGGTGGCCGCCGCCGCCCTGACCGTTTATGACATGGCCAAAGCGGTGGACAAAGGGATGATAATCGAGGATATCCACCTCATCGAAAAGAAAAAATCAGCTAAAAGATAAAAGGGTCCACTGATTCTATTGACGATTGCAGATTGCAGATTGTCGATTTTTCAGATTTTCATTCGTCAATCGTAAATCGTCATTCGTCAATGACCTTTAGCCGATGGCTAAAGGTCGTCTTCCACTTTCATTGTGGTGTGTGACCGGACCGGGAAAAAGTAATAACCGCCCTGCATCCCCAGCGCGCTCAAAGCTCCGTTCGGAAGGGTGATCTTTACCGGCAAGCCGGGGATCTCGATTTCGCTGGTGGCGATGATCCGGTTGACCAGGGGGATGATCAGGCTGTACCAGTGGGTCACCTCCGCGGTGAATTCCTCCCCGACCTTCAGTTGCCGCTCCGGCTTCATCTCCTCTTTTCGGTCGTCGAGAAACCTCACGCTGGTGAAGAGATAGGAGTAGGCGTATTTGTCCCCGATCTGGAGCGCCATTCCTCCCACCCCGGGGAGGTCCTGGAAAACCTGCGAGGCCGCGAGTCCTTTGCCGAACGCGCCCGAACCGCCGGAGGACCCGGGGTGAGCAAAGCTTTTAATCATCAGGCCCGTGGAGGCGGAAATCGGGACGCAGGCCATCCGGGCGGCGTATTCGGCCATATGCCGTTGATTAGGATAAACCGCCGCGGAACGGGCGGCCGTGAAGGCGGCGTAGGTTACCACCTGCTTGGCGTTGTACAGGAGGGCGAGCTGGATGATGGCGAGGACGAAAAGCAGCAGGACCGGGAAAGCAATGACGAACTCAACCATCGCCTGCCCGGCCTGTTTGGACCGGAAATGCCGGGGGGAAATCAATACTCTTTTTTCGATTTTTCCACCGCTTTGCCCGCTTCATCGCTGAGCCGGTCCGCCGCGCTTTTTACGGAGGTGTCGACCTTTTTTCCGAAGAACTTGAAAGCGGCGATGGCCACGATCGCGATCAGGAGGACGATCAGGATGTATTCCGTCATCCCCTGGCCTTCCTCGTCAAGGTAAAATTTTTTCACCCTTTCCCAGGACATTATTGCCTCCTTTGGTTGAAAATAAATTGACGATATGTGCTAGAAATATCAGAAGAAATATTGACTGTCAAGAATAACTCTGGAGCGCGGGGAAAGAGCGGAATCCCCGATGAAAAACCTGACTGACAGTAGGGGAGGAAACGGGGGGAAAACTATTTGCCTTTGCGGAGCTCGACGATCACCAGCCGGCAGATGTTCTTCAGGGTGTCGAAAACGCCGTCACCGGTGCGGGCCACGGCTTCAAAATCGGGGACGTTCTTGAGGTTGAGAAGCTTGCGCATCTCCTCCACCGGGGCGGCGTTAGGGAGGTCGCGCTTATTGTACTGGATCACGTAAGGGATCCGGTCCAGCTCGTAGCCCTGTTCCTTCAGATTGATCTTCATGTTCTCGAAGCTTTCCAGGTTGGCCTCCATTCTTTCCACCTGGCTGTCGGCCACGAAAACAAGCCCGTCCACGCCCTTGAGGATCAGCTTCCGGCTGGCGTCGTAGAAGACCTGCCCGGGAACGGTGTAAAGGTGAAAACGGGTTTTGAAGCCCCGGATTTCCCCCAGGGAGAGGGGGAGGAAGTCGAAAAAAAGCGTCCGCTCGGTCTCGGTGGCCAGGGAGATCATCTTGCCCCGGGCCTGGGGATTGGTCTTGTTGAAGATGTGCTGGAGGTTGGTGGTTTTCCCGCAGAGACCGGGCCCGTAATATACGATCTTGGTGTTGATCTCGCGCGAAGAATAATTAACGAAGGACATGATTTGGGCTCAAATTACGGGTTTTTATTCTCCAAACAGGTTTTCGATATCGTCATCGGTGATCTCGGCGAAGGGGGATTCCGCCCCCTCGCCCGAGGCGGCCTCGGCCTTCTTGATCAGCCCCTCGAAGATGGCGTGGAGCTCGCCGCTGGCCTTTTTCACCCGGAGGCGGACCAGGCCCAGGGAGGAATGTTCGTCGAAGATGACCACCAGGATGACCCGCTGGCCGATCAGGGAGATGTGCAGGTTGTCTTTTTCCCCTTCGTGAAAAAGGATGGAAAATTCCTTTTCCCCGAGCAGCTTGGCCAGCCCGCCGGTGGCGGCGATGTTGCCGGCGGTCAGGGAGGCCAGGGAGGTGGTGTCGATCCGGGCGACGTCCCCGGCGCTGGAGATCAATTGGCCGTTCTTATCGACCAGAAAAATGGTCTTGGCGTTGGATTCCCGCACCAGCCGTTCCAGGACGGTGGAAATCTGCTGAGACTCCTCTTCATACATGATTAACTGCGGGAAAGCCAAATTTTGCTCCTTTTCGGGTTATACCCCTCGTCCTGGTTATCCTAAACTATTTAACAAAGATAGCAATTAGTTTCAAGTTTATTTTCGCCACCGGGCTTTTAATCCCATTCCCTCCGGTATTTGACCGCCTGTTCAATGGTCAGGCGGTCAAGGTATTCCAGCTCGCTCCCCGCGGGCACGCCCGAAGCGATCCGGGTGATCTTGATCCCGAGCGTTTTGAGTTTCTGGGCCAGGTAATGGGCGGTGGCTTCGCCCTTGACGTTGGGGTTCAGGGCCAGGATCACTTCCCGGCAGGGTTCCTTTTCCAGCCGGGCGAAGAGCTCGGAGATCTTGAGCTCATCGGGCCCGATCTCATCCAGGGGAGAGAGCGTCCCGTGCAGGATGTGATAGCGGCCGCGGTAGCTGTGCGACTTCTCCAGGGCCTTCAGGTCGGCGGGGGTTTCGACCACGCAGAGAAGCCCGGGGTCGCGGTCCGCGTTGGCGCAGATGTCGCAGGGTTCGTCGCCGGCGGAGAGGTTGAAGCAGATCGGGCAGAGGGTGGTCTTAAGGCGGGCGCCGGCGATGGCCCGGGCCAGGGATTCCGAAAGCTCCGCCGGGCTCCGGATCAGGAAAAGGGCCAGGCGCTGGGCTCCCTTTTCCCCGATCCCGGGGAGTCTTTTCAGCTGTTCCACGAGCTCGGCGATGAGGTCGGGCTTTTCCGGTCTGGCGGATGTCTGCGCCATCGCGGCTAAAACATGCCGGGCAGGGACATTCCGCCGGTGATTTTTGACATTTCTTCCATGGCAGACTCCCGGGAGTTCCGGAGGGCCTGATTGACCGCGGAGATGACCAGGTCCTGGAGCATCCCGATGTCCTCGGGGTTCACCACTTCCTTTTCGATCCGGAGGGCCAGGAGCTCCTGGCGTCCGTTGACGGTGGCCACCACCATCCCTCCTCCGGAGGAAGCCTCGTACTGCCGTTTTTCCAGCTCTTCCTGGATCTGGGCCATCCGGGCCTGCATGTCCTTGGCCTGTTTCATCAGCTGGGTAATGTTTCCCAATCCTTTCATCAGGGTCTCCTTTAAGATGTTCGTTTTTTCAGCCGGATTTCCAGTTCCCCGCCAAGAATCTCCAGCGCCTCCTTGACCAGGGGATGGTTCTGGGTTTCGTGCTTCCGGTGGCGGTCGAGGTCGGATTCGCTTTTCGGCTCGGCGGCCCGGGGCTCGGTGAGAGGGGCGGGGGCCGGCTCATGGTCGGGCGGGGCGGGTTTTACGGGTTCCCGGGGGCCGGAGGCCGGCGTATAAGCCCGATGGGCTGGAGGCGGACCCGGAGGGCGGACAGGCTCCGGGGCGGCGGCGCCGGGAACATCAATGGGAAGGAAATGAATCGTGCGGCCGAAGAATTCCACCGCCAGGTTCGAAAGCGAAATCAGGTTTTGCGGGTCCCGGGCGTATTCGACCAGGATGGGATTGCCCGAGAGCGAGATCCGGAGGTCGGAAGTGTCCGGACCCACGGGATCCAGGATTTCCAGGAAATCGGCCAGGAAGTGATGGCGCTCGCGCAGAAAGGAGAGGAAAGCGTGCCCGTCCTTCCGGGACGGGGCCGGGGGTTCCGGGGCGGCCGGGCGGGAAGGCCTCGCCGTGACCGTCTGAGCTTCTTCCGGCCGTTTCGGTCCGGGCGCGGGGGCGCCCGGGTCCGGGTTCGAGAGCCGCTTTTCCAGGGAATCGATCCGGGTCAGGATCCGGTCGAGGGAAAGAATATCCCCGGAGTGGGCGGCCCGGACCAGGGCAAGCTCCAGGATGATCCGGGCGGAGGGCGAGCGACCGATTTCCTCCAGGGCGGACATCAGGATCCGGATAATGGCTTCCACCCGGGCCAGGTCAACTTCGGCCCCGAGCCGTTTCAGTTCGTCGAGCTCCGCCGGGCTTAAGTGGACCAGTTCTTCCGGGGGCCGGGAGGAAGCTTCGGTTGCCGCTCCCGCCGCCGGGAAAAGGATTTTTTGCACTAAAAGGTCCCGGAAGCGTTCCATGACCTGGGTGGCGAACTTGGGCAGGTGGTGACCCCGGGCGTAGACTTCGTTCACGATCGTGAGGGCCCGGCCGGCTTCGGCCCGGATGACGGCTTCCATCAGGGAAATGACCGTGACCCGGTCCACGATCCCCAGGATGTTCAGGATGTCTTCCTCCCGGACTTCTCCCTCGCGGTAGGCCAGGACCTGGTCCAGGATGGATTCCGCGTCCCGCAGGCTTCCTCCCGCCTCCCGGGCGATAAGCTCGAGACTCCCCGGCCCGGCGGGGATATTCTCCTTCTGAATGAGGGTCCGCAGGCGGCTGATGATCAGGGGAATGGGGACCAGGGCGAAATCGAACCGCTGGCAGCGGGAATGAATGGTTTCCGGGATCTTGTGGGCCTCGGTGGTGGCGAAAATGAAAACGACGTGGGGAGGGGGCTCTTCCAGGGTTTTGAGCAGGGCGTTGAAGGCGCTGGTGGAAAGCATGTGGACTTCGTCGATGATGTAGATTTTGTAGCGGTCCCGGGCGGGCCGGTAGGCGACATGCTCCCGGAGCTCGCGGATGTTGTCCACCCCGGTGTTGGAGGCCCCGTCGATCTCGATCACGTCCATCGCGCTCGAGGCGGTGATCTCCCGGCAGGAGGCGCACTGGCCGCAGGGGGTAGAGGTCGGGCCCTTTTCGCAATTCAGGGACTTGGCCAGGATCCGGGCCAGGGAGGTTTTCCCTACTCCCCGGGACCCGGCGAAGATATAGGCATGGTGGATCCGCCCGGCCTTAAGAGCGTTGGCCAGGGTCCGGGTGACATGGTCCTGGCCCACCAGTTCTTCGAAGGTCTGGGGGCGCCAGCGGCGGGAGAGGGATAGGTAAGTCATAGAAATCAAAAATCAAAGATCAAAAATTAAACCGAAAAAATCAAAACCACCCAGATTAAACCATTCACCCTCACCCTTTCCCTCCCCCCTCGAGGGGGAGGGAAAGGGTGAGGGGGCCATAAAATAATTTTTCAAAGCCACCGATTCCTGATTCCAGTGGCGGAGTTTTTAATTCGATAGCCAGGTTTCCCGGAGACGACCCGAGGATTGCTACCGTTGCTTCCTTCCGGACCTGGCGGGTTTCGCAGTCTCAAAGAAGCCCCGGACCCGGCTACCGAACATCGAATTCAGATTTCGCTAAAACACTGACTACTAACTCACCAACTTACTAACCCTCTAACTCACCGGTTTAATGGCGGAGAGAGTGGGATTCGAACCCACGGTCCCTTGCGGGACACACGCTCTCCAGGCGTGCTCCTTCGACCGCTCGGACATCTCTCCGCAAAACGACCAACTTAATAGTTGGAAAGCTGAATTACCAACTCACTAACTCACTGGTTTTGTGGCGGAGAGGGTGGGATTCGAACCCACGGTCCCTTGCGGGACACCCGATTTCGAGTCGGGCCCGTTACGGCCACTTCGGTACCTCTCCGGAAAAATGGTGCGCCCAAGAGGATTTGAACCTCCGGC
>JAQTNV010000013.1 GCA_028713675.1 bacterium
GGGATTTCCGGCTGCCGATCCCGATTTCATCGAGTTTCTGACAGAGAATTCGCAGGTCAATGGGTTTTTCAAAATAATAGAAGGCCCCCTTCTCATAAGCCTCCTCTTCAATTTCCGGGGAACCGTATCCGGTCATGACGACTACCTTGGTACCGGGGCTCTTATTCTCTACATAAGGTAAAAGTTCGAGCCCCAATCTCCCGCAAACCCCCGTCAGGCGGATATCGGCCAGGACCACATCGAAGTGTGTGTTTTGAATGGCGAATTCGGCCTGTTCAATGGTGGAGGCAGTAACCACCTCTACCCCATTGTTCCGCAAAGCCTTATGCAGAAGATCAAGGATGTTCTCTTCGTCATCAACAATCAGGATTTTCTTCATTATCTCTCTCCCTCCAAAAATCTTATTTCTTAACAAAGCAATACCCGTGCCAGAAATACTTCCGGGCCGGGGAAAGCTCATTCTCCGACGGAGAAAAACCTTCAAACTAACGAAAATGAACCGGGCAAATACTGTCGATATATTTTCGGATTTAAACTGAAGAGGAAAAAAGAAAGGAAAAATAATTACTTATTTCTCATAGTTAGCGCTGAAGTGTCGGATTTTCCACCCCAACAATGGTCGTGTGTGTTTTCCCGACACTTAATTGTTAGGTGGTAATACGAAGCGGTCGGTTTCGATTATTCCAGATTGTATTCTTTGATTTTATTGATAAGAGTACTGCGATGGATGCCTAATCTGGCGGCGGCGCGGGAATGATTGTTTTTACATTCGGAGAGCACCATTTCGATATGCCTTTTTTCCACAGTTTCCAGCGTCCAATCTTCTCCCTGGACGGCCGCCGCCGGGACTTTATGGCTCCGCATATTCTCTGGAAGGTGCAAGGCCTGGACCACTCCTCCGTCGCAGAGGATGGCCGCCCGCTCGACCACATTGCGCAACTCTCGGATGTTCCCCGGCCAAGAATAATAAATCAGCATTGACTCGGATTCCGGTGAAAGGCCGGAGATCTTCTTCCCGAAAAGCTGGCAGTACTCTTCTAAAAAAACCCGGGCGAGAAAAAGGATATCTTCCCGCCGGTTGCGAAGGGGCGGAAGGGTGATCGGCATGACATTGAGGCGAAAGAAAAGATCCTTTCGAAACCTTCCTTCTTTCACCGCCTGCTCCAAATCAATATTGGAGGCGGCCATGATCCGGACGTCTACTTCAATGTTTGCGGTACCTCCCAGCCGACGGAAGCGTTTATCCTCGATTACCTTTAAAAGCTTGGCCTGAGCCGGCAAAGAAATCTCGGCGATCTCGTCAAGAAAAAGGCTGCCGCCGTCAGCCACCTCGAGCAACCCTTTCTTCCGGATCCGGGCGTCGGTGAAAGCCCCGGCTTCATGCCCAAATAGTTCGGACTCGAGAAGATCATCCTTCAAACCCGCGCAATTAATGTCCACGAAGGGATTGTTCTTTCGGCTGCTTAACTCGTGGATCATGGAAGATGCCATCCCCTTACCCGTTCCCGTCTCCCCCAGGATCAGCACGTTAGTAAAGGGATTGTTGGCCAAAAGCAGAATCGCGTGTTGAACTCCCTCCGGCTGTCTAAACTTTTTCTGGCTTTCCATTCCCCCAATCCGGGATACTTTATTTTTCAGATATTGAACTTCCATCTGGGCGCGATAATTTCCCAGAATTCTTTCCGTTACCATTCCGAGAGTAGTGAGGTCGATCGGTTTAAGTAAAAAATTATCCGCTTTCATCCGCATCGCCTGGACTGCGGTTTCCACATCTCCATAGGCGGTGATGATAATGACGGCGGTTCCCGGAGAATCGGTTTTTATTTTTTCCAACACCTCAAGTCCAGTCATGTCGGGCAGTTTGAGATCCAACAGAACCAAGCCGACCAGATTATTTCTAAAGGTCTCGAGTGCGCTTGTTCCGTCTTCGGCGGTGACGACACTGTACCCCTTGGCTTTATAATACTTCCGCAGGTTAATGCGGATGGACTCTTCGTCGTCGACAATTAATATGCTTTTTAACATTCCGATTTAAGATTAATGTCCAAAGACCGAAATCCTGAGATAAATCAGATCTTTTTTATATTATATACTAGGATCGGTGGAAATCTGTAATTGTCAAACTGGTAGTTCAACGACAAAAACGCTCCCGCCACCTTCTCGCTCCTCCACCCACATATCCCCGCTGTGATCCAGAACAATTTTTCTCGAAATTGACAATCCCAGTCCGGAATGTTCTTTTTTGGTAGTGTAAAAGGGCGAAAATATTTTATCCTGATGTTCCGGTTTAATACCTGGTCCCTGATCGGCAATTTCGATCCAAATCTGTTTTTTATCCTTATGATATTCACCTCGGACTTCAATTGTATCGCCCCGTTTGGAAAATTCGATCGCATTTTGAAGAATATTGGTGAAAACTTGATTAAGCCGGTCGAAATCCGCGTTTATCTTCGGGAGATTGGCGGGAACCTTGTTGTTAATCTTGATCCCATGCGATTTAAGTAATCCCTGTTCCAATGCCACAATCCCTTGAATCAATTTTCCGATTGGGAATTTCGTAATATTCAATTGCCGGGCAGAACCGAAGACCAGGAGCTGATTAATTAATCGGTTCACCCTCATGATCGAATCGAAAACCACATCCAGGGTCTCTTCGTCTCCTTTCTTTAGTTTGTTTGTCTCTCTCAACAGTTGAAGTCCGCTGGAAATCGCGAACAGCGGGTTTTTGATTTCATGGGCTATGCCTCCGGCAATTTCCCCCACCGCGGCCAGTTTTTCCACCTGCCGAACACTCTCATGGAGTTTGGTTTCTTCCGTCATATCCCGAATCACAATAATTATTCCGGATATTTTTCGAGAATTGGTCAGAATCGCCGTAATTGAGATAACGAGATGTTTATTCAAGGATTTAATAAATACTTTTTCAATATATTCACCTTTATCGATCAAGGTTTGAGTTGTTGGAAAATTAGATTGATCAACTGTTTGGGAATACGGTTTTCCGATTATTTCCGAAAGTGGTTGGCCCACGATTTCCGAAAAAGCCCGGTTGGCCCTCACGATCCGGTAATTCGAATCGGTTAAGGCCACCGCGTCATTCATTGAATTGAAGGTAACCTGCCATTCGTCAGAGGCCTTTTTCAAAGCCTCTTCCATGATTTTTCTTTCGGATATATCCTGAACAATTGAAATTACCCCTACGACTTTTCCTTCTTCATAAATTGGGCCCGGTTTTGAGTACAGGTATAAAGCTTGGCCATTTTTATGGATAACTCTATATTCGAAATGGATATCACTAAAGGGCGTTTCTTTCCCTAAAAGAAAGTATCGGAGCACCTCGTCCCGGTCCTGGGGATGAATAAATTCGAAAATACTGCGTCCGAGCAATTCTGCTTGGCGGAACCCGACCAGGTCACAAAGGGGGTCGTTAACAAAGGTTACGCAGCCCTCCAAATCAATGGAGATAATTCCGGTCCCGGTTTCCTCAACCAAACTTTTATACCTGCTTTCGCTTCTGATTAATTCCTTCTCGATTCTCAACCTTTCGGTCACGTCCCTGCCGACCGCGATGATTGCGATAACCTCCCCGTTCTTGATTATCGGCGAAGCGGAGACTTCCCCAATATATTTTTTCCCATTTTTGCCGACAAACTCCAACAGAACATCTTTAACTTCCTCTCCGCAATAAGCCTTCCTCACGTTTTCAAGCGCTTCTTCCAGGGATTCCGGAGCGACAAGGTTAAGCTCCGGAAAAGGCTTTCCGATAATTTCCTCCGGCTTATAACCTAAGGTCCTTTCCACCGACGGAGAAATGCTCACCACCCGCAAATCACGATCAATAGAATAGATGACATCATTAACGTTTTCGAAATACAGTCGGGTTTTATCCTCGGATTCACGGAGGGTTGTTTCCACTAGTTTCCGCTCGGTGATATCGGTGAAAATGCCGATCAGGCCGATAATCTTGCCTTGGTTATCCTTGATCGCGTCCGCACGCCCTATTACCGGAATGACCCGCCCATTTTTAGCGGTCATTTCGATCTCGCTGTGCCAGGAATTGCCGCGCATGATCGTCTCGAACACTTGCCGTCCTATTTCCGGCTTAGTAAAAACCGCCACTGCGCCCAACGGATCGCTGAGTTCTTCGACCGAATATTCGAAGAGGTTAGTAAATGCCTGGTTCTGATAAAAATGTCTCCCTTGCGCATCCGACATACCGATGGCATCGCTTGAACTTTCTACCGCTTTCTGGATAATTACCAGTTCCTTGTTTATCCGTTCGCGTTCGGTGACATCGCGGACAACCACAACCAGGGCCTCCGGTTGGCCGGAAGCATCGCGGAGAAGGGAAGATCTTGATTCTACGATTATCTTTCGCCCGTCTTTCCGGTAGACGGCGTATTCCTGACCGCGGATCGATCCTTCTTGGGTCGCCTTATTTATACTGGCGGAGACCCTTTTTCCTTCTTCAGGATCGACATTCAGGTTTTGGACCTTTTTGCCCATAAAATCCGTTTCGCTTTCAAAACCAAACACCTCGTAAATTCTCGAAGAGGCGAATCGGATTCGGCCCTCGAGATCCAGAACCACAATCACATCCGGGGAGGTCTCCACCAACGTCCGGTACATTTCCTCGGACTCTCGGAGGGCAGCTTCGGCCCGCTTGCGCTCGGAGATATCGCGGAAAATATTTTGGATCCCGATGAGTTTCCCATTTTGATAAATACCCTGCGACCCGGTTTCAATTGGGATAAGCGTTCCGTCTTTCCTCCTGATCATGGATTCGAAATACGGAACTGACCCATCCCGCATTAATTTATTTAACGCTTCCCAACTTTGCGATTGATACTCCAGCGGCGTAATGTCCAAGACATTCATGCCGATTTCTTCTGCCACCGTGTAACCGGTCATTTCCTCCGAGGCTCGATTGCAAAACAGAACATTACCCTCAAGATCCAGTACCGCCACGGAAGCCGGAATGTTTTCTACCAAGGTTCGATACTTTTCTTCAGACTCGCGCAGGGCCACCTCCGCCCGCCTGCGCTCGGTTATGTCTCGGACGATTGCCTGGATAACTTGTTTCCCGCCGATTACGATCCGGCTGAGCGAAACCTCGGCCGGAAACATGGTCCCATCCATGCGTCGGTGTATCCATTCGAAGGATTGAACGCCGGTTGCAAACGCCGCTTCAATGCGTTCTTGGGAAGCGCTCAAGGAAACCTTGCCGTCCGGCTGGGTGGGAGGAGACAACTCACTGGGATGTTTGGAGATAAATTGATCCCGGGATGAGCAACCGAAAATATTAAGGGTGGCCGAATTACAATCTAGAAATCCCTCGCGGTCACAAATCATGATCGCATCCCGGGACATTTCAAACATAGCGCGATATTTTTTTTCATTCTCCCAAAGCGACGCTTCCGCTTTGATCCGGGCAATTACGTTTCCGATATGAATTGAAACACTGAGTAAAGCATAACGGGAAATCATCGGGATCTCGTCTAAAATATGCGAGCCCACATTAAAACAGGCGATTACTTGGTCTTCAAAAAGAATTGGGATGATCGCCAGGGAGCTTAGGCCTTCCCGCCGGGGAAGCCCATCCGCGGGCAGGTCCTGTTTGCCGAGAAAGATATCTCCACCTTTTTTAACTAGAATGGCATTAGGAGAAGAACCGTCATAATGAGAAGCAGCATGGATAAAATCGGGGGATAATCCCTGGGAGCAAACTAGATCCAGCGTACCGGATTTATCGTCCATCAGATAAATCCCTCCGCTGTCCATTTTCGAAACTTTCACGGCCGATTCCAGACATAACCGGAGCGCTTCAGCCAGATCGCTGGTAACGCTAAGCGCGATACCCAAATCGCGTTGGGTATGGATTATATCCTGCGCTTGCCTGCGTTCGGTGATGTCTCGCAGCACTACCTGAAAAGCGATCTGGCCTTTGAAATTGATCGTGCTGACCGTCGCTTCAACGTCAAATTCCGTCCCGTCGTCGCGCCGGCACTTGATTTCATACGAATTGGGAACCGGAAGTTCCTGGCCCCGGTCAATTATTATTTGCAGGATCAAGCTGTGAAATGCGGGGAAAATAAAATCCAGCAGGCTGCGCCCGATGATGTCCTCTGATTTTTCCACAGCGAACATTTTCACACTGGTGCCGTTACAAAACACCACTTTTCCTTCCTGGACAATGACGATGCTATCGGTTGAACTCTCCACCAGATTTCGATATTTCTCTTCGCTCCGGTGGAGTTCCTTTTGTGCCTGCACTCGGGCGATCACTTCCCCGATCTGGGCCGCGATAGTCTCGAGCGTCCGGCGGGCTTCAGGAGGGATTTCGACCCAAGAATGGGAGCCTGCGTTCAGGCTGGCAATTACTTTTCCCTCCTTCTTGATGGGAATAACGGCCACCACCTTCAGTCCTTCCGCTTCGAAGATATGGCTTTCGTCGATCGAAATGCGTTGGTTAAGAACTTTGATGTAGACCGGCTCCCCTCTCATCACCAGCAAGGTGTGGGCTGCCTGGGAATCATATTCGGATACGGATTGGGGAAATTCCGAGGAGATTATTCCTTGATATATTACTAATTTCATGGATCCCGAGTCTTGATTCAACAGATAAATGCCCCCGCAATCCATCCCGGAGACCTTGATCGCCACATCCAGGCACAAGTGCAGAACTTCCTCCAAATTGGAAGCGGCTCCCAAGGCAAAAGCCAGAAAATACTGAAAATAGAGTTTTTCCTCCGCCTGCTTGCGCTCGGTGATGTCCCTAACGGATACATGAATCATCGGGCAACCGGCAAGATGAACCGACGTACAGATCCATTCCGTTATAATTGGAGTTTGATCGGGATCATTTTTACGATGCGTCCATTCCAGACGCGCGGTCCCCTGCGCCCTAACTATCCCGAGCATTTCCTCCCTCTTTTGGGAGGCCGAGGTCCCCTCCGGTTGATACTCGGGGGAGAAATCCACAGGACCAAGAGCGATCACTTCTGATTTATTTCTAAATTTAAAAAGATTCAGAAAGGCCGCGTTGGCTTCGACTATTTTCGCCTCCTGATCAAGGTAAAGCTGGGCTTCCGCGGATTTTTCAAATAGCGTCTTGAGCCTGATTTCCGATTCCCGGAGCGTATCCTGCATCCGCCGACGGCGGTTTGTCATAATCTCGGACAAGACTCCGAAAATGAACAGGATAATGACCGGTATGATCCGCGAATAAAAATTATGAATACTCGGGTGGAAGATTTCCTCTACCAGGGATCTTTCGGAAATAAAAAAATACTCAGCAAATGCGTCAGCCAGCCAATAGCAGAGGTTGACTCCTATGCCAATCTGGAAAATCCGGGATTGGACCAGATTTTTAAACTTAATTTTCATCATTTTGTCTAGGATTTTTTATTTTAAGTGGAAAACAAAAAAAAAGAAATGCCTAACAGTTCCTGCGAGGAAACAAACTCCGGGCTTTAACCGTTCGATCGTCCCGAAAGCCAGAAAGAAAAACGTTTCCGGATAAAAAAATCCCCTCTTCCTTCCTTTTTTCCCAAGGTGGAGAGGGGATCACTTATGATCCAGACGGAAAAGACTTGCGCCCGTCATCTTAAAGTCGCCCGATAAATCGGGCGACTACTTTCACCTTTGAGCTTTGAGCTTCTTATTAGAGCCCGAGCTTCTTGCGCTTGGACTCGATGTGGGCGAAGATGCCGTCCACCGCTTTGACCGCGTCCTTTTCCACGTTGAGAATCCCTCCGGTCACCCCGGGCAGGTCCTGGGTCAGGAGCTTGACCAGGTTGGGCGCACCGGTGACCGTGGGCACCGGGTTCACGTAGGTATAAAGCCCCAGGGCCAGGGCGAAAACCGCGTCAATCGTGGCCTTCTGTTCCATATATTCCGGCGCCACCGCCGCCACGGGGAGATCGGGCAGCGGGACCCCGCCCAGGGCGGTGGATACCGCCAGCAGAAGATCGGCCAGCCGCCCGGTATCGGTGCAGGTGCCGAAGGAAAGAACGGGCGGGACCCGGAGTTTCTGGCAGACGGCCTTCAAGCCGTTGCCGGCGAGATCCTGGGCCTCCGGCCGGCAAAGCCCCGCCACCTGCATCGCCCCGTTGCCGCAGCCCATCGAAAGGACCAGGATGTTCCGCTTGATCAGTTCCTTCGCGACCGCGACGCAGTGAACGTCCTGGCCGGAATCCCGGAGACTGGTGCAGGAAACCAGGCCGGCGACCCCGCGGATCGACCCGTCCTTGATCGCCGAGAGGAGCGGAGCCAGGCTCCCTCCCATGAGGTCGACAATGCTTTCATTCGAGAAACCCACCACGGCTTCCCCGGCCCCGAGGCCCCGGATCGGCTCCACCGAGTTCCGGCGTTCCTTGAAATTGCCGACGGCCATCTCCAGGAGCCTGGCCGCCTGGGCCGCGACTTTCTCGGGAAGGTAGTCGACCCGGTCTTTCACTCCCTCGAAAGCCACCAGGTCGCTGACCGGGATCAGTTTGAACTTGTATTTCTGGGCGTACATCGGGTCCACCGGCATCGAGCAGTTCATGTCGCAGGCGAACAGGTCCACCGCGCCCGAGGCCAGGACCGCCTCCTGCATGATCCAGTTGCCGGTGAAGCCGTAGAAAACGTCGTCGGTATTCCAGCGCTGGATCATCTCCTGCCCGGTCTCGATATTCGCGATCACGCGCAGGCCCCGGGCCCCGACGGCCCGGGCTTTCTCCTGCCACTCGGACTTCCGGGCGAGATCCACCATGGCAAAACCGAGGAAGGGCTCGTGGCCGTTGGGCAGAATGTTGACGTAATCGGGATCCAGGACCCCGAGGTTGACCCGGAAGGGATGGGGCTTGGGGATCCCGAAAAGAATATCCTGGCAGTACTCGTTGATGATCTGGGACTGGTAGGCCGTGGCCACCGAGAGCCGCATCGCCTTCAGGGCCAGGCTCACGTAATAGCCGTCCACGTTGGTCAGGCAGGAGCTGGTCGCCCGCATCATCTCACCGTAGATCCCGCCCGGGAAAAGGTCGAGGTTGATCCAGGCATCCTGGCGCTCGGGCGGGGCCAGGGCGGCCACGATCCGGCTTTCTTCCCCGGCGCTCCGATGGAAGTCGGTTTCGGCGAAGTCGGCGAGGCGGAGGGCGAGGTCCGCGTCGGAACCTTTGGTACTGAGCCCCAGGCGCTCGGAGAAGCTTTTAAGTTTCCCGGGCTCCCGGATCGTAAACGGGGTCTTGCCCCGGGCGGTGGCCCGCAGGGTCTTCAGGGTCTCTTCGGTATGGTAATGGTAGGTGGAGGCGCCCATGATGTTCCGGAGCAGCATCATCCGCATCGCCATCCCGTCGCCGGTGATCCCGCAGACGCCCCGCTTGTCCTTGGCCACCTCGGCCCGGCAGGGCCCGTTGGAGCAGAAATCACAGCGGACCCCTCCCAGGCAGAAAGGGCAGCGCTGGTCGGGATTGCCTCCCATGCCCTGGGCTTCGTACCGGTCCCAGATATTGGTCAAGCCGTCTTTTTTGATCCGCTCGTAGGCTTTTTTTACCGATTCATGATACGAAATCCGATTGTCTTCCATCTATTCCTCCCTTATTAAATCAATTACCAATAACCAAATTCCAATAACCAAACTCCAATTACCAAACCAGGAACGAAACCAAACAACCAAGCACCAAATTCCAAGCAATTTCCGCCAGCCAAAATCTCAATGGCCGGGACTTCTTTAAACTTTAATATTAGGATTCCAGGCTTAAAACTTCAAACCCTAAATACAGTTATCTGCCCAAAATCATCTTGACCGAAATTAAAAGCAGGAAAACCCCAAAAACCTTTTCCAGGACCACGCCGGAGAGTCCGACCGCGAACCGGGCGCCGAACAGGCCGCCCAAAAAGAAACCCGCTGCCATGAAAGCGGCCATTTCCAGGTTTACATATCCATGCCGGTAATAAGTCAGGGCCGCGAGCAGGCCCACGGGAGGCACAAGCACCGCGAGCGTAGTTCCCTGTGCCTGGTGCTGGGTCATGCCGAAAAAAAAGACCAGGATGGGGATGATGATCCCTCCTCCGCCGATCCCGATCAGTCCGCTCACTAACCCGGTGAACAAACCTACGAGGACATAAAGAAGATAATTGCCCACAGTTAAGCCCTCCTAAATTGTTATTGTCATTCCGGCGGAAGCCGGAATCCAGTTTATCAAGAAAATTCCTGGATCCCTGCTTTCCTTCGACCTTACTCAGGACAAGTCGCAGGGATGACAGACAATTTACGAACTTGAATGGGGAAGCAGTAAATCCTTTGCCATTTCTTTCCCGGTCCCGGTTTTAAAAATCCGCGCGATCTTCTTTTCGAGTTCCTCCCGGCCCGCATCCGGGAATTCTTCCCTGAGATTCACCAGCCAGTCGGCGTCCCAGAGAATCCGGAACTCAAGCGTATCGATGTCTTTGGCGCTGTGGTGGCTCCCGACGATCCGGCTGACGTGCTCAATGGTTTCCGCGTCCAGGCTGAGCTCCCTCATGATCCGCTCGGCGATCGGCGGCCCTTCCATCTCCTGATACTTGCCGGCGGAGGAGCCGTGCTTGCGCTCGGCCTCCTTGATCCCGATGTCGTGCAGGAGGGCCGCGGTCAGAACCACGCGGGGATTTCCCCCCTCCCGGCGCAGAATTTTCTGGGCTTTTTCCAGGACCAGGAGTGCGTGCGTGATGCGTTTCTGATCGCAGCCGAATTCCTTTTTGACCGCCTCAATCAGCCGGTCAATCATTGTTTCTTGTTGTTTTTCTTCTTTCTCTATGCCCTTTGCTCTATGCTCTATGCCCTCTTTCTGATCATATCCCAGGCATTCCTTGGCGTGCTCGCACCACTGGGCGCAGCCCAGGCTGATCCGGGGGTTCTGGACCCGCTGGCCGCACCCGGGACAGCGCCGGGACGAATCATCCTTGAAAAACTCTACCGGCCGGCCGCACTTCCCGCAGGCCACCTCGAAAATGTCTCCGGGCTTCCAGAACCGCGTATCCTGTCCGGGGCAAATAGTTTTAGACATTGGTCATCGAGTCCATTGTGTCCATTGGGTCCATTGTGTCCGTAGTGTCCATTGAGTCTATTGGGTCATGGGTCATAGGTGATGGGTGATGGGTGATGGGTGATGGGTCATAGGTCATAGGCGATAAACGAGAAAAGGACAAAAGGTTGTCATCCTGAGCATCAGCGAAGGATCTCGCTTTTTGGGTTTCTTTAGGCTTCATTCCATAACCGTCATTCCGGCGAAAGCCGGAATCCAGTTTTTTCTGTTTTCTTCGATTTTCACTCATTGCTCATTGCTCGTTGCTCATTGTTTATCCCGAGTTTATCGAGAGACTCGTTGCTTATTGCTCTTTATTTTTAACGCAGCCTAAAGGCTGCGGCTACCGACCTGGTTTATCTGGTTTGCAAATCGTCATTCGTCAATCGTCAATTCTTTTTTCTAACCACCTAACAACCAAGCAACCTAGCCACCTGGGTTTCCTTTTATTATTCTGCCGTCCCGCCCGATCACCATTTTCTTCATCGGCACCTTGACCCCGGAAAGCTCGATCGCCTTCTCGGCGGCGAAAAGCAGGCCATTGCAGCAGGGAACCTCCATGATGACCACGGTCAGGCTTTTCGGTCGGGAAGCCTCCAGGATCGCCGCCAGCCGATTGATGTGCCCCTCGAGATCGTCGAATTTCGGGCAGGCCATGACGATGGACCGGCCCCGGAGGAGATGCGGGTGCAGGTTTGGATAAGCCGTTGCGGCGCAGTCGGCCAGGAGGACAAGATCGGCTCCCTTCAGAAAGGGCGCCTCGGGAGGAAGGAGCTTCAACTTGATCGGCCAGTGCGTGAGCTCGGAATGGGCCTCCCGGGAGGCAGCCGGAGCGGGAACCTTCCCTTTCCTTAAATCCATCATCGTGCTGGATGGACAGCCGCAGGGCAGGGTTTCCCCACTTCCGGGTTTCGTTATCTTCGGGGCTTTGCCGCCTTTTCCCTTCGGTTTCCTGTCTTTCATCCTTTTCTCTGCCTCCTTCTCATTAAACAAATTGGCCTTCCGCTCGATTATCTTCAGGGCCCCTTCCGGGCATTCGCCGATGCAGGCCCCGAGCCCGTCGCAGTAAATATCCTTGACGAGTTTGGCCTTGCCGTTGACCAGTTCGAGCGCCCCTTCCGCGCAGGCGGAGACGCACTGCCCGCAGCCGTTGCACTTCTTTTCGTCGATCTCAATGATTTTTCTTGTTCTGGCCATGTTTTCCTCCCTTCCGGGGAAGAGAAAGGTTTCTAAACTCCGAAAGCCGGGTTTTGGTCAGATACTCCCTCACCTGCCGGTTGACCGAATCCAGCATCCCTCCGAAAATGCATGACCCCTCCGGGCAGATCGGGGAAGAAAGCAGACATTTGTCCTCCGCAAGCTTGCCTTCGATAATCTCGAAAATCTCGAGCAAATAGATCTCCGACGGTTTCTTTTTCAGCCGGAAACCTCCGGCGGGCCCCCGGATGGACTCCACCAGCCCGGCCCGGACCAGGCGCTGGAGGACCTTGGCAAGGTGCGCCTCCGATCCCTGGAGTACGGTCGAGATCTCATGCGTAGAAACCAGCCGGTCCGGGTTGGCCGACATCATCAGCGCCGCGTGCAGGGCCAGGGATACCGCTTCGGAAATGTTTAGTATCTTCGCCATTACCAATCCCCTATCAAGTATTATGGTACTACATTACCAAAATAGATAAATCATGTCAATGGCAGGTCATAGGTGATAGGTGATAGGTGATGGGTCATAGGTAAAGAGCATAGGGCATAAAGCAAAGGGTAAAAAAAACAAACGTCATTCCGGCGGAAGCCGGAATCCAGGTGCTCTCCATCTTAGGAAAGACCTGTTGGAGGTTTGAGTCCTTTGACTGAAAGTAGCGATTTTGAGACAATGGCTTTGCCTGCCAATTAGCTATATGAAAAAGGCCATTATCATATCGATCCTCTTTCTTCTCCCCACTACTGCCAACTCCTATAGTCTGCTCCAGCCGGAAACCCATGGTATTAGGGTGAGCTTTGCTTCGCTTCTTCTTGCCGAAGAGCAACCTGCCGAGCCGCCGGCTGGGCAACCCGCTCCCGATATAATCCATGAAGAAAAATCTCCTGATTTGGAGCCGGAGGAAAAGCCCGTAATATATAAACCGAAGAATTACTGGTTCCCTATTCTTTGGGACCTTGTCCCCATCCCTACTCTATGGTTATGGGCCAATCACTGCTCCCAAGCAAATGGCGTGCATGACGAAAATAATTGTTCGGACCCACTGATAAAAGCGACTATCATAGGCATTCCCTTGTGGTCTATTCCTCCCACAATATACACTCAACCTCATATCGCATTTGATTTCGCTTTGCCCGGTGGAAACTTTCAGGTTTTGTTTCTCGCTTTTTTGATATATGAAGTCATTAGCGAGAAAGACAAACCTGATTATTTCTGTTGTGACAGCCACCCTGTCAATGAAGAATGCTGTCAGGAATATATTGACATGCACTTTTATGGGAAAGAAAGAAAGGAAGAATATCTTTATCTTGTTATCTCAGCTTCTGCTCTTCAGGCAGTAGATATTATCTTTCATACAATATTCGTGAAAAGAAATAACGCACTTTACCAAGAGCAACAATTAAGAAAGCAGGTTTATATCACCCCTTACATTGATAAGGACCGTGCCGGCCTCGCCTGCCAATACAGTTTCTGAAAATATTCCTTATGAAAAAAGCCCTTGTCATATCCATTCTCTTTATTCTCCCCGCCACTGCCAGCGCCTACAGTTTGCTCAAACCGGAGACCTCCGAAAGCAGAATAATTCCAGCTTCGCATCTGTCTTTGGCCGAAGAACAACCTTTGGAACAGCCGGCAGAGCAATCTTCTCCTGAAGATCAGCCATCTACAAAACCATTGAAACCAGTCTCCCCCGGCCTGGCTTTCTTTTTAGCTTCACTTCCCATTTCAACTAGCCTTATCGTTTTGGGGGTTTCCGCAATACCCGGTGACGGTTATTACATAATTCCGGTGATATACGGATCGCTTTCGTTTTCTTTCCTGACCATTCCATACCACATTTATGTTCATGACCCTCCTTGGAAAACTTTTACATTCGCACTTGTAAAACCGTTAGCTTCTGCGCTTTTCATAATTGGGACCATTGGTATAACCATGGAAGCATACGATAATTGTCATGATTGGAACCGTGGCGATGACATAAACTGCGCTCCTCCTGGAATATGGGCTGCCTTTATCATAGGATCAACCGCATTTACCGGAATGTATTTATATGAACTAATCGACGCCCCTTTGGCCGCCATACGATACAACAAGAAAATCGCGCAGCAGCAAGGATTTAATATATTTCCTTACGCTACGCGGGACCGTGCCGGCCTCGCCTTCCAATACAGCTTCTAAACAAATCTTTCCGAGAAAAATAAACAAACTGTTCTCTGGATCCCGGCTTTCCTTCGACAATACTCAGGACAAGTCGCCGGGATAACGATTATCGAATTGAGGAATCAAAGCTTAGAATTTGTTTGGTAATTGCCTGCCCTGAGCGAAGCCGAAGGGGAGCTTGGTTATTGGAGCTTATCTTTTCATCATTCTCCAATCTACAATCGTCAATCGTAAATCGTCATTAGGATTTATCTCTTGATTCTTCCCGAAAGGTTTACCGCCCTTTTGATCACGCCCTGCGCGGCTAGGATGCCAGGCAGGTCGGCTTCCACAGCGTGGTGGTCGTCCTTCTCCCTTCGGACAAGGATCGGATTCGCTATTCCCGCAGCCCCGAAGAGCGCTCCCCCATCGTGGTAGCTGACCGGCAGCATCTCGAGGACCATGAAGCTGTAAATAATTGAAAGAAGTGTGGTTTCCATCCCGGCGTTACGCCCCCACCCCACGGTCAGGGCCACACCCAGCTTGTCTTTCATCACGCCCCGATGGGCAGGGCTGAAGATGAAGGGCCGGGTGCGGTCGAAGATACTCGCCATCCTTCCGGTCATCCGCCCGTAGTAGGCCGGCGAAGCCGCCACCAGGATGTCGCAGGATTTTATTTTGTGTAGAACTTCCTCCCCGTCATCCTTCTGGGCGCAGATTTTTTCGGCATCTTTGTTCTTCAGGCACCAGTTGCAGTGAACGCAGTCCTCAATCTTCTTTTTGGCGAGCTCGACGATCTCGATCTCCGGCCCGGTCCCCTGGATCGGCTCCAGGGCCTTTTCCAGATAGACGTAGGCGTTCCCTTTCTTAACCGGCGACCCGCAAAGTCCGAGTATTTTCATTAGAGTTCTTTCTATCTTTTAAGGATCAGCAAGCCAATCCGTTGGATTGCTTCAAAATGTTCATCAAAGGTTACTACCGTCGCCCCTTCTCGCGCAGCTACGGCGGCTATCCAGATGTCATTGGTGGGAAGAGGTTTTCCGGCTTTTCGGAGCTGGACAATAATTTCCGAATAGTGAACAGTTGTTTCATCTTCTATATCAAGAATTTTGGTCGTTGGATGCGTCAGGAATTCCTTAAGCTCTTTTTCGTTCCGGTCACGATGTTTTCCCAGATTAAAGCCCGTCCTTAACTCACCCAGGACAATAACCGGAATTCCGATTTCCCTAGCCGAGCTTATTGTTTCGACTGCGGCTGGATGGCCGCGTTTAAATTCGCTGTAGGCGGAAGTATCGAGGCAGATTCGCATCAAGACCACAATTCCGGATCCACCTGTTCAAAGCAGGCCGTGTTGGCTTCGAACTCCCTCACATCTTCTTCGCTCCAGGTTCCGGCGAGTTTTTCTAATCCATTGGTATAGCGGACTTCCGGAGTCAAGCCTAAAGCCCGGGAAAGGAGTTCGAGAACAGTCTGATTAAGAGACTGCCCCCGGCGCTTTCTCTCTGACTCAAGTGATTTGGCAAGCGGTTCGGAAACATTTCTAACCGTTAACTGTTTCATTGATTTTCTCCATTCTTCATTGATTTCATCAAATGCCTTCACTGCCTGTATTATATGAAAGCATAGAACAAAAGTCAATC
Organism: bacterium; assembly: GCA_028713675.1. Classification (GTDB taxonomy): domain Bacteria; phylum Desulfobacterota; class JAPLJL01; order JAPLJL01; family JAPLJL01; genus JAPLJL01. The sequence goes on from JAQTNV010000013.1 coordinate 16,020, forward strand.
CTGTTCCCCACCCCACGCCTGGAGTTCGATGATATTCCCTTCTGGGTCCGCAACATACACAACCGTCAACTTCCCCACCCCTTCAACCACCGCGGTTGCAACCTCGCCGACCTTCTTGCCGCCATGCGCCAGGACTTTCTCCATCACTTTTCCCACGTCTTTGACCTCAAACGCAATGTGGCCAAATCCTTCACGGTTTGCCACAGGAGATGGCTTCTTTTCGTTTTTTAAATATTGGAACATCTCCAGCGTCGGTCCCTGCTCGCCATAGCCAGGCAGTCGAAGATGCGCACCGGATATCTCGGCGCCTTTTACCCCCGTCCCCTTTTCCAGCCATGCGCCGGACAGGTGTCGTTCCGGAGGCACCCGGACGCACCCGAAAATATCTTCGTAAAACTTGGCCAGTTTCTTCCAATCCTTAGCGACGATGTTGGTATGTTTGAATTTCATTTATTTTCGTTATCCGCAGATTTCTCTCTTATAGCTTCTATTATCTCTTTTTTTCTCTGCCTACTGCCTGCTCGGAACGCAGCCTTCACTCGATCACAATGCCTCGGGATCTAATCGAAAAGCCTGCGGCTATCGGCTGAAGATCTTACGCAGGCTTCCCTCGTCCACAATGCCTCGGGATCTGATCGAAAAGCCTGCGGCTACCAGTTTCCCGCTTATTGCTTTCTCACCCGTAACTCCACCGCGCTGATATCCTCGATCACCACCAGGGCGTCGTAAAATTCCTTCCCAACCAGCTTTTCGAGATACACGAGGCCGTTTTTCACATCCTTAACCGTCCCCGACAAGGATTGTCCCGAAGACAGGTCCACCGTCACCGTCTTGCCCTTGAGTGCGGTCAGGTTGTCAGCCACAGTGAAGTTCACGTTGAGCTGGGCCACCTCCGCCTTTTGCGCTTCTTGGGCCGGGGAATTTTTCACCATCAGCGCGGAGCCGGCCGCGAGACCAATCAGCAGGACCAGAGCCATCGTTATTACCCTTCCGCTTTTCCGATTCTTCATTTTATTTCACTCCTTTCGTTGAAATCTTATGAATTATTTCACACCCTGCCCTTTGCCCTATGCTCTCTTCCAAATCGTTTCACGGGTTTTCCATATCTCCTATCTCCCATCTTCCATCTTCCATCTTCCATCTTCCATCTCCCAGGAGCGCAGGCTGAAGCCTGCGGCTACCGGCTGCCCCTTGCTAGGCATTTTTACGGCGGCAGGAGGCGGAGCCTCTCCACCGGCCGTAAGTAATTAAGAAACATCTGGGCCATCATCTTGGCCCCCGTCTTGAACATGTTTCTCTTGATGTAACGTTTGAGTTCTTCATTGTTTTTACACTGGTCGATCTCCCGCTCCTGGTTGGCCCGGGTCTGGGTGACGATCGGCCCGGTCAATCGGGCATATTCCTCGAGGGCGGGAACCCCGGTCAGCTCGGATATCATGATCGCCTTCGCCGCCAGCCTCCCCGAGATCGCCGCCGCGTCCTGGCCCACGCCCCGGACCCCGTCCAGAAGACCCGCGGCGTCGCCCACCATCAGGATCCGGCCCTGCCCCAGCCAGACCCGGTCCCGCGATTTCATGTCCATCCCGGTCAGGAGTTCCTCCTTCTCCACGATCTTACCCTGGATCCCGAACTTCTCCCGGACATGATCGTAAAAAAGCTGCTGGCGTGCGCGGATGTCGCCGCTGGTGCACGCGGTGCCCACCACCCAGTAGTCCCGGCCATCGTCGAGGGTCTTGGTGTAGATCCAGGCAAACATGGCGTCGCTGAATCTCAGGTCCCAGAACTGGTAGACGGTTTTGGGGTCCAGCCGGGCGGGACCGTCTATGTAGAAATTGATCCCGCCTCCGGAGGCCGCGGTCCCGAAGTCCTGGGGCCGGAGCGCCCGCCGCATCGGCATGGCGGAGAGGCCGGTCGCGTCCAGGGCGTAGCGGGCCCGGATCTTTTCCGGCTCTCCCATCCGGGGTTTGACCGTGACGATCAACCCGTCGCCGTCCACCGCGAAATCGCGGAACTCGCACTCGTCCCGGAACTCGGCACCCGCCTCCCGGGCCACCTGGTTCAGCCAATGGTCGAAGTTCTTGCGCATGTAATTGAACATCGGGAAGGGGGCCCGGAAGGAGGTCCCGTCGTGAAAATGGGTTTCAATCCGGCTGATCTGGTGACGGCAGAGGCGCTCCCGGGGGATCTTTTCCCCCAGGATTTTTTCGAAGTATTTGAACTGGATGCCCGAGCAGGGTTTGCCGCGGGGAGTCTTCTGTTTCTCGACCAACAGGGTCTTCAGGCCGCCCCGCGCGGCAAACTTGGCGGCCACCGAGCCCCCGATCCCCCCGCCGGCGATGAAAACATCGTATTCTCTCATTACTTTCCTACTCTCCCTCCCGATCCGCCGGTTCCCCAGCCAGGGTGGTCATGAGCTTGTAAAACCTGCGCCGGTGGGTACGGTGGGAGTAGCGGATGTAAACAGTGCCGAACACGGCTCCCATGATCCCGCCCAGGAAGTCGCAGATCAGGTCCCACATCGTGTCGTCGATCGCCGTCATCGTCTCCGAGCCCTGCGCCCCTTCGTGAAAGATGTTATCGGCGGTATATTCCACGATCTCCCAGAGCCCCCCGAATCCCACCGTGACCAGAACGATCACGAAACCCGCCAACAGGGGCGAAACCCTGATCCGGCCGGTGAAATAAAGGGAATAAACCAGAAGAAAACCGGAAAAGGCGATCAGGATGGAATCATGGTAGTGAATGATCTTGTCATAATAAGCCAGCGTATCGTAAAGGTGCAGGAACCTCCCGAAGACCACGTCGAGGGACAGGATCACGAGCAGGATGATTTCAAACTCGACGGGGAGAACGGTCTTGGCGCTCTTAGCGAACTGGACCGGCAGAAAAATAATCCCGAAGGCCACCAGGCCCCAGAGGCCGTAAAGGAATTCCCCGAAAATGAACTCGATGAAGATGGTGACCAGGATCATCATCTTCAGGAACCAGGCTAGGGTCACCTCCCAGCCGGGGGCGGATTCGACCGGAAGGCGGATGTCTTTCTTCCTCGCCGGCCGGACCCGCTTCCGGAAGATGCGGCGTTTTCTTTTAGGCTCTGTCATCACGCTTCACGGTAATTCGATGTTCTCATATTCTATTCAATGAAAAATAAAATACCAATAAAATTTATCTTTATTCAAGAAAATGTAGGGGCCGATGCCCCCATCGGCCCGCATATCGGTGTGTCCGGGGAACGCGCCCTACAGGAAACCAATGTATTCCTCCATCCTGACGGGCTAGCACATTTATTTGTGTAGTATGCCGATTCATTTATCCCGACAAAGGAGGGACGTGTCCAGTTCGGAGCGGCGGGAAGGCCGCCTCCGGCGGGCGAAGAATCTCTTATTTTCGATCGCTATTTTCTTTTTTGGGGGCTTGGTTTCGCTCCGCGCACTAATACGTGCCGTGCCGTAATCCCGGCCGGCTGACCCGCCCCTCCGGGGCAATCAGGGTCTAGCCTGTATCGATAAATACTTTATCGTCGAGTACATCGAACCTGGTTTACCAGAAGTGCGAGTCGCGAGAACCAACCCCCCGGGCTCCGTTAAAAAATAAACCGGGCGGGATGCCTGGTATTTTATTCAACCTTGAAAACCGTGAACGTTGAACCTCTTAACCTTTTGCCTCTAGGCTCTTAGCTCTTGCCTATGACCTATGACCCATCACCTATGACCTGATTAAGTTTTAGTCGATCTTCAGCACCCGGAGCGTCGGGCCGGAGGTGATCCTGATGCGGTAGCCGTTTTCTCGGCGATAAATTTCGCCGTCCACCACGTAGCCTTTCACCCCCTCGATCATCAGCTCCCGGGCGGTCTGATTGAAAAGCCGTTCGTGTTTTCGTTTCCCGAGCGAGTAGGCGTAGATATGGTGGATCGTTTCCGCCGGTGAAAGGGCGCAGATATAGGCGTAAAAATTGTCGGAGAGCGGAGCGGGGGCGGGGGCGAAAGGGGAGAACCAGAGTGTCAGCTTGCGGATGGTGGCGGCAACCGTGAAAAGGATTCCGTCGTAGGACAGGGGCCGGCCGTCGGCCGAAACCTTCTCCGGGCTGAAGGCCGCCCAGTGGTTTTTCACCGCCACTCCGTGGATGATCCGGCAGGCCATGGTGAAGGCTTTCACCGGCGTGGGGGGGGCGCCGGTGTAGTAGGCTTCAAAACCCCGGTAAAGCATTCCCCCGGTGAAAATGAAGGCGTAAATTTCCCCGCGGGAGGCTGCCGGGTCCTCGATCCGAAGGATGGGCTGGGGATTGATCCTGGGCGTTTCGCCCTCCTTGATCCGGCGATAGATCGGGAGCAGCTTTTTACATTGACTGACGGGGTTCCCCTTGAGGCCGGAAACCTCGTTGGTAATCGAGTTCATCACTCCGCCCCGGAGGGGATAAAAAAGCGGCAGTTCCCACTTCTCCTCCCGGGCGAAGAGAATCGCCTCGGTCAGGGTGAAGTGCATCGTCCCGTCGCCGCCGGAGACACAGAGGAGATCCACCCCTTTATCCCGGAACTCCCGGAGGGCCTGGCGGGTTTCTTCGAGCGTGGCGGTTTGCCGGACAATCGCATTCCCGGCCAGAACCCGCTCGAGCTCCTCCGGACCGCAGTCTCCCTTTTTATTCCTTCCGGATTTGGGATTGACGATAATTCCGATCATAAAATCACTTTATAACGAAGGGGAGGGGCTTGTCCCCTCCCAATCATTATATATTTTTCTTCGTAGGGGAGGGGCTTGTCCCCTCCCAGATTCGGACGGGGATAAACCCCGCCCCTACAGATTATCCTTTATAACGTAAGGGAGGGGTTTGTCCCCTCCCAATCATTATATATTTTTCTTCGTAGGGGAGGGGCTTGTCCCCTCCCTATAATTCATCAAGATTCCAAACCCAAGAACCGGAATACGGATAATCTCTCCATTTCTCAACAAGACCGGCTCTAACCGGATTATTTAATATATATGAAGCTACCACCTTCACCTCTTCATCTTTTCTCAAACAGTGATCATAAAAACTCCTTTGCCATATCGTCCCCTCGTATCCGCATCCCCAGGCTACTTTCGTCGACCTGCCTTTAAACTCCCTAACAAGGTCAACCAACCCTATCTCTTCGGGAACGTCAACCAAAACATGCAAGTGATCCGGCATAAAGCAAAAAGCATAAACGGCGACTTTCGCCTTTTGTGTTAATGAATTAAGAACAGGAACGAATTCCTTGGTGAGTTTCGATTCAGCAAACAAGGTCTTTCTATCTTTTAAGCAAATTGTAATTGAAAAGATCCGCCCGGGTTCATTATAAATCCCTCGATCCAAACGAATCTTTTTCCGTTGCATTGCATATTTTGGGCGGGGATAAACCCCGCCCCTACAGATTATCCTTCGTAGGGGAGGGCCTTGTGCCCTCCTACATCGGGCGGGGACAAGCCCCGCCCCTACAGATCATCCTTCGTAGGGGAGGGCCTTGTGCCCTCCTACATCGGGCGGGGACAAGCCCCGCCCCTACAGATCATCCTTCGTAGGGGAGGGCCTTGTGCCCTCCTACATCGGGCGGGGATGAACCCCGCCCCTACAGATCATCTTTCGTAGGGGAGGGCCTTGTGCCCTCCCTGATTCGGGCGGGGATCCTTCGGCTTCGCTCAGGACAAGTTCACCCCGCCCCTACAAAATCAAACCACCTCAAGCTCACCTTTTCCCGCGGTAACCTCGCCAACAATCACGGCCATGTTTTTTCCAAGCTTTTCAATAAGTTTCCGGCTGGATTCCACAGGAATGGCGATTAAAAGTCCTCCAGAGGTCTGGGGATCAAAAAGGATAAGCTTTTGCTCTTCCGAGACCCCGGAATCTATCCTGACCTGGGGACCGAAATGATCCTGGTTGCGCATGGTTCCGCCCGGAACCATGCCTTCTTTGATCAAATCCCTGACCCCGGAAAGAACAGGCACCTTATCGGCCATAATCCTGGCCTTGATTTTTCCGAACCTGACCATTTCGAAGGCATGGCCGACCAGGCCGAATCCGGTAACGTCGGTGGCGGCGTGGGCCCCGAACTCGAGGGCGGCCGCCGAGGCCTCCCGGTTCAAAGCGGTCATGGATTTAAGCGCGGTTTCCAGGACACCGGGCTTTATCGCCCCTCCCTTGATCGCCGTGGCAATGATCCCCACCCCGATGGGCTTGGTCAGGACCAGGACATCCCCCGGCCGCGCCAGGCTGTTGCGAAGTATTTTGTCGGGATGAACCAGGCCGGTGACGGAAAGGCCGAACTTAAGCTCCTTGTCATCCACCGAGTGGCCGCCGACGACAATCGCCCCGGATTCCCTGATTTTGTCCTCTGCCCCCCGGAGGATCTCCCGGGGTATGGAGGGATCGACACAGGCCTCCACCGCCAGGATATTCATCGCGGTCAGGGGCCTGCCCCCCATGGCATACACATCGCTCAGGGCGTTGGCCGCCGCTATCTGCCCGAAAATGAAGGGATCGTCCACCAACGGAGTGATGATATCCAGCGTCTGCACCAGGGCGAGCTCAGGGGTCAGGCGATAGACGGCGGCATCGTCCCAGGTTTCCGTCCCCACCAGGAGGTTGGGGTCAACCGCCGGGGGCAGGGACGTCAATATCTTCATCAGGTCGCCCGGACCCAGTTTGGCCGCTCAGCCGGAGGCCCGCGCGAATTCCGTTAACCTTTTTTTCGGCTCCATTTATATCTTCTCCCGGGACAATTATATCCCAAGCAGGGAAAAAATTAAATAGGATTTATTTCCATAATGGATATTGATATAATACCCCCGGTTGAATTTGGAGCGAAAAATGTAACCCGGGTTACACCCGTCAGGAAGAAAACAAGGTCAAAAACCAGCTCAAAGCTCAAAGTAGGGGCGGGGTTCACTTGTCCTGAGCGAAGCCGAAGGATCCCCGCCCAAATCAGGGAGGGGACAAGCCCCTCCCCTACAGTGATTGATTTAAAACAAAAAAATGTAACCAGGGTTACACCCGTGTTATAAGAAAATAAGGAAGGAAAACAATGGAAAAGGGAAAAACCAAAAACCCGAAGGTTTCCGCCCCGCCCTCAGCCTTTGAATTCCGGGAAATCCCGCTGGCCGAGCTTTCCGAAAGCCGGGATTTCGCCTTCCGGAAAGGTCCCTTCTTTTTGGAAGGCCTTCGCGACTCGATCCGGCACTCAGGCGGGCAAAAGATGGAGATCGCGGTTCGTCCCGGGAAAGACGGAAAATACCAAATAATCTATGGATTTCGAAGGGTTGAGGCACTAAGCAAAGAAGGAAAACCAGCGGTCCTGGCCAAAATCTACCCCAAGCTCTCCGATGACGAGGCCCTGCGTCTCCGCTTCGCCGAGAACGCCGGCCGCCAGGATTACACCCCTTACGAAATCGTCATGATCTGCCAGGAACTGAAGGACCGGTTCAAATATTCCGACGAGGAAATCGGCCGGATGATCGGGCGGAACCGGGTCTCGGTCAACCGCTACCTTTCCGTCGCCCGGGTGCCCCGGGTCCTGAAACGTCTGGAAGCCGGGGAGATCGGCTTCAAAGAGGCCTACGAACTGGCCACCCGGGCCGAGGAATTTGAAAAGATGAAATCCGCCCCGCCCGACGAAACCGTGAAAAAAACGGCCCCGGACCTGAAGCCCAAACTGGACCAGGTGCGCAAAGCCCTGAAAGAATCCTTCCCGGGGGTTTCCGTCTCCATCCGGGCCGGGGCCAAGCGTTCCGAGCCCGCCCTGAACATTTACGGCCTGAACCTGAAGCACCTTAAAGCATTCCTGGAGGCGGGGAAAAACATCTTTCAACCGTTCATGGAAGAGTAATTAGCGATCAGCGCTAACGTTTGAGCATTGAACTTTGAAATTGGTTTTTCGGGTCTCTCTGGTTTCTCTGGTTTTACGGAAGACTGGGGGGTGGGTTCTCGCGACGCACACACCGATTAAATAAGGTTGCGATAAACTTGACGACTAAGTATACATCGGTACTGGCTAGACCCTGCGGGTCAGCCTGCAACATAAACGGCACGGCAGCTATTGTGGGCGGAGCGAAACCCGCCCCCCAAAAAAGAAATAAAGGCCAACGGTATTCGAGATTGCCACGCCCCGCCGTAGGCGGGCTCGCAATGACATTTATAAGCGAACCGTGAACCCTGAGCTTAAATTATGAAAATCGCCGTGAGCGGAAAAGGCGGGGTGGGGAAAACCACGCTCGCCGCCATTCTCTGCCTGGAACTTTCCCGCCGGGGGCTCAAGGTCCTGGCGGTAGACGCCGACCCGGTTGCCGGCCTGGGCGCCGCTCTCGGCTTCCCCGACCCTGAGAAAATCAAGCCGATCTCGGAAATGAAAGACCTGATCGCCGAGCGGACCGGGGCCAAGCCGGGATCGATCGGGGGCTATTTCCGGCTCAACCCGCGGGTGGATGACATCCCGGAAAATTTCTGCCGGGAGCAGAACGGCATCCGCCTGGTGGTGATGGGCACCGTGAAGGCGGGTGGGGCCGGCTGTATCTGCCCGGAAAGCGCCCTCCTCCGCGCCCTCCTCCAGCACCTGATCCTGGAAAGGGACGAGGCGGTGATCGTCGACATGGAAGCCGGGGTGGAGCACCTGGGCCGCGCCACCGCGGGTTCGGTGGACCGGATGCTGGTGGTGGTCGAACCCGGACAGCGTTCCCTGGCCGCCGCCCGGATGATCCGGAAGCTGGCCGCCGATATCGGCCTCTCCCGGATCGGGATCGTGGCCAACAAGGTCCGCGGCGAGTCCGACCTCGCGGTGATTAAGAACTCCCTCCCGGAATTCGAGCTCCTGGGCTGGCTTCCCCTCAACACCGCGGTGATCGAGGCCGACCTGGCCGGCCGGCCCGTTTCGCTCGACCTCCCCGGCTTCCGGGAACAGGTCGGGTCGATCATGGACAAGCTCGGGAAATAACCTTTATCCTTACATAGGATAAGAAATGTTTATTCCATGTACTTGCTTCCGTCATCCCTGCGAAAGCAAGGATCCAGAAAATTCATGAAAAATCTGGATTCCCGCTTCCGCGGGAATGACAGGGAAAAAATGAAACGCTTTCGAATCGCTCGGATCTTCTGGATTGGGCTCCTGATCCTCTCCGCCTGCGGGGGAGGAAAGGATAAATCCCCCCCGGTCACCGCCGCCGATCCCCCGGGAGGCAGCTACCGGCAGGCCCTGGAGGTCACGCTCGAGTCCAGCGAACCCGCAACCATTTATTACACCCTGAACGGCGCCGAGCCCGCCCCGGGCCTCGGGGCCACCAAATCCGGCGAAAGCCCGGTCACCGGGATCGCGATTTCCGCCGACACCACTCTTAAATTCTTCGGGGTGGACCGCCGGGAAAACCAGGAGAAAATCAAGACCGAGATCTATTACATCGATTCGACCGCCCCCCAGGCTCTCCAAGCGACGGCGAGCGGATCGGGGACGGCGAGCCCGGACGCGGGCGACACAGTCACGATCGGGTTCTCCGAGCCGGTCCTCGACCCACAGATCACGGCCGACAACATCAACTCGGTCATGTCCCTGAACCAGGGCCACAGCTGGCTGGACGGCGCCGGGAAGATTGGAGGGGCCGTTTTGAATTCCGATCAGACCGCGCTGGTCATCACCTTGAGCGCGGAGGGTTCCCCTCCCACCGTGGCTTCCGGGGACACCATCACCTTTGACGGGACCACCGTTACCGACCGGGCCGGCAATCCGGTAGCCGGCAGCGTAGTCATCACCGGGGTTTTCGGCCAGGATTCCTCCGCTCCCGCCTCCCGGATCACCTTCCCTTCGGCGGGGTCTTTTGTCGGCAAGTCGGTGGAGGCCGCCGGGACCGCCGATGACGACTCCGCGGAAGTGGCCCGCGTGGATTTCAGCTCCGACGGCGGGCAGACCTGGGCGGGGGCCGTCCGCCGCGAGACCGGCGGGGAAGGTGATTTTCCCTGGAGCTATTCCTGGAGCCCGGCTGCGGAAGGAGAAACCTCCCTTTGCTCCCGGGCCACCGACCCGGCCGGCAACCAGGAAACTCCCCCGTTCTGCCTGACGGTCACCGCCGACCTCACCCCCCCCGCGGTTCAGGTCCTCTCGCCGGGAGCCGACCAGTATCTGAACAGCCACACCCCCATCCCGGTCTCGGGCACGGCCTCCGACAATCTTTCCGGCGTGGCGCTGGTTGAGGTCAGCTCGGATGAGGGCCTCACTTATCTCCCCGCCGATGGGGCCGAAGCCTGGTCTTACCTCTGGTCCCCCCCGGCCGGAGACGGCAATTATATAATCCTGGCCCGGGCCCGGGATCGGGTCGGAAATATCGGCCTCCCTGCCCCTGATCTCTCGATTTACGTGGACAACACCCCCCCGTTTTCCTGGATCGTTAACCCAACCAAGGCGCAATTCGTCTCGGGAACAGTCATTTTAAAAATCCAGGCTATGGACAGCGGTTCCGGGATAGCCCGGGTGGAGGTTAAAATCGGCTCCGGCTCCTGGGTGGAAGCCAAAGCCTCCACCGGGGAGTGGACCTGCGCCTGGGACTCCCGGCAGGTTTTGGACGGAAATTACACGGTCAGAAGCCGGGCCACCGACCGGGCCGGCAACCAGGAAATTCCCGGTTCCGGCGTGACTTTTTCCGTTGAAAATATCCCTCCCGTTTCCACGATCCTGACCCCGGCCCCGGACCAGCTCCTGGGCATCACCACCACCCCGATTTCCGGCACCGCCTCCGATTCGGGTTCGGGGGTGGCCAAGGTGGAGGTCAGCACCGACGGGGGATACTCCTGGAAAACCGCGACGGGCAAAGAAAGCTGGAGTTATTTATGGGACACCTCGGGCGCCGGCGCCTTCTGGGGCGACCGGATCATCGTTTCCCGGGCCACGGACAAGGCCGGCAATGTTGAAGAACCCCCTTACCCGCAGGTCAGGGTCATCCTGGACGCCGCCGCTCCCACCGTGACGATCACCTCGCCTCCCGATCAATCCTTTCTCAATTATCCCGGCGGCACCAGCATGGCGATAACCCTCCAGGCCCAGGACGTGGGAACCGGGATGAATTATGCCGAAATCAGAATCGTCAAGGATCCTTATGTGGTGGATTGGACCCCGGCGCTTTACCGCATCTCCAATCCTTCCGGCGGCACCTACCGGGCGACATACTTCTGGAATCCCATCCCGGGCGACGATGGGGCCTACACGATTACGTCCCGGGCCTGGGACCTGATCAACAATTCAGGTTATTCAAATCCGATCATTGTCAACCTGGACCGGACTCCCCCCACGGTCACCCCCATCTCGCCCGTTTCAGGCGAGGCCTGCGTGCGGACCGGGTCCAACGTCCGGGTCCAGTTCAGCGAAGAGATAATCGGATCGCCGGATAGCTGCGGGGTTTTTCAGAACGGCGTTACCTCAACCTCACCCGGGTTCCACTTCACCCGGACCGTGTTTCCTAACGATACGCTCACGATTGTCCCCTTCGAAAGCCAGCCCCAAAATCTTCTGGCCGACCTCGCCAAGTACGTGGTCAGGATCTCCGGGCCGATCACCGACCTGGCCGGCAATCCTCTTTCCCCGAATCCATCCACCTTTAACTTCTTCACCCGCGATACCACCGCCCCGGTAGTTGTATCGAAATGGCCGGACTCGAACCGCCTGGTCCGCGCGGAATATTTCCGGGGAGTAACCGTAACCTTCAACAAACGAATGGACACCTCCCGGGGCGGCATCTCCATCTCCGACCAGAACGGGATCCCCCTGATGCCGAACCTGCAGGTGGGCGACTCCAGCGCTTATTTCGGTTCCCTTTCCTGGACCGGCTCAAAGACCATCGCCTTTGCCATGGGCACCTCCAGCACGGTCCGGCCGGGCACAGGTTATCTCATTTCTTTTTCCTCCCTTTCCGATCAGTCCGCCTGCGGATCCGATACCCAGAACAATTCCCCCGCCAGTGTCGAGTGGCCGGTTGTTACCCGGGGAATGTCCAAGGACCCGACCGCTCCGGTGCTGGTTTCCTCCCGGCCGGAAAACGGCCAGAGCGCCCCTCCCGTCCTCTTCGACTCGACCGGGAATTCAGTCCTCCTGGTTTTCAACGAGCCCCTCGATCCGCAGACGCTGGTCCCGGATAATTTCCAGGTCAAACTCAACGGTTCTTCGATCGGTTTCGGGGTGGGATACCGGATCGGAGTTGATCCGCCCGGCATGGGGGTGCTGATCCGGCCTGATATTCTGCCGCTTGGTACCAGCCCGCTCCAGGTCGACATCCTGACCGGGATAAAGGACAGCGCGGGAAATCCCCTGGCCGCTTCGATTCCCCTCAGTTTTCCCATCTCCGGGAGCAACCCGGGCCCGCCCGCCCTGACCGCGAGCCAGCCCGCGGCCGGAGCCGATTTCTACACGGAATCGTTCCAGGGGGTGGCGGGATTCAACCGGGAGATTACCACCTTTGTTCTTTCCCCGGCCAATGTGCAGATAAAGGATAACGCCACCGGCATTCCCGTCCGCGGTCTGAATTTCGACGGTCTTTCCCTGGACCGCCCGGGGCAGGTCTCGCTCCGGATCCGGGGAGGGACCCGGACCCCGGCTCTGAAAACGGACACCGAATACCGGCTCGAGCTCCGGGACATGAAGGACCTCTACGGCAACACCCTTTCCCCGAATCCCTCGTCCTTCACCTTCCGCACCCGCCCAACGGGGGAGAACCGGAGGCCCATCTTCGCCGACGCTTTCGGACGGGCCGGCTACGCCGAGGTGTTCACCAACGGGAATACCCACCTGCATTTCGAGCTCGAGGTCTCCGACCCCGACCGGGACCTGGTCGTGTCCTGGGCGGAAGGCCCCGGGGGCGTACAGCGTCCCCTGGCCCTGAGCGGATCGAGCCAATATGTTTACTCCACCCCGGTCAGCATGACCGTTCCGGATTCCATCGATGAGGGCTTGAGCTACCAGGGCGACATCCCCTTCACTTTCTACGCTACCGATACCACCTATACGATTTCTACGCTCCGCAACATTTACTTCTACCCGGATCCGGCCGTCCCTAATCCGATCTCTCCCGGCGGCGGGCAGACGACCGGCCTCACCCCCACGCTCACCTGGAGCATCCCGGATTTATCACCGACCGATTATCTCCAGGTAAAAATCCTGCTCGCGTTTTATGCGGTCGACCCGATATATTTCCAACCGCTGGCGATGCCGACGCCCCGATATATGGATATGGAAATCTACGCGGCCATGCTGTCCCCCGGAACTACCAGCCATGTCGTTCCCGCCGGGATCCTCGATCCCGACCTTGACCTCAATTTCTATCTTGATACCTATCTCGATCCTTATTTCGGTGCCTACCTTGGGCTCTATTCCATTCAATATTATTACTGCTGGCAGATCACCGCGGTCCGGACCGGCCCGGGAGGCGATGATACCGGCCATGGAACCGGTTTCCGCTCCATGTCCAACTGGCCATCACCAACGGGAAGCAGCTGTTTTAAAGTCTCCCCGTAACCTGGAACAATCATCTTTTTTCCCTTTTCTCGATAGAAAAGCAAACTTTTAACTCCCCTCCCTTGAGGGGAGCCTGCCCTGGCCGACCGCGTGGGTCGGCCAGGGGGGAATGAGGGAAGGGTGAGGGCTTGTCCTACGACTTGTCCCGAGATGTTTCGAGGGAAGCCCCTGTCCTCCAAAGCTCCAGCGAAGGGGGAATCCTTGGTGTAGGAGGAAGCTTCAGCGACGGAGGAGAGATTTTCACCCCTCTTGCCGGATTCGAATTTTCAGGATCTTTTCTTGGATTTCAAGTACCGCAGGTCATCAAGATCTTTATATCGGCCCAGGGCTTTTTTGTTTTTTATCAGTTCCTTTATCCCGATATAAAAGACCGGATAGGTCTTACCTTTGATAATTATTTTTTCTTTTATTTTGTTATCCCAAGCTTCTTTAAAGGTCACGCCTTCAATTGTATTGATCAGATCTATCCGGTTCGGAGGAGACCCGAATTGGAAGATTATTCCAACCTTTATAAATTCCCGGGGAGATCCGACGCTTGGAATCTTCCCGTTCCAAAACTCATCCAGAGCGTCATAAAGCCTCTTGGCATTTTCCGGGGAAGATTCATAAAAGAAATCCACATCGCCGGTTAATCTGGCGTATCCATGATAAATGACGGCTTCCCCGCCGACAATTACGTAAGCAACTTTAAACTTGGCCAGGAGCCTTATGAATTCTTGGAGATCTTCTGAAAAGTGGGAGTTTTGCATCCTGATTTTTCTCCTCCTCTGACATCAGGAGGATTTTTTCCATAAACCCGTTCTCTCAAATCCTTCGCGGCCCTCTGTCTCTCGGCCGGGGACATCCGGACATGCTGTTGGATGTCCCACTTTTCTTCTTCTGAGAAATTCCTTGACTTTTTTACGATTGATTTCATTTTGAAAAATGTTTTAAATATTTTACCGCATCCTTGATAGAAAATAAAGTCTGACCACCGACGGAAAATAACAATCTTTTGTTCCGACCATTCAATTATGCTCAGGATAAACTCCGGCCTGCCCGAGCCGACGGCTCGGCTGGCTCCGAGGCACGCCCAAGGTGTCGGCCAGGGCGTGCATCTAGTCTTATCATTTATCCTCCCTTATTCAAAGGGAGGTTGGGAGGGATTTTTAGTATTAATGTAAGGGCGGGCTTAAAGCCCGCCGGAGAAAGGAGGGGACAAGCCCTCCCTTCTCCGTCATTCCGGCGGAAGCCGGAATCCAAAGCGGTTGTCTATTTGTTACAAATCAATATTTCAATTATGCCCCGTAAATTTCAGAAAATTATAAGTTTTATACTTTAAGCAGTTTTCGATTTCTTTTCTTTAACCTTTTTACAGGGCAAAAGATCAAGCACTTTGTTGGGTGAAATCTTGGGGAATATTTCGCTCTTTTGTTTTTCTTTATTTATGGTATTTTTAATGGGCCGTCATCCATAAATATATCCTTTTGACTTAGTATTTAGGACTTTATCAAAATGAATATTTATATCAGCGAAAACGCCTTCATGATCCTCACCCTCTCCGCGGTGGAAACCTCGGTCACCCGCGAGTGCGCCGGCCTGCTCTTCGGGTATAAAACCCCGGAAAAATATTTCCTGGAGCTGGCCACCCCGTTCCAGCTCGCCAACCGGAAATACGACACGATCTACATCAACCCCATGCGGAAGCACAGGCTTTACCGGATGATCGATCAATATCTCAAGTACCAGTTCATCGGCGAATACCATTCCCACCCCGAGGGGGTGCCCAGCCCCTCCGATGACGACATCCAGTATATCTTCCGCGAGGAATACCCGATCGAGATCATCATGAGCATCAAGGAGGACAAGGAATTCAAACCCTGGACGATCCGGAGAAACATCCTCTCCGGCAGTCTCTACCGCTACTTCATCGAGATGGCAAGTTTCCAGCTGGTCGGGAAAGGCAAAAACAAAGATGTTAAAATCCTGAATATCGAATGCCCCTACGCACTGGGCTTCGAGGCGGTGAAGAAACTTAACAATTCCAGCAAACCGGAGAAAAGAAAATGAAAAACCATTACGATGCCGTCATTCTCGGAGGCGGGATCGGCGGGCTCTCCGCCGCCGCCCTCCTTTCCCACGGCGGGATGAAGATCCTCCTGCTCGAGCGCAACGAGTTCCTGGGCGGGCGTTGCAGTTCTTACGAAAAGCAGGGCTTCGTGATCGACTCCTTCATCCACATGTTCGGCCGGTGCGAGAAGGGCCCCTACGGCGAGGTGATGAAAAGGACCAAGTCTGAAGGCGAGATCAAATTCTGGCACCCGACCCGGGAAAACCCCTTCGTCCTCTTCAAGGACGGCCGCAAATTCCTCTCCCCAATGACGGCTGGCCTGACCCGGGAGGAAATTGAGCGAATCTACCGCGACGCCTTCGGGGCCACCGACGCGGACATCGCGTCCCTCCGAAAAATGAACGATACCATCGAGCAGATGAAATACGCCGACACTTTCGAGCTGGACGACACCCCCATGTCAGCCTTCCTCAAACGCTTCCCCATGAACCGCGAACTGGTCGCCTACATCAACCAGCAAGTCATCTGCCTGGCCGTCGCCAACCTGAAGGAAGCGAGCGCGGGGGAGCTGATCCGGATGCTGGCTTTTTGCCATAATGAGGACAACGTCGGATATCCCATGGGCGGATGCCGGGCCATCCCGGAGGGCCTGGCGCGGATCGCCCGGAAGCACGGGGCGGAGATCAGGTCCGGCGCCCGGGTGGAAAAGATCGAGATCGCGAAAAACCGGGTGACCGGGGTGACGCTGAAAGACGGTTCCACCTTTTCGGCCCCCCTCTTCATCAGCAACATCGGGGTCAAGGAGACCGTCCTGAACTTTATCGACCCGTCCGCCGTGGACAGCTCCTACCGTGATCACGTGGAGAACCTCTCCTGCGGCAAGCTCGCCGGGGTCGGCCTGATGGCCATTCACCTGGCCCTGGACAAGCCGTTCATTCCCGACTCCGTGGCCTTCAGTTTTCCGAAGGACCCGAACATTTCCTCTCTGGCCAGTGTATTGATGGAATTCGTCTTCCAGGACCAGATCCCCCCGACCACCGACCCGATGAACCTTTCCCTTCTCCCGGTTGCCTCCAACATGGATCCCGCCCTCGCCCCGAAAGGCAAACAGCTCGTCCATCTCCCGGGAATGGCGCCCCTGGAATCAACCCACTGGAAGGACTGGGTCAATTACCACGTGGATTACCTGGAAACCTTATATCCCGGCTTGAAAAAGCACATCCTCTGGTATGACTTCGGCAGCACCTCCATGATCAATCATCACAGCGGACGTCTCCAGCCGGACATCATCGGCCTGGCCCAGATCATCGGCCAGGTGGGGAAAAACCGGCCCCCGCTCAAGTCGCCCTATGAAAACCTGTATTTCGTGGGGTCGGACAACGGCAGCGACAACATCGGCACCGAGTTGGCGGCGGAAAGCGCCCTCCGCCTCGCGGACCTGATTCTGAAGAAACACTAGCGTAGTGCGTCCAATAAATTCTTTGCGTTAAATTCCAAGCTGTCATTCCCGCGAAAGCGGGAATCCAGATCAAAAAAACTGGATTCCGGGTCAAGCCCGGAATGACAATAAATACAAAAGAGCTTTCAACGCGGGCACTAACCGGAGAACCAATCACTATTTTCCTTCCCGGTTTACCCCGTTATAATTTGTCTCATAACTTTCAAGGGGGAAGGATTTAGATTCAAATACCGATACCCAAAAAACGGGGAAAAGGAGGAGACGACTATGGCAAGAGGATCGAAAGAAATGCTGGATCTCCTGAACCAGGCCATCGCCCGGGAAATCCAGGTGGCCGTTCAGTATATGTGGCAGCACGTGCTCTGGAGCGGGGTCAAGGGAATGACGGTCAAGGACACCCTGAAGAGCATCGCGATCGAAGAGATGAAACACGCCGAATCCATCGCGGAGCGGCTCAACTACCTGGGCGGCATTCCCACCACCAAGCCCGACCCGATTTTCGTCGGGAAAACCCTGAAGGAGATGATCACGCGGGACAAGAAGGACGAGGAAACCGCGATCACCCTTTACAAGAAAATCATCGGGGTGGCCCGGAAACAGGGCGACGAAACCACCAGCCTCCTGTTTCAAAAGATCCTCACCGACGAGGAAGACCACCACGACACCTTTGAAACCCTGCTGGAGGGGATTTAACCCCCCTCCGGTCGGAGTAACCCCGGCTCGGGTTTCGTTTCTTTCAGGGCGGCCCGCAACGGCCGCCCTTTTCATTTTGAATCCCGGATCGAAAATTGCTTTTAATGGGGGAGGATCTCCATGAAGGATGACGTTTTCACTTTCCTGGTCGGAGGAAAAGCCGGGGAAGGGGTCAAGAAGGCCGCCAACGTGGCCGCCCAGGTTTTCACCGGCCGGGGCCGGCACATTTTTCAGATGGATGACTACCAGAGCCTGATCAAGGGCGGCCACAATTTTTCCGTGGTCAGCACCGCCACCCGGAAAATCCTGAGCCATTATCTGGAGGCGGACCTGGTCGTGGCCCTGGACCGGCAGAGCTACGATCTCCATTTGTCTCACCGGTCGGGGGACGGGGTCATTGTCTTCAACCTGGACACCACCCCGGAAGGCCAAGGCCTGGGGGTGCCCTTTACCCGCGAAGCGAAAAAATATAAAAACCATGAATTGCTTCTCGGGGTCGGGGCCGTGGCGGTCCTGGCCGCGGCGGTCGGAATGTCCCGGGAAGAGCTGCAGAAGCTGATCACCGCGGAATATCCCCGGGAAACCGAAAGCAACCTCGCCTATGCCGCCGCTATTTATGAAATCGTGGAGTCCAAAATCAGCGGGAGGTTCCCCCTCCGGAAAGGGGAACGGAAAAATCCGATCCTGTACGGCAACGAGGCCGTGGCCCTGGGAGCCATGGCCGGGGGTCTGGATCTTTACTTCGCTTACCCGATGACCCCGGTTTCCAACCTGCTCCACTACCTGGCCGGCCGGGGCCGGGAGCTGGGAGTGATCACGGTCCACCCGGAAAACGAGATCGGGGTGGCCAATATGGCCATCGGGGCGGCCTTCGCGGGGGCCCGGGTCATGGCCGGCTCCAGCGGCGGCGGCTTCGCCCTGATGGAAGAAGCGTTTTCCCTCGCGGGAATGACCGAAGCCCCGGTCCTCTTCAACCTCGGTTCCCGTTCCGGACCCTCCACCGGCGTTCCCACCGGCACTGAGCAGGGGGATTTGAACTTCGCCCTCTACCAGGGGCACGGGGAGTTTCCCCGGCTGGTGGCCTCCCCCGCCGACCTCGAGGAAGCTTTTTATCTCACCGCGGAACTCCTGGATTTGGTCTGGCGCTTCCAGACCCCCGGGATCCTGCTGACGGAAAAACATCTTTCCGAAAGCGCCATGACCGTGGAACTCAATCTGGAAGCGGTTAAAGAGCCGGAGCCTTTGCTGCACCGCGAGGGTCCGTACCGGCGTTATCTTGATACCCCCGGCGGGGTCTCGCCCCTGCTCTTCCCGCCTTCGCCGGAACTGATCAAATGGTCAAGCTACGAGCACGATGAGCTCGGGATTGTCACGGAGGAAGCGGAGATCATCGCCCGGATGCATGAAAAGAGGAACCGCAAGGGTCCGGCGATCGCGGATTATCTCCGGGGCCGGAAAACCGTCAATGCTTACGGTTCCGCCGGGCCGGTGATTTTCACATACGGATCCACCACCATGAGCGTTCTGGAATCATTATCCGCGGGAGAAATCGAAGCCACCGTGGTCCAGCCGGTTTACCTTGAACCCCTGCCGGTCTGGGAACTTGAGCGTTACCGGGGCCGACCCGCGATCGTGGTGGAACAGAGCTGTGGCGGCCGGTTCGCCTCCCTGCTCCGGGAAAAGGCCGGGATCGAGGCCCGCGCCGTGATTAAAAAATATGACGGCCGGCCTTTCCATCCCCGGGAACTGGCCGCCAGGATCAAGGAGGTTATGTAACATGGACGATCTTACCACTTATGCGGACAACACCTGGTGCCCCGGTTGCGGGAATTTCGGCATCTTCAACGCCTATAAAAAAGCGATCAGGACCCTGGAGGAACGGGGGCTGAAAAGGGAAAATATCGCGATCTCGGCCGGGATCGGCTGCCACGGAAAAATTTTCGGGTACCTGAAGCTCAGCGGGATATACTCGCTGCACGGAAGATCGGTGGCCACGGTGCAGGGGATGAAGCTCGCCAATCCCGACCTCAGGGTGATCACCTCCTGCGGCGACGGAGATGCTTACGGCGAGGGTATTGCCCACCTGATCTTCGCCGCCAAGCGCAACGCGGACATCACCGTGATCGTGCATAACAACGGGGTTTACGGCCTGACCACGGGCCAGTACACCCCCACGAGCTTCAAGGGTTTCCGGGGCCCTTCCACTCCCCGGGGGAGTGTGGAGGAGCCGCTCAACCCCCTGGCCCTTCTCCTGGAAGCGGGGGCGACCTTCGTGGCCAGGGGTTTCCCGGGCCGGATCGACCACCTGGCCGACCTGATGGTCCGGGCGGTGGAACACCCGGGGTTTTCCTTCATTGATGTTCTTCAACCCTGCGTGAGCTTCAACAACACCTATGAAAAATACAACGCCCTGACTGAAATCATCGAGCACACCCCGGCCAGCCGGGAAGAAGCGCTGGCCCTGGCCAAGAGAACGGTCCGTCTTCCGATCGGTGTTTTTTACCAGGCGGCCAAGCCTCCCTTTCACCAGGCGCTCTACGGGGAATTCAACCCGGTATTGAACCGGATGTCACAGGAAAAACGCCGGGAAAAAATCCGGCAGCTCCTTTCCCCGGATTGATTCCGCCGAAATGATCCTCTTCATCCTGGGGATCTGCAGTAACCCCGGGTTGATCATTCAATTGAATACGGCCTGAATATCAGGACAAATTTTGGTATCTCTGAGAAATCATTTCTCACAAGATTACTTTTTTCTCAACCTTTATCTTTCCATTAAAATTTAACACTTTTGACTGAGAAAACTGTTAATTACTTGATATTCCTTGATTTCCCTAATCGGGAAGATAAGACAATCCGGGCAAGGAATGGAAAATGCACTTAATAAATAATCAGAGTGGGTGGAAAAGTGGCGGGAAAAACATATATGAAAAAAACCGAGAATTTAAACCGAAGAGATCATCTGAAGGTAGTGCCCAGGATCCCCCTGGAAAGCATCCCCCTGAACCTTCCCCGGAAACACGCCGTGATCCCGGATCTTCCTTTGGAAAAAACCGAAGAGATCTGGGATAACATCCTCAAAAGCATGAATGATTATTTCCACACCAACTCGCCTCGATTGGCAGGATTCGGTTTTGCCGCCAAATGCGAGCTGCTGGGAGCCAATGAGTGGGTGAGCATAATCGGACCGGTCAAGGATAAGTACACGGAAATCCACGATTGGTCCTGTTCGGAGATCGTAAAACATTTGTATACGCACACCCGCGATCCCCAGGCCGACCAGATTTACTACCGCCTGAAGCAATATTTCCTGTAATCACCCGCGCTTCGATTCACCACGGACGGCGCGGTCCGGGTGCCGCCGGTGAGTCATTGTTTCCAAATCCTGCCGTGGTTTCAACTTGACATCGGTAAGAACGGGGGCGAAAATCAAATCATACCCTATTACCAGGAGGTGATAACATGGCGTTGAAATTCACTCATGTGCCTGGAAAAAGTAAATCAAAAATCAGGCTCTACGCGCTTTCTACCTGCGGCTGGTGCCGAAAAACCAAGGGTCTTCTGAACGAACTGGGCGCGGAATACGAATATATCGACGTAGACAGCCTGGCCGGAACGGAAAGGGAAACCGCGGTCGAGGAAATCAAGCGCTGGAATCCCCAGTGTTCCTTTCCCACCATTGTGATTAACGACAATTCCTGTATTGTGGGCTTCGAGGAAGATAAAATCCGCCAGGTGGTCAAATAATGCCGGAAACAACCCCGGACGACATCAGCCGCTTTTACGAGAAGTTAAAAAAGGAAGCGGAATCATCCGGGTATCATCTCAATCCCGATGTGGAATTTACCCGTCAACTGCTTCAGGGTCTGTTAACCAACGAAAAACGTTACGGGTATTGCTCCTGCCCCTGCCGTCTGGCTTCCGGGCGGCGTGACGAGGACCTTGACATCATTTGCCCCTGTGATTACCGTGATCCCGATCTGACCGATTACAATGCCTGTTACTGCAGCCTGTACGTGTCATCGGAAATATCACGGGGAGAGAAAAAAGCGGCGCCGGTGCCGGAGCGGCGGGTTCCCGCCGCCGACAGAAAAGCCCCGGAAAAACCCCGGCCCGCGGGCGCGATTACCGGCCTGCCCCTGCCGGTGTGGCGTTGCAAAGTCTGTGGCTATCTCTGCGCCCGGGATCACCCGCCCGAGCTCTGTCCCATCTGTAAAGCCAAGCAGGACCGTTTCGAGAGATTCCTGTAATCTTTTCACAAACTTTTAGACTTGTGTTTTTGAAACGGTAATGATACCATGAATAAAATTCCGCCAATCCGATATGTGGAAAGACAATTCTCCTGACGGATTGGCTTCTTTAAAAGAAACTTCTCGTCTTCGAAAGGAGGACAAGGTGGCAAGAAAGAAACTCTGGGAAAAGAGATCGGGCGCGGACCTGGTGACCGTGATTAATGAATTGGTGGAAGACCGGCTGAAAAAAGTCCTGGAAAGACAGCGGCCCCTTTTGGAGAAGGGCATAAATGAAATCGAACACGCGTTGGGCCGGATCGAGAAACGCCTGACCGGGCTGTCTTCTCCCGCCCGGGCGGGCCGCAAAGCCCGCGGGAAAAAGGCCGGCCGCAAAGCCCGGGGGAGCAAGGTCTGCACCGTGCGGGGCTGCAAAAAGCCCTCCCGCTCGCGGGGACTCTGCGGGGCTCATTACATGGCCTCTCTCCGCCACGGCGAATTCCGGGGCATCGGGGCCAAGGGAAAAGGCAAGGCCCGGGCCCAGGCGAAAGCCGGCGGAAGCAAGGTCTGCACCATCAGGGGCTGCAAAAAACCTTCCCGCTCGCGGGGACTCTGCGGGGCCCATTACATGGCCGCCCTGCGCCGGGGAGATTTCAAATAAACGGTTGAAACCGGCAAACTTTATCGCGATTACTTCGGGGCGGCCTCACTTGGCCGCCCTGTTTTTTTCCACCAAGAACATATCCCGCTTTCCAAAGTGATTCTCCCCTCCCTTATAACCCTATTCTTTCCAGCCATTCCATAACCTCCAGAACCGCCCGGGGATCCTGCCGCAGGTTGTGCTCCCCGCCCGATATGATCCTGATTAATCTGGGATCGCCGGCGGCCCGGTACAAACGGTAAGCATGATCAACGTTCACGAGCGCATCCGCGTCTCCGTGAACGATCAGGAGCGGGCGGGGTGAAATCCCGGCCACGCATTCTTCCGGGGCAATTTCGACAAAACTTTTCTTCCATTCCGGGAGGGAAGGCGGAAAATCCGGGTCGCGCACCAGGCCGATCGCGCGGAAATGCTCAAGCAGATTGGTCATCGCGCCCTCGTCCCCCCAGAAATCGAACCGGGCCGGGCAGGCGCACGCCGCCACCGCCGCGACCAGGGGCTCCCGGGCGGCCACGCAGACGGAAGCGGCCGCCCCGCCGCTGAAACCCCACAACGCGATCCGCTTGTTATCAATCCGGGGATCCCGGAAACAGTGGCCGACCACTTCCCCTAGATCCCGCGTCCATCCCTTGAGATCAAAGTTACCCGTGCTTTCCCCCGCTCCCCGGAAATTGAAAAACACCGCGATCCGGCCCTCCCGGACCAGACCTTCCAGCAGGGGGAGGTAGCCCCGGTCTTTCGGGTCGGGGATCCCGCGGGGAATTCCGTGACAGAGAATCACCGCCGGACTTTTCCATCGGCGCGCCCCGGCGGGAAGATACATCCTGCCCCGGATTGTGATTCCCTCATGTTGGATTTCGAAATCCTCTGTCTTCATAACTGTTATTTTACCCCCTCACCCGATTTGTCAATCTCCCATTCCCCTCCCTGGCCGACACCCTGGCCGACACCCTGGGCGAGCCTCGGGGCCAGCCGACGGCTCGTGTCGGCCAGGGACAGCCGTTTAAATCTGTCATCCTAAGCCTCCCTCCAGCGGGCGACCTGTCCCGAGAAGCATGGTGGAATTTATTCCGGGAAGCATCGAGGGAAGAATCTCGCTGTGGCCTTTTTTCTTTTTTTGGGGCTTCTTAACCCTATGCTCCCTGCTCCCTGCTCCATGCTCCCTGCCCTATGAACCGTGAACCTTGAACTTTGAACCTTTCCGATTTCCTGGGTTATAATAACCGAACCTGAGGGAGTCATTATTAATATGGAACAAGGAACGTCCCGCAAACCCCGCCGGATCTTCATCCTGGCTTTGAGCTTCGCCCTCCTGGCCGTTCTCGCGGCCAAGACCATCGACCGCGTGGTCGACCATGGCCGGCTCGATTCCTTCATCCAGGGGCGGCTGGGGATCCCCTACTGCTGGGGCGGGTGCACGGAAAAGGGTTTTGACTGCTCCGGTTTCGTGATGCGGGCTTTCCAGGACCAGGGGATCAGCCTCCCCCGGAACAGCTACCTCCAGAGTCTCTGCGGGGAAAAGGTCGTCCCGGACCAGCTCGGCTACGGCGACCTGCTCTTCTTCGATACCAAGGGACAGGGCAAGGTTACCCACGTGGCCATCCACCTGGGCGACAAGAAATTCGCCCATGCCGCCAGCAGCAAGGGCATCAGCTTCGCGAGCCTGAACGATAAATACTGGAGTTCGCGCTTCCTTTTCAGCAACCGGATCGCCCGGGACGAGAACTACCTGAAAAAATCCGGGGAAAAGCTCGCCGCCGTCCCGGAAGCGGAAAAGCAGTATGACCTCAAAGAGGCGTACATCGTGAAGCTGGAAGGATTCCTGAACCAGGAAGAAGCCTTACAATACCAGACCAAACTGCTCGGCAAAGGTTATGATGCCTTTATCACCTATGAGAAAAGCGAAGAGGGAAAAGATATCTACCGGGTCGGCATCGGTTTCTTTAATACCGAGAAAGAAGCCGCCGATTTCATCATGAAGGATGATTTCATCCAGGGCCTGGTTTATGTCATTTTCAAGCAGAAGATCTCCTCCGGCGATGGGGTCTAAGGTTGTCCTTAGTGTCTATCGTGTCGTTGTGTTCTTTGTGTCTAAGGCTAACGGAAAAAAAAGATTGCCACGTCCCGCCGCCTGCGGGCCTTGCAATGACATTTAAACGCTGAACGCTGAGAGGAAACTTTGCTAATCATAATCATCTCTATCCTGCTTATTCTTCTGGGCTTCCTGGTAGTCAAGTTCGGGCTCCGGGTCCTCGGCCTCTTCCTGGGCGCGGCCGCCTTTTTCCTGGTTCTCCAGATCCTGGAGATTTACCTGAACCTGAAACTTTCCCCCTGGATCTTTCTCGCGGCGGCCGCGGTCGGGGGAATTATCGGGATCATCCTGGTTCCCCTTTTCGCCGAGATGGCTGTCATCTTTTTCGCATTCCTTTTCGGCTGCTTCCTCCCGGAAATCCTCCCGCCCTCGCTGGTCCCCTGGCCTCACAGTTCGGACGTGCTTCTGATCATCCGGCTGGTTTCCGGCATCATCCTCGCCGCCGTCGCCAGCCGGTACATCCTCCAGATCGCCGCCATCCTGACCGCCCTGCTCGGCTCGGCGATGATGGCTAAAGAAATCCAGCGCCCAAAACTCTTTTTCCTGTTCCTGGCTGTCGGCCTGGTCTGCCAATCCTATCTGATCAAACGGACCAAGACTAAAACCGCCCCCCGGTCCCCCCGGGCAAAAACCTCCGCGAAAGGAGATAAGGATGACGACTGACAAAAGGTTCCTGGCGCTCACGCTCGCCCTTCTGTTCGGGGGCCTGGTCTCCGGCTGTTCGCGGATGAACGCCTACTACTTTCATCTTTCTCCGGCCCAAAACGGGGTCAAGGTCGAGAAGGACGTCATGGTGCCCATGCGCGACGGCGTCCGCCTGGCCACGGATGTTTACCTGCCCAAGGCCCCGGGCCCCTTCCCCGTAATCTTCACCCGGCTCCCCTACGGGAAGCGCTTTGCCGGCCTTTTCCCCATGCTGTGCCAGCTCTTTGCCGAAAGGGGCTACGCCTTCGTCATCCAGGATACCCGCGGGCGCTTCAAATCCGAGGGGAAATTCTTCCCCTTCATCGACGACACCCAGGACGGGATCGATTTCTTCCGCTGGATCCAGCAGCAGCCCTGGAGCAACGGCCGGATCGGAAGCTGGGGGCCGAGCTACCTGGGGTACATCCAGTGGGTAATCGCCCCTTCCCTCCCCGAGCTGAAGGTCATGTCCCCGTCGATCACCACCCCGAATATGCACGAAGCCATTTTCCGGGGCGGGGTCATGAACCTGCTCACCATCTACACCTTCTTCGGTTTCACCGGGCTCAAGGAAACCTCTTTTTTTAATCCCCTGAACCACTTCAACGCCCTCAAGACCCTGCCCGTGGAAAAGATCGATGACGCCCTCGGCGAGGACAACTATTATTTCAACGAGGTGGCGACCCCCGAGCGCTCCCGGCATCTCCTGGAAAAGATCAACTTCAAGGATTCCTATTCCCGGGTCCAGGCCCCGGCCCTCATGGTCAGCGGCTGGTATGACATGTTCCTGGGCCCCCAGATCAACGACTTCCTGCGCCTCCGGAAAGAGGGGTCCGGCGCGGCCCGAGAGTCCCGGCTGATCATCGGCCCCTGGGCGCACGTCCTGCTCGGCGGGGACGGGACGGATAACATCAAGGTCAAGGAAAACGTTTTCGAGTTCCCGGAAACCTTCGCCTGGTATGACCACTGGCTGAAAGGGGTGGATAACGGGGCGGAAAAACTCCCGGCTATCCGCTATTTCCTGATGGGGGCCAACGAATGGAAAACCGCGGAGGATTGGCCGCCGGCCGGTTTCGCGCCCGCGGAATACTATCTGCACAGCCAGGGCCAGGCCAATACCGTTTCCGGCAACGGCAGCTTAAGCCGGGAGCGGACCGGGAAGGAAACCCCGGATTCCTTCGAGTATGACCCCCTGAACCCGGTCCCCACCCGGGGCGGGTCCACTCTTCTCATTCCCTTTTTCACCACCCACTGCCATGCCTCCCGGCTTTACGGGCCGGCCAACCAGCTTCCGCTCGAATCCCGGAAAGACGTTCTCGTCTACACCACCCCGCCGCTCACCGAACCGCTGGAGGTTTCGGGCCCCATCCAGGTCAAGCTTTTCGCCTCCACCAGCGCCCTGGATACCGATTTTTCCGCCAAGCTGATTGATGTTCTCCCGAACGGAAAGGCCCTGCTCCTCCAGGACGGGATCATCCGGGCCCGTTACCGCGAAGGGCTGCTCAAGGGTGAAGCTTTGATCCAGCCGGGAAAAATATACGAGTACACCATCGACCTCTGGCAGACCGCCAACCTCTTCCGCGCCGGCCACCGGATCCGGGTGGAGATTTCCTCCTCCAACTTCCCTCGCTACGTGCGCAACCTGAACACCGGGGGCGACCTGGCCCTGGAAACAACCCCGGTCATCGCCCACCAGCAGATTTACCACGATGCGGAGCATCCCTCCCGCCTGATTATCTGGGTGAAGACCGCCGGGGACGGGACAAAGTCCGAAGGAAAAACTCCGGCCGCCGGGCCGGCTTCTCCGCCGTCCTCCGTCCCGACTTCCTGAGTCGGACTTTATTTTTCCGGGGAAGATTTCCGGGAACGCCTGGAAATCGCTTTGCCGGCCGCGCCGGCGAGGAGCAGGACCACGCCGCTCGCGGCCGTGATCCCGAATCCGCGAAGCAGCCCGGGCGATGATCCCGTCATCGCGAACCCGAGCACCCCGGGGATGACAAGCATCACGCCGAGGTAATCCAGGATCCGGGCGATCCTGGGCAGCAGGGGAGACCGGTCCTCCAGGAGCCTGATGAAAATCAGCGCCGTCCCCGCGAGGGCCAGGATTATCCCGGCCACCAGGTACTGCCAGGGAAATTTCTGGACAGGCAGCGAGCTGATCATGATGAGAAACGCCCCGCCGGCATAAACCGGCCAGCCGACATAGTATCTCCAGGCCGCTGACGGTTTGTTTTCTTGCATATTATTTATCCTATTCCAAATCGCGGAAAATGAAAATCTCCAATGTGAATCCGGAAATTCCCGCCCCGGATTCCGAATGCGGCCTTCTCTATCCAAAACCCGATTCATTTTATAAAATTGGGCAGGCAAGACACTTGCAATCCCGAACCTAAGGAGGAAAAAAATGGCCGAACAGTTAACATTGGAAAAATTGAAAAACTCGGTAGGAAAAGAAGTGGCGGTCTCGAGCTGGTTTGAAGTGGACCAGGCCCGGGTCAACACCTTCGCCGATTGCACCGATGACCACCAGTGGATCCACGTGGACCCGGTCAAGGCCAAGGACGGCCCCTTCAAAACCACCATCGCCCACGGTTTCCTGACCCTCTCCCTGCTCTCGCATTTCCATTTCGAAGTGAAGGTTTTCCCCTCGGACATCAAGCTCGCCGTGAATTACGGTCTGAACAAGGTCCGCTTTTTAAACCCCGTGACGGTGGGGAGCAAGATCCGCGCCCGCTTCAAGGTCCTGAGCATGGAGGAGAAGGGACACGGCCGGATCCTGATGACCCTGGAGAACACCATCGAGGCTCAGGGCGCGGACAAGCCCGCGATGATCGCCGAAACGCTGACGCTGCTCTTTGTTTAAAGCAGAGGGCAGAGAGCATAGCCTCCGGCCCCGCTTCCAGCCCGTAGGGCTTACAGGCCGGAGGGTAGGGCCTACAGCCCGGAGGGAGCATAGGGTAAAAGAAAATCTTTCCATGTTTGGGCGGGGATGAACCCCGTCCCGACAAAAACTTTCCCGATAACCAAGCAGGGGTCCAGAAATCGACCGTCGCAAGTTTCTGCTCATCTCAGGCGGAGCCGCTTTTGGCATCCTGGCCGGCAGGCCGGGTGCCGGCCCCTGGAATTCCAGCCTGGCCAACGCCTCCGCTCTCCCGATAAAAACCGGCGACCCGCGCCGGGCCCTGGTGCTCTGGTACAGCCAGACCGGCCACACGGCCCGCATCGGCAAGTTGATCGCGAAGACACTTGAGGGTGAGGGACTGGCCGTGGAATCCGGGCCGATGGCCGAAACGGAACCGGCCCAGGCCGCCGGTTACGATCTGCTGGTATTCGGAGCGCCGGTTTATTACATGGATGTCCCGGCCAATGTGAAGAAGTGGCTGGCGCGCTTGCCCGATTTGTCCGGCATCGCGGCGGCGTCCTGGGCTACCTACGGCGGTGCCGGCGACAACCCGTTCAACACCGCCTGCGGCCTGTTGGAACCGGCGGCCGGGAAAAAAGCGGTTCCCGTGGGAATGGAAACCTTCGGCAACATGTCGACCTTTTCGCCGACCTGGTCGGCCCTGGGCCAGAAAGCGCGGATTCTGAAATATCGGGACCTGCCGAACGAGCAGACCTATGAAAAGGGGCGCCGGTACGCCCGGGCGCTCCTTCAGCGGGTCCGGGAGAAGAAGCCGCTGGAAGTCAAACGCGGGTTCTCGATCAGCGGCGCGCTTACCACGTTCAATCCGATGTGGTGGACCAAGCGGATGATCAACCGCCATGAAATCGATCCCGCCAAATGCATCAGATGCTTTGCCTGCGCCAAGACCTGCCCCGCCGGAGCCATCAGTCCGGACCAACGGGAAGTCGACCGGGGTGCCTGCCTGGCCTGCATGGGATGTATCAACAATTGCCCGGCCGACGCGATCACGATGGAATATCTCGGCCGGCCGGTTTACGGATGGAAAAGGTTCTGCCGTGAGAACGGAATTGTCATCGCCGAACCGCGCGAATTGGTTTCATAGGATAATTATTTCCAAATCCACGCAGGCTGACGATCTTTCTTCTCTTCCCATTCTCAAGAGCACATAGGAAAAAACGGTGGAGGTCTGAGGTCTTAACCCAGCCGCTTTTTTATTAGACAAAAGGGCTATTTTGACCAATAAACTCTATATAAGACGGCGATATTAAAGAAGGGGATAATTCAAAATTATAAGCTGCTCCATTTCCTGCGCAGCATAGGACCACGGTTCGTGCGGATGACACTAAGCGCAGCTCGATTTACGTCAATTACCTCCAGGAAGTCCCGCATTTGTCCCCGAACACCTGATCGATGTAGTTCGGTTAGCAATATTTCTGCAGAGTCGAGACCACGTTCATAAAAATCAGCTGTTTCATCAAATGTGTCTCGGTGTGCAGTTCTAACCTGGGACCATAGGCATTGGAGGTAATGGCGGAATGCACTTTGCTCGGTCCAACCCACAACCGATGGCTGAACGCCTGAAAAAATTAGATCAGCATGTTGACTACCGAGAGATTTTGGTGGAGTCATCCGAGCAAGTATTCCCTGTTTTTTGGCGATGTCCAAGAACGGTATTTTATATTCGGATAGAACCTGTGGACAGTAATACCAAGTCGCACGCTGTTTTATCTCCTCATCATAATCATTACGGAATTTATCGGGCGAAAAAGATCGCACATTCATCCATGTTCCAGAGGCAATCCAGTTCGCACCGACGCAAGCAAGTGCAAGCATTTGATGGTTACAATATCCAACAAGAACTTTTTTGTTTTTTAGCCTTAATCCGGCAACCAGATCAAGGACATTTGCTAGCCACGTCGGATCTTTTACTAAGTAGTCATCTCCAGGGTGTTCGCAGACGAGATAGATACCACCTGCATCCCAATCTTCTGCCGCAGCAAGAATATCTTCGACTTCAGTATCAGACCTAACGGCCCTCTCGCCAAGTGCCACCGTAATAAATAAGGGTAAAGTAGTCAGACCGTGTGCTTCGTTAATTAATAATATTTGTCGAGCAAGCCAGTCTTCATCGATTTTTTCGGCAAATAATCCGGGCAGAATTATTGCTTCACTACCAAGTTTGATGTTGAGATCCAAAAGTTTTCTTATAAGTTCCCGGACCTTTGGCCCGGACCAAAAATCTTTGGTGCTATATCGGGAAGGCCAAAATGTATGCGAAGTTAAACGTTCATGGTCTGCATTCGGAAGATAAAACTGAGGATCCAAGAGAACTTTTCCATTAACACTGGTTGTAATTTCCCTGGACAGGCGTTCGAGCTGATCAGGGGTAAGGTCGCGAGGGCTTAAAATTACCGTACCGCCACCCCACGTCT
This sequence comes from bacterium, assembly GCA_028713675.1. GTDB lineage: Bacteria > Desulfobacterota > JAPLJL01 > JAPLJL01 > JAPLJL01 > JAPLJL01. The sequence continues at coordinate 46,712 of JAQTNV010000013.1, forward strand.
CAACAAAATAGCGCGAGTGATCCATCATTCCATAACCAAACTGAATTTGGAGTTCCATCATTCTCCTCCCGGATGCAATCATACGCCGCATTGCGCGACGGGTGACGTGCATCCCCGAATGCAGTGCCAATTCCATAGGAGGTCAAGGGCTGAGAGTATCATTGATTTCCCTCATCCATTCAAGCGCTTCTTGTATGTTACTCGGGCGGCAGTCAACTCGACGCTGTCCCATTGCTCTAATCAATTCAGTAAAATTGTTCCCAATATCCCAAGGAATATTTGGTATCGGTAATGGATTTTGTTCTATGCGTTGAAAAACCTCTGCCGGAGTGCGAGCCCCATCACGATAAGGATTTCTGCCCGTAATACACTCCACAATTGTAACTGCTAAGGCGAAGAGATCAGCTCGTCCATCAAGTTCTCGTTTTCTGTTCCGAAACTGCTCTGGTGGCGCATAACCAGGTGTGCCGGGTCCACCAAGCCAAGCGGTATCTGTTAAAGATAATAAATCAAGATGGCGTGCGATCCCGAAATCCAAAAGCCAGTAATTGCTCTTAGTACAACGAATAATGTTTTCAGGTTTTACATCTCGATGAATGATGCGAACTTGGGCAACATCAGCAAGAGCTTCCAAAACATGTAGGCCGAGTCGTAAGACATTATCCTTATCGAGAATTCCCCGGACGAGAATTTGTCGGACGCTTTCTCCATTAATCCGTTGCTCACGAAACCAAGGGAGATTGCTCCCTTCAGGAGTATTTGGAAAAACACCAACCTCTAAGATCCGCGGAACTCTGGGAGAGTTTGCGCGTCTAACTGCGAGAATTTCACGGTGTACCCGATTCACATCAGTATTCGGTTTAATAATTTTAATTACAACTTCTCCGTCGGATGGATGAATAGCGCTGTAAACCCATTTTTGCCCGCCCTCCGGAAAATCTACGACAGATGAGAGTTCTGGCATTTGTTGAGATAACCACTGAGAAGGAATCAAGCTCGGGCCTCTTTTGAAGTCTGATCTTTTACCCTGGCACATCGCCAGGACCATTCATTGAACAACCATGAGGCATAAGATATTGGCTGCCGAGTATCATCGGATGGACAATCAAGCCTAGGGCGTGGATCACCTACAACCCAGACACCAATTGAGGCTTTGCGGGCAGCTTCGAGAATGTTATTTTCCCGGAGTGCTTGCGGAATTAAAATATACGATTCGGGTGTGAACCATTTATTCAATGCCGCTTGGTCAATAGCATTTCGCCAATTTGAAACCTTGGCTTCAAAAGCAACAATACGACGAACAGCGAAGGTTTCCCTGAGAGAGAAAGCCCGCCACATCCCCCGTCTTTTATAAACTAGGCCAACATCAGATAATCGATCAAGATATTTTTGCACACGTTGATGGAGAAAATATTCAATGCGGTCCTCCGATAACGGACCAAAATTTGTAAGAAGGTGAACTAATCGAACATCATCGCCCGAGATTCCTGTTCGTATTGGGTCCCATCGCATAGTAGTCGGTTCATGCCAAAATACAGCAACGAGATCCGGAAATCCTGATTGTAATTTGGGTTCTTTGAAAACGGTAATTCGATGTGGTTGCTTTGCATCCAACGGTAGATCGAGAAGAAATTTTTCAACAAGTTTGGTTTCGGGACCCTTTGGAGTACGTCGGGAACGAACCCCGAAGTTCTTAGCTCTGGTAATAAGTTCGAAACGTTTGGAATGGTGACTTTTAATTATTGCTCTTTTCTTTGAGCTTAAAGGTAGCGTGTTCGCCGATTTCATTCTCCCCCCCCGGACATCCAGTAGCAAGGTCAAAACCCAGGTTGAATTATATAACATTACTAAGGCACCCGTAAAATATTTTTAATCGGCGATCTAAATGCTGTAAATTGGCTTAAAATCGGAAGACATTCCCTGTTGCTGGCCAGCGATAAGCTCGCCGTCATGAAAAGCGAAATCTAGGGCCAGGTCGTTACTTTGCTATCTGAAGGGCAAGTTGGGCAGGCCGCATCAAGTGCGGAATAAAAATGAGGGGTCAGCCCCATTATTTCTCTTGTAAAAAAAGAGGCGGCCTTGCGGCCGCCTTTTGTGTTATGGAGCTTGGCGCTTTAACTTTTTCTTGTATATCTCGCTTTTCTTCTAACCGCCCAGCTACCCAGCAACCGAGCCAACAATAACGCAACCTAAAGGTTGCGGCTACCGGTCATTCTCCCTGAATTTTACCCTTTGCGCTTTGCTCTTTCACCTTTGACCTTTGAGCTTTCACCAATATTCAGGTCTGTTTGGTTTTTCATTCCGTAATCGTCAATCGTCAATCGTAAATCGTAAATTCTTGCGCCTTGACCTCGTCGCCGAATGATTTTAAACTGAAAGCAAGCGCCGGTGAGTTTACTCACCGTTAGCAAGCGGGGGATTAGCTCAGCGGGAGAGCACTGCGTTCGCAACGCAGGGGTCGAGGGTTCAAATCCCTTATCCTCCACCAAAATTCAGAGAAAAAGTGCCGTTAACCAGTCTCCGCCAGTCTCTAAAGAAATACAAAAGGGCTTTCTATCTCCTTTTTTTGGCCTGCCTGGTCGTGGTCATCTACGGGATCCTCGGGGACCAGGGCTTTTTCCACCTGCACCGGCTCAAGCTCGAGCTTTCCGGCCTCCAGCAGAAAATCGTCGCCGTCGAAGCGGATAACGCCCGGCTCCGCCAGGAAATCGGGCATTTGAAAACCGATCCGGTCTACATCGAGCGGCTCGCCCGCCAGGATCTGGGGATGCTCAAGGAAAACGAGGTCCTCTTCCTTTTCCGGGAACAATAATGGCCAAGGGAGGATCCTGGGAGCACAAGGTCCAACGCTTCCTTTATCCTTCCGCGATCCCGTTTTTTTCCCTCTTTGTCATTTTTGATTACTTTTCCAAGCTCCGGGACCTTTCCGCCTCCCCCATCGTCCTGGTGGTGGTCCTGGTCGCCCTGACCGGGGAAAAACTGCTTTCCTACCTCCGGGTAGAAAAGCCCTCTCTGCGGGACAACCTCGAATTCGGCTTTCTCCTGGTCCTCACCTTCGAGATCCCGCTCCAGGCCACCGGGGAGATCGGGGCCCTGCTTTATCCCCTCAAGTATTTCGTCCTCACCATGCTCGCCATTTATTTTCCGATCCTCCACGCCCTCCTGATCCTGCTCTTCGCGCTCTCCCTGGAAACCGCCCACCAGCTGATCAAGCTCGAAAACTCCCTGGGCCAGCTGGAAACCCTGGGTTCGCACGCTTTCTTCATGCTGGTTTTCGTCCTGGTTTTCGGGGGCGCCTTCAAATCCGAGCGCAAGTGGCGCGGCAAGGCCGAATCCCGCCTGGCCGAGATCAACCGCGACGCCCGTTCCCTGGGCGAGGCGGGGGCGGGGCACGCCGGCGAGCGCGGGGAGCCCAGCACCTTCAAGCTGGAAAAGATCTCCAAGGAATTCCGGGAAAAGCGGGAAATCGCCCAGGCCTTCGACCTGGACGACCGGATCTACCGGGTCCTGGAAATCCTGAAGCGGACCATCCATCCCTTCTCCGTCCTGATTTATTTCTGGGAGCCCGACGGCAACCGGCTTAAGCTCAAGGACGGCATCTCCGACAGCGATTACCTGAATTTCGAGAAAACCTTCCGCACCGGCGAGGGGGTGGTCGGCTGGGTTTACCAGAACCATTCCCCCATCCAGCTGAACGAGCTGGCCAATCCCCTGAAGGGGATAAATTACTACTCGCGGGAAGAGGGCATTCATTCCTTCCTGGCGGTCCCGATTCTCCGGGGGTCCTTCCTCTCCTCCCGGCGCGCCCCGGAGGCCGGGGACCCGGAAAAAACCCCGCGCCTGAGCCATGCCCCGGCGGATTCCGCCCCCGAGATCATCGGCGTCCTCGCCATCGATTCCCGCGACATCTCCGCTTTCTCCGACGAACAGCGCAAGCTTCTCGAGGTGGTCGCCCACCAGATCGTGGACACGATTGAAAACGCCGAGATCCGCCACCAGATGTCGATCGAGGCCACCGAGTTCGCCGCCTTCTACGAAATCTCGAAAAGACTCTCCGCCGCCCTCCGCATGGAGGAGGTTTTGAACCTGGGCCTGGATTCCATCCGCGAGACCGTGCCCTACGACTTCGCCGCCATCGCCACTTTCGACGAGTCCACCGGGAAAAGCGTGATCCAGGCCGCCCGGGGCGAGGGTGCCGAGGCCACCCTCCAGAAAAGCTTCGGGATCGAGGACGGGCTGGTCGGCTGGGTCCTGGACTCCTACCGGAAAATCTTCTGCAAAGGAAACCTGCACGAGCGCGACCAGGAACGTCCCATCTTCTCCAAAGAAATCAAGATCCGGGGGGCCCGCTCCATCCTGACCATACCGTTTTCCGTGGAAGGGCGGGTCATCGGTTCCTTTACCCTGCTGGGCAAGGCGGCGAATCTGTTCTCCGATTACGAGGTCAAGATCTTCGATGTCCTGGCCAACCAGATCGCCATCTCCCTGGAAAAATCCCGGCTCTTCCACGAAAAGGAGGCCGAGGCGGTCACCGACCCGATCACCGGGCTCTCCAATCACCGGCGCTTCCAGGAGCGGATCCGGGAGGAGTTCCTCCGCTCGGTGCGGCACCCGGAGCCGCTCTCCCTCATCCTGATCGACCTGGATTTCTTCAAAAAGGTGAACGACCGCTACGGCCACCCGGCCGGCGACGCGGTCCTCCGGGGTCTGTCCCGCATCCTGAAGGGGGCGGCCCGCGAGGTGGACCTGGTCGCCCGCTACGGCGGGGAGGAGTTTACCCTCCTCCTGCCCAACACCGATTCCGAAGGGGGGATGAAGCTGGCCGAGCGCATCCGCCGGCTGGTGGAGTCAACCTCTTTCCCGATTGAGGGGGGAAGCAAGATCGGGGTCACCATCTCCATCGGCGTGGCCAGCTGCCCGGAGGACGCCAAGGACCCGGACGAGCTTCTCCAGAAAGCCGACCTCGCCCTTTACACCGCCAAACAGAAGGGTCGCAACTGCGTCGTCCCCTTCCACCGGGTGGCCAAGGAAAAAGAGAAGGAAAAAGCCGAAGCCCCCGAAGGCGGGAAAAAAGAAGATAGCGACTGGAAGTTCTAGCGAACCCGTCGAAGGGTTCGCGGGTGTTGGGAGGGCACCAGGCCCTCCCCGACTTTTTTGCTTTGAGCTTTGACCTATGACCTACGACTGGATTCCGGCTTTCGCCGGAATGACGATCTTACAACTGAGATAAATAAACCCCCCAAGACCGGCAGGCCCCGGGGGGATTTTATGGTGCCGTCATTCCGCACTTGCGGCGGAATTCATTTTCCCTGGATTCCGGCTTTCGCCGGAATGACGATCTGACAACTACAGATACCTTTCCACCCCGTACTTCAAAAATTTCTCTTTCCCGAATTCATGTTTGTCCGAGGGATCGTCGCTCGGATACCAGTAACCCTTCCCGTCGCAGGTGAACTTAAGCAGGATCACCCTGGTTTCACCCTCCGGGGAATAGATGACAATCTGCCCGCGGCCCTGCCGATGGCCCACCAGGTTGATCGAAACCTCGGCCCGCAGGGTATTGTCCGCGTCATAGTTTTCCGCTGTGATCCCGGTTTCCTCCGAGTCCCGGTAACGGTCAACCTCGATCCGGGAATAGCCGCCGTCCGGCTGGGTCCGCGTTCCGGTAATGTTCAGGCCGGATTCGTCGCGGGTAACCGTCAAATCCAGCGTTCCGCCCCGGTAAAGCTCTCCGGTGACGTGGACCACGATGGCCGGCTTGGGAGAGGCCGCTTCCCAATCCGCGCAGCTCGCCGGGCTCTCAACCTTACGGGTCAAAGTCCGGGTCAGGGTCTGGCCGTTGCTCAAGGTGAGCTTGGAGGAGACCTGGTCGGTCAACCCCTGTCTGTTGATAACGGTCACCTCGCGGACCGGCACGGTTACCCCCTCCGGCAGATCGGCGTCGAGGGGAAAGGTGCGGGTCACGTTGATCGTGCCCGTGTCATCCAGGGGGCACCGGGGGGTGGCACCGGGATTGATCACGGCCCGGACGGAGAGCTCGCCCCCCTTCCGGTTCAGGCGGAAGGAACTGGTGTAAATCATCCCGTTTTCATGTTTCACGGAACGGTGGAAATAGGCGGTAACCCCGTCCGGGAAGGTCTTGAGGGTTTCCCGGATCCGGGTCGCGGCGTCCAGGGAAACGGACTCCTGAACCTGCGCGGGCTCGATCACGTCCTCACGGCAGACCTTGACCGACTCGGGAAAACCGGTGGTGGTCCAGGTGAAACTGTAATAAGGGTTGGAGGTGTCTTCCGAATACACCCCGGTTCCCGTGGTCGAAAGCTCCGGGGCCTGACCCTGGGGGGACCGGACCACCGAGAAGCTGACGGAAACATAGGCGGCCGGGCTGAGCGCCGGATGCTTGGGGGCATAGTGACGGGTGAGATTCAGGTCGCCCGCGGTCCCGGTCAGGGAGCTGGAATAGACCAGCGGCGAAGTCGTTTGGGCCTCGGCGGATTCCAGCCAATGTCTCTCCGGGAACAGGAAGGGAACATCCAGGTTCTTGACCCGGCACGAGGATTTGTCCAGCGCGCCGCAATTGTAATATTCAACCACCACATTGCTTTTATCCACGGTCCCCTTGGGCATGAGCTCGAAGGGAACGAAAGCCCGGGGGATGATCAACCCGGATTCGTCGGTCGTAACCGCCATGGGAAAGACCGGGTCCGGGGGCGCCAGCGCTACGCCCTCGCCCAGAACCGCGTCGTTTTCCTGATCGGTAATGTCGCCGGTGTCCTCCTCGAAATCGGCCGCGCTCTGGCCGGCGTCAATCTCGGCCGCCAGCGACTGGGCCTCAGCGGATTCATCCTGGGAAGAGACCGCCGCCTTCCCTCCTCCCCCGCAGGCGGCCAGGAACAGCAGGGCGCCGCCCGCCAGGACGACCAGTCCGATTCTGCCTAATTGGTTCTTCTTCATTTCTACTCCTCCCTTTTCCAGGTTTCTTGTCTTTCGAGTCTCTTTACTGGATATAAACCCGGTCCAGGAAAAAAGGTTTCATCTGATCTGGATATTAGAATAATTACCGGTTGATGGGGAATTTGGTCATTCCGGCGAAAGCCGGAATCCAGGCGTTTTTGTTTTTTTGGGGGGAAGGTTTCGCTCTTTTATGATCGACCGCCGAGTCAACTCCACTGAGGCTCCGCTGCCCAAGCCGCAGACCACCGTATAAATCTGTCATTCTGAGACCGCCTCCGGCGGGCGAAGAATCTCGCCTTTGCCATCGCTCTTTTCTTTTTTGGGGGAAAGGTTTCACTCCGCGCACTAATATGTGCAGTGCCGTAATCACGGCAGGCTGACCCGCCCCTCCGGGGCAATCAGGGTCTAGCCTGTATCGATAAATACTATATCGTCGAGTTCATCAAGCCTGATTTACCGGAAGTGCGAGTCGCGAGAACCTTCCCCCCGGGCTTCTGTAAACCCATTAAACCCGATGAACCAGACAAACCCTATAGACCCAAAGAATACAATAGACGTCTCACGCCTATCTTCTTACTTCCTATTTTTTTGCTGCTTACTGCTTACTGCCTACTGCTTACTTCTTCATGAGGAGTGCCGGTGTTCCAGAACCAGCGACAAAACCGTGGTCAGCTTGGCGATGTCCTGGTTGGCCTGGCGGAGGCGCTCGGCCATGATGAGGCAGAGGTTGCGCATCAATTTAAAACCCAGGTTGGGGTTCTCCTGAACCAGGGTATCCAGGTCCGACCGGGAAAATTCCAGGAGCCGGCAGGGGGAGAGGGCGGTGATCGTGGCCGTCCGGTTGGCGGGTTCCTCCCCCAGAAGCCCCTGCTCGCCGAAAATGGCATGGTCGTCTCCGGAATACTTGACCAGCCCCTTTTCTTCGGGCGTGGCCTTTCCGCCCAGCTGCGCGGGCAGGGCGATCCGGATGGAAACCGAGACCTGGCCTTCCAGGAGCAGGTAAACCTGGTTGCCCACCTCTCCTTCCCGGATCACCATCTCCCCCGGCTGGATCTGGAGCGGCCGCAGGAGCTGGGTTATACGTTTCAATTCCTCCTCCGAGAGTCCGGAGAAAATCGGGAAGGCAGACAGGGATTTAGGATTGGAAGTCATGACCGCCCTCCCAGGAGCAGGGCCAGATCCTTGGGTTCGATTATTTGCTCGTCAGGGGGAGCGATCTGGACCTGGAGTCCGGCGCGCTGGGTAAGCATTCCCGGTTCGGACTCGCTCAGCTTGCGGGTAATGAACTGGTCGATCGCCGAGGAATCGGTAGAGAGGATATCCGACAGGGAAATCCCCTTCCGGGATTCCGAGACCAGGCCGATCACCAGGGCCGAACTCTTCTCCCGGAAATGCGAGAAAGCATCCCGGAAGGTTTTTCCCACCAGACCGGCGGGAATGGAAACGATTTTCAGGGATTGGGCCGAACCGGGCTGGAGCAGAAGGTCCAGGGTCCGGGGCATCCCGGAAGATAAAACCCCGCTGGCCAGGATGAAGGGGGTGTAGGAATCACCGCAGACAATCTCGTTCACCCGGGCCCGCCGGAGATGGGGAATATTCTCCTCCCGCTGGATCTCAGCGGTAATCCGGAGGCCGGGATTGGCCGCCCGGAGTGCCAGGGCCGCGAGAATGGTCCTTTCGTCGGTCCGTTCCGGGAAGGTGAAATCGGAAAGGATCAGGGCCGCCTTGGCCTGGGCTGCGTTTCCCTGCTTGAGAATTTCCTCGTGCACGTAGTCGCCCCGGAGAAAATGCAGGTGCCGGTCCTTGGTCTGGGACATGACCTCCATCATCTTATCCTCCTCCGCCTGGTTGATCACCAGGATGGAAAGATTCTCGGGATGCATCTTGCGGATGGCGCCGATGATCCGGGCCAGGCGGAAGTTATACCCGCAGATGATCAGGTGCCCGCTTAAACTGATTTTTTCCATTCCCAACCCCCTCAGGATTTTCCTTTCGACCAGGACCGAAGCCACGGTCCCGGTGATGAGCGACATGGAAATTATACCCAGGAACATCACCCCCGCGGCCAGGATCCTTCCGATTCCCGTCTGCGGAACTATGTCCCCGTAACCGGTGGTGGAAGCCGTGACCATGGCCCACCAGAAGGCGTCCCCCAGCCCGCGGAAACCCTCGTTGGCCGCCTGGCTTTCGAAGAAAGACACCAGGAGAACCAGGGTGACAAAAATGGCGATGATGGAAGAGAAAAGCAAAACCCGGCTGTTCAGAAGCAGCCGGACCCTTCCCCAGGATATTGCGGACATGGTTTTTTTATTTTACCAGATAATGGGACCGGGGTTCAGTTCTGCTCAAATTAAATTAAAACCCCCCACCCTCTCGTCTCCCCGCGGGGAGGTGTTGAAGGTGAGGGGAAAATTTATGTTTCGGACAGCGCCGGGTCCGGGTTTTCAGCTGAAGAACCGGATCACCCGGGGAATCCACTCGGCAAATGACGAGTATGTGATGCAGACCGAGATCCCGAGTCCCAGCACCAGGAGAATCAGGCCCACCGTCCGGCCGACCTTGGCCAGGACGGGAGAGGCGGGGGGAACCTGGTGCCAGAAAAGAGCATTGTCCTTTTGCACCCGTTCCAGTTCGGCCGGCCGGTCCTCGGCAAATTCGTGCATGCTCATCCGCCCGGTCACGATCACCATGTCCATCGGGAACTTTTCCCGGCGGAGATGGGCATTGAAGAAATGAATGAAGAAGATGAAGCAGACCGCCAGGGAGGCCTCGATCCCGTGGATGATGGTCGACATGCTGATCGCGAAGCCGGGCAGCAGGCGGGTGAAGAAAGCCGGGAACCAGAGGATCAGGCCGGTCACCCCCAGGGCGAAATTCCCCCAGGCCTCGGCGAAGAAATCGAATTTTTCCCAGTAGGCCCAGCGGTCGATCTTCGGGCGTCTGCCCCCGATGCAAAACCAGATCACCATCTGGGCGACGTGAATGACGTCTTCCACCCGGGGAATGATCGAGTCGGGCCCCCAGAAAAGCCCTTTCTCCCGTTTGATCACGAAGCGGTAAGCGATTTCCGCGAAATAGAGGCCGATATAAATGAAGGTCAGGATCGCCCCGAACCGGTGCAGGTAGCGGGCGTTTTCGTAACCGCCCAGGGCCGAGAGAATCATTTTCGCCCAGGCCCATTCATGGAACTTCAGGGGGATCCCGGTGAAAGCCAGGATGAAAAACGCGATCACGACCAGCAGGTGGATGAACCGCTGGTAACCGGAAAGCCGGAGAATCTCCCGGGTCTCGACCGGTCCGGAGCCGGCCTGTGCTGGGGTGTGAGCTACTTCTGACATGTTAAGCACCTCCTCCGGTTTCAGACGGGGGATTGGATCCCGAATCTTTCTTCTTCTTCCGATTTTCCAGCCAGTCCCGGACAAACCAGAGGATCGTATGGGGAACCCACAATCCGAAGGCAAAACACACAATCAGGATCATGACTAAATAAGTCCAGAACTCGATCGGGCTCTTCTTGACGGAGAACCTGTCGCTATGCACATCGTACTGGGCGAACTTGGTCGTGGCGTCCTTGTGGCAGTACAGGCAGGTGGCGAGGGCCCTTTCCTTGGAAACGTTGGACTGGGGATCGGAAGCCGGCAGGATCTCGTGAGCCGAATGGCAGTCCCAGCAGAGCGGCATGTCCTTCGTTTCGCCCAGGTCGACGACCTTCCCGTGATAGGTATCCAAATAGGTGCGCTTGTAATCCTCGTGACACTGGCCGCACTGGTCCAGGGTGGCTCTCTTGTATTTGTCGGTATTAACCTTCTGGATCTGGTGGGTCCCATGACAGCTCAGGCAGTCCGGCGCCGTGGCGGGATCGGCCTCAAAGACCTGGGCGTGGATCGATTTCTTGTAAGCCTCCACCTCCTGGGAATGACAGATCCCGCAGTCAACCTTCCCGGGCTGGTCCGAGGGATGGGCATCCGTGATCCCGGTATGGCAGCTGGTGCAGGAAAGACTCCCGTGAACGGACTGGAGGTAATCCTTCTGCTCCACGAAAAGGGATTGGGTCTTCCCGCCCGCGAGATCCTTTTTCAGGTCCTTGTCCGCGTGACAGGACAGACAATTCGGGGGCTCCTGCGCCCCGAGAGTCAGGGGCAGAAGGAGGGTCAGGGCCGACGCGTATAATAGTCCTTGGATCTTCATTACTTTTTCTTCGGGTGGCATTCCATGCACTTGGTCGGAGCCTTTTTCCCGGCCGCAACTTCCTTCTTATGGCAATCGATGCAGGCCTTATGGTAAGCATCTTTCAAGGCCGGGGCCTTGTCCTTTTTCACGGCGGGATCGTGGCAGGCCGAGCATTTCTTCACCGTGGCGTCGCCATCTTTATATTCATGGTGGCAATCCACGCACTTATTCTTATATTTTTCCACGTGGTCCTTGTGATTAAGATCCACGGGAGAGAAGGTTTTCTGGATTTCATTGATGGTCATTTTGTCGGGGGCCGCGGGAGCCGCGGTCTGCGCCCGGGAGGACATCAGAAATAAAACACCGGCGATAGCCACCGCCCCGATTCCGATGAATTTTAACGTTTTCATCTCGATCTCCCTCCTTATGTTATATAAACCGCCGTTAGTGTATACAATTCAATTTAAGCCTGTCAAGCCCAGCAACCAAATTTCGCGAAAGACCTTTGCTTGACGGATTCGATCCATCTTCCTTAATATTGCTCCGGACCTATGGAGGAAAATAAACATGCCTGATTACGCCGGGAAAAAGGGCTGGATTCTGGCCGCTTCCGCTTTTTTGCTTCTCGCCCTCACCCCGCAAGCCGAAGCGGGCAGCAAAATAATCCTGACCAAGTTCAGCCAGATGACCGACATCAGCGACCGGGACAGTCAGATGAACGGCCTGGCCCGGGAACTGGGGCTGACCGCCGCCGCCATTCCCCTGGCCCCCGCGGAGCCCCTGGGCCTCGTCCCGGGGGTGGATATCGGCCTCGGGATTTCCGTGGCGGACATCCATGATGAAAACGCCTATTGGGATAACGCGGTGGCCGACGGGAAGCCGAAGCCCGTCCTGATCCTTCCCCAGATCATCGTCCGCAAGGGAATCCCCTGGGGGATCGATCTCGGCGCCTCCTACACCCCCACGGTGATCGGGAGCAACCTCTCCCTGGTGGGCGCGGAAGCCAAATGGTCGTTCGTCAAGGGATCCATGCTGACGCCGGCCCTCGCTCTCCGGGTGGATTTCCACCACGCTTTCGGCGCTTCGGATTTCAGCCTGCAAACCCTTTCCACCGACATTTCCATCAGCAAGGGTTTCGGCCGACTGAAGCCGTATACCGGGGTCGGAATGGATTTCATTTTCTTCAACCCCGATGCGTTCACCAACCTGAAAAAAACCGATCCCCGGGAGCTGAAAGGTTACGCCGGGGTCAGGATCAAGCTCCTGCTGATCCAGATCGTTCCGGAAATCGACCTGGCCAGAGACTTCCTGATTTACAGCCTGAAGGTAGGGCTGGTTCTTTAATCAGAAAAACACGGTCATAGGTCGTGGGTCATGGGTCATAGGCAGAAACCCATAACCATACGATCAAAAGTAATTTTCACCCTCGCCCTGCCTTCCCCCCTCCCCGCCCTTGACGGGGCAAGCAAAGGGGGAGGGATATACAGAGAAAATCATTATTTGTCGTAAATTATCCCCTCCCTTGAGGGGAGGGGATGAAGGGGAGGGTGATGGTACCGGGTTTAAACCTATCACCTATGACCCAACACCCAACACCTTTTGGGAGAGCGAAACCAACCCCCCAAAAAGAAAAAAAAGGCTAAGGAATATGCCAGCGCGGTTACGGCGTTAGCTGCTCCGGAGCGGGAATTTGAAAGGAATCTTCCGCCAGTTCCGGGTTGATCTCCAGATCCAGGAGATCGATCCGGAACGAAGATTCTCCCCCCGGGCCGGGGAGGACAAATTCGATCCGGGTGGGAAGAAGAAATCCGGCCGAGGTCCGATAATTTTTAAACCTGGCCAGGTAAGAGATTTTGCCCTCACCCGTGAAGACCTTCAACGTTTTCAACTGCAGGTTCCGCCGGGAATATTCCGCTTCCGCTCCGGCCCCGCCGTCCTGAAACTTAAGTTTCAGGACGCGGCCCGCGGGGGTCGGGCTGACCGGCTCCTTTCCCCAGATTGAGTCCGGGATCCTTCCGCTCAGGAAATAAACCAGGTTGGGAGTGGTGATCTCCGGCGGCAGATACTGTTCCAGGAGCGATCTGGCCTCTCCGTCCTCGAACCGCGAGTGTTCCTGGGGCACGTAGATCTGCAGCTTTTCCCGGTCCTGCACCAGGAGAAAGGCCAGGTTTCCCAGGGGGCTCAGGGCCTGGACCTTCAGGCGGTCCGGGGCCGCGAGCAGGAAGGCAAAACGCAGGGCCCCCAGTCCCTCCGGGCCCCGGAAACGAAACTCGCCCGTTCCCTTCAAAACGGATGGGACGGACGGGGATTTCAGGGCGGCCAGGAGCGCTTCCGGGGATGAAAGTTCCGGCCGGGCGGCGCAACCAGCCAGGGATAACATAATCAGAATAAAAATGAATTTATTTTTCATAATAAAAATCCCTCACCCTACTTCGCTAAAGCTTCGAAGGGCAGGCCTTTTTCCTTGCGCCCGATAGGCTTCATGTCCGTCAAAATCAGGGAGGGCACGAGGCCCTCCCCTACGAGAAAAAACATGTAGGGGCGGGGTTGATCCCCGCCCAAATGCTTTTCAATTCGCATTCTCGAGGCGCTTTAGCTTTTCCTCGATTCGCTTCAGATCCTTGTCGGGTTCCGGCTTGAGTTGCAGCGAGTTTTTGTAATCACGGATGGCCTTTTCCCTTTCTCCCAGCGCGGAATGGACATCCCCCAGGTGTTCCGCGATGGTCGGGTCGTCCCCGATCAGGGAAAAGGCCCGCTCGATCAGTTCCAGGGCCTTGCGGTAATTCTTCTGCTGGTAATAGGCCCAGCCGAGGCTGTCGGTGATGAAACCGTCGTTGGGACGGATCTCCAGCGCCTTTTTGAGCAAGCCCAGGGCCTCTTCCAGCTTGATCCCCTTTTCCGCGTAAAGGTAACCGATATAGTTCAAAGCGTCGGCATGCTTGGGATCCAGTTTGAGCACCTTTTTCATGGTCTCGATACAGAGATCATCCTGGTCCAGGAAATCGTATACCTCTCCCAGCAGGTAGAGCAGGGTCACGTCATCCGGTTTCAACTTCAGTCCCTGCTCCACGACCTCCTTGGCTTCGGCGAAGCGCCGGGCTTTGAAAAAAAGATGGGCCAGGGCGCGCTGGAGCCCGGCCTCGCCGGGCATTTTTTCCAGGGCGGCCTGCACGGTGAGGATCGCCCCGGCGGTGTCGTTGTTTTCCTCCTGCATCATCGCGATCTGGATGCGGGCTTCCGGGTAAAAAGAGGAGCTGCTTTCGATTTTTTCCAATTCCTCCCGGGCTTTATCCCGGGCGCCGGATTTAAGATAAGCGGCGGCCAGGTAATACCGGGCGGTGGGGTGGCCCGGCTCGGCGGTCAGGACGAAACTGAACTCCTCGATGGCCTGGTCGAGGTTTCCCTCCTCAAACTCGAGCAGCCCGATTTTCACCCGGAGGTCGAGATTGTCGGTATCAAAGCGCTCCTGCTCCTGGAATTTCTCCAGGGCGCCTTTGTAATCGTTGCGGGAAATGTAAATCTGCCCCAGCCGCTCCAGGATGCGCGGATTCTCCGGGAAATAACGCAGGGCCTTCTGGTAAAGCTCCACCGCCTGGTCGCTTTTCTTCTGAAACTCAAAAATTATCCCCAGTTCAATCAGCGCCGCCAGGAAGCTGGGCTGGCGTTCAATCGCTTTCTGGTAATAGTTCTCCGCCTTGGGCCAATCCTTGCGTTCGGCCGACATCCGGCCCAGGTAGTAGTAGCCCAGAGGGGATTGCGGTTCGACCGCGACAAAAATCAAAAACTCCTTTTCCGCTTCCGCGGATTCCTTCTTTTCGGCCAGCAGCGAGCCCAGGTAAAGATGGGACTCGGTTTTTTTCGGATCGAGTTTCAAAACCTGGCGATACTCATCGATCGCGGGGTCGATCCGGCGCAGGGCCCCGTCCACCGAACCGAGCAGGATGTGGGCCTCGGTGGAGCGGGGATGTTTTTTCACCAGCTCCTCCGCCAGCGGCAAAACCTCGCTGAGCTTGCCCGAGCCGAGCAGCAGCTGGGCCAGGCGCAGGTTGATGTCCAGGGATTCCGGATTTAACTTCCGGGCCGCTTCATAATTTTCGATCGCCGTCTGGGTATCGCCATCCAAAAAGGCCAGGCGGGCCTTTAAAAAGCTGGCATAAGCCTCCGGGGACTGGGGCAGGACAAAGGTGGTCTCCGATTCGGGTGCCGAGAACTCTTTGTGTACTGGTGCCGATCCCGGCGCGGGCGGAGGCAGGGTCCGGCAGGCCAGAATCCCCAGGGAAAAGACCGCTACGCCCAGCCACCGGCGCGGGCCGATTTTATTTATTTTGAGCATGTGAATTATGCCGTTTTAAATGGCGGTTTAATTATGGTTGTTAGCTATGGATTTCGTCAACTAAAACCGGGGGTCAGCCTCATCAGCTGGCCCCCGGCTGCGGGACAACCCTGAATCTATCCTTCCGGATTCTTTCCTTCCGACGGAAAGAAAGAAGATATCTTCCGGAATAATGAACCGGCAATTACCTCTTCTTTTTGGACGCGGCTTTCCTTCTGACCATTTTCGCCCGCGAGATATCCCCCTGCTTGTCGATAAAGTAGAGATAACCTTCCTCCCGGCGGATCCCGGCCTTGCTGACCACTTCGGCCTTACCCAGGTTCTGTTTCTTGGCCCCGCCCCTGGCCATTTTCTTCCGGGAGACATTCCCCTGCTTGTCGATGTAATAAAGCCAGCCTTTCTCCCGCTTGATCCCTTCCTTCGCTACTTTTTGTGCCATACCTCCCCCTTTCTTTTCTCGATATGGATTTAGTTACTATTTTTGTTATTTTCCCGAGGATGTCAAGCTAATTCTCCGAAGGAAAACCGAGAAAATAAAGCATCTATCGGGTCTATCGTGTCCATAGTGTCCATTGGGTCCATCGGGTTGATCGGAGATCGGAGATAGGAGATAGGGAAAAGCCGTGAGGCGTTAGGGGTTAAAATGTTTTACCGGAGCCCGGGGGGTTGGTTCTCGCGACCTGCACTCTTTTTACCCTGATACCAATAAACTCGACAACTCCTGATAATTGGATCCAACGAAGGCGAGGCCCTGCGGGACCGCCGCCCGGGATTACGTGATCGCGCACATTGTGCGGGGAGCGAAACCAACCCCCCAAAAAAGAAAAGAGCGAGAACAAAGGAGAGATTCTTCGCCCGCCAAAGGCGGCCTCAGAATGACAGATTAAAAGTAATTTGGTTCCTGAAAAAAACCCGAGAGGAAAACCTGACCCTTAACCTGTTATCTGATACCTGCTACTTTTTATTTGTTTTACTGCTTACTGCTTACGAGCTCTGCGAGCCCGACGTAGCCCTTTTAAAAGCGGGGCATCCCACCGTGCTTAACCGGGCGAAGTCTGGGCTGCCTGCTCTCCACTAGCCGAAGTATCGTGCTTGGAGCAATTTCAGGCTTTCATCACTTTATGATCCCGGGTGTGGTGGGGATGAATATGGATAAGGTTATTAGCCTGCAGCAGCGCGGTGTCCCCCAGGATCTCCGCGGGAGTGCCGGCGCCGGCCAGCTTTTTATCCTGCCCGAACACATAAACTTTGTCGGCGATGTCTTCAATGATGTGCAGATCATGGGTGGCGGTGACAATCGTCTTGCCGGAATGGGAAGCCTCGGCCAGCATTCCGATCAGCTTGGTGCTGGTCTTGGGGTCCAACCCGGCGGTGGGTTCATCCAGGAGAAGCACGTCCGGCTCGATCACCAGGATGGTGGCGAACGCCACCTTCCGTTTTTCCCCGAGGCTCAACTGGTGCGGAGAGCGGTCCAGGAGCGGGCCGATCTGCAGGGTTTCCGCGAGCAGCTCCAGGCGCGCCTTCACCGTTTTTTCCTCCATCCCCAGCTGGAGCGGGCCGAAGGCGATGTCCTCCCTGACCGTGGGGCAGAAGAGCTGAACGTCCGGGTTCTGAAAAATCAGCCCGATTTTCCGCCGAAACCTCAGGGAAAACTCCGCGTCGAGGAACGACTTTTCCGTCAATTCCTTCCCTATGTAAGCGAGGGTCCCCCGCTGGGGAAAGATCAACGCGTCCAGCAGGTGAAGAAAGGTGGACTTGCCCGAGCCGTTTGCCCCCACCAGGGCGACTCTCTCCCCTGCGGTGATGGTCAGGCCGACGCCGTTGAGAGCCGGGAACCTGCCCTGGTATGAATAATGAACGTCCCGGCATTCGAAGAGAACGGGAGCTGGTTCTTTTTGCCCGGTCATAACTTGGTCCGGTATTCCGCGTAGGCCAGAAGGAGGATGATCATCGCCGCGCCGAAAAGCCAGAGCCAGTCCCTCCGCCTGGTCTGAAAATGGTCAAGCGTGCGCGGTTCACCCCGGAAACCGCGGGAAACCATCGCCTGGTAAACCTGCTCGTTAAGCGCGTACGAACGGATCCAGAGATGAGCGATGTTCCAGGCCACGACCTTCTGCCCCTTCCGATAATGCATCCCGGAACCCACCCGGCTCCGGATCGCGCGGAAGGTGTTTTCCACGATCTCCACGAAAAGATATATGTACCGGTAAGTGATCCCCAGGACCATCACGAACATCTGGGGAATGCCGAAGAAACGCAGTGCTTTTAACAGCTCAAAGTGCCGGGTGGTCATGCTCAACAGGACCGCCAGGGATACCGAAGTGACTACGCGGCCAAAAAAAACGCCGGCCGCCTTGATGCCGGTATGGGTAATCATCAATGGTCCGACCGAAGCAACCGGCCGGCCCGGCGAGATAAAACTGAAAAGCGCCGGGATGGCGATCAGGAGCGAAAAAAACGGGATGAAAATCCAGGTTCTCTTCAAAAAGAAGCCGATTCCGATCCGGGAAAACAACGCCAAGATCAAGCAAAAAATATAAATCAGGCCCAGGACCGCGAGGCTCCGGGTGAACATTACCAGGAGAATGAAAAACAAAACCGTCACGGCTTTGATCCGGGGATCCAGGGACTGCAGGACCCCTGGCCGGGAAGCGATCTCGTCCGCGAAGATGGATTCCTTGATAAAATCCAGCGCGCCCCGGATGGAACGCCCGACAAAATCCCGCTTTGGCATAAGAGGCCGCCTTTCCGGCCGGCTGAGGTATTTCCCCAGGAGCCAGACCGCCAGCACGACCAGCGCCATGCCCAGGATCCCGGAAAATATGTAGGCCAGGCTCAGGTGCGAAAGCCCCTTTCCTTCCCAGCCCTGGAAGGTGTAGTCCGGGATCGGGGCCTGCCAGAGCCCGTCCAGTTTTTTCAACCCCGCGGGAATGTAACCCGCCAGTCCTTTCAATTCATCCGCGCCCCATTCGCCCCAGGCCCCGCCGGCCTTGACCAATTTGGGAAGAATCAGGCCGAGCGGCGAAAGCAGAACCAGGATTCCCAGCAGGACCCAGAGTTTCGTCGGTATCTTCATGGGTACCTTCTCCCGGAACAGAAGCTCGGGAGCCTGTTTTTCCAGGTATTTCACCACCAGCGCCGTTACGACCGCTTCCACCCACCCGAAAATCAGGAGGTGTTCCCCCGCCATCAGGGGGACGGCAACCTTGAGCCCGTAGGGGCAATAGAGCGCCTGGCCTTCCGCGGTATGGTGAAGATACGGCTGCAGGCCGAATTCCACGCCGGCCAGGAACGCGGCCGCGTTGATCCCGATGTAACCGGCGACCCCGGCGGCGATCACCCTCCGATTGGAATCATTCGGGGCGCCGCCGCTGATCAGTTTGTATACGTAATACCCGACGAAAGGCATAACCACAGCCATGTTGAAGCAGTTGGCCCCGAGGGCGGTGATCCCCCCGTCGCCAAAAAGCAGGGCCTGGACCGCCAGCGCCACGGAAATTGCGATCACGGCCGCCCAGGGGCCGAGCAGGACGGCCACCAGCACGGCCCCCACCGCGTGCCCGGTCGAACCGCCCGGGATGGGCAGGTTGAACATCATGATCACAAAGCTGAAGGCCGCCCCGATCGCCATCAGGGGGACCTGCCTGGCCTGCATGGTTTTTTTGACGATTCGAGAGGCGGCTATCCAGACGGGCAGCATTACCGCGTAGAAAACGCCGCTGGTCGCCGGCCCCAGATAACCATCAGGAATGTGCATTCGTTTTTACCTTATTTTACCCGGCCTCAATTTGTTAATTCATAGCACCTAATGGCACCTTCATATTAATAGGTGCCACCAGCCAAAGCAAATCAATAAGCAGTACGCACTAAGCAGTGGGCACCAAGAAATATCGTCATTCCGGCGGTGGGTTGAGCCGGAATCCAGGTCCCTCTGTCATCCTGAGCCCCTGGCGAAGGATCTCGGTTTCTCTGCCTACTGCCTACTTCTTACTGCTTACTGGCAGCTCTAGCCTCTTGCTCCGAGCTCTGCGAGCCCGACGTAGCCCTTTTAATGGCAGGGCATCCTGCCGTGCTTTACCGGGCGAAGTCTGGGTTGCCCTTACCTTATAGCCCATGACCTAAAACCTGAAGCATCGGAGATTGACAGGATTGAGGATTTTTCCTATCTTTTAAGAGCAAGCCAAATGCGGGCGTAACTCAGCGGTAGAGTGCAACCTTGCCAAGGTTGAGGTCGTGGGTTCAATTCCCATCGCCCGCTCCATTTTACGGCGGCATCGCCAAGTGGTAAGGCAAAGGTCTGCAAAACCTTCATTCCCCGGTTCGAATCCGGGTGCCGCCTGACTTTTTTCTACCTTTTAATCAAATAAAAAATGAACGGGCTCAAGTTTGGGGCCCGTTTTTTTGTTGGACAAGATGTTTAGCCGGTGATATTATTCGCCGCAACTTTTAGACAGAAATTAATTTTGATCGCAATTTGGCCATGAAAATATTTCCATTCCAAACTTGACTAATCAAAAAGGAGATTTACTTGAGAACGATCGAAAGAAGTGGAATCTTTATCGCTGTTTTTTTAGCCCTTCTGGTCTTTAATTCAACGGGTTGCGGTAAAGAAGGATCCTATCAGGTCCCGCCGGTCAATGCAGGAGCCAAAGTGGTTCAGTCTGCAGGGCAATTGCCGGTCTGCACCGCCGTAATAAACGGGCAATTATATTTCATTACCGCAACCAATACATTTCAGTATTGCGATGGGAATTCATATGTGGCGATAAACCTTACCGGCCCCACGGGTACGAATGGGACTAATGGAACCAATGGGGTTTCCCCGACGGTTACGGTGGAGCCGCTCGGCACGAACTGTACTAACGGCGGGGTAAAGATCGTCGACGCTGCGAGCAATACTACTTATATCTGTACTGGAACTGCGGGAACTAATGGGACCAATGGAACGAACGGAACCAATGGAACCGATGGCACCAATGGCGTTTCCGTGACTGTGACGGCGTATCCGTCCGGTACGACCTGCCCGAATGCCGGGCTCAAGCT
Source organism: bacterium (assembly GCA_028713675.1). GTDB lineage: Bacteria > Desulfobacterota > JAPLJL01 > JAPLJL01 > JAPLJL01 > JAPLJL01. Next base: position 67,212 of record JAQTNV010000013.1, read on the forward strand.
GGTTTCAGCGAGTGGAACCTCTTATGTCTGCAATGGCACGAATGGAACCAATGGAACTAATGGAACCAGTGTAGTTGTGACTACGATAAATGCCGGAGGTGTTTGCGGCACGGTCACCGGAATCAATGTGAAATTGAACAATGGCGTGGATGTGGGCTCTAACATCTGCAATGGCACCAACGGAACTAGTGTAATTATAACGGCGATATCGGCCGGAGGCGTTTGCGGCGCGGCCACCGGGATCAACGTGAAATTGGGCAATGGCGTGGATACAGGTTCCAACATTTGTAATGGGACCAATGGAGCCAACGGGGTTTCGATCCTCTGGCTGGGATCGGCCGCCACGCCGCCGGTGACCTGCGACGCGGGTCATTTGGACAATGCTTATTACAACACGGATGATTTTACCGCTCTCATCTGCAATGGCAGCAGCTGGGTAACCCTGGCCGAGCGGGGCCCGCAGGGCGCCCAGGGAATACCCGGTCCCACGATGCCGGTGATTCAAAGCCTCTCGGTCTTTGGAGTGCCGGCGGAGCCGGGCGGCAGCATCACGGTGGCCGTATCGGCCCAAAGCGCGGAGGGCCTGGCCTTGGCCTATAACTGGACCAAGAGTTCCGGCTGGGTGATCTCCGGCGGCCAGGGCACTTCCATCATTACCATCACCGCTCCTTCGACCTACGCGGCCGGCGGGACCGCGATGGTCACGGTCACGGACACGCAGAGCCGGTCCGCGGTGGGCACGGTGGCTTTGAGCACGGTCGGCAATCTCGGTCCGGTGATCGGCAGTATCTCGGCTTCGCCCAACCCGGTAGCAAAGTCGGGAAGCACAACCATAACTGTTAACGCGGTTGATCCCAATGGGGACAGTCTTGGATATAACTGGTCGGTTCCGGCCGGCTGGTCGGTTACAGGCGGAGCTGGCACGTCCCAGATCACGGTTTCAGCTCCCAACCAATATTCGAATATTGGAAACGCTTCGGTTACGGTTACGGATGGCAATGGAGGGAGCATTATCAGCTCGATCGGCTTGGCCACCGTGGCCAATGCGTATCCGGTGCTTGAATCCATTGATATCTACCCCCAGCCGGCGACCGCGGCTGACTTTGTTTGCAATGCTTATGATCCCAACGGGGATGCATTGAGCTATGCCTGGAAGGTAGGTGGGGTTTATCCCGGGGTGGTAACTGGGGCGAGCTGGTATTGGTATTCGCAGGGGATACCTGGATATTACGATGTGGATGTCAGGGTGAGCGACGGTTATGGCGGGATGGTCTCGGGAAGCAGTTTCATGAATGTTTCGAGCGGGAGCCCTTGGCCGAAATTCCACCGAGATATTCAATCAACCGGCTTTAGCCCTTTTTATGCAAACCCGGCAACCGGCTGGCTCAAGTGGAGATACCTGGCCGATGAAGGTATGGGATCTTCCCCGGCGGTGGGGGCCGATGGAACTATTTATGTGGGATCAGTTGATGATTATCTTTACGCACTCAACCCCAATGGCACGCTCAAGTGGAGATATCTGACGGGGAACTATGTCCACTCTTCCCCGGCGGTGGGGGCCGATGGAACTATTTATGTGGGATCATTTGATAGATATCTTTACGCGCTCAACCCCAATGGTACGCTCAAGTGGAGATACCTGACGGGGAACTCTGTCTACTCTCCCCCGGCGGTGGGGGCCGATGGAACTATTTATGTAGGATCATATGATCATTATCTTTACGCCCTCAACCCCAACGGCACGCTCAAGTGGAGATACCAGACGGGGGGCTCTATCAACTCTTCCCCGGCGGTGGGGGCCGATGGAACTATTTATGTGGGATCAGATAATGATTATCTTTACGCACTCAACCCCAATGGCACGCTCAAGTGGAGATACCAGACCGGGAACAATGTCTCCTCTTCCCCGGCGGTGGGGGCCGATGGAACTATTTATGTAGGATCAGAGGATCAATATCTTTACGCGCTCAACCCCAATGGCACGCTCCGGTGGAGATACCTGACTGGGGATGGTATCAACTCTTCCCCGGCGGTGGGGGCCGATGGAACTATTTATGTGGGATCATGGGATGATTATCTTTACGCGATTGAATGACCGGGTGTTTGTTGCCGGTGTAAGTACCGAGTTCGCAAAGCGCAGAGCTCAGATTGCCTAAAATTCTGAAGGTTAAAAAATAAGGATAAACAACAAGGAAAGAGGGGAGCGTTTGAAACCGCTCCCCTCTTTTTTATTATTTAGCATATCCTGGGGGGAAAAGAGGGAGATAGGATCTTCCGGTAAAGGGGGGTAGCAGAAAAATAGTAAGCAGTAAGCAGTAGGCAGTAGGCAGAAAGCAGTAAATAAAAAACCTTGGTGTAGGAGTGTGCCGTTTACCCTCCGACTTGTCCTCCGGAGCTTCAGCGTAGGAGGAAGTCTTGACGAAGGAGGGCCTGATCTTTTCTCCTTAATAATCAAGCCAATAGATCGACCGCCCGTCTCTTTTGGGTAGAGGTTTTTATTTGACCCCTAACTCCGAAGTAGTAGAATAGGCTTCGATTTTATAAACCCATAAGAGGAAAGACATCACAATGAAACAAGCTCCCGGGCATCACCACCATCACGATCAAGAGCCCCACGATCATCCTACCTTTCATCATTTAGAAAAACGCCTGGACGCCTACCCGGTCGGGGCGCCATCGGCGCCGTTTTTCCGGGAGATGCTCAGCATGCTTTTCAGCCGGGAAGAAGCCGAGCTGGCGACCAAGATGCCCACCCAACTCACCGACCTGGACACCCTCGCCCGGAGCACCGGAATTCCGT
>JAQTNV010000014.1 GCA_028713675.1 bacterium
CGGGAGAGGAAACCGCGCCGGCCGAGGATAACAGGTCCACCTGCAGAACCTTTCCGGTAACCTCAACCTTGACGGATTCCTGGGCGCAGCCGAGGAAAAACCCGCTGGCCAGGAACCAAACCGCCGCCATGACGAATGAAAATCTCCCTTGATTTTTCATGGCTCTCCCCCTTTTGTTTATTGTCAACCTTGTTTCTTTGCTCATAAAAATTCCCATTTCAATACTTTATAGATGCAAAACACGTGCCATAGGTGATTTTCCAAATTTTTCCACAATTTATCTCCAAAAAAACAACCAGATATATTCCAAGTAAATAAGCTGGTTACAAAATTATTTCGAGCAAAATTATCCACAAACTTTCATAAAAAAGTAATACTAAAAGAGAATTACTTTTTGTAATATTATTACTTTTCTTCCGGTATAAAAAAGATGGGATTGAAACCTTTATTTATTGGTTTATTCGAAGGAAAGACCGCATTCGCGTACTGGGGAAGATCCCTCATTGACGAGGGAAACACCTTGAATTAATTGTTGCGGTTACCTGTTTCCGGTTACCCGCTACCTCTTTTTCGCCGGGTATATCGGTGACATATCCCGGAGTTTCTGAATAATCCCCGGGAGGATCTCCAGGACCAGATCGATTTCCTCCTCGGTATTCTCCCGCCCCAGGGAGAAACGGATGCTCCCCCGGGCCAGTTCCGTCGGAACCCCCATGGCCTTCAACACGTGGGAAGGATCGAGGGAGCGCGAGGTGCAGGCGGAACCGCTCGAAGCCGCGATCCCTTGGAGATCCAGGTTCAACAGGATGGCCTCCCCCTCAACGTAAGCGAAACTCACGTTAACCAGGCCGGGAATCCTTTCCTCCGGATGGACGTTGAAAGTGATATCTCCGATTTTTTGTTTCAATCCCTCCTCCAGGCGCTTTTGCAGGCGACGGAGCCGCAGGGAATTCGCCTCGAGGTCCCGCGTTGCGATCTCGAGGGCCCGGGCCAGACCAACCATGCCGGCCACGTTTTCCGTCCCGGCCCGGTGATTCATTTCCTGGCTCCCGCCGTGGACAAACTGGGACACCTTGGTCCCCTTGCGGATAAAAAGCACCCCCATCCCCTTGGGACCGTAAAATTTGTGAGCGGAGAGGGAAAGCAGGTCCACCGGAAGCTTTTTCAGATCAACCGGGATCTTGCCCACCGCCTGGACCGCGTCGGTATGAAAAACGATATTTTTTCCCCTTAATCTCCCGGCGATCTCCGCGATCGGCTGAAGGGTTCCCACCTCGTTGTTGGCCATCATTATCGAGACCAGAAACGTCCGGGGGGTTAAAGCTTTTTCCAGAGCGCCTGGATCGACCATTCCGAAGCGATCGACCCCGAGATAGGTCACCTGGTATCCCCGCTTTTCCAGAATCTCCGCGGGGTGGAGAATCGCGTGATGCTCGATCTGAGAAGTGATCAGATGATTCCGCTTCCCGCCCGAAGGGCCGGATTGGGCTTCCGCTTCGGCCGATCCGAAGAGCACCCAGTTATCGCTCTCGGTGCCCCCGCTGGTAAAAACAATCTCCTCCGGCCTGGCCCCGAGCAATCCCGCCACCTTTTCCCGGGCATCCTCCACTACCTGGCGGGCTTCCTGTCCGAACCAGTGAAGACTGGAAGGATTGCCGAACCCCTCCCCCAGGAAAGGAAGCATGGCTTCGCGAACTTCCGGATGAACCTGGGTGGTAGCGCTGTGATCTAGATAAACTCGTTTCATTTTTTCCTCTGATTTTTTAGGTTCAACGTTCAAGGTTCAGCGTTCACGGTTAACAATTTGGTTTGCCTGGTTCGTTTGGTTAAGTGATTGTTTGAGAATCTGATCGCCACTTCCTTAATAATTACTGGCGACCAGATTTCCGCTGTTTTCTTCGCAAGGCTTCCCTCGACCACAATGCCTCGGGATCTAATCGAAAAGCCTTGCCCTACTCTGTTTTTCATTCATCAATCGTCAATCGTCATTCTACAATCAGGCTGTTCCGCATTACTTAATGATCCCTCCCCCGACCACCTCTTCACCCCGGTAAAATACCGCGGACTGGCCGGGAGCCACCGCCCGCTGTTTCTCGATAAACTCCACCTCCGCCCGGTCAGTGAACCCCCGGATCACCGCTTCCGCCGGCGCCTGCTGGGAACGGATCTTGATCCGGCCGATAAAAACGCCGGGGGAACTATCCCCCCGGATCCAGTTGATCCCTTCCACGGTCATGAATTTCCGGCTCAGGTCGCTTTCCTTCCCTACGATCAGGGCATTTTCCTCGGCTTTGATCCGGATTACATAATGAACCTCCGGGACCTTGAGTTTCAAACGCCGCTTCTGCCCGATGGTAAAAGCCGGCAGGCCATCGTGCTCCCCCAACCGCCTGCCGGAGCTGTCCTGAATCGGACCCCGCTGGAAAGCCTCCGGGTTCCGTTCCCGGACAAAACCGATGTAATCCTGGTCGGGAACGAAACAGATTTCCTGGCTTTCCGGCCGCTGGGCCGCCGCCAGTTTGTAGGAAACGGCCATCTGCCTGACCTTGCGCTTCTCGAACTCCCCCAAAGGCATCAGGGTCCGGGCCAACACCTCCTGGGTCAACGGCCAGAGGAAATAAGACTGGTCTTTGACCGGATCCATTCCCCGGAACAGCTCGTAAATTTCGTTCTTTTGATCAAAAACAATCCGGGCGTAGTGACCGGTGGCTAAAAAATCGGCGTCGAGCTCATCCAGTTTTTGAAACAGGTTGCCGAATTTGACCAGCTGGTTGCAGCGGACGCAGGGGTTGGGAGTCCGGCCCCGGCTATATTCGGAAATAAAATCCTGAACAACCGTCTGTTCAAACTGACGCCTCAGGTTCAAAACGTAATGCCGGATCCCGAGCTTATGGGCCACCCGCTCCGCGCTCTTGATCGCGTCCAGCCCGCAGCAGGATGAAGCCGGGGTTTTCCCATCCTTCTCGACCCGGAGGTCCAGGGTCACCCCGACCACCTCGAAATCCTTTTCCCGCAAAAGCGCCGCGACCACCGAAGAATCCACCCCTCCGCTCATCGCGACGATCACTCTTTTTTTCTTAGGCATATAAAATAAGTCTGTCGTATTCCGGCTGCGCAGTTCGTTTGGTTCTGACTAGCAATCTTCTTTTTCCAACCACCAAGCTACCTTGTCCGTCTTACCACCTTTATTTCCTCGTTGAGGCTTCCCGTCCGATACCCATCAAGGTCGATCGAAACATAGTGATATCCGAGTTTTTTCAAGTCCCCGGAAATTTTCTTTCGGACTTTGAGATTCAACAGTTTGTTAATCTCCGCCGGCAGCACTTCAATCCGGGCAACCTTTCCATGATGACGGACCCGGACCTGACGGAACCCATGCCTGGCCACCGCTTTTTCCGCCCGGTCGATCATTCCCAGAACCTCGGGAGTAATCCGGTCACCATATGGAATCCGGGATGCCAGGCAGGCCAGGGCGGGCTTGTCCCAGGTGGGAAGGCCCTGTTCCCGGGAAGCCCGGCGGATTTCCGCTTTTCCCAGGCCGGCTTCGCGGAGGGGGGAACGGACGCGGAATTCCCTGGCGGCCTTTTCCCCGGGCCGCCGGTCGTTTTCATCGTCGCGGTTGCTGCCGTCGACAACCCAGCGGAACCCCTCCCGTTCGGCGATTCCCCGGAGCTGCCGGAAAAGCTCCCGCTTGCAATGATAACAACGGCCGGGAGGATTGCGAAAAAAATCCGGACAGGAAAGTTCGTGGGTTTTGATTATCTTGTGCCTGGCCCCCAGCTTTCGGGCCAGATTGCTGGCCGGGGCCAGTTCCTCCCCCGGGTAGGTGGGAGAGGACGCGGTCACCGCCAGCACCCGGTCACCCAAAGCCTCCCGGGCCTCCCTGAGCAGGAAAGCGCTATCCGCACCTCCGGAAAAAGCGACCAGGACACTATCCATTTCCTTTAAAATATTTCTCAGTTTCTGGATCTTGCCCCTCATCCTGGTAACCCTGGCTTCCCCGGTTACTGTTTACCGGTTTCCGGTTTCTGGTCTCTAACTTCTTGCCTCTGACCCTTCACCTTTGACCTTTGACCTTACTCCAGCTTACTTCGTTTCCTCGCGAATCCAATTCAAATAATCCTGGCTTCCGGCAATAATCGGAAGAGCGATGATCTCGGGAATCTCATAGCTGTGATTTTTCTTGACCAGTTCCACCACTTCCGGAAACAGGGAAAGCCGGGATTTGGCCATCAGAAAAACCTCCGGGGTTGATTCCCGCTTGCCCTGCCACCAGAAATAAGATTTCACCCCGGGAATCACGTTGACGCAGGCCACTTTCCGCTCCGCTAAAAGCGCTTCCGCTATTTTATGGGCCTCGTTGATATTGGCACTGGTTATATAAATCACAATTTCCTGGTCAGCCATGGCGTTTTCCTCTTTCCCGACTAAAATCTTTTATTTCTGCTTACTGCCTACTCCTTACTCTATATTATTTTTATGCGGTCCCCGGCCCGGGCTTTCCCTCCCCGGATAACCCGGGCGAAAATGCCCTCCTTGGGCATAATGCATTTGCCGGTTTCCCGCATAATCGCGCAGCCGGCATGGCATTCCTTGCCGATCTGGGTCACCTCCAGGATTATATCTTTTCCCACGCACAGCCGGGTGGAGATCGGCAGGGAACAGAGGTCAATACCTTCGGTAGTCAGATTCTCGGCGAAAACCCCGGGGCCCACGTCGAAGCCCAGTTTTTTCATCTTGTTAATGCTTTCCATGGCCAGAAGACTTACCTGGCGGTGTCCTTCGGGGCAGGCATGGGCGTCTTCTTCCAGACCGTAATTCTCCTTCAGGACGCCTTCCTTTCCGGGTTCCTTCCTGGTCCCCTTCTCTTCACTCCGGCAAACCGCCAGGATCCTCGGCTCTCCTCCGGTGGCATGATTTTCATTATTTTTAACTTTCACCTTTGACCTATGAGCTTTCATCCTTGATCTTTTACCTTTTACCTTTGATCCGATTCCACCACCACATTTCCAGAGGCTCGATCATCCCGCCCAGGGGACCCTGGAACAACCGCCAGAATAATTTCCTCTGCAGAATGAAAAAAGAATTGAGGTTGAAACCGTAAAGACGCTGGACGGAAACCCCCTTGCGGGAAACCCAATAATACCTCGGGGCGGTTACCGCTTTTTCCTTCCCGGTCAGGAACTTGAGCACCTCCCAGGCTCCCAGGGAAGAAGCCAGCCACACCACGGGAGCCACCTGGGCCAGAGGCCGGCCTTCGTCGATATAATCGCGGTAATAATCCCTCGACCACCGGCCCTGAATCACGTAGTTGTAGTAGGTAGCCAGCTTATAGCGTTTCTCGGTGAAAATCCTCTTCAGCCCTTCGTAATCCAGGCCCCGGGGAACGCCATGGATGGATTCAGCCGACGGGCCATCCGGTCTGATGATGGAAACACATGCCCAAAAACCCGCGGGGACAACGAGGAGAGATGTTTTCCCCATCTCCTGCACTCCCCGAAAGCAAAGCAGGCTGAAAGCGAAGTCGTCGGCGGCCGGGAAAACCAGGTCGGCGCGCTTGGCCAGTTCTAAAACCTCTTCCCGGGACAGAAGCCGGGGATGGATCTCCACTTCCGCTCCCGGATTGATTTTCCGGATATATGCACCGGCCGCCTCCGCCTTGTTCGTGCCCAGGGTATCGGTAAAGCAAAAGACCTGCCGGTTCATATTGGTCGGTTCAAACCGGTCAAATTCCACCAGGATGAAGCGGGAAACCCCGCTCCGGGCCAGCAGGGTGGCGACGGTTCCTCCCACCCCTCCCAGGCCGATGATCAGAACCGTGGCCTTCCGGAGCCTTTCCTGCTCTTCGGGCCGGAAGAGCCCCTGGTTCCGCGAAAAATATTCCCGGTAGTTTTCGGTCCCCATTGATCAGAATTCCTAAATTCTAGGCCAGATTAAACCTCTACGGGAAATTCCGTTTCTTCAGTATATCCGAACGATCGGCTTTCGGAAAATCTTTCGAGGTCAGTTTTGTCTGATTTGTTTATCGGTCATCGGTTATCGCCTGCCCGGCAAACCCCGAGCGGAGCCGAAGGGGTTCCCGATTATGGACCATTAGCGCAAACATCCTTATTTATCTTCCAGTTTCCTGATGCGTTCGTCCAGTTTTCGCTGATCGTCCATAACCGCCCGGAGTGCGTCCGCCACCGGGTCCGGCAGGCTTCCGTGGTTCAATTCCGCAGCAATCCTCTGTTTTTCCTGCTTGTTTACCACCCGTCCGGGAACCCCTACCACCGTGCATCCGGAAGGCACCGGGCGGATTACCACCGAGCCGGATCCGATCATGACATCATCGCCGATCTCGATTGGGCCCAGGACGCAGGCGTTGGTGCCCACCACCACCCGGTTGCCCAAAGTGGGATGACGTTTTTTCTTTTCGGTGCTGACCCCGCCCAGAACCACTCCTTTGAAAATCAGGCAATCCTCCCCGATTTCGGAGGTTTCCCCGATCACGACCCCCATCCCGTGATCGATAAAGAGCCGATGCCCAATACTGGCGGCGGGATGAATCTCCACCCCCGTCATGAACCGGCCCAGTTGGCTGAGCACCCTGGCACAAAATCGGAAATTAATTTCCCAGAGCCAGTGAGCGACGCGGTAGACCCAGATCGCCTGGAGACCGGGATAGCAGATCACGATCTCCAGCCAGCCCCGGGCAGCCGGGTCCTTGGCCTGGGCCGATCTGATATCCTCTCGTATTCTCGCCAGCATGTTCCGACCTTTCTTCAGCCGACCACCCCGAAAAGAGCGGTGGAGAGATAACGCTCACCGGTATCGGGCATGATCACCACGATTAATTTTCCCCGGTTTTCCGGCCTGCGTCCCACCGTCAGCGCCGCCCAGGCGGCGGCCCCGGAGGATATCCCCGCCAGGATCCCTTCCTCGCGGGCAAGCCTCCGCGCCAGGTCCTCCGCGTCCTCGTTTTTCACCTTGACAACCTCGTCAATCAAATCGGCGCGGTAGACCCCGGGAACAAATCCGGCCCCGATCCCCTGGATCCGATGGGAGCCCGGTTTTCCGCCGGAAAGCACCGGTGAAGCCTCCGGCTCCACCGCCACCGCGCGCACGGACGGTTTCTTGGCCTTGAGCGCCTCCGCGATCCCGGTGATCGTCCCCCCGGTCCCCACCCCGGCCACGACTATATCCACCCGCCCCTCAGTATCCCTCCAGATTTCCTCGGCCGTGGTCAGGCGGTGGATTTCCGGATTGGCCGGGTTTTCAAACTGCATCGGCATGAACGAATTCGGAGTCTCTTTCTTCAATTCCCCGGCCTTTTTTATCGCCCCCGTCATCCCTTCCGGACCGGGGGTCAGGACTATCTCCGCCCCCAGGATCTTGAGGAGCTTCCTCCGCTCCATGCTCATCGTCTCGGGCATGGTCAGGACCAGGCGATAGCCCCGGGCAGCGCAGACAAAAGCCAGGCCCACCCCGGTATTGCCGCTGGTGGGCTCGATGATCACGGTATCCCGTACAATCAAACCTTTTTCCTCGGCGTCCAGGATCATCGCCACCCCGATCCGGTCCTTGATACTCCCCAGGGGATTAAAGGATTCCAGCTTGGCGATCACTTCCGCCCCTACCCCCTCGGTAACCCGGTTCAGGCGGACCAGGGGGGTATTTCCGATCAGTTCGGTCGAATCCCGGGCAATCCCGCGATAGATATCTTTGATCTCCAGCCCTTTATATTTCATTCTTTTCTCCCTGTCTTTATAGGTCCTATAGGACTTATATGACGTATTGGACCTATTAAAATTAGATGTAGTACATCTGATCCGGTTTTTTCCCTTCTTTCTCAATCCTGACGAGATCTTCGAGCGTGATCGAAGTCAGGGTTTTCTTGATCGAGTCGCTGACCCGGCACCAGAGAACCCTGGTGGCGCAAACCGGAACCCGCTCGCAGGAGCCCGGCTTTTCTACGCATTCCACCGGGGTCAGCGGCCCCTCCAGGGCCTCAACCACTTCCCCCACGTTAATATCGGCCGGAGGACGGGACAGGACATACCCGCCCCTGGCCCCCCGGGAACTCTTCACCAAATCGGCCTTCTTCAATATATGAATCAACTGGGCCAGGTATTTTTCCGGGATGCCCCTGGATTTCGCGATTTGAGAAACATGAATCGCTTTTTCTCCATATCTGCCTGCCAGTTCCAGACAAGCCCTGATCCCGTATCTGCCTTTTGTGGAAATTCTCATTTTTTAAACATAACTATTGTAATTGAATTTGTCAAGATTGAATGTAATATTATTTAAATATTTCAAAATATCTATTAATTATCAGTAAGTTAAAGATTGTCAGAACAAGCCGGAAATCCGAAATACAGAAAAATTATTTCTTCCGTCCAGGGTATAGATATAGACATTATTTGAAAGATCGTCTTTAAAGGCCTCCACTTTCTCCACAGCGTAGTCGGTTTCGTTGGCCAGTATGTTCAATGCCTTGGGATTGGAGACATCGATTATAATCAGGCCAGCTTTCAGCGACACGGTTCCCGCCCCCAGCACGGCATAGGTATCAAACACCCTGATCGCGGAATAGATCCGGTCGCCCTCCGTGCTGATCGCGATGCGGGAAACCTCGCTGACCGCCGTCGGATAACTGATATCCAATACTTTAAGATTCGTCCCGTCCGTGATATACGCGTAATCACCCTGGATATCAAATCCCTGGAAGCCGAGGCTTATATCCTGATCATAGTACTCGGCCACCACCGTCACCGCCTGTGGATAGTGGCAATCCAAAACCTTGAGGCTGTAAGAGCCCAAAAGGTAGACAAAATCCCCCCGGGCAATTAACTGGATCGATGAATCATCGATCGTTCCCATCAGGGCGGGCGCCGCCGGGCTGGAAATGTCCAGGATATAGAGTTTGCCCGCTTTAAAATACAACCTTTCATCGGTTCCCCAGACCGAGCTGACCCCCTTGATGGTACTTGAGTCATCAGGCCATTTCTTGACCAGGGAAGGGGTTTCCGGCGAGGGGTTATTCCGATCGGCCACCCAGAGGGCATCCTCGTCGGTCGGATCGGGGTCGGGGATGACAATATTGCGATCCGCGATGTAAAGATAGTTGTGGCCCGGGTCTTCCCAAACCCCATAGGTATCGCCCGGGGTGTCCACGTTAGCTATGATAATGGGATTCTCGGGGCTGTACGTGACGTTCATGATATCCACCCCGCCCTCTCCCAGCGCCAGGAAAAGCTCCGGGCGGCGCATGAACATGTCCCGCGGAATTCCCGAAGCGCTGTAAGACCTGACCATCGCCGGGCTGGCCGAATAAGGTCCGCGGCCGGTCAGATTATTCTTGGCCACCGTAATCCCCAGCGCCCCGTCCGCGATCAGGGAATAATCTCCGTAAGTTTCGATTTCGTTGACTGAGTCATTGTTGCAGCACCAGGGGTTGGGATCAAAACGATCGTCCGGAACGCCCGAGACCATTCGGGGATTAAGCGGATCGGAATAGTCCACGATCTGCATCCCTAAACCACCCATCGCCGCGTAAACGAGATCACCTTGGGCCGTGATGCTGTTCAGGTAAGGTCCCAGATAGTCATCCTTTAAATTGCTGAATCGCGAGACATATGACCGGACGTAATCGAACTTATAGCTCGCGCCGGGTTTGCAATCGAAAATCCTGATCCCGTTTCCGTAAAATTCATATCGGGAATCGTCCAGCTTGATCCCGTCCTCATACAGGGACGAAGGCATATTCGAATCGCCCTTTTCCGCCGTGTACGTATATTTCAAGTCAGCGGTGGCGGTGGAGGCCAGGGGATAAACCGGAACGGGTGACAGATCCTCTCCCCAGACAAACAGGCTGCCCTCCAGACTGGTCAGATCGCTCACGTCGTAGGTAATGATCTCGCTCTGATGGTATGGCATCGCGGAATCGCAGACGCCGCCCATGTAAAGATAACGCCTGCCGTCCGGATGATCGGCCCAATCGACGCTGATGGGGTTATAGCGGCTCTCCCGGGTCTGGTAATTCAAAGTCAGCGTGGGGGCCATGCCGATGATCGGGGCCGACTGCCCCCAGTGCGGATACCGGAAGTCATAAACCACCGTCCCCTGGTATCTCACCCCGAGGTAGATATAGCCCCGGGGATCCCATTTTACCGAAACGGGATCGCCCCCCTGCGCCCCGTAAAGCTCCGGGGTATAGTTGATGGAATACAAGCCCACCGCGTTGGGGTAAAGGTCATCGTACCACTTGGTCAGGTCGTAGATATCGAGCCGGGGCGGATAGGAGCAGGCCACAAAAGCGAAAACCCGGCCCCCGTATTCCACCACCTCCAAGTCGGACATCTGGCAGAAAGCCAGCTGGCCCTCGTAAATCACGTAATAAGGGGAAGGCACGTAATAGACCATCAACCCCGCGTCCCGGTTCACCAGGTAAACTATGTCCCCGTATTTCTTGACCTTCTGGGTATAGCCCGCGGCGGCGATCCTTTCCACCAGGGTCATCTGGCCGGGATTGGAGAGATCGGGTATGGTGAATATGCCCATCCCGCCGGTTCCCATGGCGACGAAGATATCGGCGAAATTTCCGGCCTGGTTTACATCCAGGAACAAACCCTCGGCCGTCCCGCCTCCGTAGTCGCGGTTGAAAACCAGGTTGATCGCGAGGCTGACCTTGACGGTAATTTTATTGGAATAGGTAACGGCCCCGTTATCGTCCATCACCCGGGCCCGGATCTGATACCAGCCGGCCCGGGTAAAGGTATGGACCAGGGAAAAATCAAAGAAAGAAACCGGGGGAGCCAGGATCTGGCTCTCTTCGAAAACCCCGTCGTCATTCAGATCCCAGTCGCAACTAATCATCACCCCGTCCGTATCCATGGCGCGGGCCACCAGAGTAACCGTCAGGGGCGAGATCCCCTCCGCCTGCGGGGAAGAGTAGAACTCGGTGATGATCGGCGGCAAATTCTGCTTGGCGTCGATATTGCCCAGGTCATAGCCGCTGAGATCGCAGTTGTCAAAAGCCTGGACGGAAACCGTGGTCCGGACGGGATCGATAAATTCATATTCGATCTGGCTCTGCTCGGTTTCCAGGTCATAAATCTGGTCCCCGTTCAAATCCCATTGATACCTGACGATTTCGGTGTATTTACTCCCGGGCCGGGCAGTGGCCTTTATGCTGGCCACAAACGGGACCTTGCCCTTGATCGGATTCACCGTCATTGTCACCGAGGGGGGATGAATATCATCCTGCTTCGAGGTGCAAAAATCGGGAAGTCCCGTCTGATTCGGATTGTTCTTTTCCGCCTTTTCACAGGCAGCCGGGAGCAGAAAAAGAAAAACCGGGAGGGAAAACAAAACAAGAAGACCTGCCCGGGTTCTATTTGCGGATGATTTAATCATAAAAGACCTGTGGCCGGATCACGCGGATCATCGGGAATTTCCGCGTCTGCATTTATTATAACGGATTTATGCCCGGGATTTAAGTTGAACCGTTCAAACCCGCCCGGGCCTTCCTTTTCCGGGGAAGGAAAAGGGTCAGGAAAAATATCGGGTGAGTCCGGTGGAAGAGAGGCCTGAACCGTAAATAATCAGGGGTATTGAATCTCGGCGTAGAGCAGGACGTTGTGATCAAGGTCCTGGAAAACAACGCCGATCGTTCCGTCGGAGGCGACCTTGAGATTGGACCAGGCTCCGGCCCTGACTCCAAACGTCCGGTTCTGATTGTCGGTGAAAGCCGTGTTCACCAGATAGGGTACCCACTGCCCGGTGGTCCGGGAGGCAAAACGAAGCATCTGCCGGGAGGTGTCAAAATAGCCGATGACCGGGTAGTTGGACGCTTCGGAGGTGGGCTGGAAAAGGCTGATGGAGCAATAACTTCCGACCACCCCGCCCCGTTCCACCGATTCCAGGGTCCAGGACCCCTTGTTCGGAAGGGTGTCGTCTCGAATCCAGGTCCCGTAATTAAGGTCCCCGAGGTCGGCATTGTAGTAGCAGATATGGAAAGGTCCGCCGGCCGCGGGATCAATCACCAGGTCGTTCCAGAACCCCTCGTCCCAGTCCCTCTCGTAGTAGATCGAGGAAAGGAAGGCCCCACCCAGCGAATTCGCGAAATGCACATCGTCCCGGGGATAGGAAATGGAATACTCATAATCGTCGCGATAAACATCATCCACGATCTCGATGGTCTGTTGATCGACATAATGATATTGGTCTCGGTTCAGGGATTTTACCGCCTGGAAGACCCCGGTCATCTGGCTGATGAAGGTTTCCGATTTGTCTTCGGTGGAGGGAAATTCCAGCTTGGCCTGATGGGGGGATGCGGCGCTGAAATACAGCATCTCGTGGGTACGAATCTTTTTCACCTGTTCGAGCTTCCAATAATCGTAGGAAACCTCCTGGCTGGCCATGACCTGCCGGGCGATCCGGAGATTGGCGTTGGAGGCGTCATAATAAAGAATAAAAGGATTTTCGTTGTAATCGAGGGCGATGGAGGTTTTCCCGTTGATAACCCCTCCGATGATCGAGGAAGAACCCTCCCCGATACCGGTATCCACCGCGGAGGTATACTCCGGCCGGCCTACCCCGATCCAGCGGAGATACCGTAAGCTATGGTAATGCTGCTCAAGGTAACTCACGTTGATGGAGGGAAGCTGGCTTCCGCTGTTGACCCCTACCGCCAGGGAAGCCCATGACCCCGGATAGCCGGAAATCGTGTCCGGATTGTCAAGGACAAATATTTCCCAGGGAGACCCGGAACCGATCCGCCGGGCGTACTTGAGTTCAAAACGGTTCTTCTCGTAATAGGTGATATGGGGGTTATTATTCCGGTCCAGCCGCAGGGTGGCGTACATTCCGACATCCCCGCCCGAGTCCACCACTTCGGTGATAAAACCTCCCCCGGCGCGCTCGGCGTATTTCAAAGTCCCGTTGGAGAAATCGTAATAGGCAACATGGGGGTTGTTCCCGGAATCAAAGGCAAGGCTCGCATACTGCCCCACCATTTCAGTGAGGTTAGAGCCGTCGTCCACCACGGAAATACTTTTAACCCCCAGGGTAGCCAGAGGAGGCTGCTGCGCGGTCTGCACGACAAACGCCGGCGGGTCGGCCCGGCCGCAGCTATTGGCAAAGGGCATAAAGCAAAGGGCAAGGAGAAGGATGATTGTTCCCCACCCTCGGAGGGATGCCTTTCCCCTTTTCATTTCCAAATGATCCATTCGGTCTCTTTGGTCTATTTGGTCTTTCTGGTTTATTTGATTTCTTTATTTAAACTCTAAACTATAAACTCGAAACTCGAGACTTTTTATATTCCGCAATTATTTTAATAGAACCCGATCCAGTAAAACTTCAGCCCCTGAAGAGAAAAATCGTAGTAGGAAACCCCGACGTTCCCGACGCTGGAAACCGCCAGGTCCGACGCGTAACCGGTGGCCAGGGAATAATCGACCGACCAGGTATCCCACCGCATATTCACCGCATCCCGGAGAAAAGCAACCTTGAGATCGTTATTGGAAGAGTTCAGGTAACTGATCAGGGGCCGGCTGGAAGCGTTGAGGGCGATCGAACAGTTCGCTCCGGTCATCCCCTCTTTATCCACCACGGTCTTCTGCCAGCTCGCGCCATTGAAATGACCGTACCAAAGTTCGCCGTGTTTCGTACTGACGCTCGATTTCCAGATGAAGTAACAGAGATGGGGCAATCCCTGCCCGTCCACGGCCAGGGAAACATAACGTCCTCTATCATCCCCATAGACATTGGTTTCCACCACCGATATCTGCCAGGCCCCCGCGTTGGGGGGGGCCGAGCTCCTCTGGAGCACCCAAAGCTCTCCCTTCGGATGATGAAAAGCGATGATCGGGACCGCGCCGGGGGTAACCGCGATCGAAACCTGGACATCGCTGACGTCGTAGCCTGCCAAGCTGACAGCAGGTTCGAAAACCGCGGGGTTGGTCCCATCAAAATAAGCGTATTCGAGGTCCATCGTTTTGGTGTTAAGCGTGATGATATGGTAAAGGTGGCTCGCGTCCATCACCGCGGTGGCGAAAAGCCCGCGGTAACCGGAAGCATCAATGCCGGTTTTCTGCCAGATAAAAGTCCCGGTCCCGTCCGGGTTGGGGATCTTCTGGGCGAACCGGAGCTCGTTTTTAATCCCCAGGACGGCATCCTGGCTGAAGGAAAAATATATGATCCGGGGAAGGCCGTCTTCGCCGATGAACACGTTGGGATATTGCCCGTTGTCATCTCCCTGATCGTCCACTGTGGCGATGTCCCAGCCGCAGGTGGTCTGGCTGGTGATCGCCTGGGCGTATTTCAAAATTCCTTTGTTCAGAAAGTCGTAGTAAGCGATGTGGGGAATATTATAACGGTCGAAAGTCAGGGAGCTGTAGAGTCCCGCCTGGTCGGGATAATCCACGATCCTCGGATAGTCGGTGCAGACCTCCGGCACCACCCCGCCGCCGGCGCTGAAACCGGTCCGGCCGCAACCGGAAATCATGAGGGAAAAAGAAAATAACACGAACAAAAAACAAATAAAAACCAGCCTAGTGGATAAGTGGAAGAGATTACCCAGTTCGTTCCCGCCCGCGAGCAGGCATCCGCTGTTTTTTCCGGTCATCTTGTCGAGTTTTTTATTAATCAAAAGAATATTCAAATCAATGAAATTATAGAAGAATTTTGCCTTTTAAATTCGGCTTTGTCAATAAAAATATTACCCCGGACGAGTGTTATATATATCACTTATCCTTGATAAACGGATATCCCCCTACTTGGCTTATTATATGGCTTATATTACTGCCGGTCAAATTCCAACCCGAAACCGTTTCTGACGGTGTTTTTATTCACTTCCAATTTTCCCGCCACTTCCCCGCGGTGAATCGCTTCCGTAATCATTAAATTCTTTTTCTGGTCTGTTTATTCCTTCCGGATACCCGGCAGATATTTCCTCATCCGGGCCGCAAGCAAAAAAAAGGGGGGGCTTGGTAAAGCCCCCCCAAGTGAATCCGGACTAGGAATTCCCTACCGGCCGATTCTCCGTCGGAGAACCAGGTATCCCGGGACAAAGAGCAGGAACAGAAGCGCGCTTCCCGAGGTCGGGACCGTGGAACAACCGAAGGTTGTTTCCGGGGTCACGTTGAAGGCCTGGGTCGCGATCGCCTCGTTATGGTTCTTGTCCATCGCCTTGACGCCGATGGTATGGGTTCCGTCGGAGAGGTAAGCGAGCTCGATTTTCTTCGAAGCCGCGTACTCGCTCCAGGACCCGTCATCCAGGCGGTAAGCGATCTGGATCTCTTCCGGCTTGGTCTGGAAGTCGCGGACATCCGCCACGAAGGTCGCGGAGGAGCCGTGGACATTGCCGGAGAGGGAGATGGTCGGAGGAATCGAATCAACCTGGAAGACGATCTGGGCCGGGGTCGGTTCGATATTGCTGTCGGTATCAAGCGACCGGACCTCGAACAGATGCTGACCTTCCAGGAGCCCCTTGACCGCCGCGTAGCGCTGCGTGCTCCAGGGCGACCAGAAGCCGCCATCCAGCCGGTAGCTGAAGCGGATCTTGCCATCGGAATCCTTGTCATCGGTAGCGTCAAAACTGATCAAGGTCCCGCGGGCGTCGACCGCCGTGGGCTGGTGGATGGTGGTTTCCGGCGGATAGTAATTGGCCATCATTTCATAGTAAGCCGGGCTGAACGGCGAGCACGGCGACCAGGAATAATGACCGGAGTGGGAATCGTCGATGTTGGTCGGCGGCACGTCGCTGAAGAGCGCGCAGGCCGGCCGTGTGCCCAAGCCGACCAGGCTGCCGATTCCGCCGAGTGAAGCGCCCAGGGCGCCCAGAACATCGTTCACGTTGACGTTCATGATGTTCATGGTAGTTCCACCGCCCATGCTGCCCAAGCCGAAGCTGCTCGTGATCGAAGAGGTGCCGCCTCCGCTGGTGAAGCCGGAAAGCAACGGCGCCGCGATCGCCAAGAGCGCCTTGGCCGAGAGCTGCCCTTGCAGGCTGATGAATATACCCAGCCAGTCGGGATCGTTCAAGCCCAGGTTGCGCGGGCCATTGTCAGTCCCGGTGCTCCAATCGATATTGCGCGGCCAGGTCGGAGTCAGCGCCAGCTTGTCGGTGTTGGGGCCGGCCGGGAATATTCCCGAGCCGTTCGCCGCGCCATAAAACGGGGGAGCGTTGGTCCCGTTGATAGCAAACGGGGTATTTATGATTCTCCCGATATCGAACCCGGCTGCGAGATCCACCGAGATCAACCCGGAAAGCAGGGTGGGCAGGAGATTCCCCAGGACGTCGTTATAGAAGTCCGGGTACTTGGCCTGGGTGGGAGCCCAGGCGGGGATCGCTTCGTAGTATTCGAGGTAGAACCTGACATCCGGATCAACGATGGCGGTCACGTCGATTATCCGCCCGGTCTGCATCTGGATGCCTCCCGCATAAGTGTAAGCCGGGAACTTATACTGGCGCGTGGCGGCATTCCAACCGCCTTGACTCTTGGCCCATCTGTTGTTCGCCAAGTCCCAACCTATTTTGTGGTATCCGGGCACCAAGTCGCCGGAGGGGGAAGCGGTCGTCTGTCTCCGCGGGAAGGTGCCGGGGGTGTTGGAGCCGCCGGTGTAGAAGTCGAAGACGTAATCAACGGTGCCTTTGTTGAGCAGATTAAGATCCACTCCGACGGTCGCGCCCAGATCCAGGCCGAAGGCCCGCATCGGCGTTCCCAGCGGGGTGACGCTGTACCGCTTGCCGTTGTAGAGAGAATTGTCGCCAACGCCGGTGCTGACATTGGCTTGCATCTGGTTGTTGTAGGCCTTATTAAAGCGGTAGTACAGGCTGGTCTGGTTCTTATTATAGATGTAGAAGTTAAGGTTCAGGTGAGGAACTACGATTGTTAAATCATTAGTAGTGACCGGACCGTGGTACATTACCGAGGATCCAGCGGCCTGCCCGGGCACGAAGTACCGGTAATTCAGCTCGAGTTTCCCGACCTTGGCGTACGGGGGCTCGTTCGTAAACGGCTCAGGATATCCAGCCAGGGGGGCCGAGCCTCTGGTCGAGTTCTGTTTCACTCCGGTAGGAGGATAGAGGGTATTGGCCCGCGGATAGGTGACTGCCGGAACGATCTCGATCGCCATATCGGCGCTGGGCCAATAGAGCGAAAGATCCGGCACCATCAGGGCGAAGATGTCCGTGGTGAACACTTGGCCGAGCAGACCCATTACGTTTAATCCTCCGCCCATGCTTCCCAACATACTGGTGACATCAAGACCCGACTTGGAGAGATTCTTCAGGTCGCGGTTTATGACTTCCTTGTCGATCCACAGGCAGAGAATACCGGTGGTGATGGCGTCATAAATAATCGAGGAGATCATGTTCTGATGCACCCCGATCCCGATATGATAAGAATCGATGCTGGGAGACCCGTTGCAGAAATTGTTCGGCGCCACGCCGGCGGGGCAGTTCCCCATCATCGGGCACCATCTGTCCACACCGACGACGTTGCTGCAGACTCCGCCGTTGCTGGCGATCGCCGCGGTGCCGTAGTTAATGAAGTTGTTGCAGGGAGCGCCCTTCGCGCATTCGGCCCCGCCGGATACCGGCCGGCTCATGCTGGTGACCGGAGTGGAGAAGGACCGGACTTCCACGCAGGAGGTCATCGGCTGGAAGTTTTTATTGTCGCCCTTGGGATTGCTGTATTCCTGGAAGTCCATAGCGATGTCACCGGGAATGATCAGCCCGGCCGGGTCGGCCCAGAACTCGGTATTGAATCCCATGTTGATCATGATTAGATCAGTTTCGATCGTCAGCGGATTGTCGATCGAGAGACACTCGAGCAGGGGGTTCAAGCTCACGAGCCGGGTGGGGCCGATGTACCAATCCAGGTACGGCCAAGCCCTGGTCCCCGAGAACATGTTGGTGGCCACCATGGTCAGGTGGGCATCGAGGAAGGGAATCACGTCGGCGATCATTTCCGAATTGGGAAGGACCGGGTCGTCGCAGTTGGTTGCAATCTTGCTCCCGGGCCAGGTAGCGTCGATATTCGCCCGGTTACAACCGGCAACCTCACCCGTTGGGTCGGTAGTGTCGCCTTCGATGTTGGGCGCCTGGCAGAAATTACCGGCGGTGAGGGCGGTGTTGCAGATCGGCCGGCAGTTGGTCAGCCCCTGCTCCGCGGCCTGGCAGGGCGCGGCGCACTTATACTGCCAGTTCCAGGTAAGTCTGTTTTCATCAATATAAGAATTACAATACGGCCCGGGTACCAGGACATACTCGAGGCCCAGGTCCATATACAATCCGAAAAGATCCAACCCGAGGTCTCTCAAGTGCGGGGATTTGGTACCGTCACCGCCGTAATCGTCATACCGTCCCACGGCCCGGATGGAAAGGGCTACTTCCACCGACGGGATCGTGATCCGGCCCCAGGCTTTAACGTAATTGGAATAGTCCTGCGAAGCGTCGTAACCCTTGTAGGCGCTCCCATCCGAATGGGTGGGATAAATGTCGGTCAAGCCGAAGGGCGGCTCAACTTTCAAATCCACCATGATGGAATCGAGATGCACCAGGACGTCCATGGTGTCATCCTCGGTATGGGGCGTTGTTTTGTCCAGGGCGCGCATCCTTAAATAAGGAGTGCCCGCGCCGGCCGCTCCGCCCGAAACAATCTGGCGGAAGTCGATGATTTTGTTGTCGTTGGAACCGTACGGGTCAATATTGGCTATCCTGATTGCGAGACAGATGGTGCCGACCATCGGAATCGAGATCGCCCCGAGGGTCGAGCAGCTGTTGAACAGGATGCCGGCCTCGTACGGACCCCCGACATCGAGAACCGTGCCATGCTGGTAAGCGTAGTCGTTGACGTCCTTGCATTCGACGGGGGTCTTGTCGACCAGTTTCCGGCAACCCATGATCGGGTATAAACCGTTGCCCGCATTGCCCGCTTTTCCGCCGCAGGACAACTCAGTCACATTGTTGTCCAACATCTGGCGCACGGTGCAGTCCAGGAAGTTGGCCAGGACCTTGTCCTGCAGAACCCCGTTGACCAAGCCTTCGATGTAGGTCAAGCCGGTGTTCGTGATCCGGACGCCGAGGACGTTTGCCGTCGAGTTGGTCGCTGTAGTCGCCGCGGTCCAATCGGCCCCGGAGAACTTCCGCGACTCCAACTGCAATGTCCTCTTGGCCGAGGCCAGACCCGGAACCAGGATCATGGCCGCCGCCAACATTGCCACGAATAACTTTCCTCTGCTACTCATCCTCATCCCTCCTCCTTGTTTTATTAACAACAAATTTACGGCTTCACCTCCGCCGGAAGATCCCGATTTGCTTTCCTCGGGTCTCGGGCTTCGGCGAAACTTTGAAAAAACTTTAACGATACTTTAGCCTCCCCTACCACCTCCTTCCTCGTCGAAGAAATTGTAAATATTATTTTATCCATAAAGACTAATTAAATCCGATCCAACAAAAATGTTGAGAAATATTTTCCCATCCCTCCATCACTCGTATGGTTTTATTTTACCCTTCCGGCAATAGCTGTCAAGAATTTTTTTCCCTCCTCGATAAAATCCGCTCAAAATGTCATTTATTTATAATTTCCAGCGCCTCTTCGAGCAGTTTTCTCAGTTTGCGGGTTTTCTCTTCGCTTTCCCCGCCCTCCTTGAGTATTTTTTCCAGCTCCGCGATTTTCTTCTGGGCCTGATTCAGTTCAAGAAACTGCCCGGCGGACTGGCCCAGCTTCTCCTCCAGAATTTTAATTTCCTCGTCCTTCTCCTCCAGCCGCCTTTCCAGGGCCTGCTGCTCCTGGAGGAAAGCGTGCATCTGCATCTCGAGTTTTCCGTACTGGTCATCCTCCACCTCCCCGAAGGCGGTAAAACCGATCAGATTGTGAACCCGGGTGATGAATTCCTCGTCAGTAAACGGCTTTTTAAGGTAGCTGTCAGCCCGGACTTTCAACTTCTGGTGGCGTTCGAAATCCAGCTCGGTAGCATCCCGGGAGACCAGCATCATGGGAACTTCCTTGAGTGCCGGGTTGGACTTGATTTTTTTGCAGATGACAAAGCCGTTTTCGTCGGGGAGCTCCACCGCCAGGATGATGAAATCCGGCGGGCTTTTCAGCGCCAGGGCGATTCCTTCTTCCCCGCTCGCGGCCTGGATCACCCGCCCACCCCGGCGGGAAACCAGCCCGCCCAGCAGATCACGCCAGGACGCGTCGCTGTCAACGATCAGGAAGTTAAGCTGTTTTTTCTTCTCTTCGGGCATCAGTTGCGAGTTTCTGGTTGCGCCTGCCCGAGCCGACCGTTCGGGTCAGCCCGGGAGTCTCTCGTTTCGGTTTTCAAATTATTATGATCTTCATTTAATAATCATCAAATGATTTTACTATTGCCTGGGAACCAGTCAACAAGGATAATGAAAATATAAGGGAAAAATGACAAAGGGCAGGAAAGCGGAAAAGCCGGACAGCCTTGACGAAATGAACCGAAGCCGAATGTATTCGATGGTAATCGACGGGCGGAGAAACACCGGCCCGGCCGGAATACGTCATCCCGTTTTCAACTCTTTGCCCTTTGCCCTCTGCGCCCTGCTTTTGTTTTCCGGCTGCAGCTCGGTCATCCAATCCTCCAGCCGCCCGCCCCAAGCCATTGCCGTGTCCAGCTATGCCGAGGCCGAGGCCGGGACCGTCATAATTCTTGACGGCGGCAACAGCTACGACCCCGAGGGGAACCCGGTCGGTTGCCTCTGGCAGGAGTCCGTCGAAAACCCGGAGATCAACCTCATTCCGGACGAAGTTCAGAAAAAGTTCGCGCCCGAGAACTGCCTGATCAATATTATTCCCAACCAGGATGGCGAATACCTTTTCCAGCTCAAGGTCTCCGACATGGTTCCCGGACACAAGGAAAGCCAGGCCGACCTGGTCTCGCTTCTGATTACCCCCCCTCCCCCGCCGCCCAATCCTCCCCCGGTGGCGATCGCGAAGGCCGATCGCACCCGGGCTCAGACCGACGAAACCGTCGTTCTCACCGGAGAGGAAAGCTTCGATCAGGCCGGGGGCAGTCTGACCTATTTCTGGGCGGAGGATTATCAAAACCCGGTCACCGGCCTGGTTTCCCCCGGCTCGGTTACCCAAGTCGTCCTCTTCAGTCAGCCCGGCGGATACCGCTTCGAGCTGACCGTTTCCAATGGCCTGGCCTGGAGCCGGCCCAACTCCGTCCGAATTAATGTTGATTCCCGGGTCGACCGGGTTCCCACCGCCGACGCCGGAGAGGACCGGAACACAAGTTATTATGAAGAAGTCCGCCTCTCGGGGGCCCGGAGCTCCGATCCCGACGGCGACCGGATTTCCTACCGCTGGACCCAGACCGCCGGCCCGCCGGTGGTGCTTTTCCCTTCGTCATATGCGGAAGAAATCACCTTCACGGTCCCGGACGAGATCCTCACCTATTCCTTTTCGCTGATGGTGGACGACGGACGGCTCGCGAGCGCCCCGGACACCGTCTCCGTCCGGGTCTGGGAACACTCCACCAATAACGTCCCGGACGCGGTCTGGGTGGACCGCTTCTACCCCTATCTCGATTCCAACGGAAGCCGGGTCAAGCCCTACCGGAAAATCCAGGACGGCATCAACGCCCTCGCCGCCTACCCCGGTTCGATCAGCGACGTCTATATAGCCGAGGGAAGCTATTACGAAAAAATCACCGCCGCCAGCGGCATCAGCATTTACGGGGGATTCGACCCGGGCAGGGGCTGGGAGCATGATCCCAGTGCCTGGTCCACTTATTTAAACGCCGTCCAGACCACCGCCCTGGAAATCCCGCAATCCGTCACCGCCACGGTTTACGTGGACGGATTGAAGATAAACGGCCTCCCGAAAACCAGTTCCTATTCCTGGGGGGTCGATTGCCGCTCAGATAATTTGATCTTGAAGAGAAACACGATTGATGGAGGTGGAGGGGAAGGATGCTTTCTGGGTGTCCTCAGATGCGGTTCCACCGGCGTAGTCATTACTTCTTCTTCGCCTCACATTATTAATAATGTTATTTTCGGCGGGGACAGTTCATATTTAAATACCGGGATCGGAATATGGAATCCAGATAATTTTCAATATGGTCTTAATGCCAAGCCAGGTACTGAGCCCCTGATTGCTCACAATTATGTTAATGGCGGAGGAAAATCAGACGAAACCTCCCCTGGAAGTTATGGAATTAGTATCGGGACTAATGCCAGAGCCATCATAATTAATAATATTATTGATCCAGGGTTAGGATCCGTCGAGCCTGGTCCAAACAATCCTTTTGGGGAAAATAACAGGTTTGGAATTTGGGAATGCTCTGGGCCAGGCGGAAACAACGTAACTGCATGTTTGCCCAGTGCAAATATGTGCTCCGACAATGAATGCAATCCCGCACTTTTTAATAATTCCATTATTAAAAATAACCCTCAAGCCATCCTTTTTTACGACGGGAATGGGGAATTAAAGGATCAGCTTGGTTCCATAATATCGCTTTACTCCATCTCCCAGGTAAACCAGCTCGGGAATACCAAAGCCCTGGATTACAGCAAAAACAACCTGGACCTGGATCCGATATTCGTCGGGAAGGAAAGCGGTGATTATCATCTTTCCGCTTACTTTGACTATCCCGGCGGCCCGACCGAGCCGGCGGAGACCTCCCCCCTGCTTGATGCCGGGGTTGACGCCGGGGTCAGGTTTGACTTCGACCTCCAGCCGCGGCCGAACTGCCTGATTACAGGGGCGACCAGTTGCTTTGACATCGGCCCGGATGAGGTATACCTTAATTATTAAATCATCAAGAAAGTCGGCCTGCACGGGGAGCAGGCCCTACAAATACAATGGCAAATGAGTAGGGTTCGTTCCCCGAACGAACCTAAAATTTAATCCGGGAATGATGCTCCCCACGTCAAGCCGTGAGGAATTCGGCAAAACCTTTAGTTTAAGGAGGCCATAATGAAAAATCGCCGGTTTTTATTTCCCTTCCTGACTTTTTTCACTTTTTACCTTTCACTTTTTACTTTTTCCTGCGGCTCCAGCGGCGGGAGCGCCTGGACTGTCTCGCAAACCAACCAATCCCCCCTGGCCGTCATACTCGTTGACCAGACCACGGTCACCGCCGGTTCCGAAATCGTTCTGGACGGGAGCCAGAGCGTAGATCCCGAAGCGGGCACAATCAGTTACCGCTGGTATGAATGCGAAGAATATCTGAGTTGGCTGCAAAATATGGGATACGAGGAAGACAGCCCTTATTACTTAAGCTGCAACGGCAACGCCCAGACCGGCCTGCTCAACATCCCCAGCGTTCCGGGCCCCCAGTCTGATCTCGGCGAATACGCCGAAGGACCGACCCAGGCGGTCATTCTCCCCGACGAAGGGGAATACACCTTTATCCTGGTGGTGAATGACGGGGAACTGGATAGTCCTCCCCGGGACGTCGTCATTACCGTCACCCCGGCTCCCTCGGCTTCCCGACCGATCGCGATGGCTTTTACCGATCCGACCGGCGGGGTATCCGGCTCCAAGATCATCCTCAACGGGTCCAAGAGCAAGGCCACCACGACCGGACGCACTATCAGCGAATACCAGTGGTACGAAAATGCCGCCAACCCCCAGCTCAACCTGATTAAGAAAGTTGCCCTGCTGCCCTACGCCTCGGGGGTGACCCAGGCGGTCTGGCCGGTGACCCCGGGGACTTACCGCTTCACCCTGATCGTGATTGATTCGGGCGGGACTTATTCTTCGCCCAATAATAATGATGAGGTCCAGGTGATCATTTCGTCCCAGAATCATGCCCCGACGGCTTCGGCCGGGTCCAACCGGGTCGTGAAAAGAGGCGAACTGGTGACCCTGAACGGCTCGGGAAGCTCCGACCCGGATTCCGGCACCACCCTCTCTTATTCCTGGACGCTTTCCACCCATCCGGCCGGAAGCACCGTCACCCTGATCAACCCGACCTCCCTGCAATCCACTTTTTCACCTGACCTTTCCGGGGATTACATCGCCACCCTGGTGGTAAATGACGGGCAGCTCGCGAGTCCGCCGGCCTCGGTCAAAATCCAGTGTAATTTCCCCCCCTACCCCAACGCCGGCGCCAATCAAACCGTCGCGATCGGCGAGCTGGTAACCCTGGACGGCTCGGGCAGCTTCGACGCCGACCTGGATCCCATCACCTACTCCTGGGCCATGTCCGCGCCCGTGGGCAGCGTCGCCGCCCTGAATTCCCTGATCACAGCCAGGCCGACCTTTGTCCCGGACCGGGAAGGCAATTACATTTTCCGGCTGGCCCTGAACGATAGCCTGGAAAATTCAGATTACCCGGCCTGGGTCACCGTGACCGCGATCAACCGCCGTCCCATCGCCGTCGCCAAGGCCTCGCCCAACCCGGTCTCCATCGCCAATATCGTCCAGCTCAACGGCTCTTCCAGCTATGATCCCGAAGGGTACCCGGTCAAATGGGCCTGGAGCCTGCGCTCGCGCCCGGCGGGAAGCTCGGCAGTGATAATCTATCCCAACGCCGTCACCCCGACATTCGTGGCCGACCTGGTCGGCAGCTTCCTGGTTAAATTGGTGGTGAATGACGGATTCATCGACAGCTACGCGGACTGGATCACGGTTACCGCCACCAATCTCCGGCCCAAGGCCATCGCCAAGGCCAGCCCGGACCAGCTTAAAATCAATCAGACCACCACCCTGAATGGCTCTCAGAGTTACGACCCCGATGGGAATATCACCACCTACCTCTGGCAGGAAACTTCAGGCCCGGCGGTAGCTATCTCCAGTCCCGCCAGCGCCTCCACCGGAACGGGAGCGTTCGCCTCCGCCGGCAGTTACGTCTTCAAACTGAAAGTTACCGACAACGGAGGACTCACTTACTCCGACTGGACCACCGTCACTGTTATTGCCAATCAGGCACCCTTGGCCGTGGCCCGTTCGACTCAGGATATTCTTAAAATCGGTGACACCACCACGCTCGATGGTACGGACAGTTTCGACCCGGATGGATCCATCACCACATACCTCTGGCAGAAAACCTCGGGCCCGGCGGTGACCATTTCCACCCCTGCCAGCGCCACCAGCGGAACGGGAGCATTCGCTTCCACCGGAACCTATGTTTTCAAATTGACGGTTACCGACAACAGCGCGGCCACCTATTCCGATTGGACCACGGTCACGGTAATCAACCTGCCCCCGCAGGCCGCGGCCCGGGCGATACCCTCAAACCCGACGATTGGAAATTCCAGCATCCTGGACGGAACCCGGAGCAGTGATCCGGAAGGCGCCGCTTTGACCTACCAGTGGACTCAACCCTGGTGGGCTTCGGCGACTGTCTCAATCACGAATCCCAACACCAACAACGCCACCGCCGGGACTTTCCCGACCGCGGTTACCTATGCTTTCGTCCTGACGGTTACCGATAATGGCGGGCTCCAGAGCCGTGATCTGGTTATCGTCAGTCCGCAGGCGGCAGGAGGGCCGGCTAATACCCGCCCCAACGCTGACGCTACGGTCAATGGCCTCAACCAGGCCAATGTCGGGTTTTATGACTCCGTAACCCTTTACCCAAATTCCAGCAATGACCCCGACATCGGGGACAGCATTGTTTTATATTCCTGGCAACAGGTCTCTGGCTTGCCGGTCAACCTTGACAAGGAGATGACCGAATATCCCAAGGCAGTCACTTTCATCGCCCCGGACGAAATCGGCAATCTGGTCTTCTCACTGGTCGTCTCCGACGGGAAATCTATATCCTACCCCGATCTGGTCACGGTTTCGGTGTGGAGACGGGTATTCAAGAATGGGGATTGCGCCAGCGGCGGCGATACCTTCATCTGCAAACACGTGGGAGAACCCGCGGGCCTGTTCGTATCTCAACGAGGCAGTGGAAATAAAGGCGCTACTGAACAGAATCTGCAGAACGTCCCCTACTGCGGTGACCCGGTTACGACCCCTTGCAATACCATTTCCTATGCGATTACCCGCTGGCCGGTCAATGTAACCGCCGACGTTTATGTCGGGACCTGGAACCAGCCCGGCGACCCGATTTGGAATACGTATTATCAGGTCCCAACCGATCCTACATATCCAACCGACGGAACTGGAACCTATAAAGAAAATGTCGTTCTTTATAACGCTGACGAGAGCACCAAGCGCGCTAGGCGCGGGGTCAGCATCTTTGGTGGGTTCTTCGAAGATGGAACTGGAAATTGGCGGAGGAATCTGGACAGCTATCCGACGGCGGTAACTATTAGAGCTAACAATCCCAACGGAGTTGGCGCGGTGTCCTGTGATACGGTTGGTGGAACCATATTTACTAAAAACTCAACATATATTGATGGATTTAGAATTATTTGTGACCCTACCGATTTAAGTTCTCATTATGGAATTCTTTGCGATAGCACAATGGTAACGATTAGAAACAATAGTATTTATGGAAAGGACTCACTTATTGGAACTAATATTGCGATATATATTTATGACTCCAATAACGGAGCCGGATCTCCGACAATTGTAAACAATTACATTAATGGAGGAACAGGAGCAGTCGGTGGATCATCAACTGGTATATATTTCCAATACTCCGGATCTGACTCTCTGGTAGCCAATAATTTGATTAATGGTGGATCTGCCGACAATTCAAGTTATGGTATATTTATTTCTTCTAGAGATGTAATTCCATACACACCTGCAACCCCTAAAATTATTAATAATATTATCTATGGCGGAATTGGAACTTCTGCACAATATGGAATTTATGAAAATGGAAGAGATACCGATGCTTTTGTTTATAACAATGATTTTCTAATTAAAGATGCAGGTCCGTCTTTTTGTTTCTACTATGATTATGAAGGTTCAACATGTCGGAATACAATTGATCTTGTTAATTCAATGATTGAAGCGGGCTTTAACATCTCCGTAAATCCAAAATTCGAAAATACTGATTGGGGTGATCCACTCGGGAAACACCTCAGAAAAGAATCGCAGTGCATTGACGCTGGGACTGACGCCGGGATCAGGTCGGATATGGGCGGTAATAAACGGCCGGTGGATGTCAGGCTTCCCGACGGAACCGATGTCGATAATAATCCCTTGGACACCGGGAAGAACGTCTTCGACATCGGGCCCTATGAGTATCCGAACGCGGTGAGTCAGCCTTAGCAGGTAACAGGTAGCAGGAAACCGATAACAGGCAAAAATAAGAAGAAGAAAAGGGAGCCCGTCTGAGGGCTCCCTTTTTTTCGCTTGCGATTGCCGCCTCCGCAAAATGCCGACTCTGAAACAGGCACGATATAACTCAAGCCTCTTTGACAAAACCGCCGATAAATCGGCATACTACATTTTTGAACCTGTTGTTGCCTAATTATTGGGCTAATTTGAGCCACCGATGGACCACCAAACTACCAAGCCACCTGGAACCCTAGCAACCTGTATTTACATCCTCCCCGCCCTGGGACTTTTCATCTATCTTTTTCATCCCCTCTTCTGGAGTTCGGTCATCGACCACGACATGACCACTTACTTTTATTACTTCTATAAAAAACTTTTCTTTTCCGAACTTCATAACGGCGAACTGCCCCTCTGGAATCCCGGGGTGGCGCTGGGCTATTACCAGGCCGGCAACCCGCTTCACGGTTATTTTTATCCTCTGAATATTATCTTTTTCCTCCTCCCTTTCGACCTGGCTTACAACTGGCTGATTTTGATTCACTATTTCCTGGCCGGCCTTTTCATGTACCTCCTGGTCAAAACCCTCACCGGCAGTCCCCCGGCTTCTTTGTTTGCCGGTGTTACCTACGCTTTCAGCGGGGTAATGATTTCCCTCTCCAAAAACATCGGATTTCTCTTCGGGGCGGTCTGGTATCCGCTGATTCTTTTCAGTATTGAAAAATATATGGAGGGGAACAAAGGGCAAAGAACTGTTAAAGATTTTCGTAAATACAAATACTTCGGCCTTCTGACTCTGGGGTTCTGCTGCCAGTTTCTCACCGGAGACCTGCAAAGCTTCGTTATCGGTATCGGCCTGGCCGTGATTCAACTGGTGGTCCGGATCCACCAGCTCGAACCCATCCATAAAGCCCCGGCCCGATTCGCCCTCTCACTCGGAAGGGCCGGTCTGTTCCTGGTCGGTTCACTAGCGCTGGCCATGGGCATCGCCATGATCCAGCTTCTTCCACTGCTTGATATGGCCTGGCAATCCTACCGGCTGCACGGGATTCCCCTTGAGGAAGCCGGTTATTTCTCTTTCAATCCCCAAAGATGGATCAACCTTTTCCACCCATTTATATGGGGCCAGAGCGAACTCAATACCTTCTGGGGAGACAACCTTTCCAACAGCCTGACGATGAAGCAGTTCTGGTACCCGAGTATCTACCTGGGAATCGCCCCGATATTTTTGGCTCTATGCTCAATAATATCTCTCCGACAAAATCAAGATTCTTCGTCCCGGCAATCGGGACCCAGAATGACATCCCAAGAGGATTTTTCAGGATTGGAAAACCGAGGGCTGGTGATATGGTATTTCGTCCTGATCCTCGTATTCTTTTTCCTCGCCTGCGGAAGTTTCACCCCGGTCTGGCCCTGGGTTTATTCCCACCTGCCGGTTTTCTCCCTTTTCCGTTTCCCGGCCAAGTATTTTTCAATAGTCAACCTTCTGCTCTGCGTCCTGGCGGGGCTGGGGCTGGCCAACCTCATCTCCCGGCCGCTGGACCGAAGGGAATTCAGAATTATATATGGCGGTTTGCTCGCCTCGGCGATCGCGATCTTCACATTTCTCGGCTTCAGGTGTTCCGCTTTCCAAGCGGAGATCGCCTCCCACCTCCAGATTGACACCACCCGGGCGCTCTCCGAACTCAGGCAGGGATATATCCTCCTGGCGTTCTTCTCGACAGCAAGCTTCCTGCTCATTTTCCTTCTGGCCAAGTCCAAGGGAGGAAAAAATTATCTGCTTTTCGCCCTCTTTCTTCTCCTGGGAATTGATATTTTCCTGGGTCTGACCCCGCTCAGGGTAACCAACCGTTCGGATTTCCACCGCGCCCCGGAAATCTATTCCCGGATCCTTTCGCAGGAAGAGCCGCATTCCTTCCGGATCTGGTTCGATTCCGGTTCAGTCCCTTTTTTCAGGACCAGATCATACCGGGAGGTCCTGGTCCCCAACTCGGCCCTGGATGATCAGGTTGATTATTTTTTTGGGAATGAGCCGGCTGTGCCCGGCCGGACCTACGAGCTTTACCGCTTCGACAACTTCAGCAACCTCGCGGAATTCATCAATCTCGCCGATACCAGATATATCCTCACCAACGTCCGGCAGTCCGGAAAACCCATCGCGGAGATTTACCCCCGGCTTTCCGGTTTGACCCCGGTCTTCGCCGATCCGGAAAAGAATGTCCTGCTGCTCCGGAATGAAACCGCCCGCCCCCGTTTTTACGTGGTCAATCAATGGGAATGGATTCCTTCGGGCCGGGAGGTATTGCAGAGAATGTTCGCAGACTGGGCCGATCCCGCGCCTGCTCACTGGCCCCGGGCCTTCCTTGAGGCCAATGAATGTTTAAAATCTGGCCGAACCCAAAACATGGAAAAGTGCTGGGACCGGAAGTTTTTTCTGCCCGCGGGAGGTGACGCTTTCCCCAAACAGATAAAAATAATCAGATATTCCCCCAACCGGATCGACCTCGAAGTCCATCTTCCCTCCCCGGGACTGCTGGTGTTCAACGACTCATACTACCCCGGCTGGCAGGCGCAGGCGGACGGCCAGGACAAGGAAATTTACCGGACCAATTACCTCTTTAAAGGAATCTTTCTCTCCGACGGGGAGCACCGGGTTTCCTTCATTTTCCGTCCGGCTTCTTACCGTTGGGGCAAGTGGATTACCCTTTTTTGCCTCGGGGGTATTTTACTGACCGTAATTGGGATGAAAATCAAAGGGCGGCCACGGCCTGCCCGAGCCGGGCAAAACCGGCCAGGGAGGGCCGCCCCTACGAAGACATGATTTTTCTGAAGTCAAGCAAAATCAAATACAAGTTCGCAGTCTAAAGGCTGCGGCTACCTATTTGGTTCATTTGATTTGCAATCGTCATTCGTCAATCAGCCGCAAGGCTGAAGCCTTGCCCTGCATTTTGATTTCGTAGTGCGACCCTTTAGGGTCGCGATTAAACAAGGCTTCCCTCGTCCGCAATGCCTCGGGATTTAATCGAAAAGCCTCGCACTACTCCGATAAAAACACCGATAAATCGACAGGAAATATAAAAGTAGGGGAGAAGCTTGTCTCCTCCCTATTCCGGGCGGGGATCCTTCGGCTTCCCTCGATAGAACTCGGGATAAATCGCTCAGGACAGGTAAACCCCGCCCCGACAATGAAGCTTTCTATTGTCCCGGTCGCTGGCTACTCTCGGTTTAAATTTAATCTTCAACTCGAAACTCGAAACCAGAAACCCGAAACTTCTTTTTAAATACTCGGAAACCTGGGCCGTTCCGGCAGCGGCAGTTCCGGGAGGGAAAACGGGATTTTGCGGAGGGCGAGATTGTAGCCCAAAGCCGCCAGCCGCGCGAGGTTGACCGTATCCTCGAAATTGTAAAGGACGAGGCGCGCCAGGGCTTCCCGTTTCCCGCGCAAATAATCCTGCCAGAGCAGGACAGCCAGGTATCCATCCACCCCCTGGACTTCCGGGTCCCTTTCAATTCCGAGAAGCGGCTCGATTTTTTTCAAACCTCCTTTAATCCCAAGGCGGCGGAAAACATACATCAGGTCCAGATGGCCCAGGACCGGGGAGCGGAGGGGAATTACTTTCGAGCCGAACCGGGCCCTTAAAAAAGGCAGGTCAAATCCTGAACCGTTGAACGTGACCAGAAGCGAAAAAGGGCTGACGGCGGCGGGAAAGTCCTCCAGGTTTTTCCCCCGGATGAAGGCCTGATACCTTTCCCCGTCGTAAAGCCCGATCACGGTAATCGAGTTGAAATGGGGCGAAAGGCCATCGGTTTCAATGTCCAGAAAAGCGGTGCGTCCGGGAAAATCCGGGAAAAGCCGCCAGCGGTCCGGGGCGGTCAGACGCCCGCTGAAAAAACCCGCTTCGCCCAGGACATAATGTTCCAGGGAAGCCTCAAGCTCCCGTCCGATTCCCCGGCCGATCCGGGACGGCAGGATCTCGAGCTCTTTCCCCGCCAGCGCGTCCTTCCAATTCCGGATGCCGGATTCCCAGATCTGCGCTTCCATCCGGGGGCCGACCCCCGGGATATGCAAAAAAGTATTTTGGAGCATTATTTATAGAGCGAGAAAAGTTGAATAGGCGGGAAAGGCAAGGAAGGTTTTTGTGTCCTTTCTTTTTCTTGGCTTTTCCTACTTTTCCCGCATTTCCCGTTTTTCTCGCTTTTTCCCATCCTTTGAAAATCCTCTTTATATGATATTATATCGTGTGATGCGAGGAGAGAAACCATGACACGGAGACGATTTCATCGACAATCGAAAGCCAACACCGAACCACAGGGCATGAGCATGGCCGGAAACTTTGCCGGGGCGGGCGGGACCAGGATCTTCTGGCAGGCCTGGCTTCCCCCGGCCGTCCGGGAAACCGCGGAGGAGAGAAAATCCCGTCCCTTGATTCTCCTGGCCCACGGCCTGGGAGAGCACAGCGGCCGGTATGGAAACGTCGTCAACCAGCTGCTCTACCGGGGCTATCCCGTCTTCGCCCTCGATCACCGGGGCCATGGCCGGTCGGAGGGCAAGCGGGGACATATCACGAGTTTCTCGGAATACCTGGAAGACCTGAAAACCCTGCAGTCCCTGGCGATGGAGAAAACCGGGAAAAGCCGGGTGGTCATAATCGGGCACAGCCTGGGAGGATTAATCGCCCTGGCCTACGCCTTGGAAAACCAGGGGACGCTGGCCGGGGTGGTTGCCTCCGGACCGGCCCTGAAATTTAAAGTCCAGGTCCCCTGGATCAAGGCCTTCCTGGGGAAGGCCCTCTCCCGGATCATGCCGGCGCTGACCATGGACAATGGTTTGGACCCCGCGTTCCTCTCGCATGACCCGAAAGTAGTCCAGGATTATATCAAAGATCCGCTGGTGCATAAAAAAGTCAGTGCCCGCTGGTTCACCGAGGTCAACGCCCGGATGGAATGGGCCCTGGCCCAGGCAAACCAGCTCGCGCTTCCCGTCCTGCTCATCCATGGGGCCGATGACCAGTTGACCGATCCCCGGGCAACCGAGGCCTTCGCCCAAAAGGTCAGCTCCACCCGGAAAAAATTAATCATTTACCCGGGGTTCTACCACGAAAGCTTTAATGAGCTTGAAAAGGAAAAGGCCCTGCGGGATCTGGAAAATTGGCTGAAAGAAATTTGAATTTTTGACACGGATTACACGGATTTTATGGATTTAGATTAAGTTTATCCGTAAAAATTATGATTTTTCTGGAAATGTAGGGGAGGAGCTTATCTCCTCCCTATTCCGGGCGGGGATGAACCCCGCCCCTACAACGAAATCAGGGGCGGCAGTTGAATGCCGCCCCTCCGAAACCGCCGATCCCGCCCGGTAACGGGACAAGTAAATCGGCAGACTACAAATATTTTTTCCTGTAGTTGCCCAATTCATTGGGCTTGTTAAGAATGAAAACACCCACCAAAATCGGCCGGTACCAGATCGAAACCGAGGTCGGGCGCGGATCGATGGGGATTGTTTACCAGGCCCGCGACCCCCGGATTGACCGGCCGGTCGCGCTCAAGGTGGTGGATTTTTCCTCCCGCTGGCTCGAAGAGGGCTCGGCTTCGGCGGCGGAAGAATTCCAGGAGCGTTTCATCCGGGAAGCCAAGATCGCGGGAAAGCTTTCGCATCCCGGGATCGTGGTTATTTATGACGCCGGCGAGGAATCCGATTTCTGCTACATCGCCATGGAGTATGTCCCCGGCCCTTCCCTCAAGCGCCTGCTTCGGGAAAAACATCCCTTTTCGATTGACCAGATCTTGCTGATCGCCCAGAAATCGGCCTCGGCCCTGGACTATGCCCATGCCCAGGGCGTGGTCCATCGCGACGTCAAACCCGGAAACATCCTCATCAGCCCCAAGTCGCAGTTTCCCGGCCCCAAGTCCAGGGATAATGACCCGGGGCCGACAACGCTGGATTTCGGGATTCATTTTGAGCTCAAGCTGGTGGATTTCGGGATCGCCCGCTTTGAAGGATCCGACCTCACCCGGGAAGGACTGGTTATCGGGTCCCCCAGCTACATGTCCCCGGAGCAGATCCAGGGCAAGCGGGTGGACGGAAGATCCGATCAATTTTCCCTGGGAATCGTGATCTATGAGCTGATTACCGGCCAGAAGCCCTTCCCGGGAGACGATATCAAGGCGATCGGGCTGAACATCCTGAACGAAAAACCCGTCCCGGCCAGCCGGATTCGGCCGGACATCCCCGCACTCTGGGACGAAATCCTGCTCCAGACCATGGCCAAAGATCCCCATGACCGTTTCTCCCAGCTGAATGAATTCGCCCAGGCTCTGGCCGCCGAGGTCTACAAAAACCAGCCGCCGGGAAATTCGACGGGTCGAAATAACGCGGGCCAGGAGTCCAGGCATTCCGATCCCAGCACCCGGATCTCCAGCCCGGAATCCACTCCGGCCTGGGCCGAGTCCTCCATCGTCGATTCGATTATCAAATCCAAAACCTTCGAAGCCCGGGGGCGAAACCGGACCGGACGGGAACGGGAAGAAAGATCCGGAAGGATCTGGATCTGGTATCTCTTGATTCTTATTCTGGTGGGTGGGATAATTTTTTTCCTGGTTAAATGGTAAAGAAACCTAACCCCATCGAAAAAACCATCCGGAAAGGCAAAGAGGACGATCTCTTCGGCCCCGACCTACCCCTGCCTTTCCGCAAAAAGATCTTCCTGGAAATCATTTCCGAACCCGGGAAAGGGAAAATCATCGAACTGGGGAAGGGCCGGGTCATCATCGGCCGGGCGGACGCGGACGTGGTCCTGGAAGATCCGGAGATTTCCAAAAAGCACGCCGTGCTGGAGGCCTTCTCCCGCGATAACGTGTTCGTCCGCGACCTGGCTTCCACCAATGGAACTTTCGTAAACGGGATCCAGGTCAGCCACCGGAAAATCACCGATGGGGATATTATCCGCGTCGGTTCGACCAAGCTGAAATTTTACACCCAGGATGTTAAGGAATAACTGACCGCCGGCATCTGACCGTCGACCAATGAAAATTACCCTACTAGGCTGCGGAACCTCGACCGGGGTGCCGTTGATCGGCTGCCAGTGCCCGGTCTGCCGCTCGAGCAATCCAAAAAACCGGAGGACCCGGACTTCCATCCTGGTGGGACACGGCGAAAAAAATATCCTGGTGGATACCGCCACCGATCTCTATTCCCAGTGCCTCGCCAATCATGTCCTCCGGATCAACGCCGTCCTTTACACCCATACCCACGCCGATCATATCCACGGCATTGACGAACTCCGCACCTTCAATTATCTCCAGCGGGAGATCATTCCGATTTTCGGCAGCGAAGAGACAATGGAGTTCATCCGCCGGGTCTTCGCTTACATTTTCAACGTCACCCCGATCGGCGGCGGCAAGCCCCTCCTGGAAACCAACGCGGTGGAAGAGGAATTCGATCTTTTCGGGCTGAAAATCCTCCCCCTCGAGATCATGCACGGGAGCCTGCCCATTTTCGGCTACCGCTTCATCGAACCCGGGGAAAAGCCCAAGCGCTTCGCGTACCTGACCGACTGCAGCGAACTGCCGGAGGAATCCAAAAAAGAGCTGCAGGGGCTGGATTTCCTGATCCTGGACGCCCTGCGCCGGGAATACCACCCTACCCACTTCACCGTCGAGGACGCCACCCGGGTCATCGCCGAGCTCCGCCCCGGCCGGGCGGCTTTGACTCATTTTGACCATTCGATTGATTACGACGAACTGAAGGGGTCCCTCCCAGCCGGCATCGAGCCCGCCTACGATGGGATGGTCGTTGAGATATAACCAGGCGGTCGTCCTTCCGTCTCGCTCCAAACCAGGCAGAGCCCGCCCTGACAAATAAGTTTGATCGCGCTCCCCACACCCACGAACCCATGAAGCTCTCAATTATCATCCCCGTCTATAACGAAAGAAAATCCCTGGAGCTGATCCTGGCCAGGGTCCAGGCGGTGAACCTGGACCAGGAGATCATCATTGTCGATGACGGTTCTACCGATGGGACCCGCGAATTCCTGAAAAAACTTCCGGAGGCGCAGGCCGGGAGCCCGGTCAGGATTTTTTTCCAGGACCGGAACCAGGGCAAGGGCGCGGCCCTGAAAAGGGGCATCGCCGAAGCCGCGGGCGAGGTCATTATCATCCAGGATGCCGACCTGGAGTACAACCCCGGGGATTACCCGAAACTGCTGGAACCGATCGCCGCGGGCCGGGCCGAGGTGGTCTACGGATCCCGATTTTTGAACAATTCCCGCCGGGTTTTTATTTTTCAGTTTTACTGGGCCAACCGTTTTCTGACTTTTCTTTCCAACCGGTGCTCCGGGCTGGCGCTGACCGACATGGAAACCTGTTACAAGCTGTTTAAAAGCGGATTGATAAAATCCATCCCTCTGGAACAAAACCGGTTCGGGTTCGAGCCGGAAATCACCGCCAAGCTGGCCCAAAAAAAGGTCGGGATCACGGAAGTGCCGATTTCCTATCAGGGCCGTTCCCGAAGGGAGGGAAAGAAAATCAAATGGCAGGATGGGTTTAACGCCGTCTGGTGCATTCTGAAATACAACCTTTTTAAATAAGGTCAAAGCTCAAAGGTGAAAGGTAGGGAAGCCATTCCATTGGCTCCTGGTTTTAATCTTCCCCTCCCTCGATGGGAGGGGATTAAGGGGAGGGTGAAAATTACTTGCCACCCTCTCCCTCCCCCCCTCCCCGCCTTCGACGGGACAAGCAAGGGGGAGGGATATAATAGGCAGCTGAAGAGTACCGCCCCTACATTAAGAAAAGAATGATGATTCCACCCGCCCCCCCCAAC
The DNA here is from genome assembly GCA_028713675.1 of bacterium. GTDB lineage: Bacteria > Desulfobacterota > JAPLJL01 > JAPLJL01 > JAPLJL01 > JAPLJL01. The sequence goes on from JAQTNV010000014.1 coordinate 35,968, forward strand.
GCTAATACTGGCCAGGATTGGTCTAATCCTGAGATCGCCCTGATTTTTTTTCTTTACCTTCTTCCCATTGCCATCACTTTTCACGGACTCATTCACATGCCCGGGCTGGCCCTGGCCTATCTTGTCCTGAACGTCTGGATCTACCAGAAAATGCTCTACAAGACCTGCACCCGCTGCGCGAGCTATGGGAAAAAATGCCCGCTGCTGGGCGGGAAAGCGGTCCGATTCCTCTGGTCCCGGCAGGAAGGAAAATGCGAGGGAAAGGACCTGAAGCTCATCGGGACCTTCTGGATCGTAATGGCGGCGGTTCCGGTGGCCGCTTTGGCCCTGACGCATCGTTATTATCATCTCGCCGGGGCGGTGATCTCCATCTTTCTGCTGCACCTGGCTCGGGCCCGGGCCGGCTGCCGGAAATGCCGGAGGCGGGAAGAATGCCCTTTTTCCCGGATCAATTTTTCTCTGCATTAATAAGAAACCTGAGCAAATAGTTTTCGAATTTCCTGCCTGTTTTTAGTACCAGCCCACCTAAAGAAAGATAAAAAAAACGCAGCCCTTTTTAAGGGCTGCGTTTTAATTGATCCTTTAGCGATTATAAATCTTCATTAATCTGGAGTGGTATTCAGTAAAATTGAAACGCTATGACACCATGGGAATGGCTGGCCACAATCATCACCTTGTGCAGCTATGTCCGGTTTGCTGTCTCCATTAAAATCAGCAATATCAATACTGGATGAATTGTAGCCGGCATCAAACGTTCTCGATGTTGAAAAATTTCCATTACCCATATTGAGCACTACGCGGATAGTATCATGGTAATAAACCCCCGGCATCTGACCTGACTGGATTGTAACCGCGAAATCGGTCATTCCATCCCCATTAAAATCTGCCGTCGCGACTTCGTGTGTTGATCGACTTCCAATCCCCAAATCAATATATTGAGTATTAATAACAGCTCCGGTTGCATCCCGATAAAAAATAATCGCATCGTTCTGGTAAACTCCCGGGGTGAAAGTGCAGCTACCTACCGCGATAATGTCTTCGATCCCATTTCCATCAAAATCTCCATGCTTAAGATCTAGAAATACGCAAGGGGCGCCCGTATCATAATACATCGAGGTGAATCCTAATCCGGGAGTATTGTTGATACACAAACCAACTTGACCCGGCACGGCGTACTCAGGAATCGGGAGCACAATAACGTCATTCCAAGTGTCATGGTTAACATCATCAATTAGAATAACATCTGGGGATGAAAATACATCACAACCACCGTCGGAACCATAGTAATTAAAATAACCATGACTAGGAGGGGGCTCCGTATGATGAAACCGAAGTTCTACATAATGGCTTAATGTGGCCGTACTAACAATATCCGGGTCTCCGTCATTGTTCATGTCCCCGACCTCAATATGTCTCGCTCCTCCGTAATCGTAAAAAGAATTGCCAAAAGTAAAATTTCCTGTTCCATCACCCCATATAACTGTTCCATTTACATTACCAGATCCAAAAACCGCATCCATAAATCCATCCTGATCAAAATCCGCGATAGCGGCGTCGGCACCTTTAAAATGGTTATCCGGATTTCCATACTCATAATAAAATTCAGAATAATTGAAGGAAGGGGGAGGAGGAAGGGCACTAATTAAAAAATCAGTATTTGAAAAAGCGGCTTGGATTCCAAGTGCTAGATCTGGAATACCGTCCCGGTTAACATCTCCAACGTCAAATCCTTTTAAATCGCCATGAGTTGAAAAGCTTTGATAATAAGTATCAAACGATACATCCTTTACTCCTACTTGGATATTTATCGAGCAGGTGTCTTCCAATCCCCCGTCCGAAACCACCACATCAATGGTATAGGTCCCGGCAGTATCCGGTGCTATCCAACTGGCTGTGTTCAAGGTCCATTCGCCGGGAACGAGGAAACTGCCGGAGCTGGAGTGGAAATCGTAATAGAGGACGATATCATCTACATCGGTGGATTGGCAGGTAAACACCACCTGGGTTCCGGGATCAACCGGGGAAGGCGGATTCGAGGTTATCCCCGCGCACACCGGCGGATGATCCTGAATCTGAATATTCACCACCGGAGAACCAAGAGGAATCACCGCATCGGTAGTCCCGCTCTTGCTCCCTTTATTCGAAACGAAACTGTAATCCCCATAGGGCACAGCCACGATCATGTAATTCCCCAACCCGTTAGTCAGACAGGAATCGGCCCCCGGGACCGCTTTCCGGGTTACCCGATCCACGATATAAACCGTCGCGCCCACGACCGGATTCCCATCCAGATCCGTAACCGTCCCGGTGATGGTCTGAACATTGCTGTTCACCGAATCCGGAGCCGGAATCAGATCAAAATTCACCGTTACGGTCTCAGTGGCGGCAATCGAAACATCCGATTTTACTCCTTCCAAAAACCCGTTCCGAAACGCCTTAACCGTGTAGGTTCTCCCCCCGCCAAAAATCTTGATCTTATAAACGCCCGAAGTATTGGTAATCGCCGTCCTTGTAACCGACCCGTCATCCGCGGCCGCCGTCACCGCCACCCGCCGAAGGAAACCATCCCGCACCCCGGGGGTCAAAGCATCTATCACCGCGTTCACCACATCCCCCTGAATCGTCGCGGTCACCGTCACAAATTGAATTGTGAAGGCCGGATCCGCCGCCACGAACTCATTCCCCTGATAAACAAAATTAAAAGTGATCTTCCCCTCCAACTCCACGTTCGGATTCGGAGCGGTATCCAAATAATAAAAATTGTAAAGAATAAAGCCCAAATCGCCTTCAGCCGGAACCGTTCCCTCGGGAAGCCGGATGCCGCCATGTTCTGCCCACATATCCACTAAAACCAGATCGAACTGAATCGTATCGGCGGGCGGGGCCTGCTGAGGAGTAATCGAAGCCGCTTCCGCTTTCTGGGCCGCTTCGCCGGAAATAATCGTGAGCACTTCCGCTTCCGAAGGCGCTACTTGCGTAAGCAAAGACTTCGCATCCAAACCGTTGGCTTTACTCCCTCCACTGCATGAAGCCAGCAACATTCCCAAACCCAACATCAAACCAATAATTAATCCCTTCTCCTTCACTTTTTCCTCCTTGGTTTGCAGCCGAACCTTTTCGGTGTGGGATCATTCTCTCATTAGCTGGATGCGAAACAAGTAGGAAAAGCTATCGTTTTTGTTGGAATTAGATAGGAATTGTTAGGGTTATAACCTAAAAATAAAATTACGGTTATCAACCGATAATTTTAATAATCAGGCGCGCTTTTTTAATAAACGCTGAGGATAATGACAATTGTCCCGATAATCGCTGGGGCTTTGAGAAAAACGAGCTTTGAAAGCTGAACTGAAATAAGCCGGATTTTTATACCCGACTTCATAACAAACCTTTTTAATTGATATGTCGGGATAAGTCTCTAAAAGTTCGGCGGCTTTTTGCAGCCGGAATTCAGAACGGATCGAGCAGAAACTCTTTCCGGTCAATACTTTTATTTGATGGGATAAATACGAAGGATTGTTTTTAAATACCCCAGCCAGTTTTTTCCGACTGATAGAATCACATTCTTCTAATATTTTTCTCTGAATAGAATCGATATGAAAAAATATCCGGGATCTGGAATTCATAATATTTAATTATTAATATCCAAATTAATTAGATAAGATATATTGATAATAAGGTGGAATTAGATTCAATATATTTATTTCAGTTTAAAAATTAAGTCAAGAAAAATTATTGATTTAGATTCGATAAATAGTATGATATCTCGAATAAATTGCTTTTAAATCTATGGCCAAAATCGACGGACTTTTAAAGAAGATATGCGAGATCGGGGCCTCCGACGTTCACTTGGTCTCCGGTTCCGCTCCCCTGATCCGCTTCCTGGGGGACCTGCAGCCGGTCAAACTTCCGCCCCTGGACTGGAAAGTCGTCCAAGGCCTGATCTTCGAAATCCTCTCCCCCCAGCAGCAGAAAATGTTCATCGCCACCAACGACCTGGATTTCAGCTATGAGCTCCCCGGGTTCGGCCGCTTCCGCGGCAACCTTTATCGGCAGAGGAAAGGAATCGACGCGGTTTTCCGCCGGATTCCCTCGGAACTTCCCAAGCTCGAACGGCTCGGCTTTCCCGATAACGTCTTAAGGCTCACCGATCTTCATCAGGGCCTGGTCCTGATCACCGGTCCCACCCGCTCGGGAAAAACCACCAGCATCGCCGCCATGGTCGACTATATCAACGAGCACGACGCCCGGAATGTCATCACCGTGGAAGACCCGATCGAGTTCGTCCATCCCCACAAGAAGTCCCTGATCAACCAGAGGGAAGTGGGCCGGAGCGCCCTGACCTTCGCCGGCTCCCTCCGCGCCGCCCTCCGGGAAGACCCCGACGTGATCGTGGTCGGGGAAATGCGGGACCTGGAAACCATGCAGCTGGCGGTAACCGCGGCGGAAACCGGGCATCTGGTCCTCTCCACCATGCAGACCGGGAGCGCCCATAAAACCGTGGACCGCATCATCGATTCCTTCACCCCCGAACAGCAAAACCAGATTCGGATCATGCTGGCCGAATCCCTGAAAGGGGTCATCTCCCAGCGTCTCCTCAAATCCTCGGATGGAAGGAGCCAGGTGCTGGCCTCGGAAATCCTGATCGGGTCCAATCCGCTGGCCAACATGATCCGGGACGGGGCCACCTTCCAGATTCCCAACCTGATCCAGACCGGGAAGGAATGGGGCAACCGGACCCTGGACGATTCCATCGAGGAACTCCTGCAGAAGAAGCGGATCACCGCCCGGATGGCCCATTACTGGGCCAACAGCAAGGAACGTTTTGAAAAATACCTCTCCGCCGCCGACCAGACCAAGGAAAAAGAAAACCGGGTGGTAAATGGTTAAGAAAAAATACGGGTTCGAGTTTCGAGTTTTTATTGATAGGAATTTGCCTTTCACCCTTAACCTTTTATCTCATTGACCATGGCTGAAATCCCACATCTGGATCAGCTTCTCCACGAAATGAATTCCCTGGATGCTTCCGACCTCCATATCGTGGTCAGCATGCCCCCGGTTTTCCGGGTTCACGGCGATCTCCATCCCACCCACCATCCCGTGCTCACCGCCCAGAATACCAAGGAGCTGATTTATGAAATCCTGAGCCAGGTTCACATCAAGGAGATCGAGGAAAAATTCGACGCGGATCTCGCCTACCAGCTCGGGGATACCGCCCGCTTCCGGGTCAATGTCTATACCACCCAGCGCGGGCTTCAGGCGGTGCTCCGGCGCATCCCGATCAAAGTAAAAAGCCTCGACGAATTGTTCGCTCCCCCGATCATCAAGTCCATCTGCGATTTCCGGCAGGGCCTGGTCCTGGTCACGGGGCCGACCGGCAGCGGCAAGTCCACCACGCTGGCGGCCGCGATCGACTATATCAACCGCCGCCGCGACGTTCACATCATCACCATCGAGGATCCCCTCGAATTCGTGCATGATGATGTCAAAGCCCACGTCACCCACCGGGAGGTCCGGCTCCATACCGAATCCTTCCGGGCCGCCCTCCGGGCCGCCGGCCGGCAGGATGCCGACGTGCTCCTGATCGGGGAAATGCGGGACCTGGAATCGATGTCCCTGGCGATTTCGAGCGCCGAACTCGGCCTCCTGGTTTTCGCCACCCTCCACACCAACAGCGCCCCCAAAAGCGTGGACCGGATCATCGACGCCTTTCCCGCCGACCAGCAGCCCCACGTGCGCGCCATGCTCTCCGAATCCCTGAAGGCGGTGGTCGCCCAGCAGCTCCTCAAGCGCAAGGGCGGCCGGGGCCGGGTGGCGGCCTTCGAAGTCCTGGTCTCAACCCCGGCCCTGGGAAACGTCATCCGGGAGGGAAAATCCGAGCAGATCTACTCCCTGATGCAGACCGGCAAGCAGCTGGGAATGCAGACCATGGACGACTCCCTGGGCAGCCTGATTAAAAAGGGACTGATCGATCCCAAGGAAGCTTTTTTCGTCGCCCACGACAAGGACACCTTCAAAAAGCAGTATCTGGACAACAAATCCCCGATTTAAATTTTATTACGTCGCTTGATCCAGATAGCGAAATCCTGCCTTTTAATCCCGCTGACCATACTTTTCTTTGCCCCCACGCTCTCTCTGGCCGATACGACATCCGCCGGGCCATCTCTTCCCGGATCTTCCACATTACAAGCGCTTCCCCATTTTTCTCAAAAAAGCAGTTTAAACATCCTGTTTTCCTGTAGTTGCCCGATTAATCGGGCTCTTTTGAAAACCGCCGATAAATCGGCATACTACCTAAAAATCCAAAAGCCATTCGTCAATCTGCAATCGTCATTCGTCAATTCCCAGGACGCCTCCGACTGGGTCAGACGCTCCCTTTCCGAAGACCGCTGGATCGCCCTCGATAAACTTGCCCATCTGCTGGTAAGTTTCAGCCTCGTCGGTATCGGCTATGCCGTTTCCTCCGAACGGGGACTCGGCTTCAGTCGTAATCAGGCCAGGATTCTATCCGCGGGCGGAACCGCCCTGATCGGGATCGCCAAGGAAATCCATGATTACAGAAAAGGGAGCGACTTCTGCGGGAAGGACCTGACCGCCGACGGTCTGGGAATCGCGCTGGGGGTTTTGACCTACACTTTTTGATTTAAGAAATGCCAAATGTCAAAGCTCAAATTCCAAATCAAGTCCAAAGCTCCAAGGAAATAAATTTTCGGCATTTGAAATTTGACATTAATTTGGCATTTGGATTTTGAACTTTGGATTTTATTTTCAACGGCCGAGACCTTTTTTCCCGATATCCCGGCGGTAATGCATGCCTTCAAAATTGATCTTGGCGCAGGCCTGGTAGGCCCGATCAATCGCCGTCCGCAGGTCCTTCCCCCGGGCGGTTACCCCCAGAACCCGTCCGCCCGCGGTGACGATCTTTTTCCCCTCCCGGCGGGTCCCGGCGTGAAAGACCTCGACATCCTCCATCTGCCCCGCTTCCTCCAGCCCGGTGATCTCCTTGCCCTTGGCGTAGTTTCCCGGGTACCCCCCCGAGCACAAGGCCACGCAGACCGCCGGGCGGGGATCCCATTTCACATTCGCGTTTTTCAAATCCCCTTCCACCGCCTGCAGGAGCAGGAAAGCCAGGTCGCTCTGCAAACGGAATAGAATCGGCTGGGTCTCGGGATCACCGAACCGGCAGTTAAATTCCAGGACCCAGAATTCACCCTCCGAAATCATCAGTCCGGCATACAGGGCCCCCTGGTATCTTTGCCCCTCTCCGGTCAGCATTCCGCTGATCACCGGCTCCATCACCTCTTTCAAGGCCCGGACGTTAAGACCTTCATTCATCACCGGGGCGGGCGAGTAGGCCCCCATTCCGCCGGTATTGGGACCCTGGTCTCCGTCGAAAACCGCCTTATGATCCTGGGAGGAAGCCATCGGGACGACGGTTTCTCCATCCGTGACCCCGATGTAACTGGCCTCTTCACCGTTTAGGATCTCCTCCAGGATTAAACGGTCACCGGCACTCCCGAAAACCTTTTTCTCCATCACCTCTTCCACCGCCTGGATCGCTTCCTCTAGATTTTTCGAAACCACGACGCCCTTGCCGGCGGCCAGGCCGTCCGCTTTGACCACCATGGGCCGGCCCCGCTTGGTCAGGAATTCCCGGGCGGCCCGGGAATCGGAAAAAACCCGGAAAGATGCGGTCGGGATCCGGTTCCGGTTCATGAATTCCTTGGCGAAAACCTTGCTGCCTTCCAGCGCGGCGGCCTTCCGGGAGGGACCGAAGATTTTCAGCCCCTTCCCCTGGAAGAGATCCACGATCCCCAGGACCAGGGGGGCCTCGGGCCCGACCACGGTCAGGTCAATCTTTTCCTTCTGGGCAAAAGCCAGAAGGCCCTCGATGTTTTCCGGATTGATCTCCACGTTCCGGGCGCAGGACTCGGTCCCGGCGTTTCCGGGCGCGCAGAAGACCTGTTCCACCCGGGGGCTCTGGGACAGTTTCCAGGTCAGGGTATGTTCCCTCCCCCCTCCGCCAATGACCAGTATTTTCATTATTTATTTACCCTTCGGGACAAAAGGCAGGAGGGTCTTCAGGTCTTCATCCAGGAAGTTAATCCCGCCGCCGGCGAAAAACCTTCTCTGTTTGGAATCCTTGCTGATAAAATCGGAGTAACCGCCGGAGAGATAAAGATACTTGGCAAAATGAAATTGGATCATCCCCTGAAGCACGGGATTGTTGTCGCGGGCGAAATCGAAAGCCTCAATCCCAACCTTGAACCGGTCTTTCCAGAATTCATAGTCTACTCCGACGCCGCCTTCCGACTCGATCAAACCTCCCCGCAGGGTCAGCCCATAGTATTTCCGCGCCATTTCCAGGCTGAACTTCAAACCGTTGTTACCCTGTTCTTCCCAAATCTCGCCGGTCGTGAGATTAACCATGTGCTTGCCGTTGCTGGAATAGTGGCTGAAGGTAGGATCATCGATAATCTCGGCCAGGTAATACTTGTCCTCCTTGGTTTGGACCCGGACCGAGAAACGGCTTTTCAATCCCCGGCCATTGCTATCGGAAGCGATCAGGTAATCGCCCTGGTAGCCAAGATATAGTTTAATCCGCTCCACCGCCTCGGCCAGTTCCTGGAACTGGTTGACCACCTGGTCGACTTTGTCGATCAGGCTGTCATCCTTCATCAGGCGGCCGACCGTCCCCTTTCCCTCTTCGAGATTCTTGGTCACCTTGGCGATTGATCCCAGGGACTGATCCAGCTTTTTGGAGGCCTCCTGGACGCGTTTGATCACATCCTGGATTCCTTCCCGGTTATCGGACACGATCGCGTCGAGATTTTTTGTGATCCGGTCGGCCCGTTCGATGAGACCCGGCCCCTCCTCCCGGAGCTTGGCCACGGTTTCCCTGATGCCCGCGACAATTTCGTCGATGGATTTCTTGTTGTTATTGGACATCTCCGCCAGGTTTTGGGAAGCGTCCCGGATGGAATGGATAATCGTTTTCAGATCCTGGGCGCTGCTCTCGTTACCCAGGGCCTCGCGGAGGCTTCCGGCCACCCGGCGGATATCAGTCACCGTGGCGGAAAGATCATCCATCATATCTTCGAAATTCGGCGGGACCTCCCCATAGCCCAGATCCTCTCCCGGACTGACCGGGTCACTCTTTACTTTGGGGGGAATGATTTCAATAAATTTGTCCCCGAGCAGGCCCTTGCTCCGCACCCGCACCCGGAGCCCCTTTTCCAGTTCCACCCCGGAATAAATCCGGATCGAAACCCGGGCCTTCTGATCCCCGGTCAGCTCCACGTTCTCGACCTTGCCGATCTCCACGCCGGCAATCCGAACGGCGGTTTCCCGGCTCAAACCCTGGGCGCTATCGAAGGTGACATAAAGGGGATAACCCCGGCTGGTTTTGAGCGACCAGCCTTCCAGTTTAAAAGAGGCGTAAACGGTGATCGCAATAATGATGATCGCGAAAATCCCGACCCGCGCCTCCAGTCCGAACTTCTTATCGTTCATACTTTGATCTTACCGTAATGATGCCAAAGTTCAAAATCCGCACCCAAATAATTTCTGGCTTGAGTTTCTAGTTTCTGGCTGCCGGCTACGAATTAATTATTTCTCGCGGACTAAAGTCCGCGGCTACCTTTTATTTTTTACCTTTTACCTTTGAGCTTTGAACTTTGACCTTTTTTTACTCCTTGATTTTGATCGGCCCCTTGCTGGTACTGGCCAGGAACTGCCTGACCCGGGGATCGGTCGAGGCCCGGAAACCCTCCGGCGTGGTGAATTCGATAATCTTCCCGTCCTCCATCATCGCCACCCGGTCCGCCAGCTTGAAGCAGGTTTTCAAGCTATGGGTAATGGCGACCCCGGTATGCCCCAGTCTCTGCTGGGTTTCCCGGATCAGGTCCTCGATCACGTCGGAGACAATCGGGTCCAGCCCGGTTGTGGGTTCGTCATAAAGCACGATTTCAGGATCCATGACCAGGGCCCGGGCCAGGGCCAGGCGCTTCCGCATTCCCCCGGAAAGTTCGGAGGGAAACTTGGTTTCAATTTTAGGCAATCCCACCAGACGGAGTTTCTCCTGCACGATCCGGTGAATTTCTTCGGGGGAAAACTTGCTGTGCTCGACCAGGGGGAAAGCGGCGTTTTCCTCCACGGTCATGGAATCAAAAAGGGCGGCGTTCTGAAAAAGCATGCCGAACCTTTTCAAAATCTGGTTCATCCTCACCTCTTTGACTTTGGTCAGGTCCTCCCCCTCCAGGAGGACCTCGCCGGCATCCGGTTTCAAGAGGCCGATAATATGCTTCAAAAAGACACTCTTGCCGCAACCGGAAACCCCCAGGATCACCGTCATTTTCCCCCGCTCGATCATGAGGTTCACCCCTTTCAGAACCTCCTGGGAGCCGAAGGATTTATGCAGGTCCCGGATTTCGATCAATACATCCATGAGGTCAGGAAATAATCACTGATTAAAACGGTCACCGAGGCCAGGACTACCGCCTCCGTGGTGGCCTTGCCCACCCCGGCCGATCCCCCTTCTGCCCGGTAGCCTTTGTAACAACCGACCAAGGTCAGGATTAAACCAAAGACCGCGGCCTTGATCAATCCGATATAGAAATCATTGGCATCCACGGAATAAAGCGTCTCGGTGATGAAAACGTTCGGGCTCTGGCCCAGCATAAAAACCGCGATCAGATAGCCCCCCAGCGCCCCCATCAGGCTGAAAAGCGCCGCCAGCAAAGGCAGCATCAACACCCCGGAAATGATCCGGGGAACCACCAGGTACTGAACCGGGCTCACCGCCATGGTATGGAGGGCGTCAACCTGCTCGGTCACCCGCATGGTTCCGATCTCGGTGCACATGGCCGAACCCGCCCTCCCGGTGACCAAAAGGGCGGTCAGAACCGGCCCGAGCTCCCGGGTCAGGGATAGAACCGTGGACGGCCCGATCATGTATTCCAGGTCAAAAAGCCTGAGGGCGTAGGAGGTCTGCAGGGCGAATACCATCCCGGTAAATAACCCGGTCAAGCCCACGATAAAGCTGGATTTCGTGCCGATGAACTCCATCTGCTGGAGGAAAATCGTGCCACGGAAAGGAGGACGGAAAAGCCAGTAAAGGGACTGGAAAAAGAGGATAAAAATCCCTCCGGCCTCTTCCAGGGCCCGCAGGACCATCCGGCCTATATACCTGAAAAATCTGAACATTCCTTGAGAATTTTATTCCGAATCGCCGGAAAATAACAGGTGGCGGAAAAATCCGGGGCGGGATGGGTTCGTTTCCCGGTCCCCGAACCGTGATTGCGAATTTACACCCCCGGGACAAAAGGTTAAATTTATTAACAACGATCCGAACTCATCCGTGTCTAAATTACATATATATCCTCCGAGGAGGAATTAACTTAGAATTCTGATTTCGTGAAAAAATTATTTCGGACAGCTATGACCCGAGCTAAAATACTGAATATTTCCGCCCTGGCTTTGGGGATCGTTCTGATTTTCGTCTGGAACCTCCGCCATTACCGTCAACCTTCATCCCCCCTTCCGGAACAGGCGGACCTGATCTCCGTTCTTCCCGGAGCAACGCGGTTTGAACCGCATCTTGAACCGGTTGATTATTATCAGGGCTTCTTTCCGGATGGCCGTCCGGCGGGGGTGGCTTTCGTCACCAGCCGGATCCCTCCCCGGATCGCCGGATTCACCTCGGAGATCAGCATCCTGGTCGGGATGACTCCGGCGGGGTCCATCTCCCGCCTGGAAGTTCTTCACCATCAGGAAACCCCTTCCTATTTCCGAATGGTCCTGGACTCCGGCCTCCTGCCTTCTTTCCTGGGGGTCGACTTGAAATCCGGTTTCCCGGAATTGGACGCGGTCAGCGGAGCGACGATAAGTTCCCAAGCGATAATTCAAGACCTGGAGACTTCCGCCCGGGCGGTGGCCGAGAAGGTTTACGGTTATAAGGTTCCCGATTCCTCCATCAGCCCGAAGCGGAAATTCCCCTACCTCGAGCCATTCCTGGTGATTCTGCTTTTCCTTTCCATTCCGGTTTCCCGGAGACTGTCCCGTTTCCGCTGGGCCCGTTTCCTTCCCTTTATCCTCGGCTTCTTCATCATCGGCCTCTACCTGGATTCCCCTCTCTCTCTTAATCATATCGTCAATCTTCTTTCCCTCCACCCGCCCGCTTTTTACGCTCAGCCCGGCCTTTTTCTTCTCCTGCTCCTGGCCTTGGTTTCCTCTTTTTTCTTCGGAAATATTTATTGTTCGTCTCTTTGCCCCTTTGGCGCCGTGCTGGAACTCGGGACCAGGCTTTTTCCGAAAAGAATCCGGGTTGCCCCGGGGGACATAAAGAAAGCCTCGGCCCTCCGCTCCCTCCTGCTCTTTCTCGTGATCGCGGGGATTTTCGGGTGCGGTTTGAATATTCTCGCCCAGCTCGAGCCATATCCTTACCTCTTCGCGCCGGCCAAATCCTCCCTGCTCTGGCTCTACATTACCTTGACCATTCTTTTCTCCCTGGTTTTCCGGAGGTTTTGGTGCCGGATCTTCTGTCCCACGGGAGCGTTTTTGGATCTCCTTGCCCGCCCCGGGAAAAAGCTGGAAGCTCGGAGCCGAAAGCCCGGGGATGACAAAAATACCATTAACCCCTCCGAATCCAACCCTGTCCAGGGAGGATAAACCGCTTGAAAAAAGGGAAACTTATCTTTTTCGCGATGATTCTCACGGTTCTTGCCCTGGCCGCGCTGACGGTGCGCTACAATTACCAGCTGACCCAGAACCTGCGGCCGCGCATGGCCCGGATTGACCCCGGGATTCTGGCCCGTCAACTTGGAAGCGGCAACCTCTCTTCGAAAAAAGCCGATTTCTTTCAGATCGTCAGCCCGGAAGGCGACCGGGTGACCGGGCCTGCCGCCAAAATTCTGATTCAGGAAAGCAAACCTGCAAACGGAGAAAAATAAGCGCCCTGCGTGCCCCATCCGAAGCTGCGGGGAGCCAAGTCTAAGGGAAAAATGCGTCCGGTCACCGATAACCGGTAACCGGTGACCGGTAAAAGAACCGGGTTTTGAAATTTGGGGTCTAAGTTAAAGATGAAAACTGACGTGGTTGAATGCCTGCTTTGCCCCCATCAGTGCCGCCTGGCGCCGGGCGAGCGGGGCAGTTGCCGGGTCCGCTACAACCGGGAAGGCGAGCTCCATTCTCTCGTCTACGGCAAAGCCTGCTCCCTGAACCTGGACCCGATCGAAAAGAAACCGATGTTTCATTTTCTGCCCGGGACCTCGATTCTTTCCGTGGCCACCGCCGGATGCAACCTGCACTGCAAGTTCTGCCAGAACTGGGAAATCTCCCAGGCTGATCCCGAAAACCTGGAAAACCATGACTTCCCGCCGGAAAAGCTGGTCCAACGGGCCCTTTCCATCTCCGCGCCTTCCCTCGCCTATACCTACTCCGACCCGATTGTTTTTTACGAATACGCCTATCAGACCGCCGCCCTGGCCCGGGAAAATAAAATCCGGAACATCCTGGTTACCGCCGGGTATATCAACGAGGAACCCCTGCGCCGGCTCTGCCGGGTGGTGGACGGGGCCAATATCGACCTCAAGGGTTTCACTGAAAAATTCTACCGGGAGGTCTGTTCCGGGACCCTGAAACCGGTTCTCCGGGCGCTGGAAATCGCGCGCGAGGAAGGGATCACCCTCGAAATCACCAATCTGATCATCCCGACCCTGAATGATGACTATGACCAGATCCGCAAAATGTGCGTCTGGATCCGGGAGAACCTGGGGCCGGAAATCCCCCTTCACTTTTCGCGTTTCTTTCCCATGTACAAGCTCAAGCTGCTCTATCCCACCCCGGGCGAAACCCTGGAGCGGGCCCGGGAGATTGCCCTGGAGGCGGGACTTCACTACGTCTACACCGGAAATATCGCCGGCAGCCCGGGTGAGAAAACCATCTGTCCGGGCTGCGGCCGGGTCATCATCGACCGCGCCGGCTACCGGATCGAGGCGGTTCACCTGAACCAGGGCCGCTGCGGCTTCTGCGGCCGGGAAATTTACGGGACCTGGAGTTAACCGTCCGAAACCATAAGGAGGAAACCGATGAGCCATGCTGAAAAAAAAACAACCGGGGCGGCGGCCGGGGGAAAAACCGAATCCCCGGAGAGAAGAAATTTTCTCCGGCGTTTCCTGGGAATCGGGATCATGTCCTGTTTTTTCGCTCCGGTTCGCCCTGAAGCCAGGCCTTTCCCGCCCTCCCCTTCAAGGAAAGCGGATTTCTGGCGGAAAGGTGACCGCCTGGCCGGATAGACCCCGGACAGGTTTACAAAGGGAGCTTTCTGCTTTTTAAAAAAGGATGTATTATTTCTTCTCCACCGGTTCGAGCTAAGGAGGAAAAATGGAGTCGCGGAAGAAACTGATTTACAGTCTTGTCGGGCTGGGAGTATTTTTTCTGGCTGTCCTGATCGGATTCTCCCTCTGGAAGGGAAGATCCACCCCGGTCCAGTTCATCAAGGAGGACTCGGCTTTCGGCCCGGTGGTGGAAGGCACGTTCTACCCCGCCGACCCGACCAAATTGAACCAGTGGATCCAATCCTTCATTCAACAGACCCCTAATTTCGACGCGGGCGGACGCCAGATTTTCGGTCTGATTGTTCCCCACGCCGGTTACAACTATTCCGGCCGAACCGCCGCGGCCGCGTTCAAGCTCCTGCAGGGGAAAAGTTTCCCCCGCGTGGTGGTGATGGCCCCCTCTCATCATGCCCAGTCCAAGGAAGTGTCCATCCCGGGATATGCTTATTATCAAACCAATCTCGGGACGATCCCGATCGACCGGGAAAGCGTCCAGAAGCTGAAAAAGGGAAGGCCCTGGATCACCGATAACCCCAATCTCTACAACCGGGAACACGCCCTGGAGGTGGAGCTGCCTTTCCTCCAAACCGTCCTGGGTAAATTCCAACTGATCCCGATCATAATCGGGGATTCCGACATTGACCTGGCCCGGAACCTGGCCGCCGCGCTCAAGGAAACCCTGGGCAATGACGCCCTCTTTATCGCTTCCACCGATCTTTCCCATTATCATCCTTATTCACAAGCCGAAATGATGGACAAGAATACCCTGAGTCTGATCGCCGCCCAGGACCCGGAAAAACTGAACCGGGCCGTAGCCGCCCAGCAGGCGGAACTCTGCGGGCTGGGCCCGGTCCTGACCATCATGACCCTTTTCCAAAACGTGCCCACTGGAAAGATCCAGCTAATTTATAACGAAAATTCCGGCGACGTCGTGGGTCAGAGAGAAAGCGTGGTCGGGTACGGGGCATTGGGCCTCTTCTATTAATCCCCCCTAACCGAAACATTTTTAATCGTATTACGTTGATCGGTTGGGCGACTCGTTTTCCGCCTCTGGCGGAATCCCGCCAGAGGTGGTGATCGTCGTGTTATTCAGACAATGTCATTCTTCTTTAATATACCGCAACCGTAAGACCTAACCAAAACCAGCCGCGCAACCGCAACCGTTTAACTCAATTTAATCGACAAAATACCAATAGCCTATTCGGGGAAGACCAGACAAACATTCATCCCAACTGAGTCTTTTAGGTTGGATCCGGGTTTTGCCCCTGGTCTGAATATTTCCTCTGTTATTGACAGATTGCCTAAGATTGATTAAAAGAATTAACGCAATGCGAAAAACGATTTAATTTCACTAATTTTCTTAAAAGGAGGAAAAAATGGCAAAAGCTAGGACTCTCAAGGAAGTTGTGGTGGTGGACGGTATCAGGTCCCCCATCGGCAAATCCGGCTGGAAAGGCATGGAAAAGCGCGGCATGCTCGCGGAAGCCTCCGGCCAGGACCTGATGGCCGCCATGCTCAAGGGGCTCGTGGCGCGGGTCCAGAAGGCATCTCCCAAGTTCAACCCCATTGAAATCGAAGACGTTCTGCTCGGCTGTCTCTCCCAGATCGGGGAGCAGGGCGGGAATATCGGCCGGATCGCCGCTCTCCTGGCCGATCTTCCCGTACAGGTTGCCGGCGCGACGGTCAACCGCTATTGCAACGCCGGCCTCACCGCCATCAACATGGCCGCCAATACCATCGCGGCCGGAGCCGGTGATATCTTCATCGCCGGCGGCGTGGAGATGATGTCCCATTACCGGATGGGCTCCGATGTGACGGTAGCAGTGGACGCCGCTTACCCGGTATATATGTCCAAGGACCTCGAAAAGACCCGGATGTTCGTGGCCCAGGGTTTCTCCGCCGAGCTGGTAGCGGAGAAATACAAACTCACCAAGGATGAGATGGACCGGTTCGGGCTCTGGAGCCACCAGAAGGCCACCAAGTCCCAGCGCAGCGGTTTCTTCAAGCAGCACATTGTCCCCTTCACCTTCACCAACGAAGCCGGCAATGAAGTAACCCTGACCGAGGATGAAACCATCCGCCCGATCTGCCTGGACGACCCCAAGAAGGCCCTGGCCGACATCACTAAGCTCCAGGGTCGTTTTAAACCCACCGGCGGAACCGTGACCGCGGGTAATTCCTCACAGATCGTGGACGGCGCTGCCGCCACCATGCTGATGTCTGAGGAAAAGGCCGGCGCGCTCGGGCTCAAGCCCCTGGCCCGGATCGTCTCCACCTCGATTGCCGGCGACGACCCCTACATCATGCTGACCGCCCCGATCCCGGCATTGCAGAAGGCCCTGGACCGCGCGGGGATGAAAATGAACCAGATGGACTGCATGGTGTTCAACGAAGCCTTCGCTTCTCCCCCCATGGCTTTCGCCAAGCATTTCGGAATCGACATGTTTGATGAAAGGATCAACCCCATGGGCGGCGCGATCGCGGTCGGGCATCCGATCGGAGCCTCCGGCGTGCTCTGGTTCAACGAGATGGTCCACTGGCTCCACCAGAACAAGAAGAAATACGGGATCTTCACCCTCTGCGGCGGCGGCGGCATCGGGATCGCCACTATAGTGGAAGCCTACTAAAATCCTGGAATAATCCGTTTGCTGACCAAAAAGCGGGGGCACGGCCAAAAGCCGTGCCCCCTTTTATTTTCTGATTAATTCCCGGAAATAATGTATCTTACGGACGTCCACCCATCCGCCCCTCTTTATCAAAGAGGGGCCGGGGGAGATTTAAACGTTCTTCCTGATCATGAAAACACCTCTTCCCCCCTGACTCCTAACGCTTCACGCCTGACGGGTTCAGGTGGCGTAGGTCAGCCAGTCGCGGTAGCGGGGTTCCTGGCCCCGGACCACGGTCTGGAAGATTTTCTGCAGGGATTGCGTGATCGGCCCGGGTTTGCCCGTCCCGATCTTGCGATCGTCCACCTCGCGGACCGGGGTGATCTCCGCGGCGGTCCCGGAAAGAAACATCTCGTCGGCGCAATACATCTCGTCCCGGGAAAAGCGTTCCTCCCGGCAGGGAATTTTCTGGTCCGCCGCGATCCGGAGCAGCGAATCCCGGGTGATCCCCGCGAGCACCGAGGTCAGGGGCGTGGTTTTCAGGACCCCCTGGGAAACGATGAAGATGTTCTCCCCGCTGGCCTCGGAAACATAACCTTCGGGATCGAGCAGGACGGCTTCGTCGTATCCCATCCGGGTCACCTCCCGCTTGGCCAGGATCGAGTTGACGTAATCCCCGCTGCATTTTGATTTGGTCATGCTCACGTTGGGATGGTGGCGGGTGAAACTCGAGACCTTGGTCCGGATCCCGTTGGCGAGGCCCTCCTCGCCCAGATAGGCTCCCCACTTCCAGATCACGATCGCCACCCGCACCGGGTTGTTGGCCGGGAGAAGCCCCATCGCCCCGTCGCCCAGGAACACCAGCGGCCGGATGTATCCCTCGGGCAGCCGGTTGATCCTGATCAGGTCCAGGGTCGCCTGCTTGAGGTCCTCCGGGCGGAAGGTAATCTCCAGCTGGTGAATAAGCGCGGAACGATACAGGCGGTCCAGGTGCTCCTGCAGGCGGAAAACCGCGGAACGCTTGTCCCCGGTCTGGTAAAACCTGATCCCCTCGAAAACCCCGAGGCCATAATGCAGGGAATGAGTCAGGATGTGCACCTGGGCTTCGTCCCAGCCGACCATCTTTCCGTCCATCCAGATTTTTTCAGTTTTCTCGACCATTTTTCCCGCCTTGTCGGTTGGATTCAACTGCTTTTGCTGGTATCTTCCCCTTTAAGCATCTGTTTTAAAACCTTGCGATTTTCCGGATTCAGGTCTATCGCCTTCTGGAAAAATTTGGCGGCCTCGGCGGTGTTCTTCTCCATGGCCAGAATTCTTCCCATATAGAGATAAGCTTTATCACACTTGGGACCGATCGACAGAGCCTTGTTGATCAATTCCCGGGCCTGTCCGATCTTGCTCCGGTCCTTAAAATAAACCGCCAGGGCCAGGGTGGCAAGGTATTCCGGTTCCTTGGGATTCATCTTGACCGCGTTGGTCAGGGCTTCCACGGCCAGGTTGTAATCCTGTTTCCAGAACAGGAAGGTTTCCCCGCGCCCGAACTCGAGATCCGCGCCCAGGACCGCCTTGTCCGCTTCGGCTTTATTCTCTTTGGCCTTATCCTGGCGGTACTTGACCAGATACTGCGCCCGCTTGGCGTCATTACTGAGGATTTCATAAGCCTGGTCATAATTTTTCTGGATATCGCCCCTGACCTTTTGCACTTCCGGGGTAACCCGGGTCAAGCCCTCCGGGGGTTTCAAAGCCTGGCGGGCCCGGTGATAAGCTTCTTCAATCTCGTCAGGCCGGGCGTCATCCTTGATCCCCAGAATGGCGAAGAAATCCAGGCCTTTGATTTCCTTGAAGAGATCCAGGATTTTCTCCCGGTCCTGCTTCTCCAGCACCGCCTCCTCCAGAACCCGGTATTCAATCAGTCCCAGGCGGAAAAGGGTAAAAAGCACCATGTAAGTGGACCGGAGATTGAGCTTGGAAAGGGTCAGGATATCCCGCAGGCTCCGGAAACCGGTGATCAGGGTATAAAGATCGGCCTCGTTGGTCTGGAAACCGAGGTCCTTGGGCTTGAAGGCGGGATTTTCCACCCTGGCCAGATATTCGTTGAGGAAGGGCTCGAGGTCGGCGCGAATCTTTTCCGGATC
Source organism: bacterium (assembly GCA_028713675.1). GTDB lineage: Bacteria > Desulfobacterota > JAPLJL01 > JAPLJL01 > JAPLJL01 > JAPLJL01. The sequence goes on from JAQTNV010000014.1 coordinate 55,042, forward strand.
GTAAATATCCTTGATTCCCTCGTAAATCAGGGATGGAACGGGAATCCGGGTAATATCGGTAATGGAGGGATCAAGCTCCACCCCTTCCACGAACTGGTACTGGCCGTCTTCCCACTTCATCACCTCCACGGCGCGCTGCTTCAGCTGATATTTGAGGGCAAAATAAATCTCGTCCGGGCTCAGGATCCCCATTTCGATCAGCAGCTCCCCCTGCCTCTTTTTCGTGGTCTTCATCTGCTCCAGGCACTTATCCAGGTCCTCCTTGGAGATCTTTCCCCCGTCGGAGAGAATCCGGCCCAGGCACTCATTCACCACGTTCGAGCGGCCGAACAGGAGCCAGCCCCGGCGGAAATAAAGCTCCTTGGCGACCTTCCCGCGGGCCAGCTTCAAAACCCCGGTTTTTTCCTCCCTGGCGATCTGGGCGTAAAGATCGAGCGCCCGCCCCGGGGACATTTCCCCGCTCCAGGGCACTTGCTGCGGGGTCGGAATCGGCTTACTTTTGGGATCCATTAACGTTTAAAGAGACGGCTGAAGGTGCTCTTCTTCTCCTCCGTCTTCTGTTTGCGCATCTCGAAAACCCGCAACTCCCGTTGGGCCTCCAGGGACTTCGGATTTATTTCCAGCGCGCGGGTGAAATACTGACGGGCCTCATCCTCATTGCCCGAGAGCTTGCTGATCGTTCCCAGGTAATAAAAACCCTTGTCCAGGCGGGGATTGCGCTCGGTCGCCTGTTTTATCAATCTGGCCGCTTCCTTGATTTTATTCTCATCGATCGGAGGCGTGGAATATTTCTTGTATATCGCCCAACCCAGGGTCATCCGGTACTCGGGCTCCTCCGCGTTAAGCTTAACCGCCCAATCCAGAGCCTCCAGGGCCTGATCGTACTCCTTCTGCTTCAGCAGCATCTCGCCTTTTTGATACTGCAATTCGGCGTTGACCAGCTTCTCCGCCCCCTTCTCGAGCTCGGCCTGTTTGTCCGCCGTGCGGATGGAATCCAGGTATTTTTTCCGGCCCTCTTCATTCCCGATGGTGGCAAAGGCCTGGGAAACCAGAGCGAAAACCGCGTTGGAGAGTTTCTTCATCTCCTCGTTCCCGAAAACCGAGAAGCGATCCGGGTGATACGTCCGGGCCAGGCGGAAATATGACTGTTTGATCCGGGCCAGGTCGGCGTCCTGCTTCAACCCGAGAATCCCGAAGCTGTCCAGATCGCGCAGCTTTTCATAAGTGCTCTGTAAATCCTCGAGGATTTCCTCCTTTGATGAGGAGGAGGACTTGTCTTCCGCGTCTTCCTCCCGGCCGCCGGAAGCCGTGGCCGCCGGGGCGGCCGGCGGAACGGAGGGCGGCGCCGACAAAGGCGGCGGCGCGGGATCCGCTTTTTTCCCGGCCGGGGGCCGGGGGATTTCCGCCCCCGTTCCGGGGGCAGCTATCGGGATCAGGACGCCGGTGACAATCAGGGTATAAAACAGGACCTGGGCCTCGGAGCCAAAGCGGTCCAGAAGGTCTCCCACCCGGCTCTTCCCGTTGATGGCTTTCAGGATGCGGCGGTCGGAAAGCTTCAGGCGGTTTTCATCAAAGGCCAGGGCCTGGCGGTCGGAGCGAGCCAGGGGCTGGTCCCGGTGGCTTTCCAGAAAAACCTGGATTCTTTCCTTGGGAAAGCGGGTGGAAACCCCCTCGTAGATAATGGCGGCGAGTTCCAGGCCCGAAGAAACCTCGGGCTCCTTGATATCTGCGCTCGGGAAAAAACGATAGGCGCCCTCGGGCCAGCTGAAAAGATCAAGGAACCTTTCCCGGGCCTGTTTTTTAAGAAGTTCAGGAAGCTCATGGGAAGAGATCGCACCCATGGCCATTAAAACCTCGCCCTGTTTTTTTCCTTCCGCGCTCATGATCCGCAGGGATTCCTCGTAAACCGAGTCGCTGATTTTGCCGGTCCGCTGCAGAAACCGGCCCAGGCATTCATTGACAATATTTGACCTGATCTCGAGCGTGGTCCCGCCCTTGAAAACGATCTCCTTTTTCATATCCCCGCGCTTAAGCCGGAGAAAACCATCCTGCTGCTCCCGGCCAACCCTCCCGAGAACAAACGGCAGGGGATAATTCCGGAGGTCTCCGATCAGAGGAGGATTAAGGATCTCTTCAATGCGGTAAGTTGAAACACTCTCCATGGATATTCCCGGGTTTCGCTTTCGCGTTCAACTGGAAAAATTATATTCGGATCCCCATTCCGGCTCAAGTTAAAAAATCCGGCGGATCCCCTCTTCAAAGGGAGGACGAACCAGCCCGCGCTCGGTGATAATGGCGGTGATCAACCGCGCCGGGGTCACGTCGAAGGCCGGATTGCCGACCGGAACCCCGGTTGGTACGATCCGCTCGCCGGCCCAGGTCTCCACCTCCTCCGCCGGCCGCTCCTCGATCGGGATCAGGTCTCCCCGCGCCAGGCTCAAGTCAATCGTGGAAGTGGGGGCGGCCACATAAAACGGGACCTGATGCGCCTGCGCCAAAATCGCCAGCGAGTAGGTTCCGATCTTGTTGGCCGTATCGCCGTTGGCGGAGATCCTGTCGGCGCCCACGATGATCAAATCCGCCTCCTTCCGGGCCAGAAAAAAACCGGCGGCCCCATCGGTGATCACTTTTACCGGTATGCCCGCTTCCCGCATTTCCCAGGCCGTCAGCCGGGCGCCCTGGAAAAGAGGACGGGTTTCATCCGCGATCACGCTGACTTTCTTCCCGGAAGCCGCCGCGGCCCGGATGACTCCCAGTGCGGTTCCGAATCCTCCGGTGGCCAAGGCCCCGGCATTACAGTGGGTCAGGATCCGGGCCGGGTCCGGAACCACTTCATTCCCGAATTCCCCGATCCGCCGGTTGATTTCGATATCCTCGGCCAGAATATTCCGGGCTTCGGAAAGCAGCAGCCTGGGCAAGCCGGTGGGATCCGATCCGGCCGAGCTGACGGTTTTTTCCATTCTCTCCAGGGCCCAGAAAAGGTTCCGGGCCGTCGGACGGGTCGAGCGCAAACCGGCGATCGCCCGCCGGATTTCCGAAACCATCCGTCCATGATCACCGGTCTCTCCGGCCGCCAGGGCCACTCCGAAAGCGGCGGCGATCCCGATCGCGGGGGCGCCCCGGACCACCATTTCCCTGATGGCGTCCGCCACCTCCGCCCAGGTCCGGCATTCCCGATAACTGACCTGGTTCGGAAGGAGCCTCTGATCCAACAGCAGAAGACCGCCGTTCTTCCATTCGAGGGTTAAAACCATTCCGTTTCCGCTCCTTGAAAATCCTCTGACACGGATTTCACGGACGGACACGGATCAAGGCCGGCTTTCAATGAGTAGAATGATCTGAAGACCGTGGGAATCGGTGTAAATCCGTGTCTGAATCTAAAAAGAGAAAATTCTGAATCCCGGAAAGCTATCTCCCGATAATCCGGAGTTCCACCCTCCGATTTTTCTCCCGCCCGACCGGGGTGGTGTTGCTGGCCACCGGCCGCGACTTGCCGAATCCGAAGACCTGAACCCGGTCGGCGGTAATTCCCCGAGCCATGAGGAAAATCTTGATCCAGATTGATCGGTATTCCGAGAGTTCCTGATTGTATCGGGCCGGTCCTTCATCGTCGGTATGGCCTTCAACCCGGATTTTTATTCCGGGATTCTCCTGCATCACCTTTAAAACATCGTTAACCACCGGAAGCGACTCGGGCAGGATTACGGCTTCGTTCAGCAGAAATTTAATCGGCTCGGCCAGTTCGATCTTATTTCCGGAAATCCAGGCCAGTCTTTTCGTCCCTGCCGGGGAAACGCTTTCCTCAGGCTGAACCGGAGGATTGACCGGGACCGCCGCCACATTCAAGGGTTTTCGAATCGCCCGCTTCCCTCCGGGAGGCGGGGGAACAACCGCCGGGGCCGACGACGGGGCAACCTTAGGGGCAGGAGGAGCCGGAGCCGCCGCCACTTCCGGCGCGGGTGCCGCCGGGGCCGGGGCAACCTCAGGAGCAGGAGGAGCCGGGGCCGGAGCAGGGGCTGCTTCCGGAACCACGGGGACAACCACTGGAACCGGCGGGGCCGCCGCCACTTCCGGCGCGGGCACCGGGGCCGGAGCAGGCTCAGGAGCGGGAGCCGGGGGCGCCGCCGCCACTTCCGGCGCGGGTGCTGCCGGGGCCGGGGCAGCTTCAGGAGCAGGAGGAGCTGGGGCCGGAGCAGGAGCAGCTTCCGGAGCCACTGGAACAACCACTGGGACCGGAGGAGCCGCCGCCACTTCCGGCGCGGGCACCGGGGCCGGAGCAGGCGCGGGCGGAGCCGGGGCCGGCGCAGCTTCAGGAGCAGGAGGAAGAGCGGCAATTTCCGGGGCCATTGGAGGCGCCATCATTTCCGGGATGGTTTCAGGAACCGTCACCGGAGCCGCCGTTGGAGCGGGCGGAGCCGCAGCTACCGGCGGAGGCAATGCCGCTTCCGGAGCCGCCATCTCTCCCCCGGGCATCGGAACCGGCTCCTGGGGCATTCCGGCTTCCCCTAAAGGAGGGATTTCCGCCAGTGCCAGCTGATCACCTTCGCTGGGAAGGGGCGGGAGTTCGGAAATCTCAGGCTGAGCCATTCCCCCCGCTTCCGATCCCGGAGCCGATTCAAGGGGCGGGATCCCCGCCCCGGATTCGGTCAGCGGCGGAACCTCGGCAACCGCATCTCCCGACTGGGCCGGGGGCGCGGCGGCCGGGGCCGGAGCAGTGTCTTCCTGATGAGTAATAGAAACATGAAGAGCGTTTCCATCCTTCTGAATCTGGTATTTCAATTTTTTGGTCAGAACAATCTCAATCCGCCCCAGATTGTCGTTTTCTTCACCAAGCTGGGTGACTTTAATGTCTTTGACAAAAGCATTGTTGACTGAAATAGACTTTTTGACATCCTTTAAGTTGGCTTTGGATAAGTCAATCATGACCCGGAAGGGGTCTTCCAACCGATAATCAGTATAAGTAGGGTTGCTTTTGGTTTTTATCGTAATATCCGTGGAATCTTTGGCGGATTTGGCATCAATGCTCAGGACCTGGTTCAATCCTGCATCTTTGGCATTAACGTTGTCGGGCAGTAAACCCAAAAGCAGGAAAAGCAAGCTTGAGATAAAGATAAGTATGGGAATAAAGTTAAATCCATTTCCAAATCTCTTTCTCATGATTTCCCCCTGCACTAGAATTTATTAATGAAAAACACCATAAGTTAGCGTAATCTTTTAAATAATGTATCAAAGCGAAATAAAATGTCAACAAAAACCCTCATTTACAAAATTAGAAGCGAGAAAGGTTGGGCAGGCGGGAAAGGCGAGAAAGGTTTTTTAATATTTTTTACTTGTCCCACTTTTCCCGCATTTCTCGTTTATCCTGAGCGTAGCCGAAGGGCTTTTCTCGCATGAATTTTTTAATAATCCACCCTCCAGAGAAACAAACCGCGGGCGGGAATATTGGGGCCGGCCTTTTTCCTGTCCCTCGATTCCAGAATCGTTTTTACCTGTTCCGGCCGGAACCGGCCTTTTCCGACTTCAATCAGAGTACCCACCATGTTCCGGACCATGTATTTTAAGAACCCCCCGGCGGTAACCTCAAAGACCAACAGGTTTTCCTTAATCCGGATCCTGAAATTTTCCAACGACCTGACACTGGTCTTGGCATTGCAATCCGAAGCCCGGAAAGCGGAAAAATCATGCCGCCCCACCAAAAATTGCGCAGCTTCAGTCATCGCCGGGACATCAAGTTTACAGACCAGATGCCAGGAATAGCGAAAGATCCAGGGGGAAGGTTCCTGTCGCCGGAAAACAAAATACCGGTAGGTCTTGCTCTTGGCCGCGCCCAGGGAATTAAAATCGGGAGCAACCGGGTCCAGGGCCAGAACCCGGATCGCCCGGGGGAGCAGGGCGTTCATGGCCTTTTTCAATTTTTCCGGCGGGATGGGGTTTCCGGTATGAAAATTGGCGACCTGCCCCCAGGCATGTACCCCCGCGTCTGTACGGCCCGCGCCGACCAGCTGAACGGGATGACCGACCACCCGCCGCAAGGTTTCCTGGACGACTTCCTGGATGGTGATTACGTTCGGTTGGAACTGCCAGCCGTGATAATCGGTCCCGTCGTATTGAAGGGTAAAGCGGATATTGTGCGGCAACTTCTTTAATACTCGTAACTATTCAGGTTGTTAGGTTCAAGGTTCCCATTCGCAGAGCTCAGGGCAAGCAACGTTTAAGGTTTCGGAACTTCAGAAAATATAAAAACGGTAGACGGTAGACGGGAAAAGAATAAAACATTATTAACTATTGTCTTGTGTCTAACGCTTTGCCCTATGCCCTATGCTCTATGCGTTATTAACCCTGAACGGTGAACCTAAGCAGTTACTAATACTCAAACATGATTCCACCGAACCAGGTCTCGGTGGAAAAATCAAAATCTTGCTTTTTATTAAAGTCGTTGACGTGGGAATAACGATATTCAAAAATCAGGTAGGTGTTATTGATTCCCCAATCCAGATCCAGGTTGACCCCGCTTTCCGGGCTGAGCCAGTCAAGGAGAAAAGCTCCCCCAAAAGCAAAATGATACCCGGTGCGGTACCCGGAAATGGTGGTATTTCCTTCTTTCCGCTCGCGAAAAGCATAGAGATCCAGACCCGCCCGTCCGTACGGAACCAGGAACTGGTTTTTAAAATAAGCGAGCCGATAGGTCAGATTCAGGCCGACCGGCGCGATCTGGAATTCGGTGGTTTCCGCGGAGGCCCGGGGAGGATGGGTGCCCTGCAGGCTTTTCCCGCTGGCCTGGATCCATCCCGCTTCTCCTCCGATGGCGAGAATGCCGTATTTCTGGAGGATTTCCCTTTCCCATTCCGCCCCGAAAGATAGAGAATTGCCGCCCCCATAAACATCCCGCCAGGTAACGTTAGCTGTAGGACCGTTGGCTTCGACATTATCCGGCCGGAACGGCCCGAACCGCAGAGAAAAAGAAGCCGTTTTCTTGGACTCAGCCTGCGCGGAGGTAAAAGGCCAGAAAATCCCGATTCCGGACAGGATGAAAATAGTCAGAAGCAAAGAGCAAGAAATACCCGGATGATTCCGCCGTGGTTTCATTTTTATTCGGTTTCCGATTTTTCCCGGCCGGAATCCCCGGGAGGAGTAATCAGCCGCGCCGCCCATACTACCGGGCCTAAAAGGCTTCGCGTCATCGATTTGAGCATTGGAGACCGCGCCAGGATCCGCGCCACGGGCGGACTGGCCTGATAATAACGGTGAACCCAAAACCGGCCCAGCCGGTTCGGCAATAAAACCCGGTCGCGGAAGCTTCTCAGCTTTTGAACCTGGGGATCGTTCTCTCCCCCGAAGGCGGCGGTGGCGATAAAGCAACCGCCCTTCTCGCTGGAAATATCCCCGAGGGCATAGGTCTGCAGGGGAGTCCCGCTGCCTTCGTCGGAGTAAGCGCTCTTGGCTGCCTGGGTGTCAACGGTCTCGACCGCGACGTAATAAGTAATTCCATTTTCCAACCCGCTCAGAACGTAACTGCTGACATTGCCCGCGTTAATCGGCGATTCCTTGGTGCCGCCGCCGTTGTAATAGCTCGAGAAGGCCGAATCGAAGCGGGAAATCGTTCCGTAATAAACATTGTAATGATCAACGTTGCTGTCGGGGGAGGAGGTCCAGTTCAACATTAATCTGGTATCTCCCGCTTCCACCGTCAGGTTGGTGGGAGCCTGGGGGGGATTGTATAAAGTCACGGTTTGCGCGGTGAAATTGCTGTCGGTGGCGTCTGAGCTGCTGGTAACGATCACAAAAATCGTATAGGTGTCGTTGACGTCGCCGATCTGGTTCGCGGTCAGGGTGGTGGAAACTTGAACGTCCACGGTGACCGTTCCGGTTTGCAGGAGAGTCCCGCTGCCGGAGGTCCCGTTTCCACCCAATTCAATCCGGTAATCTCCGGAAGTGAAGCTGCTGTCTGAACTGGTGGCCTTCCAGGTAAGGGAAACCTGTTGCGAACTGGTGATTATAGCCGTGGTGGGGTTTACTTCCAGGATTGAAACCGACAGGGAGGCCCAGGCGAGATTAGGAAACAGGGCCAAAAACAACCCCAAACATAAAACTGGAATGATACTTTTTCTTCCTCTGCAGCTCGACATTTCCGCGATTTCCTTGCCGGTCATTATCCGTCCCTTCAGCTTCCTTGTCAAACCCGGTTCCGCTCCTTCCGGCGCGCTTTCCGGTTGGTAAACCGCGCTATTTTCCTCGGAAACTCCTTGTCAAACCTCCGGCATTCTCATTAGAATTGACTGCGAAACATGGGAATAGTTCAAAATAATAAGGGTTCAAGGGGCCTAGGAGTCTAGCAGTCAAGTGAAAAAAATCCGATTTGGCAATAAATTTTGTCTATTTATATAGATTTGTTTTTGAAGTATTAATAATATTTGCTTCTGAACGCTAGAACCCTTGAACCCTGATTTATGGACAAGCTGCTTTTATTTTTAGGGAAAAAAATCGTCCGCCTGGTTAATTACCTGGTGGAACTTTCCACCCTCTGGTCTTCTTCGCTTTCCGCCTTTTTCTTGAGCCCGAGACCGGAAAGACGGTTTTCCTTTCAAATCATGCTGCGCCAGATTCTGTTCACCGGCATCGAAGCCCTGCCCACGATCGGCACCATCGCCCTTTTCCTGGGGGTGGTGGTAATCATCCAAAGCCTGACCCAGCTCCCCCGGTTCGGAGGGGAGGAATACATGGGGAAAATCCTGGTCCTGGTGATCCTGCGCGAGCTGGGACCGCTGATGACCGCTTTTCTCGTAATCGGACGCTCGGGAACGGCCATCTCCACGGAAATCGGAAACATGATCGTCGCCCATGAAATCGAAGCCCTGAAGGTCATGGGCGTCGACACCCGCCTGTTCATCGTCGCCCCCCGGATCCTGGGAGTGACCACCGCCGTCATCTGTCTTTCCCTCTATTTCGACCTGATCGCCTTCCTGGGCGGATTCATTGTCGCCAAGCTCATCCTGATCACCTCTTTTTCCTCCTTCGCCCGCATCCTTTTCACCGCAATCACCGGAACCGACCTGATCATTTCCCTGTTAAAAGCCTTGTTGTTCGGAAACCTGATCGCCCTGGTCTGCGTCTACCAGGGCTTCTCCGTGCGCATCTCTTCCACCGAGGTGCCCCAGGCCACCACCCGGGCCATGGTTCAGACCCTGTTCCTGGTCTTTCTGGCCAACAGTCTTCTCACTTTGCTTTTTTACCTGTAAAATTTTTATATGGATCCGAACATCCAAATCCAGAATCTGAGCTTCGGTTACCCGGGTAAAAAAATCTTTGACTCCCTGACCTTCACCGCCGAGAAAGGCCATTCCCTGGTCATTCTGGGCGCCAGCGGCTCGGGTAAAACCACTTTGCTCAAACTGGCCGCCGGGATCATTTTCCCCGCGTCCGGCCAGGTCCGGATCAACGGGATCGACCTCGGCCAATCCGCCTGGTCGCAGGCCCAAACCGTCTATCGGGAACTGGGCTTTCTCTTTCAGGACACGGCTTTGATCTCAAACATGAATATCTCCGACAATGTGGCCCTGCCCCTCCGTTATCACGGCCGGGGCTCTCCGGACGAGATCGCCCTCCGGGTGCAGGAATTCCTCCACCGGTTCGGCCTCGAAAATTATGCGGAAAGCCTCCCGGCCCAGATCTCGATCGGCCTGAAAAAACGGGCGGCCCTGGCCCGGGCCCTGATCAATCAGCCCCGGCTTCTTTTTCTGGACGATCCCCTGGCCGAGGCGGACCATCGTTTCCAGGAGATGATCGTCCAGATCGCCCGGGCGCAGAAGTCGCAGGGCACCCTTTCCCTGACCACCACCTCCAACTTCTCCGACGCCGTCCGCCTGGCCGATCACATCATCCTCATTCAACAGGGTAAAATCCTTAAAACCGGGAGCCCGGCCGAAGTCGAAACCGCCGCGCTCCAGGCGCTGCAGGAAGGACAGATATGAAATTCAAATTCCGCCACCTGGAAAAGATCGTGGGAGCATTCATCATTATCTCCCTCCTGACCGTGCTCGTGGCCGTCATCGCCATCGGGCGCGCCCAGAACTGGTTTGAAAAAAACTTCTCCTACCGCACGATCTTCACCCAGGCGGCCGGGATCAATCCGGGATCGGCGGTGCAGATGATGGGAATCAACATCGGGGAGGTGACCGCGGTCAACCTCAATGCCGAGAACCAGATCGAGGTCAGTTTCAAGGTCAGGGAGAAATATCTCGAAAAGATCCGCTCCGACTCGGTCGCCCGGGTGGCCAGCGCCTCGCTCCTGGGAGGCAAGATCCTGGAGATCACCGTGGGGTCCCCTCTGCTCACCCCGGTAGCGCCGCTCTCCGTCCTGCCCTCCGAGGAAGGCGGAGGAATCGCGGAGCTCCTCAAAAGCGGGCGGCTGGAATCCATCCTGGCCAAGGTGGATGGGATCATTTTTCACGTGCAGGAACTCAGCACCAGGCTGGTGGATTCCTCCGATCAGCTGAAAATCACCCTGACCAACCTGGCCGTGATCACCAACCGGCTCCGGGAGGGCAAGGGCAGCGCCGGCCGCCTGCTTTCCGAGAAAGAGGAAATTTACCAGGAGTTGTTGGGTTCGATCCAGAACACCCGCGAATCGCTGGAGAACCTGAAAGCCACCTCCGCCGAGATCCGGCGCGCTTCCCCGGAAGCCCGCCGGCTTCTCGAACAGGGGGAAACCAGCCTGATCGAAGCCCAACGAGTGATCCAGGCGGTACAGAAGCACTGGCTGCTGAGAGGAAATATTCCGTCGAATAAGACCCCGGCCCGGATCCAGCTGGACGCCCGCGAAGAAATGTATCCCCCCGGCGTGACCGAACAATAAACCAAATGTGGATTGACGATTGACGAATGAAAACAAAAGACGCTTTCAAAACTAAATCTCAGATTATCTCCTTCTCCCTGAGATTAAACCAATCATTGTTTCTTCCCCTTTTCCGTTCGATTTTTACTCGTCATTTGTCAATCCTTCGACTTCGCTCAGGACAGGTTTGCAATCGTCAATTGTCTTGGCGCCTGGCCCTCTGCACCCTGCTCTTTGCCCCCTGCTTCTTTTCCATTTCCTGCTCCAGCCCCAAGCCCATCCCTCCCCAGCTGTTCCGGGCCCAGGAACTGTCAGAATTGGGGGTAAAGAGATACCAGGAATCCCGTTACGACGATGCCTTCGCTTATCTTTCCCAATCCCTGGAAATCAACCGGGCGATCGCCAACCGGGCCGGGACGGCCCGGAACCTGGTCGGGATCGGGGTAATCCTGATTAAAATCGGGAAATTCCCCGAGGCCATCCCCCTGCTCGAAGAGGCGGTCAGGATCCAGGAGGAAATCCCGGACCGGGAGGGAAAGTCAGAATCCCTCGGCGCCCTGGGCTTGGCCCGTTTCTACCGGGGGGAAAAAGCCCAAGCGCTGGAAAACCTGACTCAAGCCCTCTCCCTGGCCAAAGCTTCCCGGAACAAAATCGCGCAGGCTTCGATCTATAACAGCCTCGGCCTGATTCAACGCGAGGCCGGGCAATTAAGCCTGGCGCGGGATTACTATCAGAAGGCCCTTAAACTCAACCGCGGGCTCCCGGATCCCCTCTCCCAGGCCTCAAACCTGAACAACCTCGGTTCCCTTTCCCTGGAGGAAAAAAATTACCCGGACGCCCGGAAATATTTTCTGGATGCCCTCAAGATCGATCAGCGGATCGAGAATCAACCGGGGATCGCCTCCGACTTGAACAGTCTCGGACGGCTGGAGGAAACCCAGGGCCGGCGGGAAGCCGCCCTGGACTATTACCAGCAGGCCCGGGCGGTAAATGAAAAACTGGGCATTGGTTATCGGATCCGGCAGGACCTGGAAAATCTCATCCGGGTCTATCAGGCTTTGGGACAATCCGAAAAAACTGAGGGCTTGAAGAAAGAAAGGGAACGGCTCCGGTCCGAGTTCAAAGACCTTCGATAATCTTCCAGCCTCCCTTTTCCTTGTGTAAAACGATTTTTTCCCGCCCCTTCCGGGCAAAGGGTTCCTCCCCCTGGGGCTGAAAATGCAGGACAAACTCCTGGATTACCGTGGCGGTCAATCCATTTTGATAAACCAGGGTCTGCTCCGGTTCAAAATCAATGCTGGTGAAAACCTGGACTACTTCGGCAAACCTCTGTTTCAGCCGGGAAAGATCCCGGCCTTCCTGATCCCGGTAATCGGAAGAAACACAATCCAGATATAGATTTATATCTTTTTTTTCCAGCGCTTTTTCTCTTTGCTGCAGGGTTTTGATAATCAGCTGCCGGTCATCCCGGGCACAGGACAAAACGACGACGATCAGCAGCAATCCGAGCGCAACGATGTATTTCCGATTCATTTAAGCGTTATTCTTCTTATTTCTGCCTTACATCTAGCATCTTGCATCTAGTCCCTATCTGTTAGTCCTTCAGCTTCTTCAGATATTTTGATCCCGGATAACCGCTGCGCAGGGACTCTAGAGTCTCCCGGGCCCGGGCCAGGTCCGACACGGCCTGGAAGCAAAGATAAGAATAATAAAGGGCCTGATCACCCAGACCGCTGTCGGGGTAAAGGGTCAGGACGTTGCGGAAACGATCCAGGGCGGAAAAATAATCATGCCGGCGGTAATAAAATGTCCCCACGTATATTTCCCGGCGGGCCAGATCGGCCTCGCATTTCCGGATTTTGTCCTGGGCTTCAGCCCTCCACTTGCTTTCGGGATAGCGCCGGACCAGTTCCTCGAACCACTTCTGGGCGGAAATGACCGCGGCCTGGTCCCGGTCAATGGACAAAACCTGCCGGAAAAAACATTGCCCCAGCTGGTAGAGAACGTAGGGAACCTCGGGATGAGAGGGCCGCAGCTTCTGGAATTCATCATAAACCAGGACGGCGGAATCATACTCCTCGAGGGCGAAAAAGGAATCAGCCAGACGGAGCTGGGCCTCGGGGGCGAACCGGGAATAGGGATACTTGTCCAGGAATTCCTGGAAAAGCGTGGAAGCCTGGGAGTAATCCCGGGTATTGATGAAGCCCCAGATTTTTTTCCCCTGGAACGCCTTCATCCCGCGGGCGAAAAGATCGTCGGCGCCCGGCTCTGACCGCATTCCCTTCCCCGCGCAGGCCAGCCCGGGCAGGAGCCCGAGGGCGAGCAGCACCCACAATCTTTTCCGAAAGATCTTTCCTTTCCAGGTCATTATCGCCATGCCCTCAGTCCTCTAACCCTTTAATAATTTTTCTAGGATAACGAAATTATTCTAACCCGCCGATAAAAAAGCGCCAGAACAAACAGGGAAAAATTCAGCATCACGATTGTGGCCCCGGCGGGCAGGTCGAGAAAGAAAGCCAGGGTAATTCCCGCCAGGACCGAGAGAACCGAAGCCAGGACCGAAATCAGCAACGCGCCCCGGAAACCCCGGGCGACCTGGAGGGCCGTGACCGCCGGCAGGATCAGAAGCGCCGAAATCAGCATGATCCCCACCACCCGGACCGCCAGGACCACCGTCACGGCGGTTAAAAACAATAAAATCGCGTTGACCCTCCGGGTTTTGACCCCCGCGACCCGGGCGGATTCCTC
>JAQTNV010000015.1 GCA_028713675.1 bacterium
GGCATTCGCCCGCCGGCAGGACCTTCTGCCAGCCCCCGATCTTTTTCCGGAAGCGCTTGGGCGGAAAGAAATAAGCGAGCAGGCCGCCCCCGACGATCCCGCCCAGGGCCGCCCCGGCCACCGCCATGGCGCCCAGGATAAAAAACCGCCGGCTGGTATATTTAATCTCCTGATCCAACTCTTCCCTTTCCATAGGCCTCCAGACGGATTCGCTCTTCCTTCTTCCGGGAAGTCGTCTGGGTAACCGGGCAGGTCAGGATATGGAAAAACCCGCTCCGGGGGATATAAGCGATAAAAGCCAAAGCCAGAAGCATGTGGATGTTCCAGAAGTAAAAATGCCAGACCGCCCAGGGCAGGGGCGCATGCCTGAGGATCCAGGCGAGCCCGGCCCCGACGAAGGAATAGAACTGGGCGGGTTGGCTGGGCAGGGCCGCGATCCGGAAAGATTCCAGAAGGAATCCGGTCAGCACCAGGACTAAAATGAAAGCCAGGCTGGTCATGTCCTCCACCGCCGCGGAAACATACTTGTTGGCCAGGGGGGGGAGACGGCGGAGAAATCCGAGGACGGTCCCGCCCAGGATCGCCAGGCCGAGCAGGTCCAGGCCCAGGTCAATGAGCCGTCCGGCCGGGGCGGGCAGGGTAAAGGTCCGGGTCCCGAGCCCCAGGGCCAGGCCGTAGGTCAGGAGCAGAAGCAGAATCATGGTCAGGAAAGAACCGGAAAGCAGGAGGTAATTCACCCAGCGGAGTTTGGAGATTCGGGAGAGATCCAGCTGGAGAATACCGGTGACAAAGCGGCGGATGGGCCGGGACCGGTATTCCTCCACCACGTGTGATTTCTTCCCCTTCCGCCAGATCAGGAGCCAGGAAGCCAGGCCGGCGAGAAAGAAAATTGCGGAGATGCCGGCGGCGACATAAAAAAAGACCCATTTATAGCTGTTCTCCGCCTCGTAGAAACTGCCCCCGGGATATTCATTGTCCACGTGGCAGTGGATGCAGCGCATTTTGAATTCCTTGGCGTAGCTGGCCTCGGCCCGGGCCTGCCCCGCGAAAGCCAGCAGGAGAAAAACCGCGCATAAAATCGCGGCCAGAATCGCGCTGCTCTGATTTTTCCGCAAGCTCTGCTTCATTAATTTATCTCTTCCCCCGGGCAGCCCCAGCGGTGATAAAGCGGGAGAAAACCCGCCAGGAACCGCTTGGCCGACCGGAGGGATTGTAGCATCATTCCGGCCGCTTCTCCTCCCCCCCTGACCGCGGCCCCGAAATCCTCCAGGTTTTCCCGCAGCCGGGCCGCCTGGGTCCGAAGGGTTTCCCCCGCCGCGACCGGGAGCCCGGCACCCGGCCGGAATTTCCGGATCCGCTTCCAGGCGAACTCGAGCAGCTCGGCGATTTTTTCGGGCTCGTAAAGTTTCCGCCCGATCTCGAAGCTCAGGGAAAGCTGGGTCAGGCTCTGCACCGTAAAGCGGGAACGGGATAACTCCTTTTTGATCTCCCGCAGCAGCTCCGGGGAGGTTTCCTCCGGACCCGGCTCCGCCGGCGCGGTTTTCGGACCGCGCGCAAAATAAGGCTCCAGCAAATAAGTTAGAAACTGATTGGCGGCGGGAAACCGGGGATGTTCCAAATGGGGACCGAGAAGGAAAAGGGTACTCGGCCCGAGCCGGGCTTCGAGGACGGCTTCCCGGCCCTGAAAAATCCTGCGGGCCAGTTCCGGACCGGCCGGAAAACTGGTTCGAGGCGTAAAGTTCTCGTAAGTGGCCCGGGGGATCAGGCCGGGGGTGTCCGCACCGGGGGCGAAAGGAGGCCCGCCGAATAGGGGGGCGGTTACGGTCGCCTGCGGGCAGGACCCCAGCGGCCGGAGCACCACCTCGTCCCGGACCGGATGGATCAGGTAGCGGTTTCCGTAAGGGATCATCGTCCGGGGCGAGAATTCCAGGCCCAAGGGAGGATCGGAAACAATATTCGCCACCGGGATGGAAAGAAAATTGAACCGCCGGAGAGATTCCTGGGAAGAACGGAGGGGGAGATAAGCCCCGGCGCAGGAGCCCAGATAAACCTTCTCGCCGGAGAAAAATTCCCCGAGGGCCCGCGCCCCGGCCGGGCCCAGGCCAGCCGCGATGGCAAAGGTGTCGCCCCCCGAGAGGCAGAGGAAATCCACCCCCCCGAGGCGGGAGGCGAAATTTTCCTCGTCCAGGTATTGCTGCCGATAAAAACCGATTTTTTCGAAGTACTCCGCCCACCAGGTCCAGGAATGGGCGGTACCTTCGCCCATGTAGATACCCACCTGGGCGGGGGAATGGCCGGGAAATTTGTCCGGTTTAACCTTCAACGTACCGTTTTTTCAATCCGGCCCAGGCCGCGTCAAACCCCGCGGGTTTCAAGCCGTCCGAAATGCTGCCCTTGGGAGCCGCCAGTTTCAGGGTTTTCCCGATCAGGGATTTGGCTTTCGCTTTCAACTCTTCCTCGCCGATCCCGTCCCACTCGGTGGCCAGCTTGACCAGGCCGGCCAGCCGGGCCGGGGTCACAACCGGGGTGGAGAGGAGGAAAATCGGGCAGATCCCCAGCGTGAGGCCCAGGGCCATCCGCTCCAGGACCAGGGCCGCCTTCTCGACCGGATCGGCGGGCAGAGAAGCCGGGGGGTTGGAAAGGGGAAGCACCGCGGGTGGGATTCCGTTGGAGAATATCCCGGCCGCCTGGACCAGGGCCGCGGAAAGGTCTCCGCCGTCCGGCCAGGGCGTAACCCCGTGGAAATTATTCTGCTTGCTGTTGACCAGATCCTTCTTTTCATTAATTAGGGACTCGATCCGCTGGTCCGCGGCGTTCTTGTCCGCGATTCCTTCCGCCTTCAGGATCATCCCCACCGCCGCCGGGTCCGCCCCGAGCTGGGTGCAGTGCTCGTAAACGTGGAGAAAGTCATTCCCGAGAAAAGACAGGGCCAGGACCCCCTGCGGATCGATCATGGCGTCGCCGGGATTGGGCGCGTCCGTTTCCAATTTGCGGGCCGGGTCCTCCCGGAGGAAACCGAAGGTCCGGCAGGGGAAAGGACAGCTGTAGCAGGCGGAATGACGATGGGTGACTTTTTCCAGGGCGGGGAGGAAAGTCTCCTCCTTGGCCCAGAGGCGCATGATCTCCCTGATTCCGATTTTCCCTTTCAGGCTCTGGGCCGCTTCCTGCATGAGCTTGGCGGATTCCGGGAAAAAGCCGTCGGCCACTTCCAGGCTCCCGAGGCCCCTCACCACTACGGCGTAAAGTCCCTTTTCCGCCAGGGCCAGACCCAGCCCGGCCCGGTCATAGCCGCCGAAACAGCTTTCGGAAATCATCGCCAGGGGGCTGCCCGCCATGCCCGCGGGACCCACCTGGAACGCGTGGATATTCATGTCCCCATACTCGTCGCGGATCCGGCCGGTCACCTGGTTGGTGCCCTGCTCCTTCACCTCCCCCGCCGGGGCGATCTCGGCGAGCTCATCGTGGAGCCAGAGCCGGACCGGTTTTTCCGACCGCCCCCTGACCACGATAAAGTCAAAACCGGAAAGCTTGAGCTCAAGCCCGATCAGGCCGATGATGGGATGGTGGACCACCATTCCCGAGCGGGGGCTTTTAGCCGTGACCACCGCCACCCCGGATCCGGGGCAGAAGGTCGAGGTCAGGAGACCGGTCCCGATCACCAGGGGTTCGCCCTCGGGAAAACGGCGGAGCAGTTCCAGGTTGAGGGCGGCCCCGCCCAGCTCGGCACGGGCCAGCTCTTCACCCAGTTCCCTTTCCTCGCATTTCCCCGTGGTTAAATCCGCGAGGAGAAGCCGGTTGTTATATGTTCTTTCCATTGCCATGGTCTTACTCCTTTTTCCGGAGACATCCGGTCGGGCAAATGGCCACGCAGAAGGGCACATCCTCATCCGGGCAAAGGTCGCAGGGACCCCGCATCAGGATCGGCTTGTTGGCCGCCGCGCCCCCGGTGGTGGACTGTCCGGGTTTAAGCAGCTCGATTCCCTCCGGGCGCCCGAGCACAATGTCCTTGGACCGTTTCAGGATCGGCCCGAAGTAATCCTTGCGCTCGTCCTTGTGGATCATGATGCTGGACCCGATGCTCGAATAATCCCCGTCCATGTGATAGGAACAGGCGAATTCGCAGGCCCGGCAGGCGATGCATTTTTCGGAAGTGATTTCCAGTTCCATTGGCTTTCAACCCCCTTCCCGGGTTTTGCGGGATCGGGAGGACCGGGCCGGAACCCGGGAATCCCCGAAACCGGCTTTTTGACTCATCGCGTTATTTTTCCCTGTCCATGGTTGGGTTGTCAAGGTCTCTCTTCCAATCATCTCAACTGGATAATTTCGGCCAAATATTGTATATGTATATAATTATATAACGTTAGGAATTGAGAAAGGTCTAAAATCCAAAGGGAGTAGCTCCAATGACAAACCGCCTCGGAGAACTGCTAATCAAAGAAAAATTGATTTCCCCGGACCAGCTCCAGAAAGCCATGGAGGCCCAGAAATCCGGGGGAGGAAGGCTGGGGGCCAACCTGACCAAGCTCGGCTTCATCAAGGAAAGCGAGCTGACCTCGTTTATCAGCAAGAAGTTCGGGGTCCCGGCCATCAACCTGGACGAATTTGAAATCAGCCCGGAGGTCATCGGCCTGGTCACCAAGGAGGTCTGCCTCAAACACACCATTATCCCGGTCAACCGGGCCGGTTCCACCCTGATCGTGGCCACCGCCGATCCTTCCAATATCTTCGCGATCGACGACATCAAGTTTCTGACCGGCTACAATGTCGAGACCGCCGTGGCCTCGGAGGATTCGATCAGGAAGGCCATCGAGAAATACCACAATGTCCAGGCCGACACAGACATGGGCGCCGAAATGTCCGGCATCATGGACGAGCTTGAGGTGGTCGGAGACGAGGAGGAAGTGGACGTCACCGACTTGGAGAAGCAATCCACCGACGCCCCGGTGGTGCGGCTGGTGAATATGATCCTGACCGACGCGATCAGGAAAAGCGCCAGCGACATTCACATCGAGCCCTACGAGAAGATGTTCCGGGTCCGCTTCCGGATCGACGGAGTCATGTCCGAAATCATGAAGCCCCCCCTCAAGCTGAAAAACGCGATGACCTCGCGGCTAAAAATTATGTCCAACCTGGACATCGCCGAAAGGCGTCTGCCCCAGGACGGCCGGATCAAGCTCAAGATGTCGGGCGGGAAGGAAATGGACTTCCGGGTATCGGTTCTCCCCACTCTCTTCGGGGAAAAGGTCGTCCTCCGACTCCTGGACAAATCCAACCTCCAGCTGGACATGACCAAGCTCGGCTTCGAGGAAAAAGCCCTGAAGGATTTCAAATGGGCGATCGGCCAGCCCTACGGGATGGTGCTGGTCACCGGGCCGACCGGCTCGGGCAAAACCACCACCCTCTATTCCGCCCTCTCGGAGCTGAACAAGGTGACCGAAAACGTCTCCACCGCCGAGGATCCGGTGGAGTTCAACCTCCCTGGGATCAACCAGGTCCAGATGCACGAGGATATCGGGCTCAACTTCGCCGCCGCCCTCCGAAGCTTCCTCCGGCAGGACCCGGACATTATCATGGTCGGCGAGATCCGTGACTTTGAAACCGCCGAGATCGGGGTCAAGGCGGCCCTGACCGGCCATCTCGTCCTCTCCACCCTCCATACCAACGACGCTCCCAGCACCATCAACCGTCTGCTGAACATGGGCATCGAGCCCTTCCTGGTCACCGCCTCAGTCAACCTGATCGTGGCCCAGCGGCTGGCCCGGAAGATATGTCAGGAATGCAAAGCACCGATCGAGGTGGCCAAAAGCGGCCTCGTCGACGTCGGGGTTCCCCCCGACCAGGTGGAAGGATTCATCCCCTACGAAGGCAAGGGCTGCGACAAGTGCAACAACGGCTACAAGGGCCGGATCGCCCTTTACGAGGTCATGATCATAACCGAGGAGCTAAAAGAACTGATCCTCTCCGGAGCCTCCACCACCGAGCTGAAACGGGAGGCGATGCGGCAGGGGATGAAAACCCTGCGGCAGAGCGGGCTCTCCAAGGTCAAGGAAGGGGTCAGTTCCCTGAAAGAGGTTACCCGGGTCACAGCCCAGGACCGCTAAGGAGAAATCTTGGCGACACCCACTCTCCACCAGTTGCTCAAGTTGATGGTCGAAAAGGGGGCCTCCGATCTCCACATCACCACCGGCTCCCCGCCCCAGCTTCGGATCGACGGCAGCCTGGTTCCGCTCAAACTCGAGCAGCTCACCCCCACCGAAACCAAACAGGTCTGTTATTCGATTCTGACCGATGCCCAGAAGCACCGGTTCGAAGAAGAAAACGAGCTCGACCTTTCCTTCGGGGTCAAGGGCCTTTCCCGCTTCCGGGCCAACATGTTCATCCAGCGCGGGGCGGTGGCCGGGGCCTTCCGCACCATCCCCTTTCGGATCCTGACCTTCGATGAACTGGGGCTTCCCCCGATCATGAACGATATCAGCCAAAAACCGCGGGGACTGGTTCTCGTCACCGGCCCCACCGGCTGCGGCAAATCCACCACCCTGGCCTCCGTTATTGACAAAATCAACCAGGACCGGCACGAGCATATCATCACCATCGAGGACCCGATCGAGTATCTCCACGCCCATAAAAACTGCGTCGTCAACCAGCGCGAGGTGCAGTCCGACACCAAGAGCTTCAAGGCCGCTCTCCGCTACATCCTCCGCCAGGACCCGGACGTGGTCCTGATCGGGGAAATGCGTGACCTGGAAACTATCGAGGCCGCCCTGCAGATCTCCGAAACCGGCCATCTCTGTTTCGCCACCCTCCATACCAACTCGGCGGTGCAGACCATCAACCGGATCATCGACGTTTTCCCCCCCTATGCCCAGCCCCAGGTGCGGGCCCAGCTTTCCTTCGTGCTGGAGGGTATTCTCTGCCAGTCCCTGATCCCCAAGGCCAACGGAGCCGGGCGCTGCCTGTCCCTCGAGATCATGGTCCCCAACCCCGCCATCCGCAACCTGATCCGGGAGGATAAAATCCACCAGATCTACTCCCAGATGCAGGTCGGGCAGGCCAAGTTCGGAATGCAGACAATGAACCAGTCCCTGGTCGCCCTGTTCCAGAAGAAATTAATCACCTTTGATGACGTGTTGGGCTATTCCACGGACCCGGAAGAAGTAAAGAACATGCTCTCCGTGGCCCAGGCGGGGCGTGGTCCGGCCAATAAATAAGGGGGATAAATATGCCAATTTACGTGTGGGAGGGAAGGACCAAGTCAGGGGAAACCCGCAAGGGGGAAAACGAGGCCCAGAATGAAGGTCTGCTGATCCAGCAGCTCCGCACCCAGCAGATCGTCCCCTTCAAAGTCAAGGAAAAAAAGGCCGGGTTCCAGCTCAACCAACTACCGATTATCGGCCCCATGCTCGGCGGGGCCCAGGGGGTTCCCCTGAACGAACTGGTCGTCTTTACCCGCCAGTTCGCCACCATGATCGACGCCGGTCTCCCCCTGGTCCAGTGCCTGGACATCCTCGCCAACCAGAACCCGAACAAGAATTTCAAAAGTATCCTCCTGAACGTCAAGGAATCGGTCGAAGGCGGGTCGACCTTCGCCCAGGCCCTGGAGAAGCACCCTAAGGTCTTCGACAAGCTCTTCACCAGCCTGATCGCCGCCGGCGAAGTCGGCGGTATCCTGGACACCATCCTGAACCGGCTCGGGATCTTCATGGAAAAATCCGAGGCCCTGAAGCGGAAGGTTAAGGGCGCCATGATTTACCCCGCGGTGGTCATGGTCGCCCTGATCGCCGTGACCGCCGTGCTTCTGATTTTCGTTATCCCGGTTTTCCAAAAAATGTTCGCCGACATGGGCAGCACCCTCCCCGCCCCGACCCGGGCGGTGGTCGCGATCAGCGAATTCGTGCGGCATAACATCCTTTATATGGGCGTGGTTGTCGTCGCCCTGGTCTTCGCCTGGCGCGCCCTCCGAAAAAATGAAAAAGGCCGGGCCGTAACCGACGACATCTTCCTCAAGGCGCCGGTGTTCGGCGACCTGATCCGCAAGCAGGCGGTGGCCCGCTTCACCCGCACCCTGGGAACGATGATCTCGAGTGGCGTGCCCATCCTGGAAGGCCTGGAGATCTGCTCCCGCACCGCCGGGAACGTCACGATCGAAAAGGCCATCCTGGTGGCAAAATCCAGCATTGCCGAGGGCAAATCCATCGCCGAGCCCCTCAAGTCTTCCGGGGTCTTCCCCGGGATGGTGGTGCAGATGATCGCGGTCGGAGAACAGACCGGGGCCCTGGACGCCATGCTCAACAAAATCGCCGACTTTTACGATATCGAGGTGGACACCGCAGTGGACGGCTTAACCGCCCTGATCGAGCCCCTCATCATGATCTTCATGTCCATAGTCGTCGGCGGATTCATGATCGCCATGTACCTGCCGATCTTCGCACTCGGTGGGACAGTGGGTTAAGAACCGGGAGCCGCTCCCGGTTTGAAAATGAATCTCCGGGCAAACCGCTTGGTCCCCGCGGATAATCGCCGGTATACCTGGCTTATTCTTCTCCGCGGGGGATTGGTCTTCGCGCTGTTAGGAGGCTGGGTCCTGACCCAGACCGGGGATTTTCCCCATTTTCCCCTCTACTTGCTCCTGGGGATCACCCTGGTCTTCACCGCCTTCAGCCTGGCGTGGATTTCCCGGCCGCATTCCTTAAAAAGCCAGACCCTCTTTCTTTATTTTCAGATCGTCTGGGATCCCTTTTTCATCAGCGCCCTGATTCTCTTCACCGGCGGTTCTGAATCCATTTTTTCCTTTCTTTATCTTTTCGGAATCGTCACCGCCAGCATCTTCCTCCACCGCCGGGGAGCGCTCCTGATCGCCTCTCTCTCCGCCATCCTCTACGGGGGCTTCGCCGACCTCGAGTTCTACCAGATCCTGAATCTCAGCGGGGTGATCCGGGCCAATCCGGCCCGCGAATATTTTTTCACCGTCGGGGCCAATATCGCCGCCTACTTCGCGGTGGCCATCCTGGCCAGCTCTCTCTCCGAACAGCTCCGGTCCACCGAAGCCGAGCTGGAGAAGAAAAAGGACGATCTGAGCTCCCTGCTGGCCGTTCATGGGAAGATCGTGGAATCCATCAGCAGCGGGGTTTTGACCGTGGATGCTTCCGACCGGATTCTCTCCCTGAACCGCGCGGGGGAAGAAACCCTGGGCCGGAAAACCGCCGAGATCTTCAATAAAAATCTCGCCGACATTTTTCCCGTCCTGGCCCGGGAAATCGCGGCCCGGGACCAGAAAAAAACCACGCGTCCCGAAGTCAGCCTGCCGAAGCCGGACGGCTCCCTGATTTACCTCGGTTTTTCCCTCTCCGCCCTGAAAGGCGAGGACGGGGAAGGCCTGGGAAAAATCCTGATTTTCCAGGACATCACCCGGGTGAAGGAAATGGAAAAGGAAATCATGCGGTCGGAAAAAATGGCCGCGATCGGCGAACTCGCCGCCGGCATCGCCCACGAGATCCGCAACCCCCTGGGGGCGATCTCCGGCCCGCTCCAGCTCCTGCTCGAGCGCCAGGAATTACCGGAGGAGGAGATCCGGCTGATGCGTATTATCCTCCGGGAAACCGAGCGCCTGAACCGCCTGGTCACCGATTTTCTCCGCTTCGCCCGCCCGGAAAAGCCCCGGTTTTCCCCGCTCGACCCGGTCCAGATCCTGGACGAATGCGTGGAATTCACCAGCCGGGGCAAGGATTTTCCCCCGGGAATAAAAATTGAAAAACATTATGAAAAACCGCGGCTGATCCAGGCCGACCCCCACCAGCTCCGCCAGCTTTTTCTCAACCTCCTGATCAACGCCGGAGAAGCCATGCCCGCCGGCGGAACCCTCCGGGTCTGGTCCCGGAACGGCGCCGATCGCGGACAGCTGGAAATCGGCCTGAGCGATACCGGCATGGGCATGAACGAGGAAACCCAGGCCCGTCTGTTCGAGCCCTTCTTCACCACCAAGGAAAAAGGCATCGGGCTGGGGTTGGCGATCGTGCACCGGATCGTCGAGTTGCACGGGGCCCGGATCCAGGTCGAAAGCCGGCCCGGCGCGGGCGCGGTCTTTACGCTTTCCTTTCCCCTCTCCGGAGAAGACCATGCCCAATAACCTGCCCGAATTTGAAATCGCCGCCGGCCTCCTGAAGCTCCCGCCCCCGCTGATCCTGGTCATTGACGACGAGGCTTCCATGCGGGAGTTCCTGGAGATCCTCCTCGTCCGCCAGGGCTACCAGGTGAAACTCGCCGCCAACGGACTGGAGGCTCTGGAGCATTGCCACCGTTTTCATTTTGACCTGGTCATCACCGACCTGAAGCTCCCCGGCCTGGACGGCATCGAGATCACCCGGAAGATCCAGAAAATCGCCCCCGGGACCCAGGTGATGGTCATTACCGCCTTCGGCTCCACCGAATCGGCGGTCGAGGCGATGAAATCCGGCGCCTGCGATTACCTGGAAAAACCCTTCCAGGTGGAAGAGGTCAAGCTCCGGATCGCCAACAACCTTTCCCGTCTTAAATTGGAGCAGGAAAACCTGCTCCTGCGCCGGGAACTTAAAACCCGCCTGGGGTTCGGGGCCCTGATCGGCAACGCCCCCGTCATGCTCCGGGTTTTTGGACTGATCCGCCAGGTCGCGGACACCCAGTCCAACGTCCTGATCGTCGGCGAATCCGGGACCGGGAAGGAGCTGGTGGCCCGGGCCATCCATTTTTCCGGGTCCCGGCGGAACGCTCCCTTTGTCCCGGTGGACTGCAGCGCCATTCCCGAAACCTTGATCGAGAGCGAGCTTTTCGGTCACGAAAAGGGCGCCTTTACCGGCGCGGTCCGCACCAAGCCCGGGCTTTTCGAGGTGTCCTCCGGCGGCACGATCTTTCTGGATGAAATCACCGAACTCCCCTCCCCCATGCAGGTCAAGCTCCTCCGCGCCATCCAGGAACATAAAATCCGGAGGGTGGGAGGGACTAAGGAGATCGAGGCGGACCTGCGGATTTTGGCCGCCACCAACCGGGATATCGACGAGATGGTGGAAACGGGTAAATTCCGCGAGGACCTTTTTTACCGCCTGAACGTGATCCGGCTCGAGCTTCCCCCCCTCCGGGAACGCCAGGAAGACATCCCGATCCTGGTGGAACATTTCCGGGGTCTCCTGGCCCAGAAAAGCCAGAAGACCATACCGATCATCCCGGCCGAAAGCCTGGAGCTCCTGAAGGAATATCCTTTTCCCGGGAATGTCCGGGAGCTCGAAAACCTGGTGGAAAGGGTGGTCGCCCTGGCTTCCTCCGACCGGATTCTCCCGGAGGATATTTATCCCCACCTGAACCCGAATTTCCCTCCGGAGATCAGCGAGCCCGTCGTCTTCCCCCCCGAGGGGATCAACCTCGAGAGTCAGCTGGAAGCGTTTGAGAGAAAAATGATCCGGGCCGCGCTCGAGAAAAGCGGGGGCAAGAAAAAGAAGGCCGCCGGGCTCCTGGGCCTGAGCTTCCGCTCCTTCCGCTACAAGCTGGAAAAGTACGGGATCGGCTCCGAGAATTCCGGCGAAGACCAGGAATCCTAACAAATCCGTCAGACGTTGCGAGCGCAAGTTAAGCAGTTTTGCTTTTCGGTAGCTCTTTTTCTTTTTTGGGGGGAAGGGTTCATTGAGTCTATCGTGTCTATTGTGTTCTTTGTGTCCATTGTGTCGTTAGGATTCATTCTTGTTCTTCGACACTACGGACTCTATGGACACTATGAACTCAATGGACGCTTTTGCCCTATGCCCTTTGCCTGACATCTTTTAAACTTATGCTTGATGGCTTCCGAATTTAAACTGACCAGCGACTTTGTCCTCCGCGGCGACCAGCCCCAGGCCACCCGGGCCCTGGTCGAGGGCCTGGATAATAAGCTCACCGACCAGACGCTCCTCGGGGTGACCGGCTCGGGCAAGACCTTCACCATGGCCAACGTGATCGCCCGGGTCAACCGCCCCGCCCTGGTGATCGCCCCCAACAAGACCCTGGCCGCCCAGCTTTTCACCGAGTTCCGGGAGCTTTTCCCGGAGAACGCGGTCGAGTTCTTCATCAGTTACTACGACTATTACCAGCCCGAGGCCTACCTGCCGGCCACCGACACCTACATCGAAAAGGACGCCTCGATCAACGACGAGATCGACCGCCTCCGCCACTCCGCCACCCGCTCGCTCCTGGAGCGGAGGGACGTGGTGATCGTGTCCTCCGTTTCCTGCATCTACGGGATCGGCTCCCCGGAAGAATACCGCCGGCATCACCTTCATCTCGAGGTCGGGAAGGAGGCCAACCGGGACCGGCTGATCCGCCGCCTGGTCGAGCTGCAGTACGCCCGGAATGAAATCGATTTCCATCGCTCCTGCTTCCGGTCCCGCGGGGATGTAATCGAGATTTTCCCCCCTCATTCCGGCGATCGGGCTTTCCGGGTCGAGCTGGACGGGGACAAGATCGAAGCCATTTCCGAGTTTGACCCCGTCCGGGGCGCGGTCACCCAGAAGCTGAAGCGCCTGACCGTTTACCCCGGCACCCACTACATCACCACCGGGGGGAAGCTGGAGGCGGCCATCGCGGGAATCCAGGCGGAGCTCAAGGAACGGCTGGAGGTGTTTTACCGCGAAAACCGCCTGCTCGAGGCCCAGCGCCTGGAACAGCGGACCCGCTTCGACCTGGAGATGCTGATCGAGACCAAGTACTGCACCGGAATCGAAAACTATTCCCGGCACCTCGACGGCCGGGCCCCGGGCGAGCCCTCCTTCACCCTGATCGACTATTTCCCGGAGGACTTTCTCCTTTTCATCGACGAAAGCCACATCACCGTGCCCCAGATCGGCGGGATGTACCGCGGGGACAGAAGCCGCAAGGAAACCCTGGTGGAATACGGTTTCCGTCTGCCCTCGGCCCTGGACAACCGCCCCCTCCGGTTCGAGGAGTTCCGGGAGCGGATCAGGCAGGTAATTTACGTTTCCGCCACCCCCGGGGATTACGAATTGAAACAGTCCCGGAACCAGCCGGTCGAGCAGATCATCCGGCCGACCGGCCTGATCGATCCCCGCGTCGAGGTCCGACCGGCCCAAAACCAGGTGCTCGACCTCCACGGGGAGATCAAGAAGCAGGTCGAGGCCAAAGAACGCACCCTGGTCACGACGCTGACCAAGCGGATGGCCGAGGACCTGACCGAGTATTACCGCGAGCTGGGGATCAAGGTGCGTTACCTCCATTCCGAAGTCCAGACCTTCGAGCGCAGCGAGATCCTCCGGGACCTCCGGCTGGGCCTGTTCGACGTCCTGATCGGGATCAACCTTCTCCGGGAGGGGTTGGATCTCCCCGAGGTTTCCCTGGTGGCCATCCTTGATGCCGACAAGGAGGGGTTTCTGCGGTCCGCGCGCTCGCTGATCCAGACTTTCGGACGGACCGCCCGTAATCTCAACGGACGGGTCATCCTTTACGCCGACAAGATGACCGGTTCGATGGAGACCGCCATCCGGGAAACCGATCGGAGGCGGAAAATCCAGGAGGAATACAACCTCCGGGAGGGGCTCACGCCCGAAACCATTCAAAAATCCATCACCGATATCCGCCACTCGATCTACGAGGCGGATTATTTTACCGTACCCCTGGACGCCGCCGAAACCGCGGGGGAATTCAACGTTTCCGAGCTCCGGAGGGAGATGGTGGCGGCCGCCGAGCGCCTGGATTTCGAGCGGGCGGCCGAGCTCCGCGACCGGCTCAAGGAACTCGAGTCCCGGGCTTCCCTGAAAACTGTCCGGGCCTCCCGGAAAAAGAAGCCCTATAAACCACCCCGCCGTCCCGGCCGGAAAAAATCCTGAATCCAGGCCGCATTCCGAAGTTTTAGAACGGTAGCCGCAACCTTTAGGTTGCGACAAATACTAAAAATCTTGATTAAATAAAACGCAGGCTTCCCTCGACCACAATGCCTCGGGATCGGATCGAGAAGCCTGCGGCTACCTTTAAATGGACTGTTTTGAACTCGGGAGTTTGCGATTATAATCTCGGTGGACACAAAATATTTGAACTATGGACGAAAAGGTAACCCAATCAACTTTGCCCGCTTCCTCCCCCGAGGAGACGGAGCCCAAGAAATCAGTCGCTTTCGCAAACGAGAAGGGCGAGATTGACGCCTGGGACGACTACTGGGAGGACATGCTCCGGATTTCGCGCGGCCCCCGGGGGTGGAACATCGGCTGTGCCTGAGGATAATCCCCTTCCCGCCGTGGGCGGGATCTTCTCCAAAATAACCTTCAACAAATGAATTCGGAAGATTCCCGGAAAATGAATTCCCAGCTTTTCACGCGGCCCTTCATCACGATGTCTCTCGCCCAGCTTTTTACCGTCTCCAGCTTCGGGATGTTCTTCCTCTTTCCCCTCTTCATCACCGGCCACGGTGGCGGGAAATCCGACATCGGGCTCATCATGGGCACCTTCTCCCTGGCCGCCGTTTTCTGCCGGCCCTGGATCTCCACCCTGGTGGACCGGATCGGCCGGAAGAAAAGCTTCTCGCTCGGCTGCCTGCTCCTGATCACCGCCCCCCTCACCTACAACTTCTTTCAAGGCCCTCTTTCCGGATTCTATCTCCCGCTCCTCATCGTCCGGGTCTTCCACGGGATCGGGCTGGCCTTCTGCTTCACCGCCGCTTTCACCTTTGCCGCCGACATCATCCCCGCGGAGCGCCTGAACGAGGGGATCGGGATCTTCGGGATCACCGGGCTTACCGGGTTGGCCGTCGGTCCCATCATCGGCGAGCAGATTCTCCGGCATTATAATTTCCCGGCGCTTTTCGCCGCGGCCGCGGGCATCTCCGCCGTCGGCCTCCTCCTGCCCCTTTCCCTGTCCGAACCGTACCGGCCGGTTTCATCCGAAGTCACCCCTTCCTTCTTCCAGGTCTTCATCAGGAAACGCACCCTGGCCGTCGCGGTCCTGTCCCTGCTTTTCGGGTTCGGCCTTTCCACCTCGGGAAATTTCGTCGCCCCCTTCGCCCAGGAGGAAAAACTTTCCCTGGTCTCCCTTTACTTTATCGCCTATTCCCTGGCGGCCATCCTGACCCGGATCTTCGGGGGCCGGATCGCCGACCGGGTCGGCGAGGAAAAAGTAATTCCCCCGGCCCTGGTCCTGACCGCCGCGGGCCTCCTGACCCTGACTTTGCCCGGGGGCAATACGACTCTGCTGCTCGCCGGATTTCTGGCGGGAACCGGTCACGGATTCCTCTACCCCCTCCTCTCCGCGCTGGCGCTCCGGAACGAGCCGGAAAATATCCGCGGCAAGATCTCCGGGGCTTTTACCGGAAGCATTGATGCGGGGGTTTTTCTGGGTTCCGCCACGCTCGGCTACGTGGGGGAGTGGGCCGGGTTCCGGGCCATTTTCTTTCTCGGAGGTCTGGCCCTTTTCCTCGGCCTGGCCTATTTCAAATTCTGGCTCAGCCGGCAGGACCAAGAAGATACAGGCGACAGGTAACAGGTCGCCGGTTTCAAAATAAAAAAGCCGGGGCCAGCCCGGCCCCGGCTTGTAAACCCCCAAAAATCTATTCGATCTTCCTAATAAATTTGGCTATCGGTCATCGTTATTTAACCCCATTCCGATCGAGAACGCTTTCCCCAGGTGCTTCCCCACCCCGTAATAATTGCCGCTCTCGGGGGCGAAAATAACCGGCTTGACCTTTTTGATCTCCAGGGAACCGTCCTTTCCGAGTACCGATTCGCTGGCCTTGATATCCACGATTTCGCCGACAAACTGGGTGTGCAGCCCCAGTTCGAAGGTGTGAGCCAGACGGCATTCCAGGACCAGGGGAAACTCCTCGACATAGGGGGCGTCCACCAGGTCGCTTTTCACCGGGGTCAGTCCGGTGGCGGCAAACTTGTTTTTAGTTTTTCCGGACACGATCCCGAAATAATCCGCCTGCCGGACCTGGGTTTCGGACGGGACATTGATGGTAAAGGCTTTGCGTTCGACGATGTTTCCATGGGTGTAAGTAGCTTTCCGCAGGGAAACCGCGACGCAGGGCGGCTGGGAACAACAGATCCCCGCCCAGGCCGCCGTCATCACGTTGGCTTTCCCGGACTTATCGTATGTGCCCACCACCCAGACCGGGGTAGGATAGATCAAAGTTTTCGCGCCCAATGATTTCTTCATAAAAACTCCTTAATAAAAGTGAGAAGTGAGACGTAAGAAGTGAGACGAAATAGATAAATACAAAAGTGTCATCCTGAGCGATAGCGAAGGATCTCGGAGTTACCGGCTACCTGTTATCTGCTGCTGGCTGCCGGTTTCTGGGTTTCGGTTTTTCCCGTCTACCGTCTTCCGTCTACCCTTTTTTGGCAACTTCCTCGTACATCTCGATGCTCGGCTGTTCAGCCAGGAGCGGGCCGACCTTGGCGAAGAGATCCTGGAATTCCTGCGATTGCCCATGGGCCGCCAGGGCTTCGGTGTCCTGGTATTTCTCGTAAAACAGAAATTTGCCCGGGTCCATCTGGGAACGGTGAAGAATATACGCGACCGTCCCATTCTCCTTTTGCACCTTGGGCAGATAGGCCCGGATGGCCGTTTCCATCTCTTTCGCTTTCCCTTCCTGCGCCTTCAGAATCGCTATTACCGTAATCATTAACCCTCCTCTCCATCCCCTCCCCGCCGGGAGAAGGGATTTGTGTTCCTAAAATCGTATCTGGGACCTGATCCTAATCCTGTTTACCCGAGAGAATCGAGGTCAGGTGTCCGATCGTCTCCCGCACCGGTGCGGAAATTTCCCGCCCGTGCTCCAGGCTCCCCGGCTGGATCGCCAGGACCAGCGCCTTGATCCCGTTTTCCTCCCAGAGCTTGAGCAGGCTGCGCAGGGGCATCCGGTGGGTGGAAAGGCAGAAATTCTCCGGCAGTTCGCCGGGCGGGAGGACCGCCACCGCGCCCGCGTCCGCTCCCAGCTCCACCGCGTCCGCCACGATCACCACCGCAGGCTTGAGATCCACGATCCGGACCAGCCAATCCTCGGGCGTCTCGCCGGCGTCAATGAAGAGCCGTTCGTGGGGGAACTGCCGGCAGAAAGCCGATTGCTCCCATTGCTCCTTCAGCCGCTGGACGAGCTCCGGCCCGGCCCCGTCGTCGCCGCGGAGCCGGTTGCCCATACCCACCACCGCCACCTTCGCGGGAAAGCCCGGGTGGAGGTAGGTGATCAGGGTTTCCAGGTCGACTTGCGGTTCCATTTTCTTTTGTCCTTGCTTAGGTTATCAGGTTCAAGGTTCAACGTTCAAGGTTTAGGGGATTCAGAAAACAATTAATCGGGTGCGATAGATTCGGCACTTTCAGCATTTTCCGTCTTTAACCCTGAACCGTGAACACTGAACGGTGAACCCAAACAGAAATGAAAGACCTGATGGGGGTGAGAAAGAGGGAAATTCGAGGAAATGAACCGTGGCTTACCGGGCAACGGTCTGCGTGACCGGCGCGGGAGCAGGGACAACGGTCCCGGTAGCCGGGGCGGCATTGGGCGGGGGAGTGAGGAACCCGTTCAGGATGAGCAGGTTGGTGAAATCGGCGTAATCCGAGGCGGAGGTCGGGGCGAACCCGGAGATGCGCAGGCGCTGGAAGATGAAAGCCTGGTCCGGGTTTTGGGCATCGAGCTTCAGGAGGGCGTCCTTCACTTTCTGCACCAGTTCCGGATCGGTCCCGGGATAGGAAACGATGTTATGATTGGGATAGTACGGGGTGGAGGCGATGATTTTCACCCGGGGCATCTGTCCCCGCGCGTTTTTCATCGCTTCCAGCACATCCTCGCGGACGAAGCCGATCTCGGCCCGGCCGTCCGCCACCTTCTCCAGGATCTTTTCCTGGGGCTCCCCGAATTTGTAGCTCAGATCTTTCTCCGGATCCATTCCCGCTCCCTTGAGCATCATCCACTGGGCGAGGAATCCTCCGACGTTAAAACGCGAGGTGGCCAGAACGGTTTTACCCCGCAGGTCCGTCAACGCCTGGATCGGGCTTCCTTCCTTGGCCACCACCAGGCCGCGGAATTCGGTCCGCCCGTCAAGCGAAATCGTTTTTACCACCGGAACCGCCTGGTTTTTCTCGGCCAGGATGGCGTAAAGGTAGGGGTTTTGAAACGAGAAAGCCACATTTTCCCCCTTGATCATTTTCAGAAAGGCGTCCACCGAGGCCGGGCCGGTGAGCATCTCGAATTTGGTGCCGGTTTCCCTGCTCAGGTAATCCACCAGGAAGATAAAACGCGCCTCCATCATCGGCACGGTGAAAGGGACGGTCGAGACCAGGATTTTGGCCGTCTGTTTTTGGGATGGACAGGGCTGGCAGGCGGGAGCCAACAACACCGCGGCCCAAAGCAGACCAATGATCATCCGGAAAGAGATTCCTCCGTGAATTTTCGCCATCGGCGTTTTTCCTTCCTTAGGATTTTTCGATATTTTGCAGGAGCTGTTCGGGGTGAACCTGGGCGAGAAGCTCCGGAGCGACTTTCTTGGGAGCCAAGCCCAGGGCCACTGCCACCCCGTAAAGGATGGCTTCCGGCCGGGCCGGACATCCCGGGACGAAAAAGTTTACCGGGAGGACCTTGTCCAGCCCGCCCAGGGTGGCGTAGGAATCGAACCAGATATTGCCTCCAGTGGGGCAGCTCCCGATCGCGATCACCAGCTTGGGGTTGGGAACCGCGTCATAGAGTTTTTTCAGAGCGGGAAGCACCTGCCGGGTGACCGGCCCGGAAACCAAAAGGACATCCGCGTGCCGGGGCGAGCCCACCAGCTTGATCCCGAAGCGCTCGGCGTCGTAGTAGGGCGTGAGCACGTTGATCACCTCGATATCGCAGCCGTTGCAGGCCCCGGTATTGCAATGAAAAACCCACAGGGATTTGGGGAAAGCCTTGGCGCAAAGTTTCTTCAGCATTTGATTTTCTCTCTATTATTAATTCTTTACCCTTTGCCCTACGCTCTATGCCCTATGCTTTTTAAGGCATCGCGATCGTGGCGAAGACCGCTTTGGTCGCTTCATTCAGGATGGGGGAAACGATCTGGGGATACACCCCGATCAGGAGACAGAGGAAAGCCAGGATCAGCATCCCGCCCCACATCATCACCGGAACTTCTTTAATCCCGGCCGCTTTCAGATTCTCCGGCGCCTCTCCCATGAAGACCTGGTAGGTCAGGTGGATGAAAATGGCTACGTTGAGAATCGCCACCGCCACCGCGACCACGGTGGCCCAGGGGAAGCCGGCCTTCACGCCCGCGATGAACAAGGTGAATTCGCTGATGAAGCCGTTGAAAAACGGCAACCCGCCCAGGGCCAGGGTGGCAACATAAAAGGCCACCGCGGAAATGGGCATATATTTGCCCAGGCCCCCGAGCTCGGAAACCCGGCGGTGATGGGTGGAGTAAATGACCGCGCCGACGCTGAAAAAGGCCAGGGACTTCATCAGGGAATGGTTGAGGAGGTGGAAGATTCCGCCGTAGATGCCCAGGTAGTTGGCCAGCCCCAGTCCCATCAGGATGTAACCCATGCTGGTAACCGAGCAGAAGGCCAGGAAGCGCTTCAGGTCATCCTGCATCATCATCATGATCACCCCTACCACCATCGTGAGCATTCCGAAAACCAGAACCAGGGTGCTGACAATGGGATAGAAGGGGTAGAAAATCAGAACGGTGCGGATCAGGGCGTAAACCCCGACCTTGATCATCACGCCGGAAAGCATCGCACTGATCGGCGTGGGGGCCTCGGCGTGGGCGTCCGGGAGCCAGGTGTGGAAGGGCACCATGCCCGCCTTGGTCCCGAAACCGACCAGGAGCATGACCACCGAGAGAAGAACGATGCTCTTCGGCATCTTACCCGCCACCTTGGCGATCTCGGTCAGCTTCAGGGGATCGACCCCTCCGGTGACCTGCGCTGAGGCCCCGGAATAAAGCAGGACACATCCGAAGAGGGCGAAGGTGATCCCGACGGTCAGGAGAATGGCGTATTTATAAGCGGCTTCGATCGCGTCCTTGTTCCAGTAGAAACCCACCAGGATGATCGAAGCCAGCGTGGTTCCCTCGATAATGACCCAGAGAAGAATAATGTTGTTGACGGTGGTGGCGCAGAGCATAGTGGCGAGGAAAACCATGAACCAGCCGTAGTAGGTTCCCATCCGCTCCGCCTGGATGGCCCCCACCTCCACCTCCCGCCGCATATATGGAATGGAATAGCAGGAGGCAATCAGGCCGAGCAGGGCGACCAGCCCGGCGATCAGGCCGGAGAGGGCGTCCATCCGGAGCTGACTTGAGTAAAGCGTAAGCACCTCGCCGTGGGTGGTGGCGATGAAAATCTTGAGCGCGATCACGAAGGTGACGATCGTGCCGAGCAGGGCCAGGGTTTCAGCCACGACCCGGGATTTCCGGCCTACGAGGAAAATCAGAATCCCCGCGATCGCCGGAGTCAGGAAAAGATATAGGATTTCGGTATTCATTGTTTCCTGTTCCTTACCACCTTAAGCCCCGGAGCTGGAGGGTGTCGGTGGAGCCGAATTTCTGATAAATCCCGTAAATCACGTAGAGCAGGATCCAGACCGCGATCACCACGTCGGTCACAATCCCGATCAGCGCGGTTTCGCGAAGCGCCGGGGCCAGGGTGACCAGGGAGAGATGCACCCCGTTTTCGAGGATCAGAAGGCCGTGCACGGTCTTGATCGCGTCGCGGCGGACCAGGATGCAGTAAAGGCCCATGATGAAAATCGAGAGGCTGACCGCCAGATTGGTCCGGAAGGGTTCGGCGGTGGCGAACTGGCTGGGGGCCACAAACCCGATGTACGAATGAGTGACCCGGTAGAGCAGGATCACCACCGCGCTGATCAGGAAGATGGATCCCAAGTACCCGATCAGGGGCTGGAACTCCCGGTCCGTGGTCTTTTTGATATAACGGAGCAGGAGCCAGGGAATGATCACCACCTTGGTGACGAACGCGGTCGCGGCCCAGTAATAAAGCCCGGGATTGTCGATCGCGAAGATGGCGAAAAGGGTGCACATCAGGAAGGCCTGGATCATGTACACGTAGGCGGCATATTTCAGATTCCGGAGCTCGATGATCAGGTACGAAGTGATGATCATCGAAAGACTGATGGTCGATATGATTTTGGCGAATTCCTGCATAGTTATTCCCGAATTACTTTCCCGCCGGTCCGGCTGCTTCCTTGGACCGGAACCCGGTTACCATCATTTTATCCAGGGCGCTCTTGGGTTTGAAACAGCGCCCGCAGCGCCCGCAGGTGCCCATGTAAAGTTCGGTGCGGATGTAAAGGTCATTGTTGTCGTTGGTGGCGGTCTGGTACTCGGTGGACATCGTAATCGCGTTTTCCGGGCAGACTTCGGCGCAGCGCCCGCAGTAGGTGCAGCGCCGGAGGAAATACTCCAGCGTCCGGGTGGTCTCCGTGTCGTTGATCTCGATCAGCCGGGCCGGGCAGACATTGGCGCAGCCCCCGCAGCCGATGCATTTTTCCACTTCAATCTTGATCTTGCCCCGGAACCAGTCCCCGGGGGGATTGAACTCCGGGCCCAGGGGGAAGGGCATCGTGACCCGTCCCGCCTTGAAACAGATTGCCGCTTCTTTCAGCTTGCTTTTCAGCATTGGTTCAACCTCATTACACCCCGATCAGGGCGAAGCTCACGGCAAAGAGCAGGATCGCCCAGAGGATGATGAAATACCTGACGGCCTGATCCACCCGGATCCGGGGGTTGACCGCATCGATCACCCCAACTATCACGATCACCACCATTACCTTGGCGAAGTTGATCAGGATATCCACGGGAATGATCCCGGTTTTCGGCCAAGGGAGAAAGACCTCCAGGAACAGGGAGGCCAGAATAATCTGCTTGGCGTAGAAGCCCCATTTGTAAAGGGCCAGCTTGGGACCGGAGGCTTCCAGGAAGGGACCGCCCATGAGTTCCTGGTCGGCTTCGGGGATATCGAAGGGCAGCTTGCCGAGCTGGATCTGGAGGATCAGGAAGAACGGGACGGCGGCGATGATCATGGAGAGACTGGGCCCGGTGGCATGGTACCATTCGGAAATCTGGGAGAGATTGAAGGACTTGGTCGGGATCACCGCCACGATCAGGCAGGTCAGGACGATGATTTCCACCACGATCCCGAGCATCATCTCGCGGGCGGATCCGATCGTGCCGTAGGGGCTCCCGGTCGCGGTTCCCCCCAGCATGATCCCGAGGGAGGCCAGCACCAGGAAATAAACCAGGACGATGACGTCGCCGGCGAATCCCAGAGGGGCGCCCGCCCCCATGGGGGTGAAGAGCGCCGCAGCCAGGATGCTGCCGAAGGTGAGGACCGGCCCGAGGGAGAAGGTGGGGTTGCCCGCCACGTTCAGGTTTTCCTTGCCCAGGAGTTTCAGGAGATCGAGATAGGGCTGGATCAACGGGGGCCCCTTCCGGGAATGGACGACCGCTTTGAGTTTGCGGATCACCCCTTCCATGAAGGGAGCGACCAGGATCACCAGGGCCAGATTAGTCAGAGCAATTAATATCGTTTTGGCCATGCCTTGTTCCTAATTCTTAACGCCGTTTACTGCGGCTTAATTTAACCAGTTCCTCGTTGGTGTAAATCCGGGCCTTCCCGCTCTTCCGGTCTACCACCTCGACCCGTTCGGTGCAGGAGAAGCAGGGATCGTAAGTCGCGATCGCGATCGGCACATCGGCCAGCTCCATCCCCTTCAGCATCGCCGGAGAAGAAGCCAGGTTCATGTAGCTCGGGGCCCGCACCTTCCAGCGGTAGGGCCGGTTATCCTCGCCGGTCAGGACGTAATGCATGGACTCGCCCCGCGGCGCTTCCACCACTCGGATCCCTTCCTTCCCGGCCGGTATCTCGTTCGGGATATCGGCCATGATCGGTCCGTCGGGCAATTCCCGGAGGCCCTGGCGGATCAGGCGGATGGAATCCAGGGTTTCGGTCAGGCGCACCAGCGTCCGGGCCAGGTTGTCGCAGCCGGTCTGGACCTTCTTTTCCGGAACCAGGTGGTCATAAGCGGAATACGGGTGGTCGACCCGGGCGTCAATTGCCACTCCGGACCCCCGGGCGGTCGGGCCGGTAACAGCATAAGCCAGGGCATCCTCGTGTTTGAGTACGCCCACGTTTTTCAAACGCATCATCAGGGGAGTATCACCGCCGATCGCATCGATGACCTGGAGCCATTCCCGCTCCACTTCGGCGACCACCTCGAGAATCTTGGGTTTCTGCTCGGCGGTGATGTCCCGGCGAACCCCGCCGACCAGGTTCATTCCGTAGGTCTTCCGGTTCCCGGTGATCTGCTCGGCCAGCCACATGACCGGCTCGCGCATCCGCCAGGTCTGCATCAGGACGGTATCGAACCCGAGGACGTGACCCCCGATCCCCAGCCAGAGGAGGTGCGAATGGACCCGCTCAATTTCCAGCAGGATACTGCGGATGTAGCGGGCCCGGAGGGGGACCTGGATTTCGGCGGCTTCTTCTACGGCTTCACAGTAACACGTACTGTGTATGTATCCTCATATCCCTCATATGCGTTCGGCCATAAAGACCGTTTGGTTGTAGGTCAGGGCCGAATCCGCGATCTTCTCGATCCCGCGGTGATTGTAGAATCCCCGGTAATCGCAGCCGACCACCGTCTCGCCTTCGACAAACACCCGGAAGAGGACCGGTTCCTCGAGCACCGGGAAAAACGGCCCGATCGGGACCACGGTGGCGTTCTCGGGGGGCTCCACCGGGACGGGGGCCATTCCCTCGGCCGCCGGGGGCCGGAAGCGGTAGTCGAAATCCCTTCTTAAAGGATGTAGATTGGCGGGCCAGTCATCCGGGAGGGCGATCCGCCGGGGATCCGACGTCCCCCGGGCCTTGATCCCGAGGAGATCCTGGAATTCCCGCTCCGCCCAGCTGGCTCCGGGAATCAGCGAAGTGACGGAATCAATTTCGGGCTGATTCTGATCCAGGGAGGACTGCAGGAGGATAAACATCTTGTCCTCATCCAGGGAGAAGATGTGGGTGGTCTGGAAATCCTTATTGGTCGGGCGTCGGTCCACCCCCACGATGGTGTTAAAACGGGCTTTCAGTTCCCGGACCAGGTACTCGGTCAGGGGGCGAAGCGCCGACGGCCGGATCGAGAAGTAAACCTTTTTCTTCACCGGTTCCCGGACGGAGAGGATCTCGTTGGGGAACTTGGCTTTGAGATTCTCGATTAATTTGCTGCCGGTTTCAAAAACCACTCTCTATATCCTCCTTACTCCTAACTCAGCCAGACCATGATAATCACCAGCGCCACGATTCCCAGCACCTGGTAAAGCAGGTAGGCTTGGGGGATACCCACGTGGGTAAGCCGGAATTTCTTGGAAAAGTAGAACAGGAAATCCACAAAGGGATAGTAAAAGACCTTGTCGAAATCCAGGCCCCGGTAAACCCGGTCGGGGCGCTGGAGCTTGTGGGTCGGCATTTCGGGATACACCAGGCGCTCGAAATAGGAAGCCAGGGGAATGTAGAAGCTTCCGGCCCGGTAGCGGGTTTCGTCGGCTTCGTAAACCTCGCCGCCTCCCCAGACCGGAACCGTCCGGGTTTCGGCCTGGCCCAGACGGGAAATAATCAGGGCCGCCAGCAGGCATCCGCCGACAACCAGGAGGCCGGTGAGCGGGAACCAGACCCCGCTCTGGACTCCGTTCAGGACCGGGGCCAGACCGTAATGGGAGTTGCCGAAAAGCGTCGCCAATGACGGTAGGGAGGTTCCCAATTCCGAACCGGCCAGGGCCGGGGCGATCACCGAGAGAGGAACCCAGGGGAAGAGCCCGAGCAGCACGCAGGCGATGGCGGGCAGGTACTGGGCCACCCGCATCGAAAGGGGCACATCGTAGCCGCCCCGGATCCGGGCCTGCATCTTCTTGCTCATCGTCCCGCCGAAAGCGGTGCTGAAATACTTTAAGAGTGTGGCCAGGGTGACCGAACTGATGAAGATCGCTACCAGGCCGAAGAACAGGAAGACCGGGAGCTGGATCCCGCCCAGGATGGTGACCTGGTAGATCAGCCACTTGCTCACGAACCCGTTCAGGGGCGGCATCCCGGCGATGGCAAAGACCGCGATCAGGGTGACCCAGGCTGTGCTCGGGAGGGCCGCGTAAAGCCCGCCGACTTTATTGAGGTCCCGGTCGCCGGTTTTATAAAGGATGGAACCCGCGGTCAAGAAGAGCAGGCTCTTGAACATGGAATGATTGATCATATGATAAATGCCCGCCATGGTGGCGATGGCCGAGATCATCGGGTTGATTTTCATGAAGGCCAGGCCGGTGCCCAGGGCCAGGAGAATGTAGCCGATCTGGCCGATGGAGGAAAAGGCCAGGAGCCGCTTGGAATCATGCTGGACCACCGCCGAGATGGTGCCCATGAAGAGCGAGATCACCCCGAAGGCGGCGATCACGATTCCGAAACCGAAGGTCTGGCTGGAAACCGGCAGGAGGAAGAAAAAGAGCCGGAGGAAGCCGTAAATCCCCATTTTGATCATGACCCCGGAAAGCATGGCCGAGACCCCGGAAGGCGCGGCGGGGTGGGCATCCGGAAGCCAGGTTCCCACCGGGAACATACCGGCCTTGGTGCCGAAGCCCAGGAGGAAGAGGGCGAGAATGATCGAGAGCTTGATCGGGCTCCCCACCATCATGATCGCCATCGCGTCGCGCAGACGGAGGAAGGCGAAGGAACCCACTTCGGTCTGGAGCAGGATGGTGCCGACAAACATGGCCGCGGTCCCGACATGGGTCATGACGAAATACTTGAGGCCAGCCTGCAGGATATCGTGGTCTTCCTTTTCGTAAACCACCAGGAAATACGAAGTCAGGGTCATGAACTCCCAGAAAACATAGAAGAAGAACATGTCGGTCACCGTCACCACCCCGATCATCCCGCCGATGAAAAGAATCAGGAAGGGATAGAACCGCACCAGGCTCTGGTGGGGGTAAATATCCATGTAACGGTAGGAATAAAGCGTGCCGAAGAAGGAAACCAGCGCGATCAGGACCAGGAAAATGGCGGAGAGATGATCCACGCTGACCGAAAGCTGGGCCCCGATCGTGGGCAGGGACATCAGCGGTTCGGCCAGGGTCCGGGTGCCGAGGGTGAAAACCCGGTAAGCCGTGTAAAGCAGGGTGGACGAGATCACGCCCACGGAGAGGACTCCGATCGCCCCGCAAAGCTTGCGCGAGCGGGCCGTGACCGCCGTCAAAAGCGTTCCCAGGATCACGGTCGCGATAATTATGTTGATCGCCTGCACTTAATATCCTCCGCCAGCCTGAAACAATATGGGAAAACCCCCGGAAGTCAATGGCGTCCGCTAGGACTTTTCCGGCAGTTTTCCGATCTCCTTATAAGTGAACACCGGCCCGTCCACGCACACATACTTGTGGCCGATGGCGCAGTGTCCGCATTTTCCCACCCCGCATTTCATATATCTTTCCAGGGTGGAAACGATATTTTCCGGTTTGAACCCGAGCTTGGAAAGCTCGATGATCGCGAAACGGATCATGATCGGGGGCCCGCAGACAAAAACCACGGTGTTGTCGGCGGTCTGAATCAACTTGGGGAAAAGGGTGGTGACCACTCCGACGTTGCCCTTCCAGTCGGCATTCCCCACGTCCACGGTCATCCCGAAGCGGATCTCCGGCATCTTCTCCCATTCCTTGAGCCGGCCCGGGTAAACCTGGTCGGCCGGGGTGCGCGCCCCGTAGAGGATCAGGAAATCCTTGAACGCGGAGCGGGCGTCCAGCATCGGCTCGATCAGGGAGCGCAGGGGGCAGAGCCCGATGCCGCCGCCCACGAAGATGATGTTCTTGCCTTTGTATTCGTCGAAAGGAAAGCCGTTGCCGAAGGGGCCGCGGATTCCCACCAGGTCTCCGGGTTTCTTCGCGTGCAGCGCCCGGGTGACCGCCCCGACCGCCCGGATGGTAACCTGGAAGGTTTCCGGCCGGTTGGGATTGGAAGCCAGTCCGAACGGCGCCTCCCCCACCCCGAGGGCCGAGATTTCCAGGAACTGTCCCGGTTTGAATTTAAATTCCTTCTTGGCCTTGGGATCGACCAGCTCGAACTCGAAGGTCCGGGTATCGTAAGTCTCATTTTGAGTCTTGACGATCCGGGCCAGGTTGGGCAGATAAATGTTGCTCATGGTCTCAGCCTATTTCCGGAGCCTTTCCACCACGCTGGGCATACCGACCTCACCGGGGCAGGCGGTGATGCAGCGCCCGCAGCCGACGCACCCGATCCGGCCGTCCCGTTTTAAATATTGATAACTCAACTTGTGGAAAAATCTGCGTTTGAACCGCTCCCCCTTCTCGCCGCGGGGATTGTGGCCTGAAACCTCCCGGGTGAACCCGGAGTAATCGCAGGAGTCCCAGAAACGGTAGTGGCACCCCTGCTCGCCTTCATTGAGGTAGCCCACCCCGAAGCAGCTGCAGCAGGGGCAGACAAAGGCGCAGCCGCCGCAGTCAAAGCATTTTTCCCCCAGCTCGGTCCAGGTTTCGGGGGTCACGGCGTTGGAGGTGATCCGCCGGATGGCGGCGCTCATGTAGGAAGTCGGATCGGGCGGGAAGCTTTTCCGCGATTTATCTTCCAGGACCTCCCGGGTTTTCACCGCGGAGGGATCCGCTTTCGCGAACAGCTTGGAGTTGGCCTCGATCAGCGCCTTCCCCTTGGAGCTCTTGCATTCCACCAGGTAGCTGTCCGGGAGATCCACCAGCTGGATGTCGAACTCTCCCTGCTCCGAATCCAGGAAAGGCCCGCCCTCGCAGCAGACGCAGAAGCAGTTTTTCGCCGGCTGGTTGCACGCCATGGTAACCAGGGTCAGGTTGTTCCGGCGCTGCCAGTAATAGCAATCGCTGAAGTTTTCCTGGTAGAACTTGTCCAGCCAGAAGATGCCCGAGGTGTCGCAGGAGCGGATTCCCAGGACCACGGTGGTTTTCTTGTCTTCCGGGACGGTAATCTCGTAATCCCCGCCCTTCTTGGTAAATTTAAAGAGATTTTCCGAATGGGGCAGGACCAGGTCTTTGGCCGGCAGGTACGGCAGGACCGCGGTTCCGCTGAGAAGATTGAGATCAATCCCCGTCTGGACCGGGGCGAAGAAAATTTCCTTTTCCACCCGGGTGGGGGCAATGACTTCCTGGGTCCGGGCCAGGGCTTCCACCCACCGGTTCAGATCATCTTTACGGATAATATATCTGTCCATTTCAGGCCTTCTCCACCGTGACCAGCATACTGGGGAAGTAAACCGACCGGGTCAACGGATCGATTTCGCCCTTCCCCGCCACGCCTTCCACCAGATTCAGGAAATGCGAGGACAGGACCAGGGTCCGCCGGGGCACGCCTTCGTCCGCCTGCAGCGCGACCTGGAGTTCGCCCCGCTCGGAGCGGATTTTCGCCTTCTCTCCGGGGCGGAACTTGAGATCTTTGGCGTCCTGCAGGTTCATTTTCACCGCCGGCCGCTCGGCCTGGTACTCGATGCAGAGGACCGGGGACTCGGCGATCATTCGGTTCTTTTCCCAGGCGTAAAGGGTGTTGGGGATCAGGAGGAGGAACTTGTCCGGGCTCTCCAGCGCCGGGAGCACCGCGGGCTTGGACGGGGCAGAGGCAAGCCGCGGCGGGGCCAGAAGCGCCCCGGCCTCGGATTCCACCTCGGGCCCGGCGATTTTCTCGTAACCCGGGACGGCCTTGCCGATTTCCTTCCGGATCGCGGCCGCCGGTCCGCCGGGTAAGGACTTTCCGAGAGCCTGCGCGAGCTCGGGCAGAACCTCGGAAAGGCCTCGGCATTCACCCCGGGGCGAAAGGGCCGGCCGGGAAACCTGGACCCGTCCCTCGCAGTTGGTCAGGGTGCCTTCGCTCTCCGCGAAAAGCGGCAGGGGCAGCACGACATGCGCGCCCTGGGCGGTATCGTTTTTGAAGCGCCCGGCCCAGAGCACGAAATCCAGTTTCTTGAGCTTCTCGAGCAGGGCGGCTTTGGGCAGGTGCACGGAGAGATCCTCGGCGAAAACCAGAAGCCCCTTGACCTTGCTTTCCGGGGCCAGCATCTCTTCCAGGTTCAGGCCTCCGGCCGGTGGCCGGATCCCGAGATCCCAGGCGCCGCGGAGGTTGGGGGAACGGCTCAAAGCCAGGATATTGGGAAGATCCTTGGCCGAAGCCCGGTGCGCGATCAGGTAATTGATCAGGGCCAGCACGCTGGCGCTGGGGTTCAGCTGGTCGGCCACGAACACCAGGCCCGCGCCGGGTTTACCCAAAAGGTCCAGAACCTCCGAGGAGATATCGCGTTTCGCGGCCAGGGCGGCAGGCAGACGGTCCGCCGGGACCGGAATAAAAGTCTTGTAAAAATGGTCGGCCTTGCCGGTGGAGGCGTCGGCCAGGATAATCTGCGCTCCCTGCTTGAAGGCCTGGACTATCCGGGAGCCGACCGGGGAAAAGTCCCGGTGCGCGTCCCGCCCGGCCACCAGCACCGCCGGGCTGTCTTTCAGGGCCGGAATCGAGCCGGCCGCGCCGATCCCTTCGCCGTAAAGCTGATTCAGCGCCGAGAGCGTCGCCGCGGCCCCGAACCGGTAGCTGCCGTCCAGGTTCTTGGTCCCGATCACCTGGCGGGCCAGGAGGGAGACCAGATAATTATCTTCATTGGAAAGCCAGGGGGAGCCGATCACCCCGATGGATTCGGGCCCGTGCTTCCCGATCAGGTCCTTGATTTTCTCCCCGCTTAATTTCAGGGCCTCGTTCCAGCCGGTTTCCTTCATCCCCTCGCCGTCACGGACCAGGGGCTTGACCAAGCGGTTCACGCTCCGGAGGTTCTGGAAACGGTTCCAGCCCCGGTGGCAGAGCCGGCCCTGGCTGACCGGGTGGGCGGTGATGGGGAGCACACCCCGGGCCTCGCCGTCCTGGGTTCGGACGAACATGCCGCAGCCACAGCTGCAGAAGCTACAAATTGTCGGAGTGTTTTTGATCACCTTGAGCCCGGATTCCTTTTATTTCACGCCTAATGTAATTAAGAACCCTCCAAATTGTGCACTACATTAATTGAAGTGAAAAGCCGCTGTCAAGGGGTTTGTCTCAGCGAGCCAATTTGCCGGGGGGATCTCCCTTATTTCACTTCCTCGAACTGGTCCTTGGCCGCGCCGCAGACCGGGCAGGTCCAGTCATCCGGAAGCTTCTCGAAAGGCGTGCCGGGCTTGATCCCGCCGTCCTTGTCCCCCAGCTTGGGGTCGTAAACATAGCCGCAGACCGAACATTCATATTTTTTCATTTTTATTTCCTCCCTTTTATCTCTGGGTTGCGTCCATCGGTTGGGCTGCTCGTTTGGTCAATCGGTCGCGTCCATCGGGTTTAAAGCCGCAACCGTACGACCCAACCGAAACGAGTCACGCAACCTCAACCGATAAACTTGAGCCGATCATTATTTATTTAATTTTATTTTTTCCGCAACCGCTTTCCCCAGGGAGAAGCATTTTTCCAGGGCCTCGCGGTCGGGGACGTATTTGACCTTCAAGCCCTCCTGGACCAGGTCAACCTTCATTTCTTTCAGGATTCCTTCAATCTCCCCCACCGACTCCCCGCTCCAGCCGTAGGAGCCGAAGGCCGCCCCCGTAAAATTCTGGGGCCGGAGGCCCTTGAGATAGGTCAGGCAGTCGGCCACGGTCGGGAACAACCCGTTGTTCAGGGTCGGGGAACCCACCAGGAGCGCGCCCGCATCCAAAATCTCGGTCGCCACTTCGCTCCG
This sequence comes from bacterium, assembly GCA_028713675.1. Taxonomy (GTDB): domain Bacteria; phylum Desulfobacterota; class JAPLJL01; order JAPLJL01; family JAPLJL01; genus JAPLJL01. The sequence goes on from JAQTNV010000015.1 coordinate 30,737, forward strand.
GTGGCTGGCTTTCAGGGAAAGCAGCTTCACCCCCGCGCCCCCGGCCGCCAGCCCTTCGCCGATTGCCCGGGCCATCTTCTCGGTGCTCTGCCACATGGTGTCGTAAACCACCACCGCCTTCCCGGTCGGCTTTTGAGCCGCGAAGCGGGCATAGGATTGCAGGATCCAATCCAGGTTCTGCCGGTAAACCGGACCGTGGTCGGGGGCGATGATTTTGATCGGAAGATTGAGCTTCCCCACCCGCTCCAGGAGTTTCAGGATCAGCGAGGAATAAGGCAGCAGGATATTGGCAAAATACTTGGCTGCCTCTTCGGCGAGGATGACGGCGGGGACCTGGTCGGCAAACCTTTCACTCGAGGCCAGGTGTATCCCAAACCCGTCCTGGGAGAAAAGCAGGGCATCGTCGTGGAGATAACTGATCATGCTGTCGGGCCAGTGCAGCATCCTGGTCTCCAGGAAGGTCAGTTTGAGTTTTCCCAGGCTGAGGCTCTCCCCGTCCTTCAGGGCGATAATTTCCCGGTCCAGGTGGAAATGCTCCTTCAGGGCCCGCGCGCCCATCACCGAGGCGAAAACCTTTTCGGGCTTCAGGAGTCTGATCACCTCCGGCAGGGATCCGGAGTGGTCCATCTCGGAATGGTGGGAGATAATATTGCGGATTTTCCCGGGTTCCACCACCGAGGCGATCCGGGAGAGCATTTCCTCCCGGAACGGGGCCTTGACCGTGTCCACTAGGGTAACCGGGTCGGAGAGGATCAGATAGGCGTTGTACGTGCTGCCCCGGGGGGTCAGATAGCCGTGGAAATCACGGATAGACCAGTCGATTGCGCCCACCCAGTAGACGTGCTCGGAGATTTTAATCGCGGGAAAAGGTTCCGGCATCAGTTTGCCCTCCCCTATCCTATTGATTGATCAAATTCCAATGACCAAACACCAATAACCAAACAGTAAAAATATTAAGTTAATCGGTTGCGGTTACGCAGTTCGTTTCGGTTGGGTGATACGGTTGCGGGAAAAGACGAAACACTCAGCCGGTGGACGGGACGAGCGGCGCAACCTGAAAACGCAACCTGTTTTTTATTTCTTGACTCTGGCGTTGATCTCCCGGTTCAAAAAGGCGATATGCCCGATCTCTTCCCGGATGATTTTGTCGAGCCGGTTCTTCCCCATCCGCTCCGGGACGGCTTCTTTCATCCCGGTGTAAAAAACGATGGAATCCTTTTCCAGACCGATGGCGAACGCGAAAACCTCTTCCAGTTTTTTCATCCCTTTCAGCTTCTCCGCCGGCTCGGTGCGGGTATCCACCACCCGGCCGTCAGCCATGGCCTTCAGGTACATGCCCAGCTCATTATCCTCGTCAAAAGTCATCGGGGCCCGCTCCTGGTCGGTCAGTTCCTTGGCCATGGAGGAGAAAACCTTTTCGTGCTGGACCTCCATCCCGGAGAGATCCAGGAGAAGTTTTTTCACCTGGGGATCCTGGGCCAGCTTGCCTTCGGAAGCCTGGCGGTAGAACTTGGCCCCGTTTTTTTCGATCTGCATCGCCATCGCGAAAATTTCCTCGGCACTGAATTCAAGTTTCATGACTGTCCTCCCCGTTGTTGGCTCTTCCGAATAAAGTAAAAGAATCCCGGCCCGGACCTGGCTTCAGGCTCAGGGCCAAAGCGACCCGGATATTCTGATCCGGCCGCGATAATTTTTCAATCAGGTTTTCAGGCCTTCCACAAACCGTGCAGGTTGCAGTATTCCCGGACCGTCTCGATATTCGCCCTGACCTCAAAGGTCGCCTCGGGGGCCTCTCCGGGCTTCAGGAACTGGCGGAAGGATTTCCCCCCGGCAATGATCTGCACCCACTCGATATAATGCTTTTCTTCCATGGGGTGAGCCACGCTCCCGACCTTGACCTTGACGCCGGCGGCAGTCTTCTCGACCACCGGGACATGCTTCTCCTTGGCGGCGTCCACGGTGTTTTCCACGATCTGCTTCATCGGCTGGTTGCAGCAGACCAGCTGGCCTTTCCCCTCGTGAATCACTTCGACGATGTTTCCGCAAACCTCGCATTTATAGATCTGCAGCTTCATTGTCATTTGCCTTTCCCCCTCTCGGTTTTTTTCATCCGTTTAATCCGTGAAAATCCGGGCCAGGTTTTCCTTCATTATTGTTGGGGAATAACCTCTTTGACTCCCGGCACTTCCTGCTTGAGAATCTTTTCGATCCCGTTCTTGAGCGTCATCTGGCTCATCGGGCAGTGCCCGCAGGCGCCGACCAGCTTCAGTTTTACGACCCCGTCATTGCTGACATCCACGAGTTCCACATCCCCCCCGTCCATCTGGAGCTGGGGCCGGATCTTCTGCAAAACCGCCAAAATTTTCTCTTTCATCTTCTTTCTCCCTTCTGGCTTCCTTGAACGACCGCCGACCGCCGTTCCTTTGACCTTTGAGCTTTGAGCTTTCACCTTGATTCTGCCGCTTTTCTCCCTAGGTCCCGGGCTTGTTCGAGCAGCCCGGGCCTGTTCTCGATCATCCCTTTTACCTCCACCTCGCGAATCAGGATCCCGCCGCGGTAGCTCAAATCCAGGGTATCGAAAAAATACCGGGCGGTCAGTTCCATCCCCGAGAAAAGGTTCTTCCCCCGGGTGGCCCCCACCGCGAGCAGGTAGCCCGCTTTGGAGCTCGGAGCCAGGAGCTGGGGGCAGGGGGCATTCAAATCAGAATTTTTCATTTTTACTTTTGTCGCTCCGGGCTCCCTGCCCCTGGCTAGATTTTTCCTGACCCAAAGCGCCTGGGCCCGGTCAATCAGGGCTTTCAGCCCGGCCGGGAACCCATAGAAAAAAACAGGCGAGGCCAGGAAAATCGTTTGGGCCTTCCTTAACAAAGGATATATTTTCTGCATGTCGTCCCGGACTACGCATTTACCTTCCCGGTTGCATCCCCCGCATTCCCGGCAGCCCCCGAATTTTAAATCCCGGACATAAACCGTGTCCACCCGGGCCCCGCCGGCCCGGGCGCCCTCCAGGACCGTGTTCAGCAGCAAATCGCTGTTTCCCCCCGGCCGCGGGCTCCCATAAATCCCGAGCACCGTTTTTTTTATCATTACTCCCTGGTTAACCTTTTTTCCTTCAAGATTTTATCTATCGCAACCTGCCCGTTCGGGTCCTCGTCCCGAGGCCCCTCAGGGTCGAGGGAAAGATTGCGGCTACCATCGAATTAAATAGTTGTGAACTGCTCTTTTTTTGCCCCGCAGACCGGGCAGGAATCCGGCAAAATCCCGTCGGAAATATAGCCGCAGACTTTGCAAACATGATAGGTGGTGGTGCGCTCTTCCATCAGGTGGTTCATCGCCTCTTTGTAGAGCTTGGCGTGGGTTTCCTCCACGTCCCGGGCCTGGCTGAAAAGGAGAGCCGCTTTCTCGTCCCCCAGCTCCCGGGCCATCCGGATGAAATTGTCGTAAGCTACCCCGGCCACCTTGGTTTCCGACTCGAAGCTGGCTTTCAGATTTTCCTCGGTGCTCTGGATCTCTCTCAGGAACCGGAGGTCACGGGTACCGTGGATTTCTTCGGAGTAGGCGATCACCCGGAAAAGCTTGGCGATCTGGGGAAAGTTTTCCTGATCGGCTTTGTCGGCGAAAACCTTGAGCCGGAGGAGAGCCTTGGCTTCCCCCACATACGCCTGGTGAAACGCATCCTTAATCTTATCGTCCATTCTGTTCAACTCCTTTATCGGTCATGGGTCATAGGTCGTGGGTCATGGGCAAAGAGCATAGGGCATAGGGCAGAGAGCAGAGAGTTCAGAACGTTCATTTAGTTTATCTGGTTTCTTTGGTTTGCCTGTGACCTATGACCTTTGACCTACGACCTATCACCTTGTTTTTCTGCTTACTGCCTACTGCCTACTGCTTACTCGTAACGCAGCCTAAAGGCTGCGGCTACCTGCTGCTTACTGCCTACTTTTTTGCTCTATGCTCTATGCCCTTTGCCCTATGCTACTTGGCCACATATGTGGGCGCCGTCTTGGGGGTGGTGCCCCGCTTGACCTCATGATAATAGGCGTAGGTCATCGGCGCGGTATCCTGGAGAACCTTGCCTTCCGTCACTTCCCCGAGAAAAACCGTATGCGTCCCGGCATCCAGCTCACCCACGATCTTTCCTTCCAGATAGCCGACGATGTTATCCACCAGATAAGGACAGCCGTTGGCCGCCAACTGGTATTTAAGCCCCGCGAACTTGTCCTGGTCCCGGCCGGATTTGAAACCGAACCCGCCGATCAGCTTCAGGGGCGCGTCCTGGGCCACGATGGAAACCGTGAAAACCCCGCTCTCCCGGATAAATTCGTGGGTGAGATTCTGCTTGTTGAGCCCCATGGCGATTCGTTTGGGATCGGCGGTGACCTGGATCAGCGCGTTGGCGGTCTGACCGTTGATCTTATCGCCCTTTTTTGAACAGATGATATAAACCCCGTACCCGATCTTCTGCAGAACCACGTTGTCCATCTTCCTTATCCTTTCCTGTTCAACTTATCCGATCCTGATCAGCAAGGCGCAGGGTGCATGGGGTTCAGAATGTTTTTTCTTTGCCCTATGCCCTATGCTCCATGCCCCTCGCTTTTTGTCATCCCCCGTCCAGATTGGCCCCACCCTTCATCCGGTTCCACTCCTCCGGGGCGGACAAGTATTCAATCGAATCCATGATTTTCAGGTAATGCCCGCGTTCCTCCTGCGAGAGGGCGAGATAAAAACGCTTCTCCGGCAGAACCCGGGTTTTCTGGGCCAGGCCCTCGTAAAACTTTACGCTTTTGTCTTCCAACCCCAGGGCGAAGTTCAGGGCCCTGATTTCGCTGTCCTGAGCTACGGCTTTTTTCACCAGGGATTCCCGGAAAACCTTTTCCAGGCGGGAGGGCTCGTTTACCCCCGTCACCCATTGTTCCAGAGAACCCTCAGCCTGAAGCTTTTTGTAAACCTCTTCGACTTTCCGGGCATGCAGGTCTTCTTCCCGGGCCAATTGCCGGAAGAGCTGCTTTGCCAGCCGGCTTTTAGACTTCCCCGCCGACTGGAGGTAAAATTTCTTCCCTTCCTTTTCCATCTTGATCGCGCGCTTAAGGGCCTCGGCTTTTTTCTTGTCCATCATTCTTCTCCTTAATCCTGATTAACTTATCTGATCCTGCTCAGTACAGGGCAAAGGGCAGAGAGCATAGGGTTCAGAATGTCTTATACGCTCTGCTCTATGCCCTATGCTCTATGCTTACTGTTACCAGTTCTCTCCCAGAAGTTCGAAGTAAGCCTTGGGGTGCAGGCAGGCCGGGCATTTTTCCGGGGCTCCCTTGCCCTCATGGAGGAATCCGCAGTTCCGGCAGCGCCAGACCACGCTTTTGTCCTTTTTAAATACTTTGTCCGCCTCAATATTGGCCAGGAACCCCCGGTAGCGCTTCTCGTGCTGTTTTTCCGCGACCGAGATGTTCCGGAAAAGCAGCGCGACCTCCTTGAAACCCTCCTCGTCGGCGGTCTTGGCAAATTCCTGGTAGAGCGCGGTCCACTCATGTCTCTCGCCGTCAGCAGCGGCCTTCAGATTCTCCGCCGTGGTTCCAATCTTCCCGGCCGGGTAGCCGGCCTGGATTACCACCTCCCCGCCTTCCAGGAAGCTGAAAAAACGCTGGGCGTGCTCCTTTTCCTGGTCCGCGGTCTCCGAGAAGGCGGCGGAAATCTGTTCGTACCCTTCTTTCTTTGCCTTACCGGCAAAATAGGTGTAACGGTTTCTCGCCTGGGATTCCCCGGCGAAAGCGGCCAGAAGATTCTTCTCCGTCTTTGAGCCTTTAATACCCATAGATCCCCCTTTCTGCAAAAAAAATGAAGACAGGTAACCTTATAATATATTAATTTGAACCTTTAAAAATCTAACTATGAATATCTTCCTGTCAAGCTCTAATCCAGACAATATGATTGTAATAATTGGCTGATCTTCACAAGCGGTTCTCTTTATTTTGATAACCGGGTTGGGTAAATCGGTTGCGGTTGAGCGGCTCGTATCGGTTGAGTCGTTCGGTTATGGGTTCAATAAATACGGATGACGTTGCCCTTTAGACGAAACGAGCAGCGTAACCGATCAACGTAATCCGGGGATGATCCTGAGCGAATCGAAAAAAAAGGCCCTTCCATTCCTGGAAGGGCCCGGGAAAACAATCAGAAATTAATATCTTACAGCCAGGTAACAGTCGGATCGGAGGTGGTTCCGCCGATCTCGCCCGTCTTTACGCCGTTCTCCGCGATCCAGCCGTCCACCGATCCATCCTTGTCCCATTTCACGAAGATGCGAAGGGGATTGGTCCCGAAGCCTTCGTCATATTCGACATCGATAGCCCCGGCGGAGCTGGTGATGTTCATATCGCTGCCGGAATAACTGTAATCCACATCGTATTCCCAGAAATAAATGTTGACCCCGTTGCAGTCAATCGCCTCGTCCATCCAAACCTTGACGTGACCGCTGGTCTGGCTGCCTGTGGCTTCCACGCAGTACTGGGCTGAGCTGCACTCGCCGACCGGCTCATTGAAGCACTGGCTGTACGTCTCGGCCTTCCTGGAGGTGGCGCTGAAGGCCCCGGCCAGGGCGCTGACATACGTGGTTACATATTGTTCAACCTCGGTTTTTTCCGTCGTGCTCAGGGAGGTCGACCCGGACGTGGCCGGGGCGTTGTCCGGGGTGTAGCCCGCCGCGCCGCCGCTGCTGCCCCCGTCTCCGCCGCCGCAGGAATAAGCGACCGCCAGGGCCAGGGCAAAAATGACAGCCATTAATTTAGAGATTCTTTTTTCCACTTTTTCCTCCTTATGTTTCTCTCTGAATTCCCACCGTGGGAATCAGCATATTAGCTCAGACTAAGATATTATTTTGCTTCCGATATGGTAATGTCAATAATTTACAGGGTCTGTAACGCGGCTCACCATTAATTTTCTTGTTAACTCAGCACTCTCTTTTCGCTTTTTGCTTAATTTACCTTATCTCTAATCATTTGCCGGGCATCCTGCCCGGCCTCTTTTTATGACGACCTGTTATCTGCTACCTGCGACCTGCTACTTATTCTAGGTTACCCCTCCCGGGTAGCCCCCGGTGGTCGGCTCGGCATATTCCTCACATCCCACGGAGGCCGAGAGATCGGTCGAGGCCACCCGGCTGGCGTCCGGGTCCGCCCCGTCCCGGGTCTCCACCCGGATCAGCCATTCGCCCCTGGTCAGGACCGGGGTGGTAAAGTAGGCGTAATACTGGGGGGCCTTGGTCGGGTCCGGAACATCCAGGGTCCCCTGGTACGCCTGCCAGGGGGTCGGTTCCCCGCTGGCGGGATCGTCCGAATTGATCGAAGGGGTCTCGCCGCAGGCGCTTTTCGTGTTCCGGTACCTCCAAACCAATCCGCTCGGGTCGGGAGGCGAGGTGAATTCAAAGATCACCGCTTCCCCTTCGAGCAGAACATCCCCGGCCTCCGGTTTCAGGATGGTCGGGGCGGTCGGGGCGGTTACCCCCAGTTCCACTCCGTAGCGGTAGGTCAGGCTCCAGTCCGTCCAGCCGTAGCTCGGGGCCAGGGTTCTCCCCGTGTTCAGCTGGGCCCTCACCCTCCAGTAATGCACCCCTTCGGGGAGCGTAACCTGGTTCTGCTGACTGTTGTTCCCAGTAAGGGAGGGCGTGGACACTCCCACCGAAACCAGGTTGAAGGTGGTCACCGTGCTGGTGTTGCTGATTTCCAGCATGCGGAAATCGGGGAATTGGCTGACCTCCAGCTTGTACTGGGCCGCGTCGTTGATTTCGTCCCAGTTAAAATTCGGCTGGGCGTTGGCCGCCCAGATCCCGTCCGCCGGGGCCAGGAGGGGGGCGCCGTTGGTGGATTTCACCTCAACCGTCACTTCCAGGTCCTCCCGTTCGGTCTCGGAGAAATCCCGGTCGTTCCAGCCCAGGTACAGATATTCGCCGGTATTCAGGGAATTCCCGGCCACCTGGTAATCCATCCCGATCGGGAAGGGGCGCCCCTTCTGACCCACTCGGCCGATCAGTCCCTCGTGGCCGAACATGGGGATGGGATCATCCTCTAGAGTCAGGATTTCTCCCGTGGCCTTCTTCCCCGCGGTGACATGAAAAACGTTTCCCTGGACGAACTTGAGCCCGGTATTTAGCCAGGCCGCGTACTGGGAAAGCGTGAGGGAATAGGATTGCCCGGGGGTTCCGTTATCCACATCCGTTCCCGAATTATTGTTATCGCCGCCGCAGGCCGGAATCCCGAGGCTGAGCCCCAGAATCAAGCCGCCGAGCAGGCCGTATCTTTTAATGAATGTTTCTATGTTTTTTCTCACTATCTTTTATCTGCTACCTGTTATCTTCTACCTGCGACTTTATTTATTCTTTCCTTATTTTCTAACCACCCAACCACCCAGCCACCTTCTTGATTGGGCTACTTCGCGATCTTGTACAGCACCACCAGTTCATCGATGATCGGCGTCCGGGTCGGATCGGGGGTGGAAAGATCCACCCGGAACCGGAGGTCCGACCCCCGGGTGGTAAATGACTGCGAACGGTACGGTTCGAACTCATCCCAGGTTTTCCCGCCGTTATTGCTGAGATAAAATCGCGCCGTGCCGAAGGAAGCCGGCCCGTAAGCGGGCCGGACCTCGCCCTGGGCCACGTCGTTGGCCCCGGGATTGAGATTCTGTGATTGGGCCCTCTCCGGACTCAGATAATCGGAGGTCTCCCGGGAAAGCTGGAAGACGGACAGGCCCCGGGCCCCCGCAGCCAGGAACCCGTAATCGCCCCGCAGGGCCAGGGATCGGGCCTCGGCCTGCGCGATCGTCCGCAGGTAAACCGGCTGGGCCGGGTAGCTGTTGTTCACCACTTCGATCCCGCGGTTCGAAACCAGGTAGAGGTAATCCCCCCAGGCTTTCACTTCCCTGACCTGGGCCGCTCCCAGGAGATTGACGCTCCCGAGCGCCAGGGGATTGTCCGGATCGGAAATATCGAAGAAAAGCAGTCCCGCGTCCCCGGCGGCCAGGTAGAGGTAATTACCCCGGGCGGCGGTCATCTGGGCCGACCCGGCGACCGCAATGGTCCTGACCGCCTGCGGGTGAACCGGGTCGATCACATTCACCACCACCAGGCCCTCGGTCCCGTCGGCCACAAACAGCCGGCCTCCGGAAAGGGAAAGCCCCCGGGCTTCATCCAGGCTGACGGTCGCGAGCGGGCTCGCCGGGGGATAGCGGGGATTGATGATCCGGAAGACCTTTACCCCGCCCGCCCCGTCGGCCACGAAAACCACGTTCCCCGACACCGCCAGGTCCTGGGCGGAGGTGGTGGCGATGGTCCCGATCGGCGGGGTGAGGGAATCGGGATAGGTCAGGTCGAAGATCTTGATCCCGCCCGCCCCGTCGGCCAGGAGCAGCGCGCTCCCGAAAACCGCGCTGGCCCGGGCCTCGGCGGTCTCCGCCACCGAGGTCAGCGCCGGCAGGGTGGGATCGGTCAGGTCCAGGGCCACCAGACCGTCGGATCCGTTGGCCAGGTAGCCGAAGTTCCGGTAGAGCGTGATCCCGCGGGCCTGATTCAGGGTCTGGCCGCTCAGGACCTGGGGATTGCCGACCAGATCGGCCGCCCCGATCACCCGCAGGCCCCCGCCCCCGTTGGAGGCAAAGACCCGGGAGCCGTCGGAGGCGATCCGGTTCAGGTTTCCGAAAGCGGCGTAGCTGTTTATCTTCCGGGGCGATTCCGGTCCGGCCACGTTCACGATGGCCAGGCTATCCGAGCCGCAGGCCAGGTAGGCCAGAATCCCGCGGATCGCCAGGGAGGAAATCCCCTGGGTGCAGACCTTCAGGGTGGACCAGAGCTGGGGGTTTTTCGGATTGGAAATATTGATCAGGGCCAGATCCCCCGAATTGGTGCCCAGGAGCAGGAGATTTCCGTCCCGGGCCAGGGAAAGGGCGCCGATCACCGCCAGGGAAGCCAGCTTCGGCAGGGAGGTGGCCTCCGGGTTGGAAATATCCAGGACCACCAGGCCGGACTGGGAAAAAGCGGCGAAAAGATAATTGCCGGAGGCGTTCACGTCCACGCTCAGGTCGCCCCCCACCCCGGTGGTATAGGCGCTCAGGGTCTGGGGAAAAGTGGGATTGGTGATCCGGATGACGCGCGCCCCCCCCGAACCGTCGGCCAGGTAAAGGTAATTGCCGGATACCGAGAGCGCCCGGCCGGTCCCGGAACCAGGCAAGGTCAGGGTGCCGGTGACGAGCGGGGCGCGGGGTTCGCCCGCGTCCAGGACCGAAAGCCCGCCCGCCCCCGCGGCCAGGAGATACTTGCCCCAGCTGGCGAGGGAAACCGGGCCGGCCGCCAGCCCGGACCGGGGCACGGTGTAAACCAGCACGGGATCGCCCGGGTAGGAAACGTCCAGGACCCGCAGGCCGGCCGAACCGTCGGCCAGAAAAATCATCTCATCCGCCGGCAGGATCCCCGCCGACTCGGCCGTGGAGGTAAAATATCCCCGTTCCGGCGGGATCCCCATCTGCAGGGCCAGGTAGCCTCCCGTAACGTTCCAGTCGGCGGTGGTGGTCTCGGTTTCTTCCAGGTCAGCGGTGGAGAAGTTCTCCCGGTAACGGTAGAAAATCTGGTAAACCTCGGTCCGGACGGTTTCCAGATTCCCCTGCTCGTCCCGGGAGAAGAATTTCAAAATGGTATCGGCATTGATCACGATGGTGGTGATCGGGCTGGGCGCGGAAAAGGTATTGGCCGCGGCGACCCCGGGTGCATTCCCGTCCATCGAGTAATAGATCGTCGCGCCTTTTTCACTCTCCAGGGTGATCTTCTGGCTGGTGTAATAGACGTTCCCAGCCGGCAGGGCCCTGGTCACCGGGGGAACGGAGTCGATCACGTAAACCTCCACGTTCTCGGCTTCCTGGTTAGTATTCGAATCCACCGCGAGGAAACGCAGAACGGTGGCCCCCTGCGCGGTGATCGGGATGGCGGAGCCGTCAATGTATTCCTCCGCGGGGTCTTTGGGATCGGGACTCGTGTTGTCGGTGGTGTAGTAGATGACGGCCGGCACCCCGCCCGCGGTCGAGGCGGAAAGTCTCACCTGCTGGGGCTGGTTATAATTGCCGCCCCGGGGATCCGCCTGGGTGAAGGGGGTCGCCCCGATCATGTAAATCGCTTCCTGGAGGGCCGAGGGGTTGCCGACCTCGTCCACGGCAAAATAGCGGATCCGGGTATGCCGGCCCACGCTGACCACCGCCTGGGTATTGGCGAGGCTGGTGCTCCCGCCCTGGTCGGCCCAGTTCATCGGGTCCAGGCTGGGTTCGGAACCGTCGACCGTGTAGTAGATCGTGGCCGACTCGCTGGCCAGGAGGGTCACGGAGATCGCCGCCAGGTAGCGCCCGGGTGCGGGGGAGGTGGTAACCGTGGGGACATTCAGGTCAATCCGGTAGCGCTCGGTCTTGATTTCCTCGGTGTTGCCGTTGGCGTCCACCGAGAAGAATTTCAGGGTGGTGAAACCCTCGTGGGTGATGTTGATCGGGCTGCCCGAAACGTAACGGGTGCTTGAGGTGGTCGGGTCGGATCCGTCCAGGGTGTAATAGGTGGCGGCCTCGGGATCATTCGGGATGAGCGCGACCGTGGTCGCGCCGGGATAGCTCTTCCCCGACGGCCGCGCGCTGGTGACCGGGGGCGCGTCGATCACGTAGGACTCGGTCTTGACCGCTTCCTGGTTTTCCTCCGCGTCGATCGAGAAGAATTTCAGGATGGTATCCTGGGTGATCTCGATCCCGGTGACCGGGCTCTCTCCCTCCCGGGTGTTGGCCCGGCCCGGGCCCGGGGTCCGTCCGTCCACGGAATAGTAAATCACGGCCGGGCGGTTGGCGGTCAGGGTCACGGTCGGTGGCGCCGCGTCGTTGTAAATTCCCCCCGGGGGAGCCGCGGTCGTGGACAGGATCAGCGCGGCCGGCTCGTTTTTATCATTATTACTGCCGCAGCCCGCGGCCAGGAGGCCGAAGGCCAGCGTGATCATCCCCAATCCGATCCCGGCCCGGAACCATCGCCCCGCCCGGTTCTGTTTTCCCATGCCCATTATTTTTACTGGTAAATGCCCACTTGTAAAATGTCCATCTCGATCAGGGCGTTGATCCCCTTGGAAAAGAAGCGGAAAAGCTTGGCGTTCTTGGTCAGGGCCGCCCCGTCCTTGTTGGAAATCGCCTCCGGGAAAGTCAGGACCCCGCTGAAGGTGGGATCGGGGAAAAAGAAATAGTAGGGATCGACACAGGCATCCTTCATGTAAGCCAGCGTGGAGGAAGTGTTGCTCAGTCCCGCGGTGTCCTGGGTGTTGGTATTCAGGGGATCCAGGGTCACCTCGGTGGGCTCGCCGCCGACGTGGGGCCCGGTCGGGTAGGTATGCTCCCGGTCAAAGCAGTCCCAGGCGCCGTTCCCGGCCCCCTGGTGGTCCGGACCCACCCCGACGTCGTCGAATTTTTCCGAGGTCTCCCCGGCGTCGTGGCGCCGGTTCGCGTTGGCATCGATCCAGTCGAACATGAAATCCCCTTCCGGGCCGAAGTCCGCCGGCATCCCCAGGGAGCTGGATTCGTCGATCTTCCCGTCCCGGTCGTTGTCGATCTTGTCGTTTCGGTTGGCCAGGGGATTAAAATCGTCATGAGCGGGGTCCGGGTTTTTATCCGCGTCGTATCCCGATTCCAGCGGGTCCGGGGTCCAGTCGTAACCCCAGTCGGAAAACGGCTCACATTCGCTGTCTTCAATAAAACTCAGGGTGTCCGTATCGTACCAGGGCACCATCCGCCGCAGGGAGGTGGGGTTTTCGAAAAACTGCGACAGCCGGATTTCCGGGTAGGGAATCCCGAAAGTGGTCAGGAAGGCCTTGATCTGGGTCTCGCTCATCCCGCCCCCGGGAATCACGGAGCTGAAGAGCAGGGCGTCGGGCCCCTCGATATTTTTCGAGAACACATCCAAAACGTTCATCATCATGACCAGGTTCGAGCCAAAGGATAATCTTCCCTGTTCCAGGATCATCTCCGTCCCGATCGGCTCGCCGGAATCAAACTTGCCGTTCCCTTCGCCCGAGTCCGGCCCCACCTTGGCCCAGGAGTCGTTCCACCTGCCGTTGAGATTCAGGTCCTGGTAGGGCTCGCCGCGGTCATATTTCCCGTTGCCCTCCGTCCCGTCGGTGTCCGGAGCCGTGTAGTTGCCGTCCCCCGGGCAGATCCCGTCCGCGCCGCAATCCTCGAAGGGTTCGTAAGGGTCCCCGTTCGGGAACTTGGAGATGTCGGGAGGGCAGACCCCGTCCTTCCCGCAATCCCAGTAACGGAGCAGGTGCCAGGACTGGTTGGAGGTTTCGTTAATCAGGTTGGTAAACCCGGCCTTATACGCCCCCAGGCCCGCCACGATCGCCGCCTGCGCCTGGAGGAGCCGGGTTTTTCCCGTCTCCCCGTTGGGCCCGGAGAGGTTCAGGTATTCGGGATCGGCAATCATTTTTTGGATAAGTTCCTTAATGGCGGAATCCATGAGCCCGCGGGTGCCGAAGATGGCGTTGGAGGAGAACGACATGGAGGGCAAACTCATGTTGAGCATCCCGTTGAAGGAAAGCGCCATCGAAATCCCGCCGGTGATCATCTGCATCACGCCCACGAGGACATTCACCTCGGTCAAGTCGTGGCTGCCGAAGAAATTCATGGTGATGGACTCGTTGTCGGTGGTGTCGGGATCGTCGTCCAGGAGATGAATCAGAAAGTTGTTCTCGATGAAAAAATTGAAATTATCCGGGGCGAACTCCTGCACATAGGCCAGCTGGTTCCGGATGGAGGCGACGGTGGTGTCGAGGATGTTGCCGACCAGTTCCGGGGTCAGGCTTACCCCGCTCCCGCCGCCGGAGACGAGATCCCGGAGGGCCAGGGCCATGCCCACCAGGGCGAGGGCGTAATTGCCTTCCACCGAGCAGACATTGGCCGTCAGGGAGCGGCTGAGGCAATCCTGGATGTCCAGGAGCGTGACCTCATCGGTGGTGGAGCCGGGATAACCGACCCGAAAGTCCCCGTGGTGAACAGCGGCCAGGGAAGAACTGAAACAGGCCTCGCGCGCCCCCGACCCGGGGTTAAGTGTGACCTCCCAATCCCGGGTGATGCTGTCGCCCTGGTTGTTCGTTACGGTCAGGTTGACCTGGTAGGTGGCCGACCCGCAGCCGAAAAAGGTGTATTCCGCGCCGTTCCCGGCCGCGTCCCCGCTCCGGGTCCACTGGTAATGCAGCCCCGTGCCGGCCTCGTCGCGGCTTTCCACCGTGCAGGAGAAAACCTGGGACTGGCCTTCGGTCAGGGTCACCGTTTCCCCCTGCGGTTGGCACTGGGTTAATTTGAGCGGTTTATTGGACCCCTGGCACCCCGCGCTGAACCCGCAGAACCCCAGGGAGATGACCAAAAGGACCATCGTCTTTTTCATTATTGTTTACTCCCAAGCTTGGTAATGGCACGCTTTTTAGTAATTTTCATTGCTGGGGGTGAGACTGTCAATCCTTCGGGCTCCGCCTTCGCAAAGAGCAAGGGGCATAGAGCAGAGGACATAGAACAAAAAGAAAAGATAAGGTTTGTCGGGTTTATCGTGTTCCTTTCAATATTAGGGATAGAGGGTTTGTTTTATTCCTCATTCCCTGCTCTATGCTCGATATACTTTGCCTTTCCGGCCCTTCTCGCTTTTCTAATACTTTCACCCTAGCTTATCTTAATTCTTGCCGTATCCGCCAAAAGAGACTTGCCATCGGGAAAAATCTTGTGATAGGATTCATTCACCGCTTGGATCCGCGTCCAGATCGCGGACCGAGACGGGGGGCATAAAGTAAAATTCTTGGCTATTTTCGAAGGAGAACTGCCTTCCGTTTCTTTTCTGCGGAGGGCTTTTTTGCTTCCAGAGGAGGGGTGATGAAAATAACCGTTCCGATGATCGCCAAGCTGAAAGCCGAAGGGCGGAAGATCACCATGGTCACCGCCTACGATTTCCCCACCGCCGCCATTGCCGACGCCGCGGGCATCGACATGATTCTCGTCGGTGATTCCGTGGGAAACGTGGTCCTGGGTTATTCGAGCACCATCCCGGTGACCATGGATGAAACCATCCATCACACCCGGGCCGCTTCCCGGGGGCGCAAGAACGCCCTCCTGATTGCCGACCTGCCTTTTCTCTCCTACCAGGTAAGCCACGAGGAAGCCATCCGGAATTCCGGCCGGTGCCTGAAGGAAGCCGACGCCGAGGCGGTCAAGCTCGAGGGCGGGGAACGGGTGGCCCGGACGATCGAGGCCATTGTCTCCGCCGACATCCCGGTCATGGCCCATATCGGCCTCACCCCCCAGTCGGTCCACGCCTTCGGGGGCTTCCGGGTCCAGGGGCGGGGCGACGACGCCCGCCGCCGGCTCCTGGCCGACGCCCAGGCGGTGGAAGCCGCCGGGGCTTTCAGCGTGGTCCTGGAAGCCATCCCCGGCGATCTGGCCCGGGAGATCACAGAAACGATTCACATCCCCACCATCGGGATCGGGGCCGGCCCCCATTGTTCCGGGCAGGTCCTGGTTTTCCACGACCTGGTGGGCCTTTCCGACCGCAAGGTTCCAAGCTTCGTGAAGAAGTACGCCGATCTCAACGGAATCGCGGTCAAAGCGGTGGCGCAGTTTGTTTCGGAGGTTCAGGCAGGCACGTTCCCGGACGAAGCGCACACCTACAAGTCAGAAAAGAAGTAGGCGGTAAGCAGATAAAACAGAAAAAAGGTCAAAGGTGAAAGCTCAAAGGGAATATTGTCTATCGGGTCTATCGTGTTCTTTGGGTTCATTGTGTCGGTTTAAACTTTTTCTTTGACACGATAGACACTATGGACTCAATAGACTCAATGGACGCTTTTTATCTATGACCCATGACCTATAACCGATATTGAATATGGAAATTATTAACGACATTCACCAGATGCAGAAAAAGGCGGAGGCGGTCCGGAACTCCGGGAAGACCATCGCCTTCGTTCCCACCATGGGCTACCTGCACGCCGGACACCTCGCCCTGATGCGGGCCGGGCGCCAGCGCGCCGATGTCCTGGTGGTGAGCATCTTCGTCAATCCCGCCCAGTTCGGCCCCAAGGAGGATTTCGGCTCCTATCCCCGCGACCTGGACCGGGATTCCGCCCTCTGCCGGGAAGCCGGGGTGGACATCATTTTCCATCCGGCCGCCGAGGACATTTACCCCCGCGGCTACCAGACCTACATCGAGGTGGAAAAGCTCTCCCACGGGCTCTGCGGGGATTTCCGGCCCGGTCACTTCCGCGGGGTCGCCACCGTGGTGGCCAAGCTCTTCCACCTGGTCAAGCCTCACCTGGCCGTTTTCGGCCAGAAGGACTACCAGCAGCTGGCCGTCATCCGCCGAATGGTCGCGGACCTGAACCTCGACATTGAAATCGTGGGCTATCCCACCGTCCGGGAAACCGACGGCCTGGCCATGAGCTCCCGGAACACTTACCTGAATGCCGCCGAGCGCCAGTCGGCCCTGGCCCTTTCCCGCTCCCTGGAACAGGCCCAACAGATGCTCCAGGAAGGCGAGCGGGCGCCCGGCCGGATCGAGCAGGCGGTGCGCGAGACGATCAGCCGGGAACCGGCGACCGAGATTGAATATGTCAGGGTCTGCCACCCTGACAGTCTGTCCGAGCTCAAATGGGTGGAAAATTCCGCCCTCCTGGCCCTCGCGGTCCGGGTGGGCAAAACCCGTTTGATTGATAACCGCATTATCACTACCAAACCAGGAGGGGAATGATGGAAAGGATGATGCTCAAGGGCAAGATTCACCGGGCCACGGTGACTGACGCTAATCTCGATTACGAAGGCAGTATCACGGTGGACCGGAAGCTGATGGAGGCCGCCGATATCCTGGAGTTCGAGCAGGTCCACATCTACGACGTCTCCAACGGCAACCGTTTCGAGACCTACTGCATCCCCGGCCCGCCGGGGAGCGGAACCATCTGCCTGAACGGGGCGGCCGCCCGCATGGTCAGCCGGGGCGACCTGGTCATCATCGCGGCCTACGGGCTCATGAACGCCGAGGAAATCCGGAGCCACCAGCCCAAGCTGGTCTACGTGGACGCCCAGAACCGGATCGTCAAGGTGGCGAATAAGAGAGTTGCGTAGTAACCAGGAGATAGCAGATAGGAGATGGAAGATGGGGAAAAGCCAAAAGGCTTTTTCCTACCCTATCTCCGATCTCCCATCTCCGATCTCCCATGAATAAGGAGCGTCATGCCCAAAAAAGAAGTCAAGCTTGATGCGAAAAAGCTGAAGGTTTTCAAGATCCGCAACCGCGGGGGCTACGCCGCCATTTACCAGAACAACCTGACCGAGGGCCCGACCTCCGCCCAGGCGGTTTCCCGGATGCTGAAGGCGGTGGCCCGGAAGCCGAAGAAAAAATAGCCGTTCTCCCGCCCCTCCCCCGAAGTCATATATCCTTATATAATGTCAGGTAACTGATTTTTTTATTAAATGTCATGCTGAGCGTCAGCGAAGCGACTGGGGTTTCTTTATGAACACACCTCTTAATCTTACGCCCAATACCCTCCCGGTTCCCTTCACCAAAAGGATCAAGAATTATTTCCTGGCCGGAATCCTGGTCATGGTCCCCCTGGTGATCACCATCTGGGTGATCGCCCTCTTCATCGGCTGGACCGACAATTTCCTGGATTTCCTCCCCCCCCGTTTCCACCCCCATACCTACATCCCCATCCCCGGCTGGGGGATTATCATCGCCGTCATCCTCATCTTCACTTCCGGAATGATCACCACCAATTATCTGGGGAAAAAGATGCTGGGCTTCTGGGGGCGCCAGGTCGAGAAGATCCCCCTGATCCGCAGCATCTACGGCTCCGTCCGCCAGCTCCTGGAATCGCTTTTCCTTCAGACCGGCCGGCATTTCCAGCGGGTGGTCCTGATCGAGTTTCCCCGCTCCGGGATGTACTCCATCGCCTTCATCACCGGGGAGACCAAACAGGAGATCCTGGATAAAACCGGCAAGAAACTGGTCAACCTCTTTTATCCCACCACCCCCAACCCGACCTCCGGCTTTTTCATCATGCTCCCGGAAGAAGAAATCACGGAACTCGACATGTCGGTCGAAGACGCTTTCAAGCTGATCATCTCGGGAGGCATCCTCTCCGAAGATACCGTCAGCAAAATGATCAAACATTAAGCTTGGCCGCGAAGAAAGATCCGGAAGGAATCAAGACCGTCGCCCAGAACCGCCGGGCCCTGCGGGACTTTTCCGTGCTTGAGACCCTCGAGGCCGGGATCGAGCTCCGGGGCGCGGAGGTCAAGTCGGTCCGGGACGGCGCCGTCGACCTTAAGGACGGCTACGCCCTGGTCGATAACGGGCAGGTCTTTCTTCTGAACGTCCGGATCTCGCCCTATCCCCAGGCGGGACGGGACGCCCCCGACCCGGAGCGGAAGCGCCGCCTCCTCCTGCACAAGCGGGAGATCAACCGCCTCTACGGCCAGACCCAGGAGCGGGGTTTTACTCTTATCCCGCTCAAGGTATACTTTAAGAAAGGCAAAGCGAAGCTGGCTCTGGCCGTGGCCCGAGGCAAGAAATTCGAGGACCAGCGCGAGACTATTAAAGAGCGCGAGGCCCAGCGGGACATGGCCCGGGCCCTCCGTCGCGACCATGTGGGGGCGAAAAGGTTTCGACGTTGAGTGGAGCTGCCAGTGGGCATGCCGAGGTCGTCACAACCTCGTTAAAAAGGTGGCAAACAAATAGTCGCCAACGACTATAATTATGCTCTCGCGGCTTAATTGACCGCGAGCGTCCCGGGGACCCTTCTCCGCCCGTAGAAGGCCCCAGGGGCGCCGATCAAACGGGCTAGCCCCGCCGCCCCGGTGGGGACGGCAGGGCGAAGCAACTCCCACCTGGCTTCCTTTTGATCCTGTCCTGGGGAGCTTAAGGAAGTGAGAAAAAATCCAGGACTAAGCATGTAGGCCTCTGTACTTCTTCCTCAGCGGACGCGGGTTCGATTCCCGCCGCCTCCACCAATTTTTCTCAATTAAGAAAAATTGGTGAGCGCCGATTTGCTCCCGAAAGGTTTATTTTCCCTCCAGTTGGAAATTTTCAAAACCAGCGCCGGGTACTGCATTGACAGCGATCAACCGTCCGGCAAAAATCACAGCATGCAAAACAAGGCGGCCGCCCGGGCGAAACAGAAGGATCAGGCGAAGATCATCTCCTACAGGTCTGATTATGTGCGCTGGCACATTCTGGCATTTGCTTACGGCCTTATTTTCTCCTGCCTGATCACTTTTATCGAGCAGTCGTTCTTCCCGTATCTCCCTTCGAATATAACCCTCGGCGTCCTGTCGGTGATAGTTTTCAAGCCGCTGATATTCATCGTTTTCGCGCGCGTGGTGGCGCGGAAAAAACTGCCGACCGCATGAAAAAATCGACCCACAGTTTCTGGCAGCTGATCTGGAGCCACAATCTCTACATCATCGGCGGGGCCATTCTGTTCGGACTCTGGACCGGAGGATATTTTCTGGTCGGCTATCTAACCGTGAACGAACCCGCGGCCCGGCTGACCTCCGCGCTCGACCAAAGCATCCCCTTCAAGCCGAAATTCGTCTGGTTCTACATGACGCTTTATCCGGTTTTCCTGATCCCCTTCCTCAGTGTGCGCGACCGTCAGTTTTTCAAGCTGATGGCCTATGCCTACACCACCGTGATGGTTCTCTGCTACACGATCTTCTTCGTTTTCCCGGTCATCATGGACCGGCCGGCGTTCGAGGTCGTCGATTTTTCCACCTGGGCCCTGAAGAAATTCTACAACAATGACCCGCCGGTCAACTGCTTTCCGAGCATGCACGTGGCGATGGCAACGCTCGCTTCGCTGACGCTGTACGAGATCAGCCGCAGGCAGGGGATTTTCTGCCTGGCGTTGACGCTGGTGATCGGTGTCAGCACCGTGCTGACCAAGGAGCATTACGTCGCCGATGTCCTGGTGGCGATCGTGATCGCGGTCCTGGCCTATTACGCCTATTTCCGGCAAAGGATCACCGCCCTGCTCTCGGCCCGCCTGGAGTCGATTGAGGCCCGGGTCGATGCCGAGATCGAGGAACACCTCGAACCGCTGGTGAAGAAGATCGTGTCGGAAGAGGTCGCGCGCCTGCTGTTCGAAGAGAAAAAGAAGCGGAACGGATCACCGCCTACCACGGGAAAAAATGGCCAGTAAGGTGAGGGGTCAAAGGTCAAAGGCAAGAAACAAGAGAAAATTCAATTCATCTTACATTCCAGCACACCCAGGTCAGTCACCATCCTATCGTTTTCCGGCATTTCCACATTTAATAAGCATTTCATATCGCGATAGATAAGATTTAATTCATATTTCCCCGGCGTGATGTCCTCAAGATAGAACTCGCCGCCTTTTCCAACTACCGTTTCAACCAACTGGTTACCGATATTTGCGGTGAGCTTTCCCAACTCGGCCGGAAACTTTTTGCCGTCTTTAATCAGAAAGATATGACCGGTAAGATTCTGAATCTTTTTAACGTCATATTTTAAAACGGCCCCTCCTCGATACGGTGGGGAAACGAACATTTCCGTTTTTCCAATTCGATAGTTCATGGGTATAGCATCGTCTTGGACGGAAATTTTATTTTCGTAATAGGAAATCAGGTCCGGCACCAGGATTTCACCTTTCCGGTTGGTTTTCCCGGATGCGTTTGAATTCAGATTCACCGTGACATTTTTCAGGTCCGCCACCTTGACCAAGCCATAGCTATCGGTAACCGGCCTCGTGATGAACAGGGATTTATCGATAAAGACCGCCCCTCCGGAAGCCGTAAGATTATAGAGATTCCTGCCCTGGAAGCTGTAATAATTGGCATCGTAAATTCCATACCGCCCCCGGTATTCAATATTGGCATTGCCATCGGCTTTTCTTTCCCAGTCGTTATTTTCGGATTCAGCCATGAATCTATAACCCAACCCTTCACTGAAAGGAGGATTTTTTTGCAAATAGACGGTTTCTTTAAAATTGTTTTTCGATTTCCCGATATCCTGCTGATAGTTCAGGCCTCCGGAAGTGCGGTCTCCAAAATAGAAATTTAATCCAGCAAAGATTTCGTATGTATTTTCATCGGCCTGTCTCGATCCGGAAGCGCGCAGGAGCAGATTTGCATATCGGAAGAGATTCCTGCTGAAGTAAAAAGTTAAATTACTCAAATTTTGATCATCATATTTATTTATTTCGGAAAAAATAAGCGACAAAGAACCGATAACCTTGATGTTATAGCCAAGGCTTAAAAGTGATTCAAATCTTTTCTTTTCTTTGATTGATTCCAGGGAAACATTGGTGTATTCCCGGTTGAGATATTCGAACATAAATCGACCGCTGAAATTATTGTTGGTGTAATAATAATCAATGGCCGCGCCATATCCCGGTTTTTTCTCCGAAATACTTGTCGCCGCTGATACCTCGATGACCCCCGCCCTTCCAGCCAAAAATGAAGCGGAAGGACCGAGATTAAAAAAGTCCGGATCGGCCTCTCCTCTAACCCCGATGGTGAGGTTATTAGTAAAGCCGTATTTATGATAGAACAAAAAGGCCGGGTCACCGTAATTGAAACTTTCCTCGCGCAGATTTTCTCTTTTGAATCCCAGGCCGTAATTGTAATCATGGAGCCCCGGCTTAAGAATTCCGGCAGAATAATAAAAAGGATATTTAATCCTTTCCACCTTTCCCGAAGCATCTTTAACCACCAGCTCTACATCCTGGAGGCCGTTGGTCAGGGGAAGATTCAAAAACTCAAATCCCCCCGGTGAAAGCCGCTCTTTTCTAACCGGGATGCCATTGATAATCAATTCCACTTCTGAAGGGTTCTGGATAAAACCGGAAAACTTAATATTCGGATACCTGATAAAATACGGATCGATGGAAAATTCCTTCGCGATATTTATTCCGCCAATGTTTCCTAACCCTCCCAGGTGACCTCCCGAGGATGCGATGAAATCACCCAGCGTAATCCTTCTCATCGTTTTGCGGTTGTCCCTGGTGATGTTGCTCATCAGCCGGACAAAATTTTCCCGATCATCGGTCTTCCGGTAAGAAAAATTGGAATAGGCCAAGAAATCCCCCAGTCTTATCCCTGCCTCAAAGGGGATATTCAAGTCCTCAAATTTTAAGCGTTCCCCGGCATCGTAACTTACCAGGTAATTAAGGAAAGCGCTGTTGTATTTGGGATACAAAACCTCATTTTCTTTTTTCTCTTTAATATCAATTACTTGAGTGTTTAAAAGTTTGGGCTCGGCAGTGATGTCAACGGAAAGCTTTTTTTCATCGAATTTGAAATTTACCTCAGGATAAAGGTTCTTAAGCGATATGTAGTTTTCCCCGTTAATCAGTATGGGCTTCGGTATATCTTTAAAACCCAGGCTTTTAAAATCGCTGGCTTTAATCAGGATAAAATCATTTTTCCTGATCACAATAAAATCCCCTTTTTTCTCCGAATTAAGATACACCTCCAGCACTTCCTGGTCCGTAGCGGACGCGGAGTTCCCTTTTTGGTCAAGCAGGACGATTGAGCCTGGTTTGGGGGGATCTGAGATTATTTTGCCTTCGGCAAAGGCAAATTTTGGACAAAATAAAAGGCTGATTACGAAAAGAAAGACAAACTCATTTCGGGCAGGCACTTTCGTTAAGAGACGCCTTTCTTCGAGCGATAGTACCGACGTCTGCTTTCGCGTCAATGGTGATGGTCTTAAGTTTCCGACAGACGTTACCAGGTATATCAAAGAGATAAGTTTTAGAAACACCGGGGAGAAGGTACCAACCTTTCAGGTCCTGTTGAAACAAATCCTTGCCGTTCCCGTCATCGCCGACAGCTTTTATGGAGGTTAAAAAAAGATGTGAATTACCATTATTTTTAACATTCGCTTTTATTTTACCGTTTTGAATTTCTACCCCCTCTATTACCCCGGCAGGTTTTTCTTTTGCCGAGGTGATAAATATCGGAATGCCGACTTTTAACAGCATCTTAAGTCCCATTACTCCGGGTTTTTCCGCCGAGATCTCTTCTAAATAAATCCGATAGCTTAACTCCTTCTCTTCACTATATTTCACATAACCGACCCTAATTACCCTCTCCTCCCCCTTTTTCAAGGTCAATATTTTGGGTGTAATGATTATATTTTCAGTGGGTTCGTAGACATCGTTGGCTTTATTATCCTGTTTCCAATTGAAAATAGACAATTGGAGCGTCAAATCATTTTCCGACTCATTTTTAACAATTATTTTTTCGGCATTTTTTTTCTGATCGAGAAATACTTTCATCGGTAAAACCTTGAACGAGCCGGCGAAAGTCAGAAAAGGAACAAGAAAAAGGAATAAATAAATGAGTAATGATAAAAATATTTTTTTCATCTAAATTTGCTAATATTCTATCGTTATGACAATGTTATCAGAATAACTTCCGGCCGGAACATACTGTCCGGCCAGGATCCGTCCATAAATTGTGTAATTTTGATCACCGCCAGTTCCGATACCATTCACCGAATTATATTCCCATATGGTTGCATAAGTGTTATCCGTATATAGATTGTAGTCTAGCAAATTACTCCCATTATTCATTTGCCGCGGTTTATAAGTTCCACTTCCACCGGTTCCGAGGGAAATTGTAAAGTCTATGCCTTCGCTGCAGTTAATGGACATTGAACCTGTGCTATAAGTATTGTTGCCGACATAAGATCCGAAATTCACCGAGGATATTGCTACAAACGTACACATCATTGGCACCTTGGCAGTCAATTTCAAAATACCTTTTATTTTTGCGGCAGATGCAATCCCGGCCAAAATAAATATTATGGCAAGGAAAATCAGAATAATAGACATAATAATAAATTTAAAAACTGCGGAGCAAGGTTAATCCCCGAGAATATTAAGCACTCTCCGTATTCCAACAATTGTTCTTTAATAAGTTATTGTAACAACAATAGAATCCGAATAGGCGCCCGTATCTGGCCACTGCCCGCCAGGTATCCGGCCATAGACTGTATGAGATTGCGGTGAGGAACTGCCAGTATCAGAAACCGTTTCAGAACCTTCCGTACCATCTCCCCATATCGTTGCATGGGAGGCATCCTTATAAAGATTATAATATAATTCATAATTAAACGTCATAAATCGATTGTAATCAGAAGAGTGGCCTCTGCTGAGGGCAATGGTATAAGATTGGGCATTGGTGCAAGTGACGCTCACATCACCGGTGGCATCTAAAGCACTGCCAGTATAATTGCCAAAGTTCACATCAGATGTTGAAAGCGTACAATGAGTAACAACATTAGCGCTCACATTCAGATTGCCGGTTACTGTTGCAGCGGAAGCAATCCCGGCGAAAAGAAATGTTGTTACCAAACAAATTGCTGTACATAATATTTTCATTCTTTTCTCCTCCGAAATAATCTTTTTAAAATAAAAAAAATGCAGAGAGGGTTAACCCCCAAGAGGATTATCCTCTCTCCGCAGTTCAAGCAATTCAAAAAATATTTTCTAGTAATCTAGCAAAACCCCAATGTTATCACCATAAGTGCCCGCCGCAACTGACTGCCCGGTAAATACCCTGCCATAGTCCGTATAGTTTTGGTTGGCACCATTACCGGTGCCGTTTACGGTCTGATATCCCCACATCGTTGTCCGCCCAGCATCCGTATAGAGGTTATAGCCTAAATAGTTAGTCCCCCCATCTGACATTCTCCTGGTTCCGGAAAAATGGTCTCCAGTACTAAGGGAAATCAAGTAAGCTGTACCGGTAGTGCAATTAACTGTCACCGTATTTGTACTGTCTGCATCAATACCAGTATAGGTGCCAAAGGCTATGTTGGTTGCTGAAACCGTGCACCCCGCGGCTACATTTGCGCTTACAGTAAAAGAGGAGGTCGCTTGTGCGGCGAATACTGTCCCCGCAAAAAGCAACGTTGATACCAAGCAGATTGCTGTCAATAATTTCTTCATCTTTTTCTCCTCCTTTTTAACCTCGTTTAATAAGTTTTGCTTTTAAAAGCTGACGTCAACCAAAACCGAAGGACCTGGACCTTTAAACCACCATAAAGGTAATTAGTGAATTCATTATATGATTGATCGATATATTGTCAAGCAGATTTTGATTATGTTAGCGGTACGATTTTTGATTTGATTTTAGGCAGGTGATTCATTTGCGATTAGCCTCCAATCATATAGTTAATCAAGACCCCCAGCCGAGCTAAGAGGCCGTCCAGGTTACTTTACCCTTCTCATCCAACAACTGCATACTGGGCCCGCTTTTGAACACGGCCAGCACGGCGCGGGGGTTGGCATTCTCGTCCTGCAGGCGCAGCATCGGCCCTTCTTTTCTCACTGCCAGCCGGACGCGGGCTTTGCCGTTCGTGTCGAACAGCACCACCCCCACGCGGTCTTCGATCATGGTCAGCGCGCCGCGGGTTTTGCCTTTCTGATCTACCACAAGGAAAGTACTGGCGGAAATCTGTTTCGTCCTGGCGGCTGACGTTTTCTTCAATTCAGTCAATTCCCGCTCCAATTTTTCCAAACGCTCTTCAATAGTCATTTTTCTTCTCCTTTACCGCCTTATTTCCACACGGCGACAAGACGATTTTCTCCGGGAATCTCCAGATTTGCTTTCATTTCGGGCTGATCATTCCCGAAAAGCGCCCAGCTTCCCCGCCTTTCCTCGGCCCGGCACGCGATGTAGAAATGCGACATCGCGATGCCCATATCCACCAGCGAATAATCCATCCCGGATTTGATCTGCGCGGGTTTCAGCCCCCGTTTTTCCGCCAGCGGCGGGACGAGAACCGCGTAAACGGCATCCTCGCGGACCACAAATCTCCAGGGCTGCAGATTGGCCCAGGAGGGGGCCACGCGCACGGCCTGGAATATTTTTTCCCAGCCGGAATATTTTCCGGGAATACTCGGCGGATGACCGTACTTTTCCGCGAAAAATATCTCCGGGATCGGCTTGCGTTTATAAAACCCGGCGGCGCGGCGGATCAGGCCTCCGACCGCGCTGTCCACCACGCCGGTGCTCTCGTACCCGAGCGGAGAGACCGCAACCATCCGCCAGGACGGTTCCAGTTTCAGCAGGGCGCGGATTTTTTTCTCGGCGAAAAAAGCCCCGATCCAGCAGGTCCCGAGGCCGAGGGAAGTCGCCTTCAGGATCACCTGCTCGCCCCGGTAGCCCGCTTCGATGAGAAAATGGGGCCTCTCCCGGGCCGCCAGGACAAAATACATCGGGGCATTGAAAACCTTGCCGCCCATGGTCTCCAGGTACCGCCTCATTATTTCGCCGTCCACTGGGATGGCTTTCACCTCGACATCCGCCAGGGTCTCGGGAACATAATTCATTACCTGGTCGGACTTCTCTTTTTCTACCGCCCGCTTCTCATACTTCCTCACGCTAT
The DNA here is from genome assembly GCA_028713675.1 of bacterium. Classification (GTDB taxonomy): domain Bacteria; phylum Desulfobacterota; class JAPLJL01; order JAPLJL01; family JAPLJL01; genus JAPLJL01. The sequence goes on from JAQTNV010000015.1 coordinate 57,171, forward strand.
ACCTGCGCGCAATCGAGTTATACAACAGCATCTCGTTTCTCCTGTCATTAGTTCCGTTCATAAAACCATCCCGGGATCAATGCCTGACCGCAGATCATGGCCGCCGTTTTTTCAGCTATCAGATCCCTGGTTTAAAAGATTTCTTGACAATCGGTTCTCAACCCAATTAATCTTCATATAAGCATAAAAAAGCCGAAAAAGTAAATGTCGTCCGGAATTCTCTGGGGAGATATAAATTTATGAAAAGATTACCGGGATTAGGATCTAACATCAGCCGCCGAGATTTCCTGAGAATATCCCTGGCCGCCTCGGCGGCTTCCGTTGCCTGCCCCGCGTTCCTCACCGGCTGCGGAACCGAAGAAACCAAGAAATTGTATGTGATGAATACCACTCAAACCCAGGCCCACCTCAAGCTGGTCGAGTTCTATTCCCAGAAGGCCATTTTCGGCCCTCCCGCCTGCCAGGAGCTCCTCGACCTGGTGGTTCATCTTTACACCCCGGAAGAGGCGGAAATTGTTCAATATCTTCCCCTTATTTACGGGTTGACCGCCAGCGAAACAGCCAATGTGTCGGGTAAGCCCCTGGAAGAGGTCCAGGCTATCCTGACCAGTCTGGCGGAGGGCAAAAGGGCTGTAATCGTCCTGGGAGAAGGGGATATCATCAACCTGGGCCGTTACATGATTGGCAATGACCCGGAATCCTCCCCGGCCTTTGCCGCGCCCAAGGAACCCCTGCGATATGGGCTCTGGCCGATCGTGCCGGGAACATTTGAAATGATCCTGATGAGCGGCCAGGATGATGAATGGCACCGCCGATACGGGGAGCTTGCCGAAAAACTTTATAACACCGGTTATATCGCCGGTCTCCTGGACAATCCCATCAATGTTGTCCGGTACATCCCGGTCTATAAAACCATCAAATCTTCCCCCATGGCCCTCCCTTCCGACCTTTTAACCGAGCTGATCAGGGAAAATTCCAGCTTCGCCGTGGGCTTCTGCGCCTGCCGCCAGTCCACCGGCTATTCCGGTCACGACTGCGGCCTCCCCCGCGAGACCGACATGTCCACCGGGGCCCTGGCGGACTTCTTAGTCGCCCGGAATATCCAGCGCCGGATCGACCGTTCCGAAGCGCTGGACATAAAAATGCAGGCCAACGCCGCCGGGCTGGCTACTTTTACGATCAATGCCGATTTCGGCAAGCCCAACTACACCTGTTCCTGCTGCAAGTGCTGCTGCATCGTCCTCAGGTCCATTACTCAGTTCGGAGCCCCCGGCCTGATCGCTCCTCCCCATTTCCGTCCCCAGCGGGATCTAGATGCCTGCGTCCACTGCCTCCGCTGCCAGGAAAAATGCTTGATGGATGCCCACGTCTATCAGGGTGACGGTGTCTGGCAATACCGCGCGGAGCGCTGCATCGGCTGCGGGGTCTGCGCTTCGGTCTGCCCGAAAAATGCAATTACTATGGAAGCGGTCCCGAATTATGTCCCTCCGCCTCCGACTTATATGAACATGGCCATGCAGATTGCCCCACATTACGCCAAGCATCTGAAGCAATTTACCGGGACCTGAAAACATAAGCAGTAAGCAGTAGACAGTAAGTAGCAAAACAAGTAACAAGTAACAAGCAACAAGTAGCAGGTAACAGATAACAGGTTAAAGACCGGGCATGATGTCCGGTCTTTTGTTTTCCTGAAGGCCAGCGGATAAGCACTAGGCACCTAAGAGTTAAACCCGAAAAATGCAGTTAGTATTTTAGAATATTATGTAGTTGTCCGATTTATCGGGCGATTTTGAAAACAGCCGATGAATCGGCAGACTACAAAAAAATACGTCCGCGAAGGACGAAAGAACGGATTCAATCACATTTTTCGGGTTAAAAGCGAGATTGCTTCGCTGCCGCTCGCAATGGCAACCCAAAGGAATAAATCGAGATTCTTCCCTCGACCATTCTCGGGACAAGTCGCCAGAGGCTCAGAATGACAGATTTAAGCGGCGGTCGTAAAAGCGGGATTCTTCTCCCGCCGGCGGCGGGATCAGAATGACATATTAAAACTGCGGTCGGCGGCTTGGGCAGCGGAGCGTCAGCGAAGTTGACTCGGCGGTCCGCGGTCGTTTCAACTACTTCGATTCCAACAATTCAAAGAGCCTAAGGGCGCTGTCTGCCGCAAGTTCACCGCCGATGCCGTGCATCCCGGAGTCCGCGCTGCAGTGGTAGAGGTTCTTCACGCAGGGATCGGTCAGGAACGGGCGATCCGGGCCGACCTGGCCGACTTTCTGGGCGATCCCGATGACGTTGCCCCCCTCGCCGAACATGTTGTCGATCTCCCGGCTGGTGGTGAAACTCGTCCACATAATGTGTTTCTCGATGCCGGGATAGGCGATCTTGACCGCGTTGAACATGGAGTTTTCCAGCTTCTTGAACCAGGCGCTGTCCGGCTTTTCCGGCATCGGGTGCGTGCCGCCGCCGGCGATGATGAGCTGGCGCCCCTCCGGGCAGGCGGTCGGGTCCAGATTGGAAATCACCGGGCACATCACGTCGGTCAGGACGTCGGCAATGATGCCGTCCCGGCGCTCCTGCTCCAGAACGCTGAGGTCGTCCCGGGAGATGAACATCACCATCTTCTCATCGGAAACTGGCTGTTTCAGGGCGATCCTCATCATCGAGACGCATTTGGAGTATTCATATTTGTCCAGGCGCGCGAGCACCTCGGAGCGATAATGCTCCCGGCCCACCAGGAAATTGACCGTAGGCTTGTTGCCGGCATTGGAGATCACGATATCGGCGTCGACCTTTTTCCCATTTTCGAGGATGATCCCCCGGGCCCGGCCGTTTTCCACCGCGATGCTCTTGATTGGCGTGCTGAGGAAAACCTGACCGCCGTCGGTCTTGATGCTTTTGACATAGGCCTCGGGAACGCTGCCGGTGCCGCCGATGGGATAGCCGGTGGCCTTGTTCATGAGCATCTGCTTGGAGCAGAGGGCGTACTCGCCGACCGGGGTTTCCTGATCCGAAATGACGAAAAAGATGCCGGACAGAAGGCCGAAAACCGCGCGCACGGTCTCGTTTTTCGTGTACTCCTGCATCAGGGAATATACGCTCCGCTTGTCCCAGGCATCGTATTCTTCCGGCGGGATGCTCATGGCCTTGCCATAGAACTCCAGGATCTTACCGACCTCATCGGGAGGCAGGTTGAGTCCCTCTATATCCTTGGGGAAGCGAACCCGCTTGCCCTTGAAGTTGATGGTCGGCGCGGGCCGGGCGGCATAACTCCACTGCACCCAATCAGGCCGTCCGACCATACGCAGTACCTGCCCCAGGTTGCCCTTGTCGCAGTTGGCGATCAAGTGGCACCCGATATCAATTTTAAAGCCGTCTTTTTCGTAAGAAGCAAAACGCCCACCAATCAGCTTGTTTCTTTCATATAGAGAAACCTCATAAGACCCGGTGTGCGCCAGGAGCGCACCTACGGCCGATCCGCCGATTCCGCTGCCGATAATTACCACTCTCTTTTTGCTCATATGTGCTTTCCCCTCCCGTTAAGTTTAATGATATTTTTTTCGGGGTCATTATAGCATTTGCGTCTATTGAGTCCATGAATCGCATGGGGCATAGAACATGGGGCATAAAGCATGGGGCACAGAGCATGGGGCATGGGGCATGGAATATGGAAAGAAACATCGCCGGGGATTAAGATGGAAATGAAAATGGAATTCAACGGGATTGAATACGAGGTTTCCTACCGCCGGGTCAGATATGCCCGGGTAGAGCTTAAGACCGGAAAGCTCTTTCTGGTTCTGCCCCCCGGGAACGACCCCCAGGCCCTTCTGGAAAAACACAAAAACTGGATCTCCAAGAAAAAGAAATTCTTTGAAGAGTGCAGGAGTGATTCCGCCGGCAAACAGATTTCCATCCGAACCGAAGCGGAGTTCAGGGGGCTGGTCTTGTCCCTGGTTTCCCGGTTCGCCCTGGAGTTGGGGGTAACGGTAAACAAGGTTTCCTTCCGGAAGATGAAAACCAAATGGGGAGCCTGCTTTCCGGCGAAAAGGAACATCACTTTTAATTCCACCGTCAGGTATCTTCCCGACCGTCTCCTGGAATATATCGTCTTCCATGAGGTCGCCCATCTCTGGGAGAGAAATCACAACCGGAGATTCTGGAATTTAATCGCGGAGAAGTTCAACGACTACCGGGGATTTAAAAAGGAACTTGCTTCATATCTGTTTAGAATTAGGGAGCATGACGCAGAGGGCAAATAGCAAACCGTTCATGGAGTCCATTGTGTCTATTGAGTCCATTACGTTTATAATGTCCGCATGAAAGTACACATTTTGGGCCTGCCCCAGGCCGGACAGCAGGAGTTTTTCAGTCTCTTAACCGGCGTCAAGCTCGACCTGATCCGTCTGAAACCCCTGGAGATACATCCGGGGGTGTGCGAGGTAAAAGACCCCCGCATCCAGAAGCTCTCGGAAATGTACCGGCCGAAAAAAACGACCTACGCCCGGATCGAATATTTTCTTCTGCCGGATTTTGCCTCCACCGGGCCGGCGAAAGCCCTGATTTTCAGCGAATTGAGAAAAACCGACGAGATTTGCTGGGTGGCGCGGTCGGAAAACGCCCAGGCCGAGATCGCGGATTTCGTCTCGGAAATGATCCTCAACGACCTGGCCGTCACGGAAAAGCGGCTCGAAACCATCAAACTGGAACAACGCCGGAAATTCCTAGAAGCGAAAGAAAAAGAAAAAGCCCTGATGGATTTATGTAAAAAAGAACTGGAAAACGAAACCCCTCTCCGGCAAATCACCTTCAACCCTGAGGATTTGAAAACCATCCGCGGTCTTAATTTCCTGACCCTGAAACCCTGGGTTTTCGTGATCAACGTGCCGGAAGACCAGCTGGCCGATGATTCTTCCGCCCGGAAGATCAGCGAAAAATACGGTTATCCATGCCTTCAGGTCAGCGCCGGCCTGGAAGAAGAAATCAGCCGGTTGAGCGAATCCGAGCGGAAGGAATTCATGAAAGAGATGGGCATCTCCGAACCGGCATTGCACCAGATGACCCGCCTCGTTTTTGAGGGCCTGGGCCTGATCTCCTTCTTCACCGTGGGACAAGATGAAGTGCGCGCCTGGCCGATCCGGAAAAACTCCCACGCCCCCGAAGCGGGGGGAGCCGTCCATTCAGATATCGAAAAAGGCTTTATCCGGGCGGAGCTGATCAAGTACCAGGACCTGGTCACGCTCGGAACGGAAGCCAAGGTGAAAGAAGCGGGCAAATTTTCCCTGAAAGGCAAGGATTATCTCGTTGAAGATGGAGATGTGTTGAATTTCAGATTCAACACATAAAACAAGGTCATGGGTGATAGGTTATGGTTAAGAGATAAGAAATGGCTACAGACCGCTGACCGCGTATCTTATGGACTAATCACAGGAACCGGAATATTTGCATTGCCAAAATAACCTATACCTAATTGACCATCGCCGTTATCCCCCCAGCATCTGATCGTATTATCAGTTAATCGAGCACAAGTGTGAAAATATCCTGCATTTATCTCAACCGCTGTATTTATCCAAGACACAATAACCCCGAGCATTGAAGGGCCGTCCGTCCCATTCCCTAATTGACCATAATCGTTATACCCCCAGCATCTCATAGTACTATCAGCCAATCTCGCACAGGTATGATGATATCCTAAGCTTATCTCAACCGCCGTGGTTATATCGGGAACGATCACAGGAGTATTACATGAATAAGCAGACGTCCCGCTCCCTAATTGACTAACATTGTTCATCCCCCAGCATCTGACAGAATTATCGGTTAACCTCGCGCAGGTGTGATTATATCCAATACTTATTTCAGCGGCCGTGGTTATCCCGGATACGGTAACCGGGATATTTGAATTTGTATTCGTCCCATTGCCTAATTCACCATTATGGTTGGATCCCCAGCATTTGATGGTATTGTTATTTAAACGAGCACAAGTATGCTGCCCTCCTGCACTGATCTCGGCCGCCGAATTAATCCCGGATACGGAAACCGGGATGTTTGAATCTATCCCCGTTCCATTCCCAAACTGACCTCCACCATTTTCCCCCCAGCATCTCATAGTATTATCAGCCAATCTCGCACAGGTGTGCAGCCATCCAGCGCTTATCTCAACGGCCATGGTTATCCCGGAAACATAAACCGGGATGTTTGAAGACGTCCACGTTCCATTTCCTAATTGACCATGGCTGTTATCTCCCCAGCAAGTAACGGTATTATTAGCTAACCTCGCACAGACATGATCTGATCCCGCGCTTATCTCGGCGGCTGTTGTTATCCCAAATACGGTAACCGGGATATTTGAATTCGTATTCGTCCCATCACCTAATTGACCATACTCGTTATCTCCCCAGCAGCTAACGGTATTGTCGGCCAACCTCGCACAAGTGTGATTATCTCCGGCACTTATCTCTGCCATAGTTGTTATCCCGGGGATCGTAACCGGGACATATAAACTTGATTTCGCCCCGTTCCCTAATTGACCATACTCGTTATCTCCCCAACAGCTAATGGTATTATCGGCCAACCTCGCACAGTTGTGAAAACCGTATCTTGCGCTTATCTCAACTGCCGTGGTTATCCCGGATACGACAACAGGTGTGTTTGAAGCCATCCACGTCCCATCCCCCAATTCACCGTCATCGTTATGCCCCCAACAGCTGACGGTATTATCAACTAACCTTGCACAGGCGTGATCTGATCCCGCGCTTATCTCGGCAGCCGTTGTTATCCCAAATACGTTAAGCGGGATATTTGAATTCGTATTCGTCCCATCACCTAATTGACCATTATCATTTTCCCCCCAACATCTGACGGTATCATCAGATAATCTCGCGCAGGTATGATATATTCCTGCGGAAATCTCCACCGCCGTATTCATTCCGGATACCATAACCGGGGTGTATGAAGTGGTATTTGTCCCATCCCCTAATTGCCCTCTATTGTTATATCCCCAGCATCTGACGGTATTGTCGTCTAATCTCGCGCAGGTGTGATACCCTCCTGCACTTATTTCAGCCGCCGTAGTTATTACGGATACCGTAACCGGGGTGTATGAAGTGGTATTCGTCCCATCCCCCAATTCACCAAACCCGTTCTCTCCCCAGCATCTGAGAGTATTATCAGCTAGCCGAGCACAAGTTTGCCCCCATCCTGTACTTATCTCAACCGCCGTATTAATCCCAGATACACGAACCGGGATGTTTGATCGTATATTTGTCCCATCCCCTAACTGACCGGAAACGTTCCACCCCCAGCATCTGAGAGTATGATCAGCCAACCTTGCACAGGTGTAAAACAATCCTGCACTTATCTCAACCGCTGTAGTTATCCCGGACACATAAACCGGCACGACTGAATCCGTGTTTGTCCCATTCCCTAATTCACCAGATCCGTTCTCTCCCCAACATCTGACGGTATTATCGCTTAATCTCACACAGGTGTGACGATATCCTGCGCTCATCTGAATTGCGACAAGATACTCTCTCTTCTTTTCAACGATATTAGTATCCCTGTTCCCCGTATTATCCCGGGCCCGGACAAGAAAATAGTATGTCTGCCCTGCGGTCAAGCCGGTTATTTTAAAATTCCGCATATTGGATTTAGCAGTATAAATAGCGGTAAAGCTGGCCACGCACGCTCCGGCCGCATCAGATTGGCATATATCATATACAATCTCAGATTGTGGTGTTGCATCATCTGTAGCTGGTACCCAGAATAGCATCACCTCCGTATCCGACAGGGCCAAGATCTCCTTTATCCCGGAAAAAATTGGAGGTGTGTTGGTATTGATTAACCAGGTATAAGAAGCAGGGGTTGGATCAATATTGCCCGCCAGATCAATCGCCCTTACGTTAAAGAAATGATTTCCTTCAGTTAATGGCCCCGGATAACTCTTCGGAGAGGCACAGATCTCCCATGGGTTCTTGTCCAACTTGCACTCGAAAGTTGGGCCACCTTCACTTGAAGTAAAACTAAAACCTGCCGAGACCTGACTTGTGGGGTTCGAAGGCTGAGCGGTAATAGAAGTGTCCGGCGGAATGGTATCGACAATATAGGTAAGATGCGTGTTTGTCGCGGCGGTGTCCGCGTTCAGCAGGGAGTCCCGGCAGGCGATGTAAATTGTGTTTGTGCCTTCCAATAGCCCCGAAGCCCCGCAGGAAATAGAGGTGGTTCCATCACCCGTGCAGTCTCCGGACATGCCGCCATAGGCCTGATCGGTAAGGGACCATTTGCAGTCCCCGCTTTCGTTCAAATTTAGAGCAATAACCGGCGACTTGGAGTTGATGATGGTCGCTGAAGCCGGGCTCCAGTCGGACTGAACCGGCGGAATATTGTCCACGAAGTAGGAAAGATGCATATTGGTAGCCGCGGTATCCGCATTTCCCAGGGAGTCCCGGCAGGCGATGTAAATTGTGTTTGTACCTTCCAATAGCCCCGAAGCCCCGCAAGAAATAGAGGTGTTTCCATCACCCGTGCAGTCTCCGGACATGCCGGCATAATTCAGGTCCGAACGGGACCATTTGCAGTCTCCGTTTTCGTTCAAGTTCAAAGTGATGGTTGGGGATGCGGAAGTCCCGGCAACTGGGCTCCAGCTGGACTGAACCGGCGGAGCAGTATCCACAATGTAGGTAAGATGTATATTGGTAGCCGCGGTATCCGCGTTCAGCAGGGAGTCCCTGCAGGCAATGTAAACAGTATTTGCACCTTCCAACAACCCCGAAACCCCGCACATTATGGAAGTGGTTCCATCGCCCGCGCAGCCTCCAACCATTAGAGAGTAATCTTCATCATAGAGTGACCATTTGCAGTCGCCGATCTCATTCAAATTTAGAGCAATAACCGGCGACTTGGTGGTAATGGTTGACGCTGAAGCCGGGTTCCACCCGGACTGAACCGGCGGAGCTGTATCCACAATGTAGGTAAGATGTGTATTGGTAGCCGCGATATCCGCGTTCAGCAGGGAGTCCCTGCAGGCAATGTAAACAGTATTTGCACCTTCCAACAACCCCGAAACCCCGCACATTATGGAAGTGGTTCCATCGCCCGCGCAGCCTCCAACCATTAGAGAGTAATCTTCATCAGAGAGTGACCATTTGCAGTCGCCGATCTCATTCAAGTTGAAAGCGATGGTAGGTGACTTGGTGGTAATGGTTGCCGCCGAAGCCGGGCTCCAACCGGACTGAACCGGCAGGGCAGTATCCAGGGTGAAGGTATAACTGGTAGGTGTTTGATCTGTATTCCCCGCCTGGTCTATCGCCCTTATCTCAAAAATATGATTGCCTTCGGAAAGTCCGGTATATGAAACGGGAGAGGCGCAGGAAACCCAACCTCCTGAATCCAACTGGCATTCAAAGGTTGATCCCGCCTCAGTAGAGGCGAACTCAAAAGTCAATGAAGTTTCGTTGGTTGGATTCACCGGCTGGGCAGTGAGGAAAGTGTCCGGGGGGGTGGTGTCCGGGATGACCTCCGGGAGCGTGGTCGCGGTCGCCTCATTGGAATATTCGGAATCACCCACCGAGTTGAAAGCGCTGACCCGGTATGAATACGTGGTTGCGGGGTTCAGGCCGGTGTCCGAATAAGAAAGGGTGTCGGCAGCGAGTGAGGTTACCAAGGCATAAGCACCGCCGGAAACCATTCTTTCGATCTTGAAACCCTCTTCATTATCCGCATTATCCGTCCAACTGAGATCAATCCGGGATGAAGAAATGGCCGAAGCCTGAAGGTCCGTTGGGAAATCAGGCGGAGAAGATTTACTGCCGCAAGCATTAAGGAAAAAAAATAGAAACAATACAAACACCGCGGCCGGAATTTTCCTTATTCCATTACTCGGAGCAAGATTTTGTTTTTTGCCAATCTGGTTCATATTGCCGGGAATTTTAGGTTAGACCCATTTTCTGATTTGATAAACGGAAAGTCAAGAAATCTGGTCATGGGTGATGGGTTATAGGTCGTAGGCAAACACCCAAAAAACACCTTGAGCGCAGGCTTAAGCCTGCGGCTACCGCCTACTGCCTACTTTAATCGCAGTGATTTTTCCCCGCGATTAAACCATTCCCCAGCGCGCCAACCGGATCGAGAGCGCCCGGATCAAGCCGTGCTTGTTCATAAACGCCATGACACTGAAATAAAGTGAGGGGAAAAACCTTTTGTTGGCCCAGAACACCCTGCCCGAGAGCATCGGGATCACGTAGAACTTGCCTTTTTCCACCCCCCGGATGATCCTTCGCGCCACCCCCTCCGAGGTGATCCGGGAAAACTGAAAAGCCGCGTTGGCGAATTCCTTCTCCCAGGGCTCGGTGTATTTCATGTCCTTGCCCAGATTGGTATTGAAAAACATCGGGCAGGCCACCGTGATCCCGATGTTGGCGGAGGCCAGTTCGATCCTGAGCGTTTCGGACAAGGAAATCACCGCGGCCTTGGTGGCATTGTACGGGCTCATGTTGGTCATCGAGAGCAGTCCGGCCGCAGACCCGATATTTAATATGTATCCTCCGCCCTGCGCCTTCATCCGGGGGATGAACTCGTGGCACCCGTAAAGCACGCCCCAGAAATTAATATCTACAATCCGTTTCCAGTTTTCGAGCGGGATCTCCCCGACCGATCCCGCGACGGCGATCCCGGCGTTGTTAATCAAAAGATCAACGCCTTTCCATCGGGAGAAGAAATGATCGGCCATCGCCTTCACCGATTCAGGCCGCCTGACATCGACAGTCAAGATCTCTCCGGACCCCCCGGCCCGCTCCACCAGCTCCAGGGTCTCCCGGGAACCGACTTCGTTGACATCCGCGATGCCGATTTTACAGCCTTTCCGGGCCAGGACCAGGGCCAGGGCCCGCCCCAGCCCCGAAGCCGCGCCGGTGATTACCAC
>JAQTNV010000016.1 GCA_028713675.1 bacterium
GCGCTTGAGGGTGGGGTTCTTCGGGTTATCCCAGATCTCCGTGAATTTTTTCTGATGGATGTTTCCCAGGACCCGGCTCTGCCAGAACTGGTCCGGCGTGATCCGGCCGTCCCAGTCCATCCCGGCGATCCCGATTCCGGAACGGTTGCCCGCGTTCATTTTCAGCAGTGAATATATCATCTTGGCCCGGGCCGGATCGCGTTTTTTCACCTGGAGATACAGGTAGGGACCGTCGGCGTGGTTATCAACGGTGAGAATTTCCGCTTTTCTCCCCTCCGAGAAAAGCACCCCGGAGAGCGAGATGATTGTGTCCATGGCCTGCCGGGTCTCCCAGGGAGTCAATGAGACCTCGAGCAGATTGGTTCCCCGCCCGGTGCAGACCAGGTGATAGAAACAGGCCCGCACGATATTTTCCTTATCGATCAGATCAAAAACCGCCGGAATCTCGGTCATATTCAGGCTGGTAATGGTAAACCTTAACCCGGTTTTTATCCCGGCGTCCTGGGCGTTGCGGATTCCATGCAGGGTTTTAAGATAAGCGCCGGAGACCCCGCGGAAAAAATCGTTCCTTTCCCCCACCCCGTCCAGGCTTACGCCGGCATAGGCCAGGCCCGCCTTTTTCAATTCCCGCGCGGCGCTTTTAGTAATCATGGTCCCGTTGGTGGACAGGACCGGCCGGAGCCCGAGGTCCCTGGCCTTGGCGACCAGCTCAAAAATACCGGGCCGGAGCAACGGCTCCCCCCCCGAAAAAAGCACCACCGGGATTTTGGCGCCCGCGAGGTCCTCCAGAATCCGGAAGGCTTCTTCCTTCTTCACCTCCCCGGGATAAAAACGGTTTTTCGAGTCCGCATAGCAGTGCCGGCATTTCAGATTGCAGCGGCGGGTGATATTCCAGACCACGATGGGCCTGGCTTGTTTCGGATCGCTCCGGTAACGGAGGCGGTCTCCCTCGCTCTCATAATTAAACAAAAGCCGGCTTAGATTAATCATATTGAAGTCTCTGGTTTCGAGTTTCTGGTTTCGGGTTAGAAATCAGCCCAAAACACTTTTTGAGGGCCGATCGGAGATCGGCCCCTACATTTATATATAAATAAAAAAAAATAATTGATAGCATTTGTAGGGTGCGTTCCCCGAACGCACCTCCTTCGGGCCGATCGGAGATCGGCCCCTACATTAATATTATTTATTAGATCAATCATTTGCGTTTGTAATATCCAATTATCGCTTCCGCCAGATCGGGAATCGTCGGTTTCCGGGCCACGATCCCCGCCCTGATTTTATTTTCTTTCAGAGCCCGGGCGGTCACCTCCCCAATCGCGGCCACGAGCTTGCCTTTCAACAGGAGCCGGGCTTTGGCCTTCCCCATGATCCCCAGAAAATTTATCACCGTGGAGGAACTGGTAAAGGTGATCCCGTCGAAATCGCCCCGGGTCACCGCTTTCTTCACTTCCGGATCCACCCGCTTCGCCCGCGCGGTCCGATAACAGATCACATCGGTAACCAGCCCCCCCGCGGCCCGGAGGACCCGGGGAAGATCCGGGTCCGCCTGCTCCGAACGGGCCAGCAGGATCCGTTTGCCCCGGATGTTTTTCCCGCCCATGGCCCGGGGCAGTTCGCTGGAATAATACTTCCCGGGCATCACCTCGGCCTTGATCCCCCACCAGCCCAGCTCTTCCCTGGTCGCCGGGCCGATCACGGCGATCTTTACCCCTTTCAGGTCCCGCAGATCCCGGTCCAGGTCCAGCATCCTGCCGATCAGGCCTCTCACCCCGTTGGGACTGGTCAAAACCAGCCAGTCAAAATCAGAAATTTTCCCGATCGCCCGGTCCAGACCCGTGTTCCGCCGCGGCCCCAGGATTTCAATCGTGGGAAACTCGAGCGTCCAGGCCCCGGACGCCTGGAGCGTCTCTGCCAGGGCGGAAGCCTGTTCCCGGGCCCTGGTAATGACAATCTTTTTCCCGAACAGGGGTTTTTTCTCAAACCAATTCATTTCTTCCCGCAGGCGGACCACTTCACCCACAATAATCACCGCCGGCGGTTTGATCCCGGCTTTCCGGACCCGCCGGGAGATATCCCGTAAATCCCCGGTCACCGTTCTTTGAAACGGGTAGGTTCCATTCTCGACAATCCCGACCGGGGTCCGGGGAGAAAGACCGGCCCGGGCCAGGCTCCCGGTAATTTTATCCAGGTTGGCCATCCCCATCAGGAAGACCAGGGTGCCCTTTCCCGAGGCCAGCGCCTTCCAATTAATCCCGGACTCGGTTTTGGCGGGATCTTCCTGCCCGGTGATCACGGAAAAACTCGAAGCGAAATCCCGGTGGGTCAGGGGAATTCCGGCATAGGTGGGAGCGGCAATCGCCGAGGTAACCCCCGGGACCAGTTCGATCCGCACCCCCTTCCGGACCAACGCCAGGGCTTCCTCCGCCCCGCGGCCCAGGACGAACGGGTCTCCCCCCTTGAGCCGGGCCACGATCCTGCCGGCCCGGGCCTTCCGGATCAGGAGTTCATTGATTTCCTTTTGCTTGGGTGAGGGCTTGCCGCCCCGTTTTCCGACGGGGATAAGCTCCGCCCCGGTTCTGACCAGGGATAGAATGGATCGGTCCATCAAGGCGTCGTAAAGAACCACGTCCGCCCTGCCCAGGATTCTCTCCGCTTTCCTGGTCAGGAGCCCGGGATCCCCGGGGCCCGCGCCGATTAAATATACCTTTCCCGCCGCCATAACTTTCGAATTATAGCAATAAAAGTTGCCGGTGTCGGTGTCGGTGTCAGTTTTATCGCATAGAGCAGATGGTAAAGGGCAAAGCGCAGAAAGCAAATCGCATCAGGCAGGGAGCATAGGGTTTAACCCGAAACTAGAAATCTGGATTCCGGCTTTCGCCGGAATGACGAACTTTTCCGTTTGATTGTTACTTTTATTTACCCTTAAAACCTTGAACCCCTTTTGCAAGGCTTCCCTCGGCCACAATACCTCGGGATCTAATCGTAAAGCCTTGCCCTACTTTCCGTCTTTTTTGGCTTTTATTCGTCAATAGATTTCTTTGAGGATTTTTTCCAGGTCTTCCCGCCGGAGATCAACCGGGTTCAGAGCCGAGCTTTTTCCGAAGCCCCGCTCCGCCAGCCGGTAAAGGTCCTCCTCCTTCACGCCGATTTGCCGGAGGCAGATCGGGGCCTCGAGCTCCCGCATCAGGGTCTGGATTTTCCCTTCCAGGCTTTCCAGGTTTTCGAGGTTCAGGATCCGCAGGAGCCGGGCCAGGCGCTCCCCGATCGCCGGCCGGTTGATCCGTAAGAAAGACGGAATGAAAATGGCGCAGGCCAGGCCGTGCTCAAAGCCGAAGTCAAAAGTAAGCGGATACGAAGCGGGATGAATGGCGGTGGTCCCCGTCTGGCTGATGGCCAATCCTCCCAGCATGCTGGCTTCCGACATCCCGGTCCGGGCGGCCGGATCGTCCCCGGTCCGGTAAGCCCGGACCAGGTGCTGAAAGATGAGTTCGATGGCGCGCTCGGCGAAAAGCGCCGCCAGGGGCTGGTGATTCTTCGACCAGAGGGATTCCAGGGCGTGGGCCAGGACGTCCAGTCCGGTGGCCGCGGTCTGCCGGGGGGGAAGCCCGACTGTTAAAAGCGGATCAATGATCGCGACCCGGGGATACAGAATCGGATTCCGCAGGGAAAATTTCAGGCGTTTTTCCGGAACGGTCAGGATCGAATAGGGGGTAACCTCGCTTCCGGAACCGGAAGTGGTGGGAATGGCGATCAAGGGCAGGCCCGGATGTTTCAGCGATTTTCCTTCCAGGTATTCCAGGACCCGGCCCGGGTTGCTGACCAGAACCGCCATCGCCTTGGCAGCGTCGAGAGGGCTTCCGCCCCCCAGGCCGATGATCAAACCGCATTTTTCCTTCCGGCAGACCTCGACGCCCCGGTCCACGGTCGCGGCGGACGGATTGGGCTCGACCTGGTCGAAGACCGCCACCCTTTCAGGGCCCAGTTCCGCAATGATTTTCCCGATCACCCCGGATTTCCGCATCGCGGTCTTCCCGGTCACCAGCAGGATCCGGCCCGGGCCGAAGCTGTCCGCCGCCTGGCGGAGATTTCCGAGGGCTCCCCAGCCGAAGATTATCCTGGTCGGATTTTGAAAATTAAAATCCATTTTCGGTGTCGGTGTCTGTTTTATCGGGTCATAAGTGATAGGTCATAGGAAAACTTCCTGGATTCCGGCTTCCGCCGGAATGACAATCGTTTTTCCTTTGAACTTTGACCTTTGATCTTTGAACTATTTTATATGAATTGCTCCCGGATCTTGTTGATCGCCTCGTCCAGGTCCTCGGGGCTGTGGATGTTCAATCGTTCGAGGAGATCTTCGATGGCCTGGCGTTTATCGGAATCGTCAAGATCATCCAGATTGCGGAAAACCGAGCCCCCCACCGCCCCCAGTCTCCTTCCCACCCGGAAAACCAGTTTATCATCCGGGTCGAGCCCCAGGTAGCGCTCCAGGGCCGCGAGCATCCGGGGCTTTTCCTCCGGCAGTTTGCCCTCCACCTCCTCGAGCAGATTCATGATGTGGTCGCTGGTCACCCGCGCATGGCATTCAAGCCTGGAAATAAAGGTATGAATCTCCCGGACTACGTCGTCCTCATCGAGCGTGCCGAATTCCCCGCTCTCCAGTTTTTCCCCCAACCGGGTGCCGGGCGAAACGACCAGGGACCTGATCCTGATAAAATGCGGATCTATTTCGTTCAGGACCGCGGCCGTCGCCTCGGCGTGCTCCCGGGACCATTTCTTCCCCCCCAGGCCCGGCATCACGTATTCCGAGAGCTCGATCCCGGACCCCCGGATCATCTTCCCACCCTTGATCTCATCTTCCGCGGTGCATCCCTTGTCAATGTATTCGAGCAGCGGGTCATATCCGGTTTCGAGCCCGATGTGGATCCGGTCCAGGCCGGCGCTTTTCAATTCCCGGTATTCCTCCGGTTTTTTCCGGGCGGCGGTATGCGAGCGGGCGTAGCTCGTCACCCGCTTGAGATCGGGAAAGGTCTGGCGGAGGAATTTCAGGACCTCGACCAGCTCCGGCGTTCTCATGATCAAAGTATTGGCATCCTGCAGAAAAGCTGATTCCCCCCCGAAATAAAGCCAGAGGGCCACCTGGCGGTAGGAATCGTTGGGCGCGTTCCGGTAGGCCAGGGCCGCGGCCTCCTGAGGACGGTCTCCGAGTCCCCCCTTCCAGGACATCGCCCGGATTTCGTCGGCGATTTCCCTGGCGGTCAGGATGTCTTTCTTTATCTCCTCCACGGTCCGGAGGCTGAATTTCTCACCCTTGTAGACCGGGCAGAAATGACAGCGGTTCCACGGGCAGTTTCGCGTGGCCCGGATCAGGAGGCTCTGGGCCTCGCTCGGCGGCCTGATCGGCCCGACTTCAAAATTCAGATCGGAACTTGGCACTGGTATCCTCCAGGGTAATTCTACTACCCCGGCGGTTTTCTCCGCCATCCCACTCCCCGGCACTGACACTAACACCGACACCCTGGCCGGCTTCGCCCGTCTCGGGCAGGCTGACACTATTTTCCCAACCCTTCCGATCCATACTTTTATCCTTTAAACTTATTTCAATGAGGAAAAACAGACCCGATCTGAATTCCGTCCCGAGAATTACCCCCGGGATCGCTTTCCGGATCATCGAGGGGGAAGCGGTGCTGGTTAACCCCGAAAACAAGATGATCTACGTTTTAAACCACACCGGGGCTTTTGCCTGGCAGAAAATTGACGGGAAAATCAACATTAAAAAAATCGCCCAGGCCCTTTCCCTGGAATACCAGGCAGACACCTCCAAAGCTGAAAATGATCTCCTGGAGCTTTTTGAAGGGCTGTCCGATCGCGGCCTGCTTTCCTGGAATAAATAATTTTTTCTTTTTCTTCCTTTCACCCTTGAGCTTTCAACTTTGACCTTTTTTTAATCATGCCCGGTTACGAAAAAGTAATGAACCAGGCCGCGCGGCGGCTGACCCCAATTTCGGTATTAATTGAGCTGACGTACCGATGTAATCTTTCCTGCCGGCATTGCTATATACCTCCCGGCCAACTCCATCCCAAATCCCCTTCCCAAAAATCCTCACTCACTCTAAAGGAATGGGCAAATATTTTTACCCAGCTGGCCGAATCCGGAACGCTGTTTCTGACTTTTACCGGGGGAGAAACCCTGCTCTATCCGAAATTCCCGGAACTGCTGAAAATCGCCCGGGAACAACGCTTCACCTTTCGTGTTTTTACCAACGGAACCCTGATTACGAGGGAAACCGTAAAAAAACTTTCCCGTCTGCACCCTTTCGAGGTTGAAATCAGTGTCTACGCCGCCGATCCCCGCCTTCACGACCTGGTCACCGGAAGGAAAGGCTCGTTCGAGCTCACCTGGAACGCTATCAGGATGCTCAAGAATGAGGGCATCAAGGTCAATTTAAAAACCCCGGTCATGACGCTTAATCAAAAAGAGGTCAAGCCACTGCGGGATTTGGCCCGCGACCTGGACCTTCCGATTCAATTTTCCTATGTCCTCTCCCCCCGTGACGACGGTAACTCCGCTCCTTTGAAGCTTCAGCTCAAAACCCGGGAAATCCGGGCCTGTCTGTCGCGGGAATACGATTCCGAATCCTGCCCGGACCTGGCCCCCAATCCCGGACGCAAACCGGGTGACCCGATCTGCTCGGCCGGGAGAAATTCCCTGGCGATTTCCCCCGCAGGCAAGGTTTATCCCTGCGTTCAGATCCGCCGGGAAGCCGGCGATTTGAGAAAAGAGAAATTCGCGGCAATCTGGAAGAAATCCCCGGTGCTCCGGGAAATCAGGGGAATGACCATGGCGCAGGTTCCGGAATGCCTTTCCTGCCGTGACCTGGGATTCTGCTCTTTGTGTCCGGGAATGTCCCTGATTTTATCGGACGAAGTCGAGGAACCTTACTGGCCGTCATGCGAACTGGCCCGGGCGCGGGCAAAGGGAGGGAAAAAATAATGTAGGGCCTGATCCCCGATCAGGCCGGAGAACGTTAGTCACCGTCCCCTTACCAGCCTGCCGCTTTTATAAACCCGAAAAATACGATTAAATTCATTTCTCCGTCATATGCAGGCGGCCTTTTTTTGTAGTTTGCCGATTCATTTATCCCGACAAAGGAGGGACGTGTCCCGTCAAGGGCGGGATCGGCGGTTTTCAAAAAAGCCCGATAGATCGGGCAACTACATAATATCCGAAAATATTAACTGCATTTTTCGGGATAAAAGAAAGGAAAATTTAAGAAAGAATGGTTCGTTCGGGGAACGAACCCTACTTCTTCAGGAGGGGAAAGCCGCGGGCCTCGCGGCCCTGCAGATAAAGCTCGGCCGAGCGCCGGGCGAGATCGCGGACCCGGCCGATATAAGCGGCCCGCTCGGTGATGCTGATTACGCCGCGGGCGTTCAGGATATTGAAGACGTGAGAACATTTCAAACAGTGGTCGTAGGCCGGAAGCGCCAGCCCCTTTTCCAACAAGGCCTTGCCCTCGGATTCGAAGATCTTGAAAAGCTCCTGCAGTTTCCCGCCGTCCGCCTCTTCGAAGTTATACTTGGAAAACTCCACCTCGTCCTGGTGATGCATTTCCCCGTAGGTCACCCCGTGGGCCCAGACAATATCGAAAATGCTGTTTACTCCCTGCAGATACATCGCGATTCTCTCAAGGCCGTAAGTCAGTTCCACCGGGATGGGATCCAGGTTGATCCCCCCGCTCTGCTGAAAATAGGTGAACTGCGTGACTTCCATCCCGTCGAGCCAGACTTCCCAGCCCACCCCCCAGGCCCCCAGCGTGGGAGATTCCCAGTCATCCTCGACAAACCGGAGATCGTGATCCTCCGGTTTAATCCCCAATGACCTCAGGCTGTTCAGGTAAAGATCCTGGACCTCGAGCGGTGAAGGCTTCAGAATGACCTGGAACTGGTAATAATGCTGGAGGCGGTTGGGATTCTCTCCGTATCTGCCGTCGGTGGGGCGCCGGCAAGGTTCCACGAAGGCGACCTTCCAGGGCTCCGGGCCCAGGACCCGCAGAAAAGTCGAGGGATGGAAGGTCCCCGCCCCTTTTTCCAGGTCGTAGGGCTGGACGATCAGGCAGCCCTGGTCTTTCCAGAAATTCTGGAGATGAAGTATCAAGTCCTGAAAATTCACAAGTTCGAATCCTCTTCGATAATAAACATAAGCAAAAACGCAGTTTGAAAATTATAACTTTGCCTTGATAGTGTCAATTGCCCGATTCAAAACCGAGGAAGAAAGCCGATCCGTCACTGTTTCTGATTTACCAGACAGGAAACCCTAGCGAAAAAACCACCAGGCAATATTCGTGAAGAACGGGGAGGACGAATTTGATTCTCTCCCCTTCCTCACTGTAGTTAAGCACACCCCCCGCCCCTCCCGGTTCCATCCACTCCAGTCCATACGAGCCGGACGGAGGCAGCCGGAGGGAAATGTTTATCCCTTCCTGCGGGACAAATCCAGACCCCTGGGAGTAGTTATAGTTGATCAGGTGGAGAAAGATTCGATCACTCGACCAGCCGGCTACGATCCCGATTTCCCGGGGAGCATCGGTCACGATCAAAGGATCGGAAACGGCGGCGGTAACCTGGTTCACGAACTCAGCTCGGGCGTCGGGAAATTTGCTGTCCTTGCGATCCCGGAGCGACAGGTCCTTCATTTCCACAACCTTCCCGCCCTGGCTCCGGTAGTCGTTAATCACCCCGGTTTCCGCTTCGGAAAAGGAAAGGGGCGACGGCAAGATCACCGTCTTGAATTTTTCCAGCCCTAAAAGCGACAGGCCCCGTCCCGGGACGAAATCCTCATCCCCGACATAAACCACCTCGAAAGGTATGTGCTCCTCTTCCAGGATCTCGGCGGCAGAAAGAAAAGCGAGATGAGAGGCTTCGGCGATCGACCAGGGGGTGGCATAGCCATAGTCGAAAAATTCATTCAAAACAGTGCGCTGATGATAGACCAGGCCGACTTCGGCGAGCAGTTCCGTCCCGAGGACCAGGTCCTGGTTTTCCTGAAAGAACTTGGTATAGGGCCTGATAATCTCCGGGGGAGCGGTCAGCCCGCCGGAAACCGTTTCCTGCCCTCCTCCGAAAACGTAGGCCTGATAAGGAATCAGCATTCCCTCCCCCGCGCTGGCGGCTTCCGCCATCCAATGCGTGAAGATATTCCAATCCATACTGTTTTCCTGGAAATCCAGCAGGACTCGGATATCCGGAAAGATAAAAGCCGGTTTTTTCGGATCCATCGCCCGGGCCAGGAGGTGCACCCCCAGGTGCTTCCCCAGGGGATTTAATTCGAGAGGATACTCATAGACCAGGAAATCCAGGTCAGGGATAAAAACCTGGCGGTGAGCGCTTAAAAGCACGGTATTAGCGGTGAAAGGAACCTGGCGTCCGGCATAATTGTTGGCGTGGCCGACAAGTCCTTTCAGCTGCTTTTGGCGGGCTTTTAACTGGAATCGGACAAATTCCCGGCGAAGATCAGGATTGGGGTCATCTTCCAGTTTCGACGCCCCCTTATCCTGGAGATAACTTTTATAATTAAATTCATCAAGCTGACCGATCCCCAGGCGAAAATTGATTTCAGGCGGCGAAAAATTGTCTTTCAGATACTGCCGGAAACCATCCATACAGCTCGGGCAAAACCCGGCCAGGTAAAGATGCCCCGCGATCCCCTCCACTTCGTCGATGTCAATCGCGTCAGCTTCCCCGTGGAGATGTTCTTCCACCCGCGCGTTGAGAAAATCATTCCATTTGGAATTGTTATTGCAGGGAAGATAGGGGGAATCGGGAAAAATCCACAAAGCATAGGCCTTGGACCCGGCAAAAGTCTCGCAGGCGGTTTCGCTCAGCAGCTCGGGGTCATCGATAACACCGGGACTCCCCTGCATGGTGGCGAAGTTCGAGGCCACGATGATTCCCTTCCGATGGAGTTCCCGGACATATTGATGTTCTTCCGCGTTGAATCCCCCGTGATAGACCGACCAGGCCAGCCCAGTGCCTCCCACTGCTTCGATATATTCCAATGGCGGACGGCCGTAAATGAAAAAATTCATCCCGTTCAGCCAATCCCGGCCGGGATGGTATGATTTTCCGCCCGGGCAGGAATAAAACAGGAGAGAAGAACCGGCAATTAAGCAGCCTGCAATCAATTTATTCAGATTTTCCACAGGATATATCTCTTCTGCCCCAAATGATGCTTTTATTTATTGAAAAGGCATTATAATTATAAAGATTTGTAAATTAATTTAATATCAAGGAGAGAAACCATGAAGATCCATTTCTTCCAGCAATTTCCGGGAATCGAGCCGGACAAACTCAATGAAATCTGGTCGGACCCGGAAGTAATCGTCCGGATCGTCAAGGCCCTCCCCAATATCCAGGAGAGGGAGATCCTCGAGGAAAAACAGGACGAGAAGTTTCTCCGCCGGAAAGTCCGTTACCTGGCCAAGGGCCCGATTCCGGCCTTTGCCGAAAAAGTCCTGAGACCCGACATGTTATCCTGGGTCGAGGAAACTGTTTTTGACAAGAAAAACATGGTCTATCAGGTAAAATGCGTTCCGCATTTTTTCGCCGACCGGGTTGAAAACGAACTTACCATCCGGCTTCTTCCCGATGGAAAAGGCGGAACCCTGAGGGTTATCGAAGGCGTACTCAATTTGAAAGTCCCCTTCGTGGTCCGGGGCATGGCGGAGCATCTGGTCAACCGGTACCTGCAGGACAATACCGAAAAGGAATATCAGGTCCTGAAATTCGAGGTGGAAAATTACCTGAGCAAGAAAGCCTCGGCCCGGAAAAAAACCAAGGAAAGCCGGAAAGCCTGAAGACCTCCTTCAATTGACAGAACACAATTGCTAGTGGAAAAACATTGATAAAAACAGCACGCATAATTATTCTTTCCGCTTTTTTATTCCTGCCTTTTATCTTCTCTTCGGCATATTCCGCGGAGATCCCGGCTTCCCCCGCCGTTTACTGGGCCCAGACCCAGGATGGCTGGGAGCTGGCGATTCACCGGTATCAACCAGAACCCCCGCGGGAAAACAGCGTACCGGTGGTCATGTTTAACGGCCTGGGGGCCAATCGGTACAACTTCGAAAGCGATGACCGGCACAGCATGGCCCGCTTTCTGGCCCGCCACGGGCTGGATGTCTGGATCGGTGAATGCCGCGGGATGGGCTTGTCCCGCCGTTCCGACGGGAAAAACCCCGATTATCTCTGGTCTTTCGAAGATTTCATCCTCACCGATATTCCCGCGATCCTGGAAAAGGTGAAGACTGAAACCCATGCCCGGCAGCTGGATTGGGTCGGCCACAGCATGGGGGGAATGGAACTTTACGCCTACCTGGAGAGAGGCGACGCCAGCTTGATCCGCCGGGGAGTGGCAATCGCTTCCCCGGTATCGTTTCGCGTTCCCAATGACATCCTGGCTTCACAGGGAAAATTGTCCTTCTTTTTGAAAATTATCGACCGGATCCCGGTCAAGCAGCTAATCAAGGTTTTTCTTCTCTTCCATATGGAGTTCGGCTCCACCTTCAGTATCATCCAGTTCAACCAGGACAACATGGACCGTGATTTTATCCGTCAGCTCGCCCCTAAAGCTGTCGAAAACCTGCCTGCCAGGCTCCTCCTGCAGTTTTCCGACGCCATCAAGGAGGATAACTTTTCCGCTCACACCGATAAATACGATTACTCCGCTAATTTATCCCGGATAAAAAATCCGGTCCTGCTCGTGGCGGGGTCGCTCGACAACCTGGTCTCGCCCGCCGGAGTTCTGGAAGTCTATAACGGGATTTCTTCTCCGCGGAAGGAAATGGTGGTGGCGGGACGGGGCAACGGCTTTCACCGGGATTACGGGCACATCGATCTTCTGCTCGGGGAAAACGCGCGCGAGGAAATCTTTCCCCTGGTCCTGGATTGGCTAGTAAAGCAGCCCTGACTTCGCCCGGCAAAGCAGGCGGATTGCTCCGCCTTGTTAAGGGCTACGTCGGGCTCGCAGAGCTCGTAAGCAGTAGCCGGAAACCGGATACCGGTTAATTCAAACAAAATAAAAAGCTAAGTTCTTGATTTTTCTTCTTCTGACCGGTTACCTGCCCGTTTTTTGACTTTCACTCGTCAATCGTCAATCTAAAATCGTCAATCTTTGAGTACATCCCTCGCGATGATCATCCGCTGGATCTCGCTGGTCCCTTCCACGATCCGGAACATCCGGGCATCCCGGTAAAGGTGCTCGATCGGCGCCTCTTTTATGTATCCGGTCCCGCCGTGGATCTGCAGAGACCGGTCGGTAACCCGGCAGAGCATCTCGCTGGCGAAAACCTTGGTCATCGAGCACAGGGCATCCACCTTCTGGCCGGCGTCAAAACACGAGGCGGCGTCGATAAGCATGCACTTCGATGCGTAGATATCGGTGGCGCTGTCGGCCAGCATCCACTGAATCGCCTGGTTCTCGGCGATCGGCTTCCCGAACTGGACGCGGATCTTGGCGTAATCCCGCGCCAGCTTGAGTGCCCGCTCGGCAAACCCGATCATCGAGGCCGAAAGGGTGAGCCGTCCCTCATTCAGGCATTTCATCGCCGTCCGGAAACCCTGCCCCACCATCTTGGGCCCCCCGATGATATTTCCTTCCGGTACCCGGCAATTTTCGAAGATAACCTCGGCCGGCTTGCTTCCGACGTTTCCCATCGCCTTGAATATCTTCCCGATGGTCAGGCCGGGGGTGCCCTTTTCCACGATAAAAGCCGTGATCCCTCCCCGGGCACGCTTCTCCTTATCGGTTAAGGCCAGGACGGTGAAAACCGAGGCCCGGGGGGCGTTGGTGATGAAATACTTGGTCCCGTTGATCACCCAGTCATTCCCATTTTTCACCGCGGTGGTGGAAATGGCCGCGGCATCGCTTCCGGCCCCCGGCTCGGTCAGGGCGAAACTGGCCATTTTTTCACCCGAGGCCAGGGAAGGAAGGTATTTTTTCTTCTGCTCCTCGGTTCCATCAAAAAGGATACCCTTGCAGCCGATCCCGTTATTGGTCGTGATCTGGGCGCGGACCGCGGCGTTGGTTTTGGAGAGTTCCATCAGGATCAGGCAGTAATCCAGGATTGAAAGGCCAAGGCCTCCGTATTCGGTCGGGGTGGTAACCCCGAAAAGCCCCAGCTGGCAAAGGCCTTTATAAATGTTTTCAGGGATCTCGCCTTTTTCCTCGATCTCCATTTCGACCGGGTAACATTCCTTTTCAACGAACTTGCGGACGGTTTCCAGAAACTGTTTCAGCTCGGCAGATGGCTCAAAAAACATGATTCCCCCCTTTTAAAATTTCGATTCTAGTTTCGAGTTTCTAGTTTGACGTTAAACCATTTTTTTCCGATTATTTCAACTAGAAACCAGAAAACCCAAACTCAAAACTTATTATATTTTCTGTTCTCTGGTCACTGGTTTTGATTTTTAACTCGAAACTAGAGACTGAAAACTCGAAACTGTTTTAAAACCCCATTTCCTTCCCGATCACGATTACCTCGATCTGGGACCGCATGGGAGCCCTGGTCAGGATCACCAGGGCCCGGCAGATCCGGGTAGGAAGGTCGCAATCCTTGCAGACCCCGGCCTTCACGCAGGGATTGGGCAGATTCAAGCTCTTGGCCCGCAGGGGCCCGGCCACCTCCCGGATCCGGCGGATCGCCGCTTTCCGGTCGGCCACGATTTTATTGATTCCGACCACCACCATGACTTTTTGCGGGCCAAAGATCAAAGCCGCCACCCGGTTGCCAACCCCGTCCATATTCACGATTTCACCCTCGCGGGTGATCGCATTGGCGCTGGTGAGAAACAGGTCGCAGGTCAGCTGGGCCTTCCGGATAACCTGGTCCTCCGCCGGGCTCAGCCCCTCCTGCCAGTGATCGTAAAGTTTTCCGGCTTTTTTCCGGATTTCCGGGATCACGCCGAGATCACGAATGGTCTGGGAACCACCCACCCCGACCCCGCTCCCCGGCTCAACCCGGGAAAGCAGGTAGGAACCGGCCTCTTCGGGGGTGGGGAAAAAAACGGCCTGGTAGCCATTTTTCCGTAGGATTTTCAGAAAGGATTCGATTTCCGAAGGCAAAGCCATAGTATGTTTGCCTGAATCCGTAAAGGATGAGGGAGAATTTCTCTTTTGATCCGTGGGACTAGGGGATTAATGAAAAATATTATTCAGCTTCTTTTCAATGGTGTCTTCTTCGGACTTGGTGGCGATGGAGAGTTCCCGGATGAGGAGGGAGCGCGCCGTGCCCAGCATCCGCTTTTCCCCAAAAGAAAGGTCCTTCTTGCGGCGCAGATGCTCGAGATCGCGGAGAACCTCGGCGATTTCAAAGGCGGAACCGGTCTTCAGTTTTTCGTTATATTCCTTCTGACGGCGATTCCAGGAAAGATCCAGGCGGATATTGACTTTGCGGTCCTTTAAAATCTGGAAAATGCGGGAAGCCTCGTTCTGGTTGACCACCTCCCGGAGACCGATCTGCACCGCCGAGTCAGTCGGGACGAGCAAAACCATCCCGTTATCAAGAATCCGGAGGACATAAAACGTGCTCTCGTTGCTGGTCGAGATCCGTCTGGTTTCGATGGCTTCGATAACCCCCACGCCGTGATAAGGATACACCGCCAAATCACCGATCTTAAAATTCATTGGGAGCCCTCCATTTACTAAAGTTAATGATATTCTACTATAGTAATTGTGTTTCTGTCAATTATTCTCCACGGAAAATATATAAAAGTTAGTGTCAACTATCCTTAAATCAATCTTATAAAATCAATTGTTTGGGAAGAAGTAAAAGGAAAAACATCCCCTTTATCCCCGGGATAATCCCTTGGGTCAAGGGATGAAAACCGTTCAGCCTTTCCAGGTTGGTCTGTTTCCCCTCTCCCGGAAAGACCGGTTTTAGCAATAAATCTGTCACCTTCTAAAGCTGCCTCAAAATGCTGTTTTGTATTATAACCTTATTTCTTGATTTCGTCTACCAACCCATTCTTGACCTTGGCCAAGGCCTTCATCCCCACGGGAAACAACTCCATGGCCGGCCCCTTTTTTTAAAAAATTAAATACGAAACGTGTTTATACTTATAACACAGCGTGTCATGAATTGCAAATAAAGAATTCGGCAAATTCCTTGACAATGTAATCTAAATCCCGTGTTTCCAGGCCCGCATATAAAGGCAGATTAACAGTGGTCTGGGAGCAGAGAAAAGCGTTCGGACAGGAACCGGTTCTGTATTGCCGAAAGGCCGGAATTTCCGGGACGGAATATTCGATCAGCCAGCCGAGCTGGATCCCCTTCCGGTACATGGCCTCGATGGTTTCGATCCGGTCCGGAACGCGGACCACGTAGTGGGAATACGTGGCTCCATCCATCAACGGCGGAAGAGCGACTTTATCCCTGATCGGCTGCAGAT
Organism: bacterium; assembly: GCA_028713675.1. Taxonomy (GTDB): domain Bacteria; phylum Desulfobacterota; class JAPLJL01; order JAPLJL01; family JAPLJL01; genus JAPLJL01. The sequence goes on from JAQTNV010000016.1 coordinate 15,445, forward strand.
GCCGGTCGTAATACCCGGCCATTTCCTCTTTCCGCCTGAGAATTTCCGGGTATTTTTTCAGCTGTTCGATCCCGACCCTGGCCTCGAGATCCACCATCCGCTCGAGATAATCCCCGGGCATGGTAATTTTGTTTTCATCATAATCAGAGGTGAAATAATCAAGCCAGGAGGTTTTTTCCTCCAGGAAATCCACCAGCCGGTAAAGCGGATCGTTCAAGGTCATGAAGGCCAGGGATAAATATACCAATCTGGTCCATCTTTTCCGAAATCCCCCGGGGGAAAAGCGGGAGTCCCGGTACTCCTGAAGTGATCGGTAAATGCCTTCGTCGTTGGTGGTTACCATCCCCCCAAGAATCGAGGTGATCATCTTGTTGATGCCCAGGCCGAAGATGGCCGCGGCCCCTTCGTTCGCGACCGGTTTTCCCCCGGAAGCTGCGCCAAAAGAATGGGCGCAGTCCTGGAAAACCAGGATTTCCCTTCCGGTCCGTTTGACCATTTCCGACAGGCGCCGCGTGTTGCCGGGGTAACCGAAAAGACTGGTGGAAATGATCACCCTGGTCTTATCGGTGATGGCGTTTTCCAGCAAATCCAGGTCCAGGTTATAGTCAGCCAGTGATATATCAACGAAGCGGGGAATATTGCCCGAGGACACCACCGCGTTGGGAACCACCACGCAGGTATAGGCGGGCATGATAACTTCCGCTCCCTCGATTGCCAGGGCTTTCAACAGGGCATACAGCCCGCTCCTCCCATAGGGGAAAGCCAGGGCGTGTTTGGCCTGCAGGGCGCGGGCGAATTTCAGTTCGAATTCTTCGACCGCCGGGCGGCCCCAGGCCCAGGCGGCGCGGAACTCATCCCAGCCGAGATAAGGTCTAAAACGGGGGATCATTTTACTAACATTGACGATTGGGGAGCGCCGACTAACACCCTCGCTCCCAAAATAATTCTGACTATCACGAAAACTCGCAAAGCTAAATCAAAGAAATAATTTGAGGCGGGAGATTTTCAAGCCTTGGGAAAATGGCCTCTCAGCATCGAAATAATGAAGCGATCCAGGCTCAGATCGCTCTTAGTGGGGCTGTACGGGGTATAGTTGATAATCCGCACCATCCCGTGATCCGGCATTCCCTCCCTGGGAATGTAAACAATCAGGTTGAGGGCGGCGGGATCCTGGTCAATCCGGGCCAGTCCTTCCATCTGCATCGGCAGGCCGAAAAGATCCGCCAGGATTACCCGGTTTACCCCGCCGTGCGCCGCCACCAGGACCGGGCCTTCCTTCCCCTCGGTGGACACCAGTCGCTTCCAGGCTTTCAGCACCCTTCCCTCGAACTCCGAAAGGCTCTCTCCCCCGGGGAATTTCCCCTGCAGGGAAAACTGGGCCCGGAAATCCGCGGGGGACTGAGCGTCCCGGGCCGCGGGAAAATACCGGTCGATCGCCTCGGAAACCGTGATCCCCTCGAGCTGTCCCACCGAAAACTCCCGGAGCTCGGGGTCGGTTTTGACCTTCATCCCCCGGCCCTCGACCACGATTTCGGCGGTGTGGAGGGAACGCTGCAAATCGCTGGCATAAACCGCCGAGAATTCCGTGTCGCGGAAAAAATCCCGGAGGGCCTGGGCCTGCAGGATCCCTTTTTCGGTCAGATCAGCCCCGGTGTAATTGCGGATGATGCCTTCCTCATCCAGCGTCCGGGCTTGGCCATGACGGACCAGAAAAAATGATCGCATGATTCAAAATTGTCAGTTATCAGTTTTTAGTTATTAACTGTCATCTATCAGCTTCCAACCAAATAACGGACTTTGAAGTTTGAACTTTAAACCTTGAACCTTGAACTTTGAACGCTGAACTTTGTTTTTATATGTTCCTGAAATCCGGGTCCCGTCTCTGCATGAAAGCCATCGCCCCCTCGGTGAATTCCCCGTTTCGCACCGCGTTAATCTGGGCCTTGGTCTCCATTTCCAGGACTTCCATCATGTTCCCGTTCAGGCCCCGGTAAATGGCCGCCTTGGTGGCCGCCATCGCCCGCCGTGGGCCCCGCTCCAGTTTCTTGGCCAGCTCGTTCACCACCCGGTCCAGGTCGGCCACCGGGACCACCCGGGTGGCCAGACCGATCTCCTCGGCTTTTTTCCCTTCGACAAAATCGCCGGTGAAAACCAGCTCGAAAGCCTTGCGCAGGCCCACCAGTCGGGGCAGGATGAAGGCGCCTCCCCCATCGGTAGCGAGCCCGACCTTGACGAAGATCTCACTGAAGCGGGCCCGCTCCGAAGCGATGACCAGGTCCCCGGCCAGGGCCAGGTTGCAGCCGAAACCCACCGCCGGTCCGTCCACCTTGGTGATCACCGGTTTGGGCATAGTGACCATCCAGGTGATGATCCTCTGGGCCGCCCGCGTGGTCAGTTCCATCATCCTCTCCACCGGCTCATCACCTTCCATGCCCTCCTTCAGGTCGGCCCCGGCCGAGAATGACCCGGGAACTCCGCTGAGAATCACGACCCGGGCTTCCTCGTCCTCTGCCGCCATGCCCATCTCCCTGGCCAGCATAAGCAGGGTCTGATATCGGACGGCGTTCTTGCGCTCCGGCCGGTTGATGGTAATAGTCGTAATCCCTTCATTCTTTTCCGCAAATACTTCCAGCTTTTCCATGAGCTCCTCCTTGGATAGGTGACTATTAATTATTCAATTCCAGAATCTATTTGTAGTTGCCTCATTTATGAGGCTTCCAAAGTTTTACTTTCTTAGCCCGATGAATCGGGCAACTACATTAAATATTGAGCAACCTTGGAAAACCCCGCCCCTGCCTTATTATTCCTAGCCTATCAGCCCATGGGCAATATCAGAAGCGACGATTTCCGAGCACTCGATCCCGCTCTGGGTAGCGAGTTCGGTTCCGACTCCGCGTCCCCCGGCGCAGTCCCCGGCGAAATACAATCCCCGGATGGGGGTGCGGATGGAAGGCCGCTTTTTTCCAACCTGGTCGATGGTCTGGGCGGTGGAAATGGCGGGTCCGAACTCCTTCCCGATCCAGTTGGCGATGAACTTGGTGTCGAAACGGTCGACCCACATGATATGCTTTTTTAGTCCGGGAATCAGCTCATCCAAGGCCTCGACCATCTCGTCCATCCATTTTTCCGCCGGTTCCTGGAGTTCCACGTCGGTGGTGGGGCCGGCGGTGCAGGCGGTAATCAACTGTTTCCCGGGAGGGGCAAGCGAAGGGTCAAAATTGCTGGGCACGGGACCGTAAATCATGGTCACCATCGGAATCTTGCCTTCCATGATTTCCTGGTATCCCTGCTTGACCTCTTCCATGGTGACCTGGGTCGGATCAAAGTTCTTGTCCCGGATCCGGGCGCCGAAAATCGCCCCCGGCTCGAAAATTTTCTGGTCCAGGGCGATCTTCACCTGGAAAGCGATGATGGATTTCTTCAGCTTGCGCACCTTTTCGCGGTAGGCCTCCGGAAAGTGTTCCTCCCCCACCAGGTGGAAAACGCTGTCCCGGAGCGAAGTGGTGCTGACCACCGCCCGGGCGGGGAAAAACTGGCCGCCATCGACTTCCACACCCTGGACCTGCCCGTTTTCCACCCTGATCCTGGTCACCTTGCTCCCGGTCCGGAGATCCGCGCCCAGTCCTTCGGCCGCCTCGCAGAAAACGGAAGGGATCCGGTGCGCCCCGCCCCGCGGGTAAGAAAGCGTCCGCTCCCCGAACATCCGCTTGTAGCACCAGATCGCCTCTCCGGCCGAAGCGTCCCAGAAGGGGATCACGAAAAAGAGCCCCAGGAGACCGCCCAGGTAACCGAGCAGGCGCAGGTTTCCGCCTACATACTTGGCCACGAATTCGTCCACCGGCCGCTCGTTCCATTTTTCGATCTCGGAATCCGGCATCATGACCAGGTCATAGAAAAGTTTGGTCACCGAGTAAAAATCCTTGAGGGGGATCTTCAGCTCCCGGTAAAGCTCAAGGTAGAATGCGGGGTACCGATAGGCCTCCTTGGGGAGAGTTATGGTATACCCTCCCCCCGTCATGAGGGCCAGGTCGTGAGTCTGTTTGAACTGGATCCGATTCGGGATCCCCAGGCGCTTCTGGACCTCACCGAACGGGCCCCGGTTCCCGCGGGTGAACATGTGGGTGCCGATATCAATTTTGAAACCGTCTTTTTCGTAATAGGAGCACGACCCCCCGATCCTTTCATTTTTCTCAAGAATCAGCGTCCTGAGCCCGGCCTTGGCGAGGAGAGCCCCGCAGGCGCTGCCACCCATCCCGGTCCCGATTACCGCCACATCGTATCCGTTCTTTGGAATTTCCATGATTACTGTCCCCTCCTTGATAAAAAACTTAATTTTAAATATCAAAATCTAAATATAGTATCAAAGTCAAATCATACCAACTCCCGGATACCGCATCCCCCGCCTTTTCCGGGCGGAGAGGAAGTCGGGGCCGAAATATTATAATGAAGCGCGGGTGTATTTTTCACCCCGGGGGTTATTTATGACCCAGATCCCCGGCCGGCCTTTTTTCCCCTCTCCGTCGGATATTCCCGATTACAACCTTGCTCATTTCCTGGCACGGGGCTTGCATTCCTCTAAAGCAGAGGCAAATGAAAGCGAAATGAAACGAAAGGAGAACATCATGGATAAAAGAGAAAATATAACGAATCTGATCCTGCTGATCGGCTTTCTTCTGGCAGTTCTGATCTGGGCGCCGCAGTTCCTGCATGCGGAAGTCTTAACGGTTAATTCCTCCGCCGCCACCGTAATCGAAGAAAACGAAAGCGGCGGAATCATCAGTCAGGAAGAAATAACCGGGGATACGGTGATAATTGCTGACTTGATCGATGTGGAAGAGCCCGTCGAAAGCGATAATTCGGTCCTTCAGGACAGCATAAATGATCTTGCCGATCCAACCGTTCAAAAACAAGTGGAAGCAATCGCGGCCGACAATGCCAAATATCTTGATAATCTCCTGGCCCAAGAGGTCAAGACGGATAACTTCGAAACCGTAGCCCGGGCCAATAATGAGCCCCTCCCCCAGGAGCTTTATTCCATGAATATGGATCCGCAATAAATTCCCTCCCCAATCCCGCAAGATCGCCCCCCTGGGATTACCAGGGGGGCGCCCCCACGGCCCGCAACACCAGCGGGCCGCTTCATTTTGAATAATTGAAAGGAATGGGTTGAAGGCCGTCGAAGGATTAAAATCCCGGGAGGTGCTTCATCATAAAGTCGGCCAGGAGATCCTCATCCGACTTGGCCGCGGCCTGGGCTTTCTTGGCCTCCTCCGGCTTGTCGGCCGCGGCGGCCGCATTCGCGGCGGCCATAGCCGAGGCAGGCACCCCGATGAAACCGGACTCAATCTCGTAAACGACATCATTATAAATAGCCGAGTTATGGTAGGCATCCACGCCCATTTCCTTCACTTCCTTCTCGGTCTTGACCTTGCCCACCAGGTCAAACTTATCTTCGCCCTCGGTCTCCTGCTTGAGAAAACGAAAAGCCGGGACCACTTCGTAAACCCGCTCCAGGCCGTCGGGGCCGGCGATCGCGATCCGATTTCCGTCAATCTTGATCTTGTCCTCGTCATTCAGGGAATCCAAAACCTTCTGAGTAAAAAACACCTTGTTGGATATGCCCTTGGACCCTTCCATCTTGGCTCCCGAGGTTTTGGTATTGACCAGATTGCTTCCGCTCAAGTCCGCGTGGGTCAGGTCCGCTTCCCTAAGATCGGCTTCCGAGAGATTGACCCCCAGCATCAGGGCGTGCCGGAGATTCGCGTCCCGGAGGTCGGCTTTGGAAAGGTCGGCGCCGCTCAGATTCGCGTACCTTAGCTGCGCTCCCTTGAGATTTGCACCGGGAAGTTCGGCTTTCTGGAGGTCGATTCCCCGGAGATCAAAACCCGACAGGTCCTCTCCCCGCTGAACCTTGTCCAGAACTTCCTCACGACTTAGCTTCTTCAATTTTCAATCTTTATTCGCGGGTAACAGGGGGATCCCGGGATCAAAAGGTTATTCCCTTCTGCTCGGCTTCATGGGCGATGAAATCCTCGATCCTTTTCTTTTCCCGATGATCCAGGTTGCGAAATTGGATTCCCATGCCCGGGATCAGGTTGCTCTTGGATTTTTTATCGTACTCGCTCACCCAAACCACCTCCCCCTCGATATTCAGGGGAACCTCGGCGTCCGGAAAGCCGACCTTCAGGGCGATCCGGGTTCCCAGGGGAAGCGGGTTGCGGGTGGAGATAAACAACCCGCCCTGGCTGATGTTCATCGAATAATCCGAGATGAAGCCTTCCAGGCTCTGGTAGCGGACATCCAACTGGATCGGAAGTCTTTTTTCCAGACGTTTATCCGACTCCGGATCTTTCGCCATTTACGTCCTCCTGGTTAGTTCTTATCGAAAGTCAATCTACCCCGGATACGAACTCTTTGTCAATTTCTAATTCTTGACAAAAACATGGTTTTTCCCTTCGGAAAAACCATGTTTTCTGTCTGGATAAATCCGGGAAATGCGGTTATTAATCTGTCTAATATTTGATATTTTATGGAGTGCAATAGCCTTGTCCTCGAGCAAAGCGAAGGATTGCTATTGCATTGCATCCCGCCCTGGCGGGATGCAGTTCCTCTACTCAAGTCTGGCCGAAGGGTCTCCGAACAGATGATAGCTTCTGAGAATATCAGGCGACCCTCCACCCTGGACCTGGCTGATTTTCGCCTTCAGGAAACTGGAGCCCAAAGTCTCGCCGTCAACCAGTGAGTGCAGGAAAACATTATTCAATTGAATCTGCTGTTCGGGATAAGTGAACCCGGAAGAGAACAGGCCGGCATAGGCCCCTCCGTTCGGAAGGCGGACCAGCTCCTCGCCCAGGGACTCAAGGTAAGGCACGTCAAAATATCCGCCCAGACAACTCAAGGCAACGGCCAGGAAGGTCTTCCCGTTCCCCGCGAGAGACGAGACATCAGCAACCCCGAAAATATCCTCCTGGGCATACTTATCGATGGCGGAATGGCCCGCATATTCAAAGATCCCCCGCCCTTCCAGGAGGGAGTTCAGAATCATCTGCCGGGTCGCCTCCAGGCCCAGGCTCCCCAGATAGGCCCGGGTGATATCGAAGCCCGGAGTCAGAATCGCCGCCGCCGCTTCCATTCCCTGCTCAAAAATCGGGTCATCGTTGTCCGCGGAAACCAGCACCTTTTCCCCGGCAAGTGTCCTGCCCTTCAGGGCCAGAATCTTCGCCACCATCGTCTGTACCTCGGCCGGGGTCCGGGCCGGCAGGCGGCCGATGGCCAGGTCGGGAATCTCGTCCGTTCCGTCCACGCAGGCATACCAGTTGTCGGAAGGAGCGGTAAGTTCCAGGTAATCGTTGGTCACCTGCGGGGCCGGGATAAATCCGGTGTTCCCGGTGCCCATGTAATCCTTGAAATCGTAGCTCGCGTCCCCGACCAGAAGCACATAAGCCGGGGCCGGGGAAACCCACTGATGATAGGTGAAGCCGATGAAATCCCTGATGGCCTGGGGATCGGCCTGGCCGTAATTAAACTCGTCGTAAATGTCCTGCACGTCCACCAAACTGACCCGCAGGCCCTCCTCAGCCCGGGCCGAAGCCAGGGGAGCCAGATCATTACGGAAAGCGCTGGGACTGATGATAATCAAATCCGCCTCGTTACTCGGGTCCTTGAGCATGGAGGACTGGTCCCTCAAGAGGAAGGTCTGAGCGGTCAGCGCTCCTGCCGTCAGGACCATATATTCACCGGTCGCAGCCCGGAATTTCACCTGGTACCCGGATTCCTGCTGCGTAATGTTCAGGTCAATCACCCGGGCCTGGTCCGTCCTGGCCCCCAGCCGGTAAACCATAATATCGCCGCCGGGGAACCCGGGGATTTCCACGTTCGCGTCCGTAGGTACCTGGAACCTGACTTTCCCGGAACTTCCCGAAAGCGACCGCAGGTAGCTGACCTCGATGCTGTTCAGCAAAATCACGTTGTTGACCGCCCCGGTATCCCCGACCAGGGTCAGGGTCAGGGTATTTCCGGACGCGTTCATAACGCCGGCCGGGATGGAGAAGGATGCCGAAATCTCGCCCCGGCCTCCCCAGGAAATCTCCCCGATCACAACCCGGTTCAGGACCACCCGGAGGTGATTTTCATTCTCGATCGCGGGATCTTCCAGGAGACCGATCACGGACAGATTAATACTGCCTTCCGCGCCCGCTGCCGGATCGGGAATTTCCAAGGCGAAATCCTTGGGCTGATCGGAAACCAGGTAATCCCAATACCAATGATCGACCGGATCGCCGCCGGGCATGTTCGCGAAGTAATTCTTATTCTGCTCCAGGAGCTGAACCTGGGTAACCTTGCTCAGGCCAGGCAGGCCCGATTCGGGAGAACCGGAAACCCTGGGCAGGGAGGAACCCATCCGGAGGTCGGGAACAATCCAATAAACCGAGGTCCGGGTGTATTTGCTGTCGGGTTTCCGCCCCACGAAACGCAGTTCGAGATTATTATCCTTGGCGCCCGCCAGCCATTGCAGGAATCTTTTCTGCACATCCCGGGAATCGGACACACCTGCCCCGGCTACGGCCAATTCAACCGGGATCTCCTCGCCCTGGTAAAACACCCGGAGGCCCCTGGTCCGAAGTCCGAGGCTGCTCAGATTATTGAGAGGAACGCGGCAGATTCCGTCTTTGTCAATTCCCAACTTCACGGCCTGGCCGGAAAGGGTAATCAATTTCCACTGTTCGTCCGCTTCCAGATACTTCAACCACTGCCCAAACGGGAGGGAATGCCTCGCGCCCAATCCCTGGGATAACCTTCCTAAACCTCTGAAGATGCCGCTTAAAAGGTCAGAATCCAGAAGCGGATCGGTTGCGCGGCATTCCCCGAGGTTCAGCTTGATTTCGATGGTTTCGGATACCTGGTATGTCCCAACTCCGGCACCGGGTTGGACCGGGTTAACCTTGAGGACCGCGATCCTCTGCCCCCGGAGGTAACCGGCTTCAGCGATTTGAACCAGCGGCGCGTTAAGCCGATTGGCACTGGTGGATGACATCCGGCTCAAGCCCAAGGGGTCCAGGTTTTTCTGGGCGTTGTTCCACTCGCGGTTCTGCTGCCGGAAAATTTGGCCCACGTCGGCGGATACCTGCCGGATATCGGTGGAACGAACCTGTCCCAGGCTCACGTTTTCGCAATCGGGAATCGCGACCACCCGTTCGAAAGGTATGGCCTGCCACTGGGATGGATTACCGGCCAGGCCGGGGAACTGGAGAAGAATCACGTTCCCGTTTTGAGTGTTCTTTCCTCCCCCGTTCGCCGGCGGCGGATTCACCGGGTTAAGATTGCCGTTCGCGGGCGGATTGTGATCCTGATTACCGCCGGTGTCGGAATTCTGATTCTGGCTTCTGCCGCTGATATTTTCAGACAAATTCGGATTGTTATTGTCCGCCGGCAACAAATTTTCCGGAGAAGAAATTATTCCGGAAGCGGAAAGCGCAACGGCGGAAACCGGCCCGTGCGACTTGGTCTTCCCGTCAAACTCGACATCCTCAAGGAGGTAGTAATAGGTCGTTCCCGGCTCCACATCGTAATCGGTGTAATCGTAGTTCGACCCGAGGGCCGAAGTACCCAACCCAGCGATCAGATATTTATTTATTTGAACATAGCCATCGTAGGGGCGGGGCTGGTCCCCGCCCGAACTGACGGTTGACCGGTAAAGGTTGAAGCCCAAATTCCGGATCTCGGTTCCCGTGGCCCAGTTGAGCTTTATCCCTCCGACGGTCCCGGTAGCGTTGAATGAAATCAACTCGACGGCGGTAGGATTGGGTTTCACGCCTTGGGAATTGCCGGAAAGAAAAGCGGTTGAATAGGTGGAAAAAGTATCCGTGTAAATTATTTTCAACGCGAAATAATAAATATCGGTATTGTTCGGCGTCGTAACAGTATAAGTAGTGCCGGTGATCAAACTCGCATTTGCCTTAGTCCAGGTATCGGCATCGGTGGGCAGATAACTTGTGCTCGTTGTCTGGTAGTAGTAAACGTCATACCCGGCAATCACATTGGTAGTCCCGGCATACTGCGCCGCAGCCCAGGATAAATCAACCTGACTGGATCTGACTGCAATTATCTGTGGAACTGGAATCGTTTGGAGCGTCGCCTCCGGGAAGAAGGTAATCCCTCCATCATCCCGGATCACGTCGCTGGTCACCGCATAATATCCGGTATGGGACGAACCTCCGCCACCTGACTGGTAATCTATCTTGGTTACGAATGTTTCTCCTAAAATATAAGTATCAATATTACCGGCGTCGGAATACCAAATATCAGAGGAAACATTACCGGAAAAAGGCAGGTCATCGTTATCATTGAATTTCCAGGTGGTAAAGGCAGTGCTTGAGCCTCCCGTGTTGGAAGCAACATGCCCGGACACCGCCCAGGAAGCTCCTGGCGGGGCCGCCTTTACAAATGAAGGGAACCCAGCAAGCAATAAAATCCCGCAAGATACACTGATAATATGCCTGAACTTATTCATGATGTTAAATTTTAGCATAACCTTTTAATAATGAGTTGGCTGCCAGGTACTATTCCCGGTTATTCTAACGTAATAACCCATGCCCGGGGTTAAGGCGAAATTTTCCCCGATCCAGAATGGCGTGAATGGAACTTTGGTCCCGCTGTGATAACAACCTCCGATGCCGCAATTCCCACCCGGATCCAAGTAACCGACGCTCGCGCAATTAGGTACGCTGGAGCATAAAGTCTTTGCGTCCGCATAATTGTGGTGGAAAGGCAAAGAGAAATAATTATTATTGGTTTTTCCGCTATAGAACGTCTTGGATATCATGGTGATTTGATTATGAGATCCTACTAAAACCATATTTGAGTTCGCGGTAATCCGAACATAATATCCTTGGCTCGGATCAATTGTGAAATTCTCCCCTATCCAAAAAGGCGAGAATGGAACCTTGGTCCCGCTATGATAGCATCCTCCCACTCCGCAATTCCCGCCCGGATCCGAGTAACCGATGCTTGCGCAATTAGGAATATCCGCGCAGAGGCTTTTGGCATCAGTGTAATTATGGAAATATGGAATTGTCACCCAGTTATTGTCTGTTTTACCGGCATAATAAGTTAAAGCCCTGTTAAGCTTGAATCCCATATTGGAATCCATTGACTCCAGACCCCAGATATTCACCGAAGTGATCAAATAATAATAGTTTTTATTCGTATCCTGAATTACCCAGGGATCGATATATTCGGCACTGGGTGATGTTCCGATAAGATTGCTAAAGCCGACTTTGTCTGGAACGAAATTCGGGGTTTCGCCACGGTAAACTCGGTAATAATTAATAGTGGTAGGATCACCATCCACCGTTTGAGTTACCGCTGTCCAATAAAGACGCAGGTCAGTCCCAGATTTATTCGCTTTCAAATCCGAAATCGCCTTCGGGGGGCTGGAAGGATAGAAACTGATAATAGTGCTTCCCGAAGCGCTCCCGCCGTAGGCGATGTCGTCGGCGCTGATACTGGCAATACCGTCGATGATGGCGGACTGAACGACAAATGAAATCATTCCCCCGCTCGTGCTGGCTTGGATTCCAGGTGTTAATGCATCCATATCGGAGGAAATAATTATTCCCCAGCTGGTTGCAATCGTGATGTAAGTACCATCCGGAACGGTATTGCCGTATGCGTCCTTAATCACATCGCTGGTGACCGTGCTGGTGCTGGCTCCGTCCGCGGGAATAGCGCCCGGATTGGGAAGAAGGGTTATCGTCCCGGCGGGCGGGCCCGGGGTTAAGGCTACCGTCGTGCTTCCCGAAGCTGTCCCTCCGTAAGCGCTGTTGTTGGCGCCGAGATGGGCGGTACCGGCTAATGTCCCGGCCCGGAGAACAAACGTAATAATCCCTCCTGAAGTAGCAACTTCCTGCGTCCCCGGCGTCGCCGGATCAGCATCAGCGGTGGTTATCGTCCCCAGGTCCGTCGAGACAGTTATATATTCCCCATTCAGGACCTGGTTGCCGTAAGCGTCGTGGATTATCCCGCTGGTAATGGTGCTGGTATCGCTCCCGTTGGCCGTGATCGTTGCTGGGACCGGGGTAAGAGTAATAGGCCCCGTCGGGATATTGGAAAGGACCTGAACCGCGTCGGAGACCGAACGAGTCTGATTGTTGGTTCCCCCATCGGTCAGATAAAGTGTCGGAAAATAGGAACCCAGGGTGAAGCTTCCGCTCACCGCCTGGGAGTTGAAAATCAGATGCTGCGTGGCGCCAGCCGGGATGGAAACCAAAGAGTTAAGATCGGCGGTGTAAGTCCTCGTTCCATCGGTGAAGGTGAAATAAGATCCGGTAGCCAGGCTTACCCCCTGCCCTCCCATATTTATCACGTCGAGCCCGAAGGAAACCGGGTCTCCCGCGCGGGCGGAGGTTGGCGACAGAGTGCTTCCAATATAAAGAAGGTTTGACCCCACGTAACCGGTGAAATAAAGGACCTGGGCAGCCGTGGCTCCCAAATAAGAAGCGGTAACAACGGATTGGGTATTCACGGAGGAAACCGGAGCGGTCAAGGTCACCCTGGCCACCCCGGAACCGTCGGTCACCGCCGTCCCGGAGGAAAGTGTGCCGGAGGTCGCGGTAAAGCTGACTGTCTGGCCGGAAAGCGGTGTTCCTCCGGAGGTCAACAGCGCGTCAACCGCATAAACGCTGGAACCATCCGCGGGAAGCGGTCCGGCCGGGATGTTGGAAAGCGAAACTTCATATAGAGTCACCAGGACTTTATCCGACGCCGTCCCCAGGTAATTATTACCCTGCCTGAATACCGCTTGGATAACATATTCGGTGTTTTCCGGGCGGGCCGGGACTGCGGAGCAAACAACGCTGAAGGTCGCCGAGCCGCCAACCGGGAGGTTGGCTCCAGTTCCGCCCGCCGAGGCCGCGCGGAAAGTCAGGTTGTTTCCTTGGATGGTAAGGGCCCAGTTCCCCAGCGGGGCACCCGGACCGGTCGCACTGACAACAGTAAAACCGGTCGGGACGATAAACCACATCCGGTCAACCGGGGTTGAACCGTTGTTAGCCACGGTTAAATTAAGCGTCCAATTCGGGGGAACGCTGCCTGACGCCACGGTGTCCGGGTTTAATATCAGGTAATACGGAACCAGCTGGCCGGACTGCGAAACGGCTGTATTAGTGGTAGTCGGCCCATTGGCCGTAGCATCACCCTGGAATTGGTAAGTATCCCCGCCAACGCCGTTTACTTGATAAATCCAGGTAAATGTTCCGGAACCTCCGGGAGGAAGACTGGCAATGGACTCCGGAGATGGACCTGACTGCAATGTCTTGCTGGCAGTTCCAAGAAAGGTCAAAGCCGAAGGAACAATATTTCCAAGAGAAATTGTGCCGTTATTGGTCACGCGCATGGAAACAGTCACGTTATAACCCGAACCGATGCTGACCGGGTCGAGAGCAAGTTCGGCGGTGAAATTCCCGATTACGATAGTATTGGATGAAGTTTGATTGGAGGAAACCATCCCGTTGGAAGCCAGATTGGAGAAAGTTACCGTCCCGACCGTTGCCGCCTGATAATTATAAATTGTCGACCCTGATATGCCTGAAGCCAAATTTAAAGTGCCTGGAACGGGTCCCGAAACCCAGTTTGCTAAACCGGTGTTGCCGGAACCCGGAGGAAACAACATGGTGCCCGGGGTGATCCCATTCTGCTGAACCGTCGAACGATTGGTAATTAAAAAGTCGAGATTAATTCCACCGATGACCCCAAGTGATCCGGGGGCAGCGAAAATCTGCGGCTTCAGGCCTTTTCTCGGCCAGCCGGGAAGGCCCCCCTGCCGGGTCAGAGGGTTGGTCGTAAAATCCGATCCTCCCCAGGCTAAAGCATCTGCCATGGTATCGTTCTGGTCCGAGGCGGCGGCGGGAATGGGATTCTCTCCGTTGGGCCGGCCGGTAATCTCGGCTTTAAAGATGAGCGAACCGCCGGGAGGAATGGCCTTGGCCGGGTCCGTGGTCCAATATTCGACGGGCGCGTTGTTCCCGACCACGTTGACATTCCAGCCCGGAGGAGCTGAGCTTCCCGAGCCCGACTCGTAAATGTTATTGCCGCCGCCGAAAAAGTTGGTCCGGATCGACATAATGGACCGACCGGGGCTTGAAGTGGTGTTCGTAACCAGGAAGTAAACAACCCCCGAACCGTCACCCATCGTCACTTCCGAGGAAACCGTGGTAATGGTGAATTGCGCTGAGCTGATAGCCACGGCATTGGAAGTAACCGCCGGAGAAGTAACCGTGCTGGCGCCGTTGCGCGCCGAGTCGGAAAAAGTCGTGGTTCCTTCGGCCGCAGCCTTGTAAGTGTACATAAAGTTGCCCGATGCCCCGGAGGCTAAATTCCGGCTCGTGGGTGTCGGCCCGGTGAGCAATGTCGCCGAGCCGGTTGGCGTCACGGTCATGGTATTAGGGACAATGTTATTCTGGGTACCAGTAGTGCGGTTGGTAACGGCGAAAGTCAGGGTAATCGTCCCGTCGATACCTACTGAACCTGGTGCAGCCGAAAGCTGGGCGGCAAGTCCGTTCCGGGTCCAGGCCGGTAGAACTCCCTGGCGGGCAAAGGCAGCGCCGGTATTATCATAGGCTGCCGCCGCCGAAAGTGAATCAGTCACGTTTGCAGCGGCGCTGGGAATAACGGATGAACTGGGCCCGGTAAGGGTGATATTGAAAATTAAATTCGCGCCCTTCGCTATTGGATTTGTGGTGGTCGTGCAATTAATAACGTTGGCGGCCGTGGTGCAACTCCACCCCGTCGGAGGAGTCTGGCTGGAACTGACATAATAGGTAGCGATGGGAAAGGTTAATTGAACCCGGTAAATCGATTGATTGCTGTTCCCAGTATTAGAATTGGCAATCTGGAGTGAAACCGTCCCGGAAGCATCACCCATAGTCACGCTGCTGGATGAGGTTGTGGGAGTAAAACGCATGGCCGCATGGACATTCCCGGAATAAAATAAAATCAGCAAACCAATAATGCAGGAGAAAACCTGGCTTGGGAAAAATAACTTTAAGGAAGAGATTTTCATCATGCTTCTAATCGAACCCGGGTTTCGGCCATGACCCGGTAAATTTTTGACAAAACGATGGCCTTCATACCTGCCGATATTTTAAATAAATCCTGATTTTTATCGGTGACCCTGGTCACCCGGTCGACTCGCCCGAAAACCCGCTCCTTTTCAACCGGCGGATCGAAATTCCGACAACGATCTCCCTTGGTTAGAAACATTCCATTCTTGGATCCATACAGGCGGTGGACAAACAGGCTGGAATTTCTCCAGAAAGCGATAACGTCACCCTTGCGTAATTCTTCGACCCCGCAGGCTCTGACCTCTACCTGGTCACCATGGTTAATGGTCGGAACCATGGATTTGCCTTTAATTTCGATTTGCATTTTAAAATGGTCAAAATTTAGCTATTCAACATTGAGCACAAGCCAACCACTACCTTCCCTGGCGGAGCCGGGGCGCATATCCCTGCCCTTCCCTCAATTTTTTCCTCTAAAATAATCCTGGGTTTTTCATAAGGTTTCTTCTGAATATTTTTGACTTCTTTTTTGAGCTTTTTTTCAGACATATTTTCCCGCCTTTTCCTGTTGTGCCCGCGGTTAATTACATTTACTCAATTTTCCCGGTAAAAACTCGGCAAATGTTCAGGAACATTTGCCTACCAAGCCTTAAGTATATTGTATGGAGGTAATCTTATTAAGTCAATTATATATAGGCAACAATATTATATGGTTTCAGTGCCAGTGTTTTTGGTCTGTCTCGTCTGTCTAGTCTATCTAGTCTATCTGGTCTATGAATGGCATGGAGCATAAGGCATAAGGCATAGAGCAAAGAACAAAGAACATAGAGCAAAGCACAGTGAGCAAAGAGTCCATTGCGTCTATTGAGTTCATTGCATCCGTTGTGTCTGTTAATCGTTTCGTCTTTCTGGTCTGTTTGGTTTCTCTGGTTTCTCTGGTTTCTCTGGTTTCTCTCGTTTCTTTGGGTTTAACTCGAGACTAGAGATCCGAAACTCGAAACTTGTTTTCTTTGGCTTAACTCTAAACAAGAGACTGGAGACTAGAGATGACCTTTTACTATTCCGCAATCCACAATCTGCATTCCGCAATTATCAGTTGATATTTTGTGGTTTATTCTGACCTACCGGGTCGATCCTGACCCCCTTTTTCAAATCCCGGTTATTTCCATTCCTCGTCGGCAAACCATAAATACCTTCCCCGTAAAACCTTGGCACGGACCTTGCAACTTAAAGATGACATGGGTGAAAAAATTCAGTTCAACCTGAACCAAAAAGGAAGAAGGAGAAATTTAATGAACTCACTAAAAAACCAAAAAATGGGGAAGAATATCAGGCCTCTAATAATCGCTTTTGTTCTTCTGTTGGTTTCCCTTTATTCGGGACCGGTTCTTGCCGCCCCCCAAGGCGAATCCTGGCCTGCCGTTGGGAGCTTGCTTTCTGTAACCCCGTGTTCCGAATGCACTTACACAACCTGGAAAACAAGCAATACGGACAGAACCTTTATTAGTTCCACCCTTGACCCATCAAACTGGTGGTATTCCGATCTGGGAAATATTACCAATTGGAGTTGGGGGGACACCTTCATCACCAAGCTGGATTTCCTGTCGGAAAGTTCCGATGCCAACCACGCAGGATTCTATGCGGTAACGAGCAAGATTATTCAAGACGATGGAGGATATACTGTTTTCCCGGAGTCTACCCTTCGCCCCATCCCGATCCCTCAGGTTGTTGACACTAGAGAATCCGGAGAGGTTGATCTGTCCTGGTCCGCAGGGCAATCGGCGGGGGATGCAGATCTTATTACCGGATACCTGCTTTATTCATTTAAAACCACCGACGAAAATTATCAGCCCACCGATAACGACACCTGGAATCAGGTCGATGAATTGATTACCGAAACCAGCCGTACCCTTACCGGTCTAGATTCTGAAAACACCTACTATTTCGCGCTTCGAATCGTTTATCCGGACGGTTTTTCCACCACCCATATTTCCGGGAATTCGGCGGCGGTGAGAGTAAATCCTCCCGCCCCTCTTATCCCCGATGTACCGGAGCTCAGTCTGTTTATTGAACCGATTAATGATCCCCCGGCGGATGAACCGTCCGCGAACGATCCTCAGCCATCCGATCCCTCGGTTGAAAGCCAGATAAATCCGGATCTGGGCGGCGGAACTTTCCCCGGCCTGGGCGGCTGCGGCGCCGATGGCCACCTGGGGTTCGGGTTTCTTCCCCTCTTCGGAATATTCTTCCTGAAAAGAAAGAATTAAGGAGGAAACCATGTCAAAGAAAGATAAAATCTGCAAAATCTGTCTGATCTCATTCCTTACCCTGCTCGGGGTTGGCGGGATGACCAGCTTCGCCCTTTCGGAGGAGCCGGTCGCCATCCCGGCAACCGATCAGTCGCCGGAAAACATCAAAGCCGGCCCCGAGGGTTACCAGGCTCTGAACGAAATCGGAGTTTATCTCGACCTTTTAAACAAAGTTGAGAACGAAAATCTTGCTCCGCTTGAGCAAACCGGTTCGGATCAGGAATCCCTGGACGTCAAATCATCCGAGTATCGTGGAGACGCCACCCTGGCCATCCTTAATGAACTCGCCTTCTATCTCGGATCGATAAAACGGATGGAAACCGCCGTCACGGGAGACACCAAAAGCTCGGGGGTAAAACCCGCGGCCGAACCGGAAAATACAACTCCAGAGGTTATCGAGATTTCCCGCGATCAGAATGGCGAACTGAATTATCTCAAGGTGGTCTGGGACAACCGGGACAACGAATCCGGCAATGAAAAAGATTCCTTTAATCAATAGGCGACCAAAACAAATCGAGCAGAAAATACAGGAGGGATAACCATGAACCAGAATCTGCTAAATGTAATAATCGTAGATGATGACGAGCTGGTCGTAAAATCCCTCCAGCGTGTCCTCCAGAGTGAAAGCTATTACCTCTGGGCAACCACTTCGGCGAAAAAAGCTCTTTCCTTGCTTGCTTCGCAGGAAACGGCAGTGATCGTTTCCGATCACCGCATGTCTGAAATGACCGGCATTGAACTTCTGGAGAAGGCGAAAAATATTTCCCCGGCCACCGTCCGAATCCTTTTGACCGGGTATGCCGACGTGGAGGTCGCCCAGGAATCGGTCAACCGCTGCGGGGTCTACAAATTATTGTTCAAACCGTGGAACGATCAGGAATTGAAAGGAACGATAATTTCCGCGATCGGTTTATTCAAACATTTAAAAGAAAAAAACCGGTTGGTCAACGAGTCTCAGTTACTGAACAAACGAAACCAGGAACTGACGGAATTAAATGTGTTTCTCCAGGATTCCGTGGATAAGGGAAAATTGCAGATTCAAAAGCTGACGGCGGAAAAACCGAGACCGGAAAATACCATGAATTTGAGGGCAACCCTGCCGCGGCCGGAAAGCATGCGCCATCAACCCGGTCCAAATTCCCACGTTGACGATCGTCTTCTTTACTTGGGATAAAAAGAGCACAGCGCAAAAGGCATCCTCCTACGCAAAGAAGCTTCGGAGGACAGATCGAGCAAAGCACATGGGCAGTAGCTTTACCATTGACGATTGCAAATTGACGATCTCATAAAACACATTGACGATTTACGATTGACGATTGTAGATTAAGGGAAAGAATCATCTGAATCATCTGAATCATCTGAATCATCTGAATCATCTGAATCATCTGCTATTCTTTATTCATAATTCATCGTTGTTATTATTCTTGGTTTTAATCCGTCAATCTACAATCTGCAATCGTCATTTCTTCTTTGGTTTTCACTCGTCAATCGTCAAGTTTTGCAAGGCTTCCCTCGGCCACAATGCCTCGGGATCTAATCGAAAAGACTTGCCAGACATTCCGTTTCTCTTGCTTTTCATTCGTCAATCCTTCGACTTCGCTCAGGACAGGTCGTAAATCGTCAATCGTCAATTCTTTTTCATTCTTTCATTTTTTCATAAATCTTCCGGAACTCATCTTTAATCTTACGGAAAGCAACTATCACCTGGGGATCAAAATGTTTGCCGGAACCATCCAACACCTGGGCGCAAGCCTGCTCGTGGTCCAGGGCCGACCGATAAGCCCGTCGCGAGCAGAGCGCGTCGTAAACATCCGCCACCGCCACGATCCGGGCAGGGAAAGGAATTTTATTTCCCGAGAGCCCCTGGGGGTAGCCGGTGCCGTCCCATTTTTCATGATGCGAAAGCGCGATCTCCATTCCCATATTTAAAAACATGTTCCCCGGGTGCTTATCCATCACCGCTTTCAACGTGCCGGCCCCCAGGGTGGTGTGGACCTTCATTTCCTCGAACTCCTCCGGGGTCAACGGACCGGGGTTCAGAAGCACTTGGTCGCGCACCCCCACTTTTCCGATATCATGCATGGCGCTGGCCTGGGAAATATATTCGGCGTACTCGGAATCCGCCCCGCCGTGGGAAAGGGAAGTCGCGCCTAAATGAGCCGCCAGAAGCCAGCTCAGCGCCGCCACTCTTTCGATGTGCCTGCCGGTGACGGGGTCGCGCGAATCGGCCAACTTGGCCAAGGCGAAAATGGTCGCCATCTGAGCATCGGTTATTTTCCGTACTTGCTCCCGGACCAGATCCTGAAGATGGTGGTTCTTGTATTCGAGTTCAACCTGAAGCTGCCGAATTTTAAGATGGGTTTCCACCCGCGCCCGGACTTCCTCAAGCTGAAACGGCTTGATGATGTAATCAACTCCCCCGGCCCGGAAACCCTCCACCTTGTCTTCAATCCCCCCCATTCCGCTCAGAAACAACACCGGAATATCTTTAAGCCGCTCGTCTTTTTTCATCTCCCGGCAAACCTCGTAACCGTTCATCCCGGGCATTTTGATATCGAGAATAACTAGGTCGGGGGGATCGCTCCGGGCCGATTCCAGAGCCAGCTCCCCTTCCGATATGGGGCGAACCCGGTGTCCCTGGGTTCTAAGTATCCGGGTGAGAACCTTCAGATTATCCAATTCATCATCAACAACAATGACGCTCCGGCCTAACGGTTTTGCTTCGGCAATTGTGTCCATCGTGTCCCTCCTAATCGCAAATTGCACAGAGTCCGTAGTATCCGTAGTGTCTGTTGTGTCTCTGGTCTCTGGTCATTGTTAGCAAAGGGCCTAGAGCATAGGGCATAGGGTTTAACCCAAAACTAGAAACTAGAGACTCGAAACTCGGAACGTTTTATATTAACGATGCCGGATCGATCACGAACGCCGGTTGTCCACTGGCCAGGGTAATCACGCCGATCACCCCCGGCAATCGATTCAGGGGCGGGCCCAGCGGCCGGACCACGGCTTCCATAAAATTCCCGATCTGATTTATTCCCAGGGCTATCATTTTCTCATCCCGGCCTTCCGTAACCAGCGCCGCCCTGAATCCATTCTCTTTTTCGCTCCACCCCAATACCTTCGCCAACGGGAAAACCGGAATCCAGGAGTCGCCGGGTTCGATCGCGCCTTCAAATTGGACCGCCTTCATGATTCTATTTACCGGAATGGCGCAAATCTCGTTCTCCAGCTTTACCGTAAGCAGTTTCAGGATCGCCGCCGAAACCGGGAGCTTGATCTCAAACCGGCTCCCCTTTCCCGGGATGGAACCGATATTCAGGCTTCCTCCCATTCTTTTAACGGTCTGGTAAACCAGGTCCATCCCCACTCCCCGGCCCGAAACCCCGGTCACCTTTTCCGCGGTGCTGAAGCCGGGAGAGGTAATTAGAAACAAGGCCTCGGCGTCCGAAAGACCGGCGGCCTTTTCCGCCGTCAGGAAACCTTTTTCCACCGCCCTTTCTTTCAGCCGGGCCGGATCCATTCCTTTCCCGTCATCTTCAATCCGGATGATGACCCAGTCCCGCTTGCGCTCCGCGGAGACCTGCAGTTTACCCGCCGGAGGTTTGCCCCGGGCGGTCCGGTCTTCCGCCGTTTCGATTCCATGATCCACCGCGTTCCGGATGATATGGAAAAGAGGGTCCTGGATCGCCTCGACCAGGGACCGGTCCAGCTCCACGTCCTCTCCCCGGCAGGAAACCTCCACTTTTATCCCTTTCCCGCGGGAAAGATCCCGAACCAGGCCGGGAACCCGGGAAAGAACCAGGTCCAGAGGCAGGAGACGCAGGTTAAGAACCCCCTGGTATAAGCCGGACATGACCCGGTTGAATTTCCGAAATTCCGGCTCGTTTTCCTCGATCAAGCCATTTTCGCCCGTCCCGGCATGGAAACCGCCGCCTTCCTTTTTTATGGCCCGGAGGCTTTCTTCCCACTTGTTTTTAATCAGAATGATTTCGCTCAAGGAACCGAGGACATAATCCAGGAAGGCCGGATCGATCCGGACCTGGGGGGTAAGCATGGCCGACGATTCCTGATAATCCTCGAAATTAACCCCGGTGCCCTCCGGACTTTTTATCGGGGTGGGAGACTCACCGATAATTTTTCTCTTGATTAATTGTTCCAACCCGGAGAGAGACTGGTAGAGAAAATCGACGATTTTGGACATCTTCCCCAAAATCTCGCCCGCGGCGCCGGCCGCAGCGGTCTTTTCGCCCTTTTGCAGCTCCGCCCGCAGGCTTTCCAGGCGGTCCTCCATCCGATGGGCCAGCTCGGCGACGTCGGAAAAACCCATCGTCCCGGACATCCCCTTTATAGAATGCGCGACGCGAAAAAGCCGGTGGATAATCTCGATATTACCCGGTTCTTTTTCCAGCTCGGGGACGAGCTTCCTCATCACCTCGAGCTTGATCTCGGCTTCACTGAAAAAAAGCGTTCGAAATTTATTGAGATCGAGTTCCATTCTTATCTCTGGTCTCTGGTCATTGTTAGCAAAGGGCAAAGGGCAGAGAGCATAGGGTTTAATTCGAAACCTTTTTGTCTCTTGTCTCTTGTCTCTTGTCTCTTGTCTCTTGTCTCTTGTCTCTTGTCTCTTGTCTCTTGTCTCTGGTCTCTGGTCTCTGGTCTCTGGTTAACTCGAAACTCGAAACCCGAAACCCGAAACTATCTTTCGCCTGAACTCGGCCAGATCTAAAAGATACGCCGCGATTGATTCCCCCCGCGCATCTTTAAACCCAAGGCTTTTTTCAAAGATTGCGTTTTGATTTAAAACGCCGTCCGCGGCTTCCGAAACAGCTACTGCCTTTCCATCTTCCCTCCGAAACACCCCGCGAACCCGGTCGGCCCGCAAAGCGATTCTCATTGCCCCCCCAAAAACCGGCACCGGGTTTAAAAGGATTATCTTTTCTTCCAGTTCATATTTCCCGTCCGGTGATGGCGGCATCTTGGGTTTAGACCCAAATTGATTCTCCGCCGGGGATTGGATCCTGATTACCGTGAAAGCGTCCCCCCGGTATCCGATGATTCCCTCAGCCATTTCCGGATCGCCGGGGATTCGGATCAGTTGCAAAGGAAGGATCACCTCCAAAACCTGCTCCAGGGGAATTCCGAAATTCTCATTTTCAACCTGGAAAAGCAGGAGAAAACCGTTTTCAACACCAGCCGAAGGATTTTTCATGATCAACTTACCAAAATTAATAGGGTCCCAGGAGTCGAGGGTTCCTGGGTTCGAGGGTTCAAGAGAAAATTAGAAATCAAAGATAATAACGTCATTCCCGCGAACGCGGGAATCCAGAAAAACAGACTGGATTCCGGGTCAAGCCCGGAATGACAAGAATTTATTAACCCCCTGCTCCCTGCTTCTTGCCCCATGCTTTATGCTCTCTGCGCTTTGCCCTTTGCGCTATGCACCGGCGCTGACCCGGAATTTCTCCACCCCGGCTCTAAGCTCTTCAGCGATCCGGGCCAGTTTTTGGGCGTTCTCCGCCAGGTATCCCATCGAGGCGGTCTGCTCCTCCGTGGCGGTGGATATCTGTTCGGTCTCGACCGCGCTGTTCTGGGTGACCCGGGAAACCTCTTCCACCGCGCCCGCGACTATATCGGCCCGTTCTCCCTGGGCCTGGGTCAGCTCGGAGATCCTTAAAACTTCTCCCCGGCCTTCCTGCACCCGACTGGCCATCCCGTTCAGCGACACCCAGATATTATTCAATTCCTCCCGGGCCTCGCAGATTTCCTGCGCCGCCAAGCTTACCTTTCCCATCACCTGGCTGCTTTCCGAGCGGATCCGATCAACCGAAGCGGAAACCTGGGCGGCCGAAGACTCACTCGAATCGGCCAGCTTCCTCACCTCGTCCGCCACCACCGCGAAGCCCTTCCCGGCCTCTCCGGCCCGGGCCGCCTCAATCGTGGCGTTCAGGGCGAGCAGGTTGGTCTGCTGGGCGATCCGGGTGATCATGTCGGTCATCCGGTTGATTTCACCGATCCGGTTGCCGAACTCTTTCAGGATCGCCTCAAAACCTTCAACCGAAGAGAATGCCTTCATCATCCGTTCGATCGCTTTGCGTACGTTTTCCGTTTCTTCCCGGGCCGATTGGGCGGTATCTTCCGCCGCCTCCGCGTTTTTTATCGATTGCTCCACGACTTGTTTCACGAATCCCCGGAATTCGCGCATCTCCACAAAAACCTTCTCGGCCTGCTCGGCCTGTTTGGAAGCCCCCGTAGCGATGTTCCCGATCGAACGGGCCACCTCCCGGCTGGAGGTTGCCATCTCTTCCGCCGTCGTGGAAAGGTTCTGGGCGGATTCCGAAACCTGGAAAGCGGACTGCCGGAACCGGCAGACCAGATCCTTAAGGTTTTCCAGCATCCGGTTCAAAGCCCGGGCCAGTTCGTCGCTTTCATCCTCAAAAACGCGGGGCTTGATCTCAACCTTGCAATCCAGGTCTCCCCCGCTGATCTTCTCAGCCACTAAAACTAATTTTCGGAAATTCCTGGGCAGGTTGCGGGAGATGAACCAGCTGATGGAAAACCCGGCCAGGATCGCCGCGGATACCGAGCCCAGCTCTTTCCAGGTCCCTTCCACCCCCGCCCAATCGAACACGTAAGGAATGATCACCACCACCCCAATCACGACCAGGAATCCCAGGATGAATTTATTTCCGATCTCTATCCGCATCACTCCTCCATATGTAATAGAATTCGAGGATCCAAGGGTCCCAGGGTGTTTAATAATTTCGTTAAGAGCGTCCATTGCGGAATGCGGATTGCAGATTGCGGATTGGAGAGAATAAGAATGTTGCGAGAGTCTATTGTTTTCATTGGGTTTATTTGGTCTATAAATGGCATTGGGCAAGGAGCACGAAGCATAGCGTTAGTAGCTTTCTTTGCTTTAGCTGATCTATTTGTTGGTTTTCATTCCACAATCCGCAATTTTCTGGTCACATCGCTTGTTCTTTCGCGTTTTCTTCCTCGAACTTTACCCCTGAGGACTTCATGATCCGGCGGAAATTGCTGCGGTCGAGCTCGGCCTTCCGGGCGGCCTCGGACATATTTCCGTCCGCCTGCGAAAGTAATCGGCCGAAATACACCTGGTGAAACCTGTCCAAGGCCTGGGACTTGGCTTCCTTGTAGCCCAGATTGACCAGTTCGCCCCACTCATCGTCTTTCCGCAGGGGCTTGAGCTCACGGCTCAGGATCGCGGGCGGAAGATCGGAGGGATGAATCGTTTCCCCTTTTTGCACGATTACCGCGTGCTCAATCGCGCTCGCCAGCTCCCGAACGTTGCCGGGCCAGGGGTAATCCAGGATGATTTTCATCGCTTCGGGGGATATCTGCTTAAGTTCGGGACCGATTTTCCGGCAGGAGCGGGTTAAGAAATGACGGGTAAGAATGGGGATATCATCGACCCTTTCCCGGAGGGGGGGGAGATGAATGGTAACCACGCTCAACCGGTAGAAAAGGTCCTCCCGGAATTTCTTTTCCGCGACGGCCCGGGAAAGGTCCTTGTTACTGGCGGCGATAACCCGGACATCCACCTTGATGGATTCGTTCCCGCCAACCCGCCGGATTTCCCCTTCTTGGAGAGTCCGGAGCAGTTTGGCCTGGACCGTAAATGGTATCTCGGCCACCTCATCCAGGAAAATCGTGCCCCCGTTAGCCGCCTCGAAAAATCCGGCCCGGCGGGTGTTGGCCCCGGTGAACGAGCCCTTTTCGTGGCCGAAAAGCTCGCTCTCGAAAAGGCTCTCAGTAATAGCGGAACAATTAAAGGGAATGAAGGGTTTGCTCTTTCTCGGGCTCAGGGAATGCAGGGCCTTGGCTACCAGCTCCTTACCCGTCCCGCTCTCACCCTGGATCAGAGCGGTGGTATCGGTGGCCGCCAGCCTCTCGGTCAACTGGTAGACCGGAAGCATTTTAGCGCTCTGCCCGATCAGGCCGGCGAATGATTCCGGCTTGCCCGCCTCCGCTTCGAGTTTCTGTGTTTTGAAGACCAGGGCGCGGTGCTCCAGGGCTTTTTCCACCGAGATGTTCACTTTCTCGATCGGGTCGAAAGGCTTGGTCAGGAAATCGTAAGCCCCCAGGCGCACCGCCTCGACCGCCTGTTCCATTGTCCCGAAACCGGTCATCATGATCACCTCGATTTCGGGATACTGCAGTCGGACCCTCCGGAGCACCTCCATTCCCGAGGGTCCTGGCATTTTCAGATCAAGCAGGATCACGGAGACCCGGTCGGGATCGGCTTCCAAATATTTCAGGGCCTCGTCCCCCCTCCGGGCCAGTGTCACCTCGTGCCCGGATGAGGAAAGTACCAGGTTGATCACCTTTAAAATGGCTTCCTCGTCGTCCACAACCAGAATGACAGGTTTCGAGTTTCGGCCTGCCCGAGCCGATGGCTCGTGTCGGCCAGGGGTTTCTGGTTTCGAGTTCAACTCGAGCACAGCCGAGAGGCTGGCCTTTTCCCTGTTGGTCTGTCCAACTGCTGATCTGTTGGACTGCTGGTCTTTAGTCATTTTTTCCATCATTCCCCCGTTTTCCTTAGTTTCGAGTCTCGGGTTTGTGGTTTCTAGTTAATAAACCTTGAACATCTTTTCCTTCTTGTTGCTAACCCAAAACTCGAAACTTGTTTTCTTTGGTTCAACTCAAAACTTGGTTTTTCCCCTCTTTTATTTAACTCGAGACTCGAAACTATTTTTTCTTGTCCAGTCCGCATGATTCTTGGAACCCCCTGATCGCATCCCTCCCCCGAAGGCACGCGCTTTCAATCTCCTTGAGCTCTTCGACCGGGGCTCCCTCCTCCTTTTGATATAAAATCAGCTGGGTATTGGCGAGAATGGCGCAGAGAATGTTGTTAAGTTCATGCACCATCTTGTCCGTCATTAGCCGGAGCCCGTCAGAGGCGTCGTCCGGTTTCGCGGGTTCTATGGGTTTCAGGTTTTCTTCCTGGGAATTCGAAGGCAAGTCCCGCTTTTGGCCCGTCCGGTAAAATTCCAGTGCCTGCCAAATGATTTCCTTCAGGTCCTGGTCATTCCAAGGCTTGGTCATCAGTTTAAAAATCCTGCATTTATTGATGGAATCCTCGGCCACCCCAAAATCTGCGTAACCGGTGAGAAGAATACTTATGGTTCGCGGGGACACTATCCGCGCCTTTTCCAAAAGTTCCGTCCCATACATCCCCGGCATCCGGTGGTCGGAAATGATCAGGGCGACTTCCTCTTTGAGCAGAATTTCCAGTGCCTCCATCCCTGACGACGCCGTGAGTAGGTTGAAATCCTCCTTTCGGAGCGAACGTTTGAGGGCGTTCATCACCAGCTCCTCGTCATCAACGAGCATAACGTTAAGTTTCGAGTTTCGAGTTTCTGGCTTCGGGTTCATTTCGTTAGGAGCGTTCATTTGGTCTATCTCGTCTGTCTGGTTTATTTGGTTTATTTGGTTTCTCTGGTTTATTTGGTTTAACCCGAAACTATTCGCAAGGCTGAAGCCTTGCCCTACTTTCTGGTTTCTCTAGTTTCTTTGGTTTTCATTCCGCAATCCGCAATCCGAAATCCGCGATTATTGGTCTCCTATTACTTGTTTAATGACTTCCGCCATTTCCTCAAAACGATAAGGCTTGGCGATAACCCCGCGGAAGCCGTATTTCCGTGGATCCGACATGATCGGGTCGTTGGAGTAGCCGCTGGAAACGATTACTTTCACCTGGGGATCAATCTCGATTAATTTCTGAACGGCGATTTTGCCTCCCATCCCTCCCGGAATGGTGAGGTCCATTATCACCGCGGCGAACGGATGGGACGATTCCCCGGCCTTTTGATAAATCTCGATGGCTTCCTGCCCGTCCTTGGCGAATTCCACCTCATAACCGATTTGTTTCAACATTCTCCCGGTGACTTTCTGCACCATCAGCTCATCATCCATCACCAAGACCCGCTTGGTCCCGTTGGTCTTTTCGAGCATGGGTTTAGCCTCTTCCCGGCCGTTTTCCCGGCGGGCAGGAAGATAAACGGAAAAGGTCGCGCCCCGTCCCGGGGTCGAATCCACCGTAATATGCCCTTCATGCCGTTTGATGATCGAGTAAACCGCCGAAAGACCGAGGCCGCTCGATTCTGGCCGGGTGGTGAAAAACGGGTCGAAGATCTTCGACAGGTTTTCCGGGGTGATTCCCTTCCCCGAGTCGCGGAAACTGATCTTCACGTATTCCCCTTCCGAAAGATTGTCTCCGAATTCCTTCCCGACTCTCACGTTTTTCGCCCGGACTCCTATTTTTCCGCCTTCCGGCATGGCTTGGACGGCGTTGATCACCAGGTTGCTGACCACCTGTCCTAATTGACCCGCATCCACCTCCACCGGCCATAGGTTT
The DNA here is from genome assembly GCA_028713675.1 of bacterium. Lineage (GTDB taxonomy): Bacteria > Desulfobacterota > JAPLJL01 > JAPLJL01 > JAPLJL01 > JAPLJL01. The sequence continues at coordinate 43,188 of JAQTNV010000016.1, forward strand.
TCCGGCAAAATATACTCGCATTCCACCCGGGAGCCGGAGAGGGCCATCTGGACGTCGACTTTAATTAATTGTCCGATCGCCATCTGCTTTTTGATCGGGGTTCCGCCCCGGGAAAAGGTAAGTAATTGTTGGACCAGGCCGCTGGCCCGGTGGGAAGCGGTCTCCACGTCTTTTAACAGTTCATGCATCTCACTCTGGGAATCGGTGGTGTTTAAGGCCACGGAGACATTCCCCAGGATCGCGGCCAGGAGATTATTGAAATCGTGAGCGATCCCCCCGGACAATACCGCGAGGGACTGGAGCTTTTCGTTCTTCAGCAGTTCCTCTTCCATCTTCTTCTTTTCGGTAATATCCCGGGAAATCAGCAATATGTTAAAACCGTCGGGCTTTTCGATCAGGTCGGCGGTAGTTTCCAGTTGACGAATCTCTCCATACTTGTCGATAATCCGGTAGATTAACCGCTCGGGATTTTTCCCATGTTTCAGGCGGGCAAGCTCCTCGTCGGGGGAAAAGATGAACTTCATAATCGCCGGCAGGATTTTGTCCCGGTCTTCCGGATGAATAAAATCAAGGGAATTGTTCCCGATAAGCTCATCGGGTTTAAAACCCAAACGCTTATAGGAACTGCTCGCGTAAGTAAATTCCCCCGTCTCGTTGATAATAGTGATGAAATCGGAGGTGTTTTCCGAAATCAGACGTAAACGCTCCTCGCTCCGATGCAGAGCTTCTTCCGCCTTTTTGCGATCGGTAACATCACGAGAAACAAACAAAATATTAAAATCCCCGGTTTCATTGTTTGGCACAATATTTGTAGTTGATTCCAGGTAATGAATATTCCCGGATTTATCATCAACCCCGTAAATATAACGATCAGAATTTCCTTCTTTTAACATCCTATCCAAATCCTCTTTTTCCACTTGAATCAATAATTGCAATAACGAGTTGATTTTTTCCTTATCAACCGCGCTCACAAAATCCAATACCGGTTTTCCGACAATTTCTTTGAGATCGTAACCAAGCAGCTGGTGGGAAGGGCTGGCATAAAGCATTATCCCTTTCCGATTGATTATGTTGATGAAGTCCGAGGCATTTTCCGTAATCAGGCGGAAGCTCTCCTCACTCCGGCGCAGGGCTTCTTCCGTATTTTTGCGCTCGGTTATATCCTGTCCCTGGGCAATGGTGGAAAGCAGTGTCTTGCCATCCTCGCCGTATACGTTCGCCGAATTCCAGAGTACCCAACGCACTTCCCCGGTCTTGCGTTGGATCGGGATCTCCACCGTCTCCCAGAACTTCCCCGTAGCCGTACGATCAATCTCCAATAGGGAAGACTCCTTGCTCTCCGCGGGGAAAAGCATCTCCAGGTCCCGGCCGATTACCTCCCCGACGGCATAACCGGTCATCCGCTCAAAAGCCCGGTTGAATCGAGTGATTTTCCTGGCCGGATCCCAGACAATTACCGGAGCGTTGGAATACGCCAACAGCTTTTCCAGATAATCCCGGGTCGTCCGCAGTTCCTCTTCCGCCTGTTTACGCTCGGTGTTGTCATGAAAAAATCCCATCAAATATTTTTTCCCAGCACTTGTAACGATTGTAGAATTAATGTCGGCATATAAAACAGTGCCGTCTTTTCTCTTTACGGGTAAATCCCGAGCTGAAACTATTTCTCCTTTGGCCTGCTTCTCAAATTGAGCGATAACATAGGGAATATCTTTTTCCGGATGAATATCCATCACCCCTAAATTATGAATTTCTTCCGGGCTGTAGCCGAGCATCCGGCAAATCGCGTTATTACCCATAAGAAATGTCTTCTTCTCTATATCGGCTACCATTATTCCATCTCCGGCACTATCAAAAATATTTTCGAACCTTTCCGCTGATTCCCTTACTCTCTCCTCCGCCTTCTTCCTCTCGGTAATATCCCGGACGATGGCCTGCAAAGCCTGCTTTCCTCCGATTTCGATCCGGCTGAGCAAAACCTCGGCTGGAAACACCGTCCCATCAATGCGTTGATGCAGCCATTCAAAGGATTGGCCGCCAGTCGTGAACGCCGCTTCAATGCGTTCCTGGGCAGCGGTCATTGAATCCTTGCCATCCGGCTGGATTGGTGGCGATAACTCGCTGGGATGTTTGAAAATGAATTGATCACGGGATGAGCAACCGAAAACATTAAGAGTAGCCCGATTGCAATCCAGAAATCCCTGGCGGTCCAAGGTCATGATCGCGTCCCGGGACGATTCGAACATGGCGCGGAACTTGTCTTCGCTTTCCCGCAAGATGTTTTCCATCCGCTTGCGCTCGCTGACATCCCGGGCCAGGCTTAAAACCGACGCCACCCGGCCGTCTTCAAAAATCGGGACAGCGTTTATCTCAATTTCAACGATTTTGCCCTGGGAGTTGCGGACCTTCAGATTCAGGCCATCAACCGAATGACCCTGGCGCAGTCCATCAGCGAGGCTAACCAACTCTTCCTGGTTGTCTCCGGCAAAGTAATCCAGGTAACTCTTCTTTTTAAGTTCCCCGAGTGAAACATCGAAAACCTTGAGTACAGCGGGATTCGCGTCCAGAAAAGCCCCATTCACATCGTTGATGTAAATATAATCCGGGCTGTTGTTGAAAACCGAGCTATATTTTTCCTCGCTTAGCCTCAGCCTTTCGGCGATGCGCTTGTTCTCGGTGATGTCCCGCATCACATGAACCGAACTGACGACCCGGCCGGAATCGTCAAGTATCGGGCTGGTGGAAACGAGAAAATCTTTTTTCAGACCGGGATGACTGATTTCTGCCGAATGCGCTTTGCCGTCCGCCATAGTTTGCTGATGAACGCAAGTTCTAATCGGACAGTCGGTCCCGTGGATTAATCGAAAACATTGTTTGCCGATAATTTCTTTGAATGGAAGTCCCAGCATTTTGCTGGTCGCCATATTTACTCGCGCAATTCGATGATCCAGGTTAATCAGCATTACCGAATCTTCCATGGCATCAAACGTTGTTCTCCATTCATCCGAGGCATGCTTCAGTTTTCCAACCATTTCCTTCCGCCGGATGATATCGCGTTCGACAGCCGTCCCTTTTAACAAGCGTGGATTTTTATTTAATATTTTCCCGTCTTTTTTCTTTTTTCCCGGCATCATTTACTCCTTAATTTTCTCTGATATGTCTGGTCTTTTTTAGCAAGGAGCAGGGAGCATGGCGCATAGGGTTTACCCCAAAACCAGAAACCTGGATTCCTGCTTTCCTTCGATCATACTCAGGACAAGTCGCAGTAATGACGTTATGATTTTTCATTCGTCTTTTATTGTTTGGTTTTCACTCCGCATATCTCAGCAAGGTTGAAGCCTTGCCCTACATTTCCCCTTGGACCCTCGAACCCTATTTTCTTTCTTCGCAGCCTAAAGGCTGCGGCTACCTTGGACTCTATTTTTTCTCTGCTCTTACCCTTGAACCCTGGAACCCTGTTTTTTTTCCATTCCGCAATCCGCATTCCGCAATCCGCAATTACCGTTATTCTCCCGTTGGGAGAAAAACGGTAAATCTCGTTCCTTCCCCGACCTTGCTGTCCACCTCGATCCGACCTTTATGCTTCTCGACAATCCCATAGGCCACCGAAAGACCGAGCCCGGTTCCCTCTCCGGGGGCCTTGGTGGTAAAGAACGGATCGAAAATCCGGGGAAGATTCTCTTCCGGAATCCCGGCGCCGGTGTCATTTATCTCCACTCCCACATTTCCGTCCTGGGCGAAGGTCCTGATCCTGATCTCGCCCCGCTTGGGAATCGCCTGGGCGGCGTTGACCAGGAGGTTTAAAAACACCTGGTTCAGTTCCCCGGGTATACCCATGACGCTGGGAATGTCGCCGAATTCCCGAATTACTTCGGCTTTATACTTGAGCTCGTTATTGATTACCGTCAGGGTCTCTTCAAGCCGTTCGTTCAGGCTAACCGGCTCGGGCTTTCCCGAATCCGCCCGGGCAAAGGCCTTGAGGTTTTTCACGATCTTGGAAACCCTCTCTGTCCCCTGCCGGGTTTCGTCCACCAGCCTCCCAAGGTCCAAGACCAACCCGTCAAGATTCATCTTCCGCCCGAGTTCGTCCAGCTCCCGGGCCAACCCGGCGATTTTCACCCGGTCGTTTTTTTTCCAGGCGGAGAGGAACTCCGTCTGCCGGGAAATCAACCCGAGTAGATCCTGAAAATACTCATGGAGGGAATTCAGGTTCGACTGGATATATCCGATCGGGTTGTTGATCTCATGGGCCACCCCCGCGGCCAACTGGCCCAGGCCGGCCAGTTTTTCCGATTGGATCAACTGGGCCTGGGCGTGCTTCAACTGCGCGTTCGATTTTTCCACATCGCCTAATGCTCGGGAAAGTTCGCGGGTTCTTTCCTTCACCCGCGACTCGAGTTTTTCATGCGACTTTTTAAGGTCATCAGTGATCCGGGCATTTTCGATCGCCACCGCGATATGGGGGCCGAAGGAAAGCAGAAGCCCAAGGTCGGATTCCGAAAAAGCTCGGCCGTCTTTACGGTTGATCACCTCGATCACCCCCACCACCTTCCCCCGTACGAGAAGTGGGGCAGCCAAGAGCGAGCGGGTCTGAAAACCGGAGTTCCGGTCAAAGTTTTTATCGAAGCGGGAATCCCGGGAGGTATCGGGGACGAGGAGAGGCATCCTTTCCGCCGCCACCCACCCGGCGACTCCCTGACCAAGCTTGATGGTCTGGTGTTCAAGTTTTTCCGCCCTAGGTCCCAAAGCCACCGCGATCCTGAGTTCCTGACCGCTCTCGTCCAAAATCATTAATGAAGAAGCCTCGGCCTGGAGCAGGTTCTGGGTATGCTCCATTACCAGGTTTAAAAGGGGGTCGAGTTCCAGCGTGGAGGTAATCGTGGTGGAGATCCGCCCGATCAGCTCCAACTGGCGGACCTGGCCGACGAGTTCGCCCACCAAGCGGCGGTTTTCCGCCCGGAGATCGAACTTTTCCCTCCCCCGGCGGACGGCGTTCGCCAAGTCTTCCGGCTGAATAGGCTTGACCACATAATCGTATGCCCCCGAATGAATGGCTTCGACCGCAGTGTCTAGGCTGGCATGGGCGGTGATGATAAGAACCGAGGTGTCCGGGCAGATCTCCAGGAACTGGGGCAGGATCTTGATCCCGTTTTCATCCCCGAGAAACAGATCAAGGAGGACCACCCCGGCCGGATTTGCCCGGAAAGCCTCGATCGCTTCCGTGACTGTTCCGAAGGCGGAAACCCGGTAGCCGGCCTTGCGTAATATTTCGGAATATACCTCCCGCAAAAAAAGATCATCATCCAATATCAAAACATCAAAAGACAGTTTCGAGTTTCGAGTTTCGGGTTTCGGGTTGTCAGTTTCGAGTTTCTGGTTCATTTCGTTAGGAACGCTCATTTGGTTTCTTTGGTTTCTGGTTTCTGGTTTCTTGTTAAATACCTTGGGTATCTTTTTCTTTTTTTTCTAACTCGAAACTCGAAACTACAAACTCGAAACTATTTATATAAGGATGTTTCCCTTCTCGTCCTTCTCTACCATACCGATTCCCGGGTGCTCCAACTCCAGGTCTTTCAGGATCTGCTTTTGTTTATTAACCTCCGCGGACAGGGCCCGGTTTTCGCGCTGGATCTTGAGATGCTCCAGGGCCAGGCGGATCGTGATCCGCAGATCCTGGTCGTCCCAGGGCTTGGTCAGGAACCGGTAAACCCCCGCCGAATTGATGGCCTCAATCGCCGCCTCCATGTCGGCATGACCGGTCAGGATAATCCGGATGGTATCCGGGTAATCGGCGGCGACCCGTTTCAGGAACTCGACGCCGTCGTGCACCGGCATCTTGTAATCGCTGATTATGAGGTCGATCGGGCTCGCATAAAGCTTGTTTAATCCCTCCATCGCGGAGCCGGCGATCAAAACCTCATATGACTCCTTCCGAAGCGACCGGGCCAGGGCATTCAAGACGTTCACCTCATCATCAACCAAGAGGACTTTATATGCCTTTTCCATTTCCCACCCCCAATCTGGTTTATCTGTTTTTTTTAGTTTCTTTAGTTTCTTTGGTTTTCATTCCGCAATCCGCATTCCGCAATTTATATGAGCAATGCTTGTGCCAGGTATAAATAGACTGGGTAAAAACTGTCACCGACGGTGATAATGTTTGATGGAGCCCTGACATCCGGGTCACAATTTACCCAGGGAGTCACAATCGACCCATGCAAACATCTGTTTCGGGTTTCTAGTTTCTGGTTTCGGATTGTCAGTTTCGAGTTTCTGGTTTCGAGTTTCGAGTTTTAAATCTAATTTATTAATCTGATTTTCTTGGTCTTTTTGGTTCATTTGAATCTTTTTGATTAACCGGAATCTAAAAACAACTTTTTATTCCCTTGTTTTAACTAGAAAATAGAGACGAGAAACTCAAAACTTGGTTTTCCCTTCTTTTATTTCAACTCGAAACTGTCTTCATCGTTTTTATTCAGTACTTCTTTGTTGCCTTAAACCCGAAGCTGTTTTTATTGTCCGCTGAACAATCTCCACACCAGAACCGCCCCGATCGCCAAAGCAAAAAGGACCGGATAAAGCACCTCCTTGCTGAAAATCTGCCTTTCCAACCTCCGGCGGCGGTGATGGCGCCTTCCGATTGCGGAATGCGGATTTCGGATTGCGGATTGGCTATTTGTTATTTCGGCCTGTCCGTTACCTTGATCAGTCAGGGATTGATCGTTCTCAATCGTTGAGGTGATTTCTTTGCTCTCCATCTGTTTTCTCCGGTTTTTTTAGTCTCTGATCTTGGGCCATTGTTAGCAAAGGGCATAGGGTTGAGAGCAAAGGGTTAAAGAACGAATCTGGATTCCCGCTCCCGCGGGAACGACGTTATGATTTTTCATTCCGCATTCCGCAATCCGCAATTCCCTAGACCCCTCGAACCCTTTCTTCGCAAGGCTGAAGCCTTGCCCTACTTGAATTACGCAACCTAAAGGTTGCGGCTACCAACTTTCTTCGTTTTTCATTCCGCAATCCGCATTCCGCAATCATCAATTCTGTATGACTCTTTCGAGTGTTTCCTGCAGTTCCTTCACCGTATATGGCTTTACCATCACGCCGATAAATCCGTAATTTTTATAATTGGACATGAGGTCTTCGTCGGAATATCCGCTGGAAACGATCAATCTGGCCTTCGGATCAATTTCATTGATAATCCCGGCCGCTTCTTTTCCTCCCATTTTGCCCGGAACGGTCAGGTCCATGATCGCCGCGGCATAATTCTTTCCGCTTTCCTTCGCTTTTCGATACATTTCGATGGCCTCTTCCCCGCAGACGGCAAAATCAACCCGGTAATTCATGAAACCCAGCAGGCGGCCGAGGGTCTTCCTAATGCTCTCTTCGTCGTCCATCACCAGGACTTTGCCTTTCCCATTTTCAGTTTGGCCATCGCCCGGGCTGATCATTTCAACCCTGGCTTCTTCATCCGAAGCCAGGGCCGGCAGGTAAACCTCAAAGATGGTCCCTTCCCCCACTCTGGATCCAACATCTATATGCCCGCCGTGGTTCTTGATAATCGAGAAAGTGACCGCCAGCCCCAGCCCGCTCCCTTCTTTCTTGGTGGTGAAGTAAGGGTCGAATATCCTGGCCAGGTTTTGCTCGGGTATGCCCTCCCCCTCGTCCTTCACGGATACCCTTACGTACCGGCCCGGTTTCAAATTCGGCGCCGATTCTTCGCCCGCGACAATATTCTCGCCCCGGATCTCGAGAATCCCTCCTTTATTCATGGCCTGCTTGGCGTTGATCACCAGGTTCTCGAAAACCTGGTAAATCTGCCCGGCATTGGCCTCGATGGGCCAGAGGTTGTCCGATATGACGAAACGAGGGGCGACACTCGATCCGCTGAGAATAAAACCGGTCACCTCCCGCAGAAGGCCGGCCAGGGAGGTGAATTCCCGGGCCTGGTTCCCGCCCCGGGCGAAAAGCAGTAACTGCCGGATCAGGTCCCGCGCCCGAAGCGAGGCCTGCTCGGCGTCCATGATCGGCTCCAGGGCTTCCTCTCCCGGCTTGATCATGTTCCGGGCAATGGAGATGTTGGCCATGATCCCGGTGAGGATGTTGTTGAAGTCATGCGCGATTCCCCCCGCCAACAGCGAAAGCGACTCGAGCTTGCTGGTTTTCAACAATTCCTTTTCCATCCGCCGATGGTCAGTAATATCAATAAAAGTCCCCTCAATTCCCCCCGACCGTTCGGGTACATCCTTTACCAGGTGGGCATTGGCCAGGGCCACGAATTTTTCATTCGTGATTTTTTTAGCGTTTATCAGGTAGTTCTTGATCAATCCTTTGGCCTTGAATTCTTCCAAATATTGTTTCCGGTCATCCGGGTTTTGCCAGAAATCTGGCAGTTTTTCTCCCTTCAGATTTTTTTCAATATCGAAGCCGAGGATGCGATTGAACGCCTTGTTGTGCTCGAGCAAAACACCTTCCATAGTGCAACGGTAATATGCTTCATCCATACGGGTAACGATTTCACGATACTTTTGTTCGCTATCCAGCAGTTCTTCCCCATGCTTTTTAATTTCGGTGATATCGCGCTCGGTGGAGGCAATCGCGATTACTTTTCCCTCGTCGTCTACCAGTTTCGTTACCGTCAGCCAGACGTCTAACAAGCGCCCGTCTTTGGTCAACCGCTGGGTCTCGAACGAGGAGACCTTTTCACCTGCAAAGATCCGGCGGGTAAATTCCTCTTGTTCTGCCACTTTAAGGGGTGAGGCGAGTTGCCATATTTTCATCTGTAGCGCCTCTTGTTCACTGTAACCAAACATCTGTTCGGCGCCGTGATTCCAGGCAAGGATCTTTCCTGCTGAATCTTGTATCGTAATCGCATCATTCGAGTCACACACTACCGTAGCTAAGCGCCTTAGATCCCCACCTTTATTCAAGAATTCTAATGATTTATTAAGGTTTGCAATTCGGGCAAGATTCTCCAATTTAGTCAGACTCTTTCGCAAACCGGCTAATTCGTCTAGAAGCTCAGGCTTGGACATGTTTTTATCTTTGGGCATTGGGCAAAGATATTTCTTTCCCTTGGGTTTCAAGGATTTTTTCTTTGAGTGGGAGATTTTATTCTTTTTCATCCTGATAAAAATTTCTTTAATTACAGAGTATTTATTATATGTTTAAGGTAAATGCTTGCAAATATCATTCCATTCAGTATCGATTATATATAACATATTAATTTTTATAAATAAATTATATATATTTATTTATATTATAAATCATTTAATTAATAAAAAAAAACAACAGAAATTCCTGAATAATTCCATATAATTATCAATGATTTCAATATGTTATATTTATATTGATGAAATTTTCAACAGGTATAGCAAAATCATATAGGATTAGATGTTAAATTCGGATTAGGGGCCGATTGAGGAGTGAAAAATAGGTAGCCGGCAGCCAATGACAAGTAGCCGGCAAACAAAGGAAATCAGGATAATGATTGGAACAGATCTGATTTTAGAGAGAATGGGGCTTATTATTTCTTTTCGTAGTGCGACTTTTTAGGGTAGATCCTTTGAACTCTATTTATTCGAACTTGTATTTTTTCAATTTATAAACGAGCGTGGTGCGATGTATACCCAGGTTCTTCGCGGCTAGGGATTTGTTGTTTTTGCACATCTTAAGAACATTTTGAATGTGTGCCTTTTCCGAACCTTCTAAGGATAAATCGGCTTTCCCGGTGGAAATTTCCCGGCTACTTACTCTCTTTCTGACCTCTTCGGGTAGATGTCCGGCCTGGATAACCCCTTCCGAGCAAATCAAGACCGCCCGCTCGATAATATTTCGCAATTCCCTGATATTCCCCGGCCAGTAATAAGAATGCAATAAAACTTCCGCCTCTTCGGAAATTCCCGAAACGTTATGTTTGAGGGACCGGTTGAATTCCTCCAGCATGATCCGGGCTAATGGCAGGATATCTTCCCGCCTCTCCCGGAGCGGCGGAAGCCGGAGCGGCATTACCTTCAAGCGATAATAAAGATCTTCGCGGAACTTCTTCTCCTTGACCATTTCATCTAAGTCGATGTTGGAGGCGGCCATGATCCTGACATCCGCGTTGATATTTACCACCCCCCCGAGCCGCCGGAAGGACTTTTCCTCGATTACCTTGAGAAGCTTGGCCTGGACGGAAAGCGAAAGATCCCCGATCTCGTCCAGAAAAACGCTTCCCCCGGCGGCCACTTCCAGGAGGCCGCGCTTCTGGCTTCTGGCATCGGTGAAAGCCCCGGCTTCATGGCCGAAAAGCTCGGATTCCAGCAGGTTCTCACTCAGGCCCGCGCAGTTGAGGTCCACGAAGGCTCTTTCCCGCCGATCGCTTAAATCATGGATAATCCGGGAAATCATTCCTTTCCCGGTTCCCGTTTCCCCCAGGATTAATACGTTCACGGAGGATTTTTCGGAAAGTAATTTGATGCCACGGTAAATCTCCTCGGGCTGGCGGAGTTTAGAATATGTTTCCTTGCCTTCCAGCTTGGAAAGCTTTTCCCGGAGATACTGAGCCTCTATGCGCCGGGCGTAATTTTCCAGGCAGTTATTCACAATCACCAGCAGGGAAGCCAGCTCGATCGGCTTGAGGACGAAATTGTCCGCTTTCAGCTTGATCGCTTCGACCGCGGTTCTCACGTCCCCGTAGGCGGTAATGATAATCACCGCCTGGCCCGGAGAAATAGCCTTGATCTGCGACAATACTTCGAGCCCGGACAGGTCAGGAAGCTTGAGATCCAGAAGGACGATGTCTACGTGCCGGCTCCGGCAAATCTCGATGCCGCTTTTCCCATCGGCGGCGGTTTCGACGTTGAACCCCTGGGAGACGAAATACGTCTTCAGGTTCCGGCGGATGGAATCTTCATCGTCAACGATCAGAATGGTGTTGATCATATGAATGCTCGTTTCGAGTTTCGGGTTTCGAGTTTCGAGTTCAGATTAAACCCAATAATATTCAAATAACAGAGGCCATGAGTTCGAAACATCGTTTGTAATTTATTAGTCATATGAATGCTCGTCTCGAGTTTCGAGTTTCGAGTTTCGAGTTCAGATTAAACCCAAAAATAATCAAAAAACAGAAGTTATGAGTACGAAACCTCATTTGTACTTGTTACCTTTTATTTCAGATCTCCGCAAATAATTCATCAAGCCGCCAGCCAATTTCCCCACTTCAGTTACCTTAACAAATAGCTGGTTAAAAGAATCCTGATTCAGATAACCCTGATCAAGGGCAACATAGAGTTGGCTTTTAACTTCACCGCTAGAACCTTTCGAAACGGAGAGAAATTGGATGAATTCCTTGGTCCCACCTCTCTCGAAACCTTCGGCTATGTTTGAAGTAATTGAAACACAAGCTTTTCTCAATTGCTCTCGCAAACCGATATCTCTGTTGAATTTGCCTATATTTGACAAGGCGTAAATTTCATTGGTAAGTTCCCGACCTTTCTGCCAGGCTTCAATATCTTCGAAACATTTAAAGGTCGCCATCTTCTTTCTCCCTTCTTCCTTATTAGTTTCGGGTTTGTAGTTTCTAGTTTCTGGTTAAAAACTTTAAAACATTTATCATCTCTTTTATTTAACTCGAAACTCGAAACCCGAAACTCGAAACTATTTTATCGGTAGCTCCACGATAAACTTCGCTCCTTTTCCCGGTTCTGACTCCACCCGGATGTCGCCGCCGTGATCCAGGATGATCCGCCGGGAGATCGCAAGGCCCATTCCGTAGCTCCCCTTTTTGGTGGTGAAGAAAATCTCGAATATCTTATCCTTCATCTCCTTCGGAATCCCCGGGCCCATGTCCTTCATCGAGACAATCAGCGTTTTTCTCTTTTCGTCGGCCCTGGCTTCGATCTCGATGACATCCCCCTTCCCGGAAACCTCGATGGCGTTCTGCAAAAGGTTGATAAACACCTGGATCATCTCGCCCTTTTCCACCATCACCGGAGGCAAGTCCGGCGGCATCTTCTTTTCGACCTTTATTCCATTGACCTTCATTAATCCCGAATTCAGGGAAGCAACCTCATCCACGACTTCCCGCATGTCTACGGGGGCGAAAGCAATCTCGTTCAGAGCGCGATGGCGGCCGTAATCCAGAAGCTGTCTGACCAGGTAATCCATCCGGATGGTTTCCCTCAAAATAATTTCCAGGGTTTCTTTCTGAGCGCCCCCCAGTTTCAGGTGGTCGTGCAGGATCTCAATCCCGCTGGAAATCGCGAAAAGCGGGTTTTTGATCTCGTGAGCGATATTACCGGCGATTTCCCCGATGGCGGCCATTCTCTCGGATTCCTTCAACCGTTTTTGGAGCTTTTTCTCCTCAGTGATATCGCGGGTCACATGGATCACCCCATAACACTTATTTGCCGCGTTGAACATCGGGGTAGTCGTAATCAGGTAATCTCTCTGCAATCTCTCCGAGCGGACCATGTAGTTGCAGGATTTTCCCTCGGAAATACACCGCGATTGTCGGCAATATTCCGGGGGCGCGTCGGTCTTATGAATAAGGCGAAAGCATTGCTGTCCGATGATCTCGGGAAAGGAAAGCCCCAAAAAATCCGCCAGGGCCTGGTTGGCGCGGAGGATCCGGTAATTCAGGTCCTGCACCATGATCATATCGGGAATAGAGTCGAAAGTGATTCTCCAGGCGGTGGAGGCGTTTTTGATCATTTCCTCGGCTTGGATCTGTTCGGTAACGTCATGCAGGATCATCCCCAGTCCATCTCCTACCTTGAAAATGTCTATACAAACGTATCTAAATTCCCCCATTGATACAGATATTTTCTGCCTCGACCGGTGAAAAGGCTTTCCCGTTTTCAATACATCCAGGTATTTGTCGAGCATATCGGAATCCCGAATCGTGGGAGAAACTTCGGTTAATTTTTTCCCGATCGCTTCCCGGCGGGAAAAGCGTTCGGCCAGCTCCGGGGATAGTGCCCGGTTGAAATCGACCAGGTTCAAATCCTGATCGAAAATATAGAAAAGGTCCGTCGCGGCGCAGGAAAAACGGCTCCATCGTTCCGTGATCACCTTTTTTTCCTCCTGAAGCCTTTTTAGCTCGGTGATGTCGACCACCGCGCCTTCAATGTGTTCCGTCCCCGGTATCATCTTGACCGAATAATTGACCCAGATTGGCGAGCCGTCGGCCTTTACCCCCCTGGCCTCGTAACCCGTGATCTCGCCGCTTTCTTTCAGTTTCCTGAGCAATCGTCTCTGATCGTCCAGATCGTTAAAATGCCGGGCCACCGAATAATCCCGCAGGCATTCTTCCCGGCTTTTATAGCCGAGCATTCCGGCGAACCGCTCGTTGCATTCGATCACCTGCCCGTCGGTAATCCGGGTCCGGTACAAGCCCACCTGTGCGTTATGGAAAAAGTTTCGATACTTCTCTTCGCTCAACCTTAGCTTATCTTCCGCCTGCTTAAGATCGGTGATGTCCTGCATAGTGCCAACAATCCGGTATGGGTGGCTTGATTGGTTACGGTATGCGACTGCGTGCTGGTTAATATGCTTGATCGTACCATCCGGCAGAAGAAGCCGAAACTGGATTTCGGCATGATCTTCTTTTTCTAAAAGCAGATTGATAAAAGAATTGTTTTTATTCCGATCATCTGGATGAATCAAAGCCACGATACCATCGAAGGTGAGTGGTATTTCCCGGCCTAACCCGAACATTTGATATACCGTCTCAGACCAAGTCAATTTGTTGCCTTCAACATCCCAATCCCAGTTCCCGAGTTTGGCGATATCCTGGGCCTGGACCAATTTATTTTCGTTCTCCTTTAGTATTTCCTCCGCCCGCTTGCGCTCGGTGATGTCGCGGGAAAAAACAAAAAGTCGGCCGCCGCTGATATCCATGAAATTGACGCTGATTTCGAAATCTATAATTTTTCCGTCTTTATGGCGGAGTTTGGTTTCAAAACGATCCCCTCCCGTTGCGATGATTTTTCTGATGCGAGCGCCGGTTTCTTCCGGTTTTTCCTCAACCACGATATCCGAAATCTTCATTCTCAGAAGTTCGCTACGGCTGTAACCAAGCATGCGGGAGCAGGCGTCGTTCGCCTCTTGAATATTTCCCTGCAGATCGTCAATCCAAAATCCGTCTATCGAAGTGTCAAGAATGGCCTTATATATCTCCTCGCTTTGGCGGAGACTATTTTCGGCCCGTTTCCGCTCGCCGATATCCCGGGCCAGGCTCAAAACCGATACCACCCGGCCGTCTTCAAAAATCGGTACCGCGTTTATTTCCATTTCAATGATTTTGCCCTGGGAGTTTCGGGTCTTCAGATTCAGGCCATAAATCGGATGGCCCTGGCGCAGTTCATCAGCGAGGCGAATCAACTCTTCCTGGTTGTCTCCGGCAAAGTAATCCAGGTAACTCTTCTTTTTGAGCTCCTCGAGCGACACACCCAGAATTTTGAGCACCGCGGGATTCGCATCCAGAAAATTCCCATTCACATCATTGATGCAAATGAAATCCGGGCTGTTGTTGAAAATAAAGCGATATCTTTCCTCGCTTAGCCTCAGTCTCTCGGCAATGTTCTTTTGCTCAGTGATGTTTAATTTTAGTGCGCTTAAATCCCGGGGGGGCTTCTTCATTTTTACGGCCGTTGACTTCACCAAACGCGGCTGCCTACGAGGCCTGCCTTTCTTTATTTTTTTTCTGTTTTTTTTCTTTTTTTCCGGCATTGCTCTCTCTCTAAATTTCTCTGGTCTATGAATGGCATAGGGCAAAGGGCATGGCGCAAAGAGCAGGGAGCATGGCGCAGGGAGCATGGCGCATATGATTTAACCCCAAACCAGAAACCTGGATTCCTGCTTTCCTTCGACCATACTCATGACAAGTCGCAGGAATAACTTTATAATTTTTCATTCGTCAGATTTTTGGGGCTCACTCGTCATTCGTCAATCGTCACTTCTTCTTCGGTTTTCATTCGTCATTCGTCAATTCTTTTTTGTTTTTCATTCCGCAATCTACAATCCGCAATCCGCAATTCTTTCTAACTCGAAACTCGAAACTAGAGACTCGAAACTAGTATTACCCTGCCGATTTCATAAAACTGGCAGATATAGGTGCCACAGGGAATATTGTCGACGATGCTTATCCCGAATTTTCTCATTTTCATTTTCCAGAACTGATTGTAGTTGATTATTTTATTCATTGTATTCCGAATAGATAATTTATCAATTAAAAAAAAGGGGAGCCGGCTGGGCGGCTCCCCTACGAAAGAAACATTCTTTCTAATAACTGACCCTCGCATTACCTCGGCTCGTCGGCGACCGTGATCTCGATCGATCCGGAATCGGCTCCGCCTTTGCCGTCGTTCACTACCACCTGAATGGTGTATACTCCGGCGGCATCCGGGGCCTGCCATTCGATCACGCTCTCATCAGAAAGAGAAAGCATCCCGCCGTCGGTTTTCCAATAATAGGTCAGATAATCCTGATCCGGATCGGCGGCCTGAACCGCGACTTTCACGGTAGCTCCCAGGCCAACCTCGCTTTCGAAGGTGACGGAATCGATCACGGGAGGCATGTTATCAACCCGAAAATCGCCGACCTGGACCGTCGGTCCGTCGTTTTCGTCAACCGTGACGGTGATTGATTCCATCAGGTTACCGTTCTCGTCCACGAAAATACCCAGGGCCTGGCTGGCAAACCGCAGTTGGTATTCCCCCGGCAAAATGAAGGGGATCCGGAAGTTACCTTCGCGGTCAACGGTACCCGGCAGACCGGAAGTCTGGTTGGAGTTTTTCAGGAAAACCAGGGTCGGATGGGACTCGCCCAGAAGATTAACCCCGGAGAGCGGGGTTTCTCCGTCACGGAAGAAAATCCGGCCGGTCACAGTATTGTAGGTATGATCCACCTGGGGAACCATCTGGACGGGATATTCGAGCGTCAGGGTCTGTCCGGTCTGAACCTCAAGCCCGGGAATCGTCACATCCTCAAAACCGGGGGCATATATCCGAAGCGTGACTTGGCCGGGAACCATTCCGAATACCGAGAAGTCCCCGTTTATATTAACGTAGCTGACCGGGGAGCGGAACCCGCATTCACTCTCGGCGTAGATTACGGCTTCTTGGAGCGGGGCGCCTGAAACAGCATTCGTCACCCGTCCCTGGATAGTGCCGTTAACATCAACCTTGCACTCAATCTGATAATCAACCTGGTTCCATTTTCCTCCATCCCACTGAAAGCCGACCTTCAAGATTCCGATCATGGGGCCGTTGATCTCGTCATTGTAGACAAAAGCATAAATAATATTTCCGGCGGGGGGATCCACATCATAATCGGTTTCGGTTTTCATCTCACTGATCCAGAAAGTAATATTGGCGCCGGTATCAGTATTGACCATTGGATTGATCGAAGCTGATTGGGCTCCCAGGAGATTCTGTTCCGAACAGGTCCCAGCCTGGGCCGCACGGGCCAAAAGGCTCTGAATCTCGACATTTTCCGGGGCCGCCAACTTTAAATCGGCCATATTCACACCGTTGTTTCCGCAGCCGACCGCGGTCAGGCCGAACAGTACCGCCGCCACGAAGAATTCTTTCAGGTTTTTCATCTTTGCTTCTCCTCTTTTTGTTTGATGTTTTTTCATCCTTTTAAACGCTTTCGCTGCCGCATTATTAGAAATGCATGAACCGTGCCACGGTTTGAAAATACCGCGATATCTTTGGTTTTACCGTCGGTGCGGATGCAATATTGGTACCCTGTTCAGGTCCAATCCCGCGGGTTGATTTTGTGGTTCTTTTTGACCCTGAGGGGTGGAACAAACCGGGGCCAATTAAATTGCGGATTTTTGATTGCGGATTGCGGATTGAAATTCAAAGCCATGGAACCGGGGGTCCGAGGGAAACCTGCGTGTTTCAGGTTTAAAGTTTCAAGTCAAAAGAAAAGGAGCGGCATTTGACGGCCGCCCGATAAAGGGAGCCCGCGGCCTGCCCGAGCCGGGCAAATCCGGCCAGGGAGGGGCTCCCCTACTCCAGTCTCTGATTTTGATTTTGAACCCGAAACCCGAAACTAGAAACCCGAAACCATTGAAAGCAACGCTTTCAATGAACTGGTTTGGGAGCTGCCGCCGGCTTCCGACAAGTCGAGCAAACAAAATTGCCCCGCAGCTCGCGGTTCCCGTTTTCCCCCTTAACAGTCAGGTCCAGAACCATGGGTTTTCCGCAATCGGTGCATCGGTAACCCTGGTCGATACCCAGGGTCTGGGCCAAGCTGGGGGCATCGAGCACGGTTTCGATGATTTCGATCCGGAAATGCCGCTCCGGGGTCTTCTTCAATAAGGTCTGGACCTTCGAAATCATCTCATCAAGGTTGGCTTTTCCCTTCACCAGGAAATCATTGGCCCCCATGAGCATGGCTTTTTTAACCTCTTCGGGCTGGTCATGAGCCGAAACCACGAGGATCGGGATCCTGGTGGTGAGTGAATCCGCCCTGATCTTCCAGATCGCCTCGTAGCCTTTCATCTTGGGAAGCATCAGATCCATGATGATGAGATCGGGTTTATGCTTTTTCAGGATTTCCATCCCTTCCTCCCCATCGGCGGCGATCCGGACGATAAAATTTCCCTGTTCCAGAACTTTCCGGTAGAGCTCCGAAAAAAAACTGTCGTCTTCGAAAACCAGGATTTCCGGGGTTTTCTTTTCTTCCGATTCCTCCACTCCCCGGCCCTGGTAGAGAAGCTCCTTGATCTTGGCGACCACTTCATTCAGCCTCGATTTCCCCTTCACCAGGTAGGCATCGGCTCCCATACCCTTTACTTTCTGGATGTCCTCAAACTGGTCCCGGGCCGAGAGAACCAGGATCGGCACCCGGGCGAACCGCGCGTCCGCCCGGATTCGATGAATGGCTTCCACCCCGTTCATCCCGGGCATCATCAGATCCATGAGAATCAGGTCGGGCCGGGACGTTTCCAGGGACTGCAGACACTCTTCCCCTCCGGTAACCATCCGTACCTCTAATTTTTCCATATCAAATTTCCTCTGATAAATTTCGCGGGTATACTGGTTATCTTCCACCATCAGGATTCTCGCCATTTTCATTCTCCTTTAGTTTAGGGGAGGAGCCGGGGAACGGGACGGGAGATCCCCGGTGTTTTCCGCCCGGTTTTCCGCGCTGGAAAAAATAAAATCCACCGGCAGTTCTACGGTAAACGTGCTGCCGGCCCCGGGCCGGCTCTCCACACTGATCCGTCCATTCAATAGCCGGACATAGTCTTTCACGATGGCCAGTCCCAGCCCCAACCCTTTTTCCGCCTGTTCCGCCTGGTTATCAACCCGGTAAAATTTATTGAAAATTAACGGCAATTCCTTCTCCGCGATCCCGATCCCGGTATCGGAGACCGCGGCCACCACCCCGCTGGAATCCAGGCTGGGTGCGGCCAGTATCTCGATCCCGCCTTTGCGGGTGTATTTGACCGCGTTGGAGAGAAGATTGATTAATATATATTTAACCCGGTTCGGATCGGTCGTAATCAAGGGGGTTTTCTCATTATATTTAATTTCGATCCCGAGCCCCTTCAGCTGCGCCAGGGGTTGGACCAGGGGGAGCACTTCCTGGATAAGGCTTTTCAGATTGATCTCGGCCAGGTCGCTCTTTTCGATCTTGCCTTGTTCCAGGCGGGAGGAATGTAAAAGGTAATCCAGCATTTCCCCGATTTCATTGGTATTGATATCCATTTTTCCCAGAACTTGGCCGACTTCCTCCGAGATTTCGCCGAACGCGTTTTCCCGGAGCAGGGAGATGTACCCCGAGATGGCATTAACCGGGGTACGGACCTCGTGAGAAATGATGTTTAGAAGCTCCTTCTGAAACCCGACCGCGATCTCCAGTCTTTGATTGGCGAGCCTGAAGTCCAGGGTCCGTTCCTCCACCGATTCTTCCAGCCGGGCGTTGATTTCCTTCAGGGAGAGATTTTTTTCCTCAATCAGCCGCAAAAGTTCGCGGTTGTGGCTAACCAGTTCGTAATTTTTCCAGGCGCCCCTGACCGAACTTCTCAGATCCGCGTTTTCCCAGGGTTTGATGATAAATTTATCCACCCTGCCCCGGTTGACCGCCTGCTCGACAATCCCAAAATCCTGGTTGCCGCTCATGACCATCCGGACCGTATCGGGGGAAATGGCTTTGATTTTCTCGAGAAGCTCCACCCCGTTAGCCCCGTTCATGGTGTAGTCGGTGATAATCAGGAAAATCGGTGTCCCGTCGAACCGGGCGACCGCCTCGTCCGGGCCGGCGGCCGTGATAATTTCATAGCCGTCGGCAGCCAGGGTCCGGCCCAGGACTTTCAGGATCTGCGGATCGTCGTCAACTATAAGAATGATCGGGTTACCCATGATTCTCTCCTTTTTTTCTCCTCATTTATACAGGAAGCAAGAAGAGGGCCAAGGAGCGGAAATAACGCGGAATATTTGTATTCGCCGTCGGCGCTGCAGAAACATTGGTTCCTCATCCGGGTACGATTCTTCTGGTTGATTTTGTGGTTCTTTTTGACCCTGAGGGATGAAATATACCGGGGCTAATTAAATTGCGGATTTTTGATTGCGGATTGCGGATTGAAAGTCAAAGCCATGGAACCGGGGGGCCGAGGTTAGCCTCAGGCTTAAGACTGCATAATCAAGTAGGGCAAGGCTTCTCGATCAGATCCCGAAGCATTGTGGCCGAGGGAAGCCTTGCAAATCAACAAAAATGGTCGAAGGAAGGCTGCGGCCACCTTCGGACCCTAGGCCCCCTGGGACCCTTTTTACTGGTCCAGGTATGCTATATTTGGGGCTATGGAGCAGGTAATTCAGGACATCGCCTTGATGCTGGTGCCGATGCTGTTCGCGGTTTCCTTTCACGAAGCCGCCCACGGGTATGTCGCCGACCGTCTGGGCGACCCCACCGCCCGCCTGGCCGGACGCCTGACCCTGAACCCTTTCAAACACCTGGACCTGGTGGGAACCATCGTATTTGTCGTAACCCGCATGATCGGCTGGGCCAAGCCCGTCCCGGTCAATCCTTTCAATTTGCGCGATCCCAAGCGGGACATGATGTGGGTTTCGCTGGCCGGCCCGGGATCCAACCTGGTCCTCGCCATTATCTCCGCCATGCTGCTCCGCCTGCTGGCCTGGTATGATCCCTCCCTCCCTCTCCAAACCCAGTTTCCCAAGTTCGCTTCCAGTTCGTCTTTTTTCCTGGTTCCCCTTTTCCTGATGATTCAAATCAGCGTCGTTATGAATATCGCCCTGGCGGTTTTTAACTGCCTGCCCATTCCCCCGCTCGACGGGAGCAAGATTCTCATGGGTCTCCTGCCCCTCGATAAAGCCCAGGCCTTCGCCCGGATCGAGCCTTACGGTTTTATCATCCTGCTCGGTCTTATTATATTTCCAGGTCTTCTAGGGATTCCTAGCATAGTAGATATTTTAATTAGCCCACTCATTAATTTAGTGATCAGATTGTTACTTTAGCGACAGTTTCGAGTTTCTAGTTTCGGGTTTCGGGTTAAACCCTATGCTCTTTACGCTCTGCTCTGACACCGACACCGGCACCCTGGCCGGCACAAGTCGTCAGCTCGGGCAGGCTGACACTAAAATAGGTTTCAAGTTCAAACCTTTTCGTTTATAATCTGCCGTTAATTATGAATGATTCTAAAAAACCCCGGGTTCTTTCCGGGATGCGGCCGTCGGGAAAACTCCACCTGGGACACCTGGCCGGAGCCCTGAAAAACTGGGTTGATCTCCAGAAACAATACGAGTGTTTTTATTTCGTGGCCGACTGGCACGCCCTGACCACCGAGTACGCCGACCCGGCCAATATTTATAATGACGCCCGGGAAATGGTGGTGGATTGGCTGGCCTGCGGGATCGATCCGA
>JAQTNV010000017.1 GCA_028713675.1 bacterium
GGAAGACGAGATCTCGCAGGCCCGCCGGACCCAGGTGGGGACGGGCGACCGGAGCGAGAAGATCCGGACCTATAATTACCCCCAGAGCCGGGTCACCGATCACCGGAGCGGGGTGAGCACGCATAACTTGGAAGGCGTGCTCGACGGGGAGATCGATCAGCTGATCGAGGGGGCGATCACCCATTTCCAGACCAAGGCCTCGGAATCGGTTCTCGCGAGCGCGCCCGGGCAATAAATCGCCCCGCCCCATATTTATATTATTTTCCTGCGTCCCACCCCACTTGTCCTGAGCGGCAGGAGAAGGGTTTTTCCCGCGTTTCCAGCCAGGCGAGCTTTGATTATCACCAGATAATTTATAAACTTTCAGGATGAAGATGAATCGCAGCGCCCTGATCAGATGGGGAAAGGAATATCTCGAGGAACAGGGAACCTCCGAGCCCGGGGCCGAGGCCGAGCTGCTTTTTCTCCACTCGGGCGGAATCAGCCGGGGGGAATTATATCGTGATCCGGAGATCCCGGTCCCGGCGGGGGAGGAAGAAAAATACCGGGAATTGATCCGGAGAAGGGGAGAGCGGATTCCGCTTTTTTACCTTCTGGGAGAGAGGGAATTCTGGTCTCTTCCGATCCAGGTGGCCCCCGGGGTGCTGATCCCCCGTCCGGAAACCGAACTGCTGGTGGAAGAAGCGATCCGGTTGGTAAAAGAATGCGGATTGCGGAATGCGGATTGCGGAATTAAAAAATCTTCTTCCCATCCGGCTTTAAACTCGAAACCCGAAACCCGCAACTCGGAACTGTTTTTTCTGGACCTGGGGACCGGATCGGGAGCGATCGCCCTGGCCATCCTGACCGAAATCCCGGAAGCCCGGGCCTGGGCTGCGGATCTTTCCCCTGACGCGCTCCGGATCGCGGCCGGAAACGCCCGCCGCCTCAAGCTCGAAGACCGGATCCAGTTTCTCGCGGGGGATCTTTTCGGGCCGCTCCGGGAATTCCGGGAATTTTTCCACCTGGTGGTCTGCAACCCGCCCTACATTCCCAGCGCCGTGATCCCGACCCTGGCCTCGGAAGTGGCCCGGGGCGAACCCCGTTTGGCCCTGGACGGGGGTGAGGACGGGCTCCAGGTCATCCGCCGGGTGGCGGAGGAGGCTTTTGCCTATCTGCAGGCGCCGGGGTTTCTGCTGATGGAAATCGGCGATACCCAGGCCGAGGCGGCGCGCGGCCTCCTGGCCCGGCAGGGGAGGTATGAGGAAATCCGGGTGCTCCAGGATTATTCGGGAAGAGACCGGGTGGTAGTCGCAAAAAAAAAGGTCAAAGGTCAAAGGTGAAAGGTGAAAGGAATTTACGATTGACGATTTACGAATGACGAGTGAAAGGCAGATAACCTCCTTGCTCTCAATCGTCAATCGTCAATCTGAAATCGTCAATTTGTTGATGGCGGTCGGCGGTCGTACATTTGGATCGATCCATTCGGCAAACCTCGAAAAGATGTAGTAATATGATTTGAGAGGAAACGGATGATGGAAAAGATGATCATTAAAGGCGGAAACCGGCTCTCCGGCCGGGTCCGGGTGAGCGGGGCCAAGAACGCCGCCCTGCCCGCCCTTTCCGCCACCCTGCTTACCGACGAGGAATGCATTTTCTCCGGGTTTCCCCCGGTGGCGGACATCGTCACCATGGGGAAAACCCTCCGGGAGCTGGGTTCGGAGGTCGAATCCGCCGGGGAATACATCCGGGTCAAGCCGGGTAATTCCGAAAATTTCATCGCGCCTTACCGCCTGGTCAAAACCATGCGCGCCTCGGTCCTGGTGCTGGGTCCGCTCCTGGCCAAGCGGGGGCGGGCCAAGGTTTCCCTTCCGGGCGGATGCGCGATCGGGGCCCGGCCGATTGACATGCACCTCGACGGTTTCCAGACCATGGGTGCGGAGCTCAAGATTCACCACGGTTACGTGGAGGGACAGGCCCGGGAACTGCGCGGGACCAAGATCAGATTCAAACGCTCCACGGTGACCGGGACCGAAAATGTCCTGATGGCAGCCTGCCTGGCCCGGGGGGAAACGATCCTGGAGAACGCCGCCCTGGAGCCGGAAGTGACGGATCTGGCCAACCTTTTAAAACAGATGGGGGCCAGGATTGAAGGGGCCGGCACGGATAAAATCAGGATTACCGGGGTGGAAAAACTTTCCGGGGCCAGATACCGGATCATCCCCGACCGGATCGAGGCGGGAACCCTGCTGATCGCCGGGGCCATGTGCGGCGGGTCGGTCCAGGTGGAAGGCCTGGTTTTTGAACATCAGAAAGCCCTGGTGGAAAAGCTGGAGGCGGCCGGGGTCAAGGTCGAGCATGATTACGACTGGATCCGGGTGACCCGGGCGGGAAAAGCGAAGGCGGTTGATCTCGAGACCGAACCCTTTCCGGGCTTCCCCACCGATTTGCAGGCCCAGATGATGGCGCTGCTTTCCACCGCGGAAGGAACCAGCACCATCATGGAGAATATTTTTGAGAACCGTTTCATGCATGTCAGCGAGCTCGACCGGATGGGCGCGGATATCCGGGTGGAAGGCAAGCGCGCGACGGTCCAGGGCGTGGAGCATCTCTCCGGGGCCCCGGTCATGGCCTCGGACCTGCGGGCGAGCGCGAGCCTGATCCTGGCCGGGCTTTCCGCCGAGGGGGAAACCGAGGTTTCCCGGATCTACCACCTGGACCGCGGTTATGAAAGGCTGGATCTCAAGCTCGCCCAGCTCGGCGCGGATATCAGAAGAATCAAAGAGTGAAAAGGAAGAAGTAAAAACCGGCAGCAAGTAACCGGAAGCCGGTGACCAATTAAAGAAACGAGAAAAGGCAGCCGCAACCTTCAGGTTGCGTGATTCCAAGGAAGCGGATTTGCAGATAATTAACACCAAAGACAAAGGCTTTGAGAAGGAATTCGAGCGCCGGTTGGCCCGCCGCCGGGTCCGTGCCGGGCAGGTGGAAACCGCCGTCCGCCGGGTGATCGATTCGGTCCGGAAGGAGGGCGACCGGGGACTGCTGAAGAGCATCGCCCGGTTCGACGGCTTGAAACTGCGGGCGAAAGGTCTCGAGGTGCCCAGGGCCCAATGGGACCGAGCGCTTAAATCGCTTGACCCTTCCGAACGGCGGGCGCTCTCGAAGGCGGCGGACCGGATCCGGAACTTTCATCGGAAAGCCGACCCCCGGGGATATTTTCTGGTCTCGGAGGGGGTTCTGAGCGCGGCGCGCTATCTCCCGCTGGAACGGGTGGGGGTTTACGTGCCGGGAGGCCGATACGGGTATCCTTCCACGGTGCTCATGTCCGTGATCCCCGCCAAAGCGGCGGGGGTGGAGGAGATCATCGTGGTCACCCCCCGGAAAAAGGACGGGGTCAACCGTTATGTCCTGGCGGCGGCGAAAATCGCCGGGGCCGACCGGCTTTTCGGGATCGGGGGGGCACAGGCGGTCGCGGCCCTGGCGTTCGGGACGGAAACCGTGCCCCGGGTGGACAAGATCGTCGGCCCGGGCAATATTTTCGTGGCCACCGCCAAGCGGCTGGTCTTCGGCGAGGCGGGGATTGATTCCATCGCCGGTCCGAGCGAGGTCTTGATCGTTTCCGACGGCAGAGGCCGGGCGGAAATAATCGCGGCCGAGCTCCTGGCCCAGGCCGAGCATGATGAAGATGCCGTCGCGGTCCTGATCTCCACCTCGGAAGCCGAACTTCTCCGGGTCGAAAAGCTGATCCGGGCGGAGGCGCGGGTTTCCGGCCCGGATTCCACCGCGGCCCGGTCCTGGAAACTGAATGGGGCCCTGATCCTGGCCGCCAGTCTGAAAGAGGCTCTGGACCTGGCCAACCGCTGGGCGCCGGAGCACCTGGTGCTGGCGGTCCAAGACCCGGAAAGGGAGCTCAGGTCGGTCCGCCGGGCCGGGGCCATCTTCCTGGGGCTTTCCTCGGCCGTGGCTTTCGGGGATTACCTCGCGGGTCCCAGCCACATCCTCCCGACCTGCGGGAGCGCACGCTTTCTTTCCCCCCTGGGGGTCGAGGATTTCTACCGGCGGTCCAGCGTGATCAAGGTCGCGGAGAAGGGATTAAAAAAACTGGGCCCGGCCGTGATCAAACTCGCCCGGCTGGAAGGATTGGAGAGGCACGCCCGCGCGGTGGAAATCAGGATGAAACCATAATTATGGTATTTGTTTGGTAATTGCTATTTGATTATTGGGATTTGAATTAAAAAGGGGGCATCATGGAACGCCGGGGGGAAAAGGAAAGAAAAACCAAGGAGACCGCCGTCAGGGTTAAAGTAAACCTCGACGGCAAGGGGGATTACCAGATCAAAACCCCCATTCCTTTCTTTAACCACATGCTGGAACTTTTCGGACGGCACAGCCTGATGGATATCAATCTGGAAGCCAGCGGAGACGTGGAGGTTGATTACCATCACACGGTCGAGGATGTCGGGATCACCCTGGGCGAGGCCATCGCGCAGGCCCTGGGCGGCCGGGAAGGCGTCTCCCGCTACGGAGAGGCCACGGTGCCGATGGACGAGGCCCTGGCTTCGGTGGCGGTGGATCTCGGCGGGCGGCCCTACCTCGTGATCAACCTTTTCGGCCGGGGGGAGGACGGGCCCGACCGTTACAGCGCCAAGGCCGGGGAGTTCGATCTCAATCTCCTGGAGATTTTTTTCTCCGCGGTCGCCCAGAAGCTTTCGGCCAATGTCCACGTCAACCTGCATTACGGGAGCGATCCCCATCACATTGCCGAAGCCGTTTTCAAGGCCTTCGCCCGGTCCATGATGGAGGCTACCCGGATCAATCCCCGGATCCAGGGGGTATTTTCGACCAAAGGAATCATCTAAAACTGGTCACCGGTCGCCGGTTACCGGTTACAGGTTTTCAAATATGATTGTTTTTCCTGCCGTTGATATCCAGGGTGGAAAAGGGGTCCGGCTTTACCAGGGTGATTTCGCCAAGACCAAGGTTTATGCCGAGGATCCCCTGACCCTGGCCAAGAAATGGGAAGGGGAAGGGGCGGAATATCTCCACCTGGTGGACCTGGACGGGGCCCGGCTGGGAAGCCCGGAGAACCGGGAGCAGATCCTGCGGATCCGGAAGGGAGTCAGGATTCCGATCCAGGTCGGGGGCGGAATCCGCACCCGGGAGGATGTCCGGATTTACCTCGAGGCCGGAATCGACCGGGTAATCCTGGGGACGGTGGTCTTCAAGTTCCCGGAGCGCTTCCAGGAGATCAACGGGGCTTTCCCCGGGCGGGTGGCGGTGGGAATCGACGCCTCCGGGGGCCTGGTCAAGGTTGAGGGTTGGCTGGAAGGCACCGAGGTTTATGCCTGGGACCTGGCCCGGAAAGTGAAGGCGTGGGGCGGGAGCCTGGTTATCTTTACCGACATCAACCGGGACGGGACCCTGGAAGGGCCTGATCTCGGGAGCTATAAAAAATTCGCCGAAACTATCGGCATGAAAGTGATTGTCGCCGGGGGGATTTCCAGGGTTGAGCATGTTCGGAACATCAAAGGTCTTGAAAACCTTGGGATTTTCGGATTAATTATCGGTAAGGCCCTTTATGAAGGGACGATCAATCTAAAGGAGGCAATTCAGGCGGCAAGATAGTTTCGAGTTACGAGTTTCCCTCCGGGCCCGCTCCCAGCCCGTAGGGCTTACAGGCCGGAGGGTAGGCCCTTATGGGCCGGAGGCGGGTTTCGAGTTAAACCTTTGACCTTTGAACCTTGAGCTTTAAACTTCTTAGCCCTATATCTAGTGTTTGTTCACAGCTTTATCCACAAGATGTGGGATTGGGGGTCGTAAGTTATGGAATTTCCTCAAATAAAGTTCGATGAAAAGGGACTGGTCCCGGCCGTAGTCCAGGATATTAAGGATGGGGCGGTGTTGATGGTCGCTTATATGAATATGGAATCACTGGGGCTTACCCTTGACACCGGTTTCGCCACTTTCTATAGCCGCTCACGGAAGCAGCTTTGGAAAAAAGGCGAGGAATCGGGCAATGTGCTCAGGGTGAAAGAGGTTTATTACGATTGCGACGGGGACTGTATCCTGGTCAAGGCCGAGCCGGCGGGACCGTCCTGCCACACCGGGAACCGGACCTGTTTTTACCGGAGACTGGATATATAGACCCGCTTGAGCGGATTCAGATAGCCCATGGCCAGGAAGTTTTTTGAAATCGCATTTGTCATTCCTTTCGCCTCCAAGGTATTTCCGGAGATCCGGTCATTCCTGAAAAGCGCCCGCGCCCGTTTCAATCAGGATGAGCTTCCCGAGCTCCAGATCTTCAGCTGGGTGGGAGGGAACAGCGTGGGCGTGATTTTCCGGTTCAGCTTTGAGAATTTCGTGCCGAGCATGTTCAAGTGGTTCGCCAGCTGGGCCCAGGAATTGAAGATGGAGATCATCGAGCTCGAGAATTTCGGCAAGCCGGAAAAAGAGGCGATGCGGAAAAGGTTCGAGATGACCTCCGATGCGAAATTCACCGGCAAATACAACCTGGACCATGCCCTGAATGAAATCGAAGGCCGGTTTTCCCGCCTGGTGGGAATGAGGCGCGAACAGCGGCTGCCCGTCCGGCTCACGGTCAAGTTCCGGACCGGCAAAGCCCTGGAGCGGGAATACACGGAAAATATCAGCTACGGGGGAATGTTCATCCGGGGCCGGACGGATCTCCCGCTCCGGAGCAAGCTTGAGGTGGTCTTCAAGCTTCCCGGCACCGAAGAAGAAGTCAAAGCGGTGGCCGAGGTGGTGCACATCGTTTCCCAGGAAAAGGTGGACATGATCGACGGGGACCGGGTTCCCGGGAGCGGGGTCCATTTTGTCGAATTTGTCGGGGACGGGGAGGAAAAGCTCCGCCGTTACATTGAGAAGATGCATGAGCAGACCCAGGAAGACTCCGAAAAAACATTCTGATCCTTCGAACGGCTTCAATCCCCGCTCTTCCGGAGGGGGGAAGAAACGACCCGCCGCCTCGAATTTGCCCCGGAAGTCCGACCCGGGAAGACCAAAGATGGATTTTCCCGCGCTGGACCTGATCTTCCACCCCCGGGCGCTGGCGGTGGTGGGGGTTTCCAACCGCCTGAACAACGCCGGAGTGATGTTCGCCGACGCCAACCGGGCCCTGGGCTTTGCCGGGCCGGTTTACGCGGTCAACCCCTCCGGGGGCGAGCAGGTCAAGGATTACCCGACCTACCGGACGATCCGGGAAATCCCCGGACCGGTGGATCACGCGATTATTTCCGTCCCCGCCAAGTTTCTGCCCGAGATCATTTCGGAATGCGGGGAAAAAGGGGTGCGCTCGGCCGCGATTTTTACCTCCGGTTTCAGCGAGACGGGGAAAGGTTCCGGACAGGAGCTCGAGGAGAAAATCCTGGAAATCGCCCGCAAAAGCGGTCTCCGGCTCATCGGCCCCAACTGCATGGGGATTTATTACCCGGCCCACGGCCTGGGCTTCCGGCCCGACCTGCCCAAGTGGGAAGGGGAGGGGAACGTGAGCTTCCTTTCCCAGAGCGGGGGGCTGGCCTTCAGCGGGATTTTCCTGGGCCAGCGCTGCGGACTGAAATTCCAGAAGGTGATCAGCTACGGGAACGAGGCGGACCTGAGTTCGCACGAGCTGCTCGATTATTTCGCCGAGGATCCCGCCACCGGGATCATCCTGATTTACATCGAGGGGACCCGGGACGGGGCGTCCCTGGCCCGGTCCCTGGTCCGGGCCGGGCGGAAGAAGCCGGTGATCGTGCTCAAGGGCGGGCTCGCCGAAGTCGGGGTGCGGGCGGCGGCCTCGCACACCGGGGCAATGGGCGGGAAACGGCAGACCTGGGAAGCGGTCTTCAAACAGGCCGGCGCCCTTCAGGCCGGAGGCCTCGAGGAACTGGTGGAAACCGCGATGACGATCAACCGGCTCCCGGCCTTTACCGGCCGGCGGATCATCATGGTCTGCATGAGCGGCGGGGTTTCGGTCAACTACACCGACCGGACCGCGGACTGGGGCTTCGAGATGCCGCCGCTTTCCCCGGAGACCACCGCGAAGCTCCGGACCGCCTTCGACGCACCCGGGACCAGCGTCAAGAACCCGATCGACATGGCGACCTCCTTTGTCAATTTCTTCATCTACGGCGATGTTTTCCGGGCCCTGGACGAAGACCCGGACTGCGACATCATCATGCTGGTTTTCACCATGGAGTATTACATCTACGCCGAGCACTTCGCCCCGGGACTGGTGGACCATACCGTGAGCTCCTTCATCGAGGCCCTGCAGGAGGTTAAAAAACCATTGGTGGTGGTGGTCCCTTCCGTAGTGGAAGAGGAAAAACGGAACCGGATCCAGCAGACTTTCCTGGCCGCCGGTTTTCCTGCCTTTCTCACCATCGACCGGGCCCTGAAGGCCCTGAGCCTGACCCAGCAGTATCATTCCAGGAAAAAATTGACGAATGACGAATGTCCCTCGTAATAACTCGGGATAAAACGATTGACGAATGTACCGAATGCAGAATGCACCCTGCCCGAACCGCCCCTTCGAGTCGGCCAGGGATTTCGGTTTGATCTTTTAACCATTTCCCGCATGTCCTGCCTGTCCAACCTTTCTCGCATTATTTTTTCATAATGAGTAAACCAGCACATATTACCGTTCTCGGCGGCGGGCCGGCCGGCCTGGCGGTGGGTTATTACGCCCGGAAAAAGGGGATCCCTTTCACCATTTACGAGTCCGGGGACAGGGTCGGAGGCAACTGCGTTACGCTGGAAAAGGGTGGGTTTTATTTCGATTCCGGGGCGCATCGCCTGCATGACCAGGACCCTGAATCCACCGCGGAGCTCCGGGGACTTCTCGGGGAGGATCTGCGGGAAATCTCCGTTCCCAGCCATATTTATCACCGGGGGAAATTCATCGACTTCCCGCTTTCACCCCTGAACCTCGTCACGACCCTCGGGCCTTTTTTCTTTGTGGGGGCCGCACTGGAACTGGTGCGCTCCCGGTTGAAAACAGAACATCCCGACGGGAGTTTCCGTCAGTATGCCCTGCATGCCTATGGAAAAACGATTACGGATCTTTTCCTGAAGGATTACACGGAAAAGTTATGGGGGGCGTCGTGGGACCGGCTGTCTGCGGTGGTGGCGGGGAAGAGGCTGAAGGGACTGAACCTCCGGACGTTCGTGACCGAAGCCCTTTTCGGCCGCCGGGCCAAAACCAGGCACCTGGACGGCTCGTTTTATTATCCCAAAAAGGGAATCGGGGAAATTTTCGAGGCCCTGGCCGACCGGACCGGGAGGGAGAATATCCGCACCGGTTCGACGGTAACAAAAATTTTCCACGATCATAAGTCCATTCAGGCCCTCGAACTAAACGGACGGGAAGTCGTTCAAATCGGGGAGGTGGTCAGCTCCCTTCCCTTGAACCTCCTGGCCGGGATCCTGGAACCCCGGCCGCCGGAGGAGTTCCTGGCCCTGGCCCGGGGCCTGCGCTACCGGAACATGATCCTGGCGGCCTTTTTCCTCAATCGGGAGTCAGTGACGAAAAGCGCCACCGTGTATTTTCCCGACTCGGAATTTCCCTTTACCCGGTTATATGAACCCCGGAACCGCAGCCGCGAAATGTCCCCGCCGGGGAAAACCTCCCTGGTGGTGGAGTTTCCCTGCCAGCCGGAGGACCCGGTCTGGAACCTGGGGCCGGACCAGGTGGTGGAGAAGGTCCGGACTCCGCTCCTCAGGACCGGTTGGCTGCAGGAAGAGGAGATCATCGGTACCGCGGTTCATAAAATCAATCAGGCTTATCCGATCCTGGAACTCGGCTACGAGGAAAAACTCGAGAAGGTCTTCACTTTTCTGCGGGGGTTCGGGAACCTGAGGTTAACCGGCCGGAACGGCAGGTTTGTCTACGCCTGGATCCACGATATGATCAGGTTCGGAAGGGAGATCGTCGAGGAATACGGGTCAGAAAAGTAACCGGTGACATCGGGACGAATCGACCGGTCTCCGGAGCCCACAGACGCAAGATACGGAATTCCCGGATAATAATCCGGAAAAACATCCGCCGCGGACGTCCTCCCGCCCGGCCCGGGAAAAAAGGCAATGATTTACGTTAATTTATTAATCGCCGTTCCGGTCGTCACTTATCTGGTTTCTTATTTTTATCTCGCCCATTATCACGGGAGTCTCTTGCTTTTCAACGTGATCATCCACGAAAACGGGAAGTATTCATTCCTGCAGACGCTGTTTTACGCTTCCCATTTTCTCGGCCATATCCCCGTTCTCACCGTCCTGGCTTTCATTTTCACGGGGTATTACCTGAGCCTGACCGGGAAAATCCGGAATCCCTATCCCCCGGAAACCACTAAAAAGCTGGCCTGGGTTTTGGCCGCGTTCCTGGTTGTTTCCCTGATTCTAAGCCTGGTTCTTTTCGGAACGGGAGAAACCTTCAGCTTCATCGCCGGCAGGACGCAGGGGAGGGGGGTGACCGGCGACGGAGGGGCCTGGGACCTGCATCTGCCCAGCCTGGTGCTCCTGATTTTCTTTATTCCCGTTTACCTGTATCTGATCCTGAAATTTTTAAAGGTCGATCTGGCGCCCAGCCCCCGGGGGTGGAATTATCTCCTCTCCGGTCTGCTGCTCCTCGCCGGTTTGAATTACCTGTTCAACCGGTATGATCCCTTGATTTTAATGAGGATCGGGACGGATCCCCGTTACCTGGCGCACGCGGTCAGGGAACTGGCGACGTTTCCGCTGACTTATTTTCCCATCCCCCTGTATGTCATTCTGGTCCGGGAGAGAAACGCTTTCGGTTCCTCCGCGGAAAAGCGGCACCTGATCCTGAAAGTTTTTCTGCTGATATTTTCCGTGATTTTTCTCGCGGGCCTGCTTTACGGGTCATTTTCGGCGCTCAGCGGCGGAATCGGCGAGCTGGCGCAGAAACCGGCTTTCGCCCGCGGCGGGCGGCTCGGCATCCCCTATCTCCTGGCTTCCCACTATTTCGAGCATTTTCTTGATACCGTATACTTTTCCCTGCTTTCCCTGCTTCTTTTTGGATGGCAGGGATCCAGGTCGAATTAGCTTCTGCTTTCGGAAAATCGCGGGAGTCCGGCGGGGGGATATATTCCCGGCCGAGAAAAGATCAGGATTCGAATGAAAAAAATCGGATATTTTCTGAGCCGGCATTATTACCTGGTTCTGTTTTTCCTGGCAATTCTTCTTTCCCTGATCATTCTGCTGAACTCCCAGCACCGATTTTTCAATATCGATGAGCTTGAACATGTGCATGCCGCCTGGTATGTGGAGAACAACCAGATTCCCTACCTGGAATTTTTTGAACATCACCATCCTTTCTTCTGGTACCTGATCGCTCCCTTTCTCATGATCCTGGGCGATTCCACCCAGACCATGATGATCCTGAGACTCATGATGTTTGTTTTTGTCCTGGGCATAGGATATTTCACCTACCGGGTGGCCGCCCAAGCCAGCCGGTCGAAGGAAGCCGCCTGGATCGCCGTTCTGCTGGTGTTTTCCCTCCTCCTGTTCGTGGAGTCCGCGATCGAGATCAGGCCGGATGTGCCCCAGGTGTTTTTCGGCCTGGTCTCTTTTTCCTGCCTGGCCGGATATTTCCAGGGGTTCCGGGACCGGGACGCGGCTTTCTCCGGCCTGGCGGCCGCGGTCGCCTTTCTCTTTATCCAGAAATTCCTGTTTTTTTTCCTGGGCCTGATCCTGATTTTCGCCTACTGGCTTGTCCGCCGGAGGATTACCCTCCGGCCGATCCTCATATTCTTACTCTGTTTTTCCTTCCCCGTGCTGTTATTTGTGATCGGGCTGGCAGTCTCGGGGGCCCTGAAAGATTATCTGATCCTGTGCTGGTTGTTTAATCTGAAGTTCATCACCGCTTTTTCCGCCTGGGAGACTTTAAAAACAGTCATCATCCCGAATGTCTTGTTCTGGCTGCTCCTGCCGATTTCCGTGATTTATATCCTTCTGGGAAAAAGGATCAACCCGGAGATTAAAACCGTGACCCTGCTCGGAGCCGGATTGTTTGCGGTGGTGTTCAGGGTCACTCATCCCTACCCGCAGTATTTCCTCCCTGCCCTGCCTTTCTGCGCGATCGCGGTCGGGTATGCTCTCAACGAAGGATTCAACCGGTTCAAATTGAATAATCTGATCCGGGTGATCATCCTGATCGCGCTCCTGGCCGAACCAGCGGTTTTCCTGGTGAAGAAAAGCCGGGAAACCAACGCCGACCAGCTGTCCCTGATCAATTACGTTCTCCGGAACACCAGTCCCGGGGAGTGCGTTTACGACAGTTTCCTGCAGTTCAATCTGTTCCGGCCGGATCTGCATTATTTCTGGTTTCATCATTCTCCCTGGGGGGGATTGGACCAGTATCGGCGGCTGGCCCAAAATAAATATTTCGGAAGGTATATCATTCCCGAGCGTGGCCGGTACGACGTCTGCGGGATGATCAAATCGAGAAAACCGAAATACATATTGGGCTTCACCTACGTGCAGGAGAAATGCGGGTTGAAGGAATTGTATGCTCCGACGGTGTTCGAGAATATCAAGGTTCGGAAAGACGGGAAGGTCGGGCCGGGCCGATGAACATCAGCGGAAAGGGAATTCTCCGGCGGGGGCTGGCGCTGGGGATCGGGATCGGGATCCTGGTCCTGCTGGTGTATTTCGCCGGGTTCGACCGGTTTATCAATGTCCTGCGCCGGGCCTCGCCGGCCTGGATCGCGGCCGCGGTCATGATTTACGCCACCTCCTGGATTTTCCGGACCTGGCGGCTGAAAATCCTGACCGGACCGTCGGGAAAAACCCTCCGGGCGTTCGCACTGTTCAAGTATCACATTTCCGGATACGCCCTGAATTCCTTCCTGCCCGCCAAGCTGGGGGATGCGGCCACCGTCGTTTACCTGAAAATGGCGGGGGTCAACCTCGGCCGGGCGGTGGCGATTATTTTCCAGACCCGGATCCTGGATCTCCTGGCCATCGTGCTGCTGTCCACTCCGGCGGTCATCCTGGTCCTGGGAAAAAGCGCGCCCGGGTGGATTGTCACCACTTTTATCTTCTGCGCCCTGATCGTAGCGGCGCCCCTGGCGATGGTGGCCTTCGACCGGAAAAGGTATACCGCCCGCATTTTCGAAAAACTGGGGAAAAAATCCGGGAACCGGATGTTCCGGCTGGCGGCGGATAAGGCCGGGGACACCTATCAGGGCTACCACGAAATCGTTTCCGATCCGCTGCTGCTGGCGGGATCGATTCTTTTATCCCTCGCGGCCTGGGGGGTGGAGGGCTTGGCCGGTTTCGCGGTTTCCCGGGCGCTGGGGGCAGCGGTTTCCTTCCTGCCGGTGCTCCTGGCGGTGGCGATCGGCAATATCGGGAAGGCGGCCCCGGCCACGCCCGGGTCGGTGGGCATCTATGAAGGCATTTTCGCGGCCGTGCTGGTTCTGTTTGCGGTCCCCTTTGAGGTGGCCATCGCGGTCGCGATTCTCGATCACCTGTTAAAGAAACTGTTCAACGTTACGGTGGGGGGGGCGGCCACTCTCCGGATCGGGGTCAGCCTGGACCAGATCCGGAAAATGGTGGACGACCAGGGCCGGTAACCGGGAAACCAAAAAATAATTGACGATCCACCTTCGCTAAAGCTTCGGCGGACAGGTTGACGATTTCAGATTGACGAGTGAAAAACAAATACATAGGGCCGAATAGTTATTCAAAGCTGAAGCGAAAAATCGGGTAGCTTATGGAGAAGAAGGCGATCATCATCGGCGCGGGGCCGGCCGGCTTGACGGCGGCCCACGAATTGCTGAAAAAGACCGGAATCAAGCCCTGGATTTTTGAAGCCGACTCCGTCTGCGGGGGCCTTTCCCGGACCGTTAATTACCGGGGGAACCGGATTGATATCGGCGGGCACCGGTTCTTCTCCAAACTAAAGCCGATCATGAAATGGTGGCTCCGGATCCTGCCCCTGGAAACGAGCTTGAACCCCGGGCCGGAGGGGCCGGGCGCCCTGGAAAAAGAAATGCTCGCGATCGCGGGCGAGGACCGCGTTTCCCCCGGTTCGGACCGGGCGGAGGCGGTCATGCAGGTGCGGGACCGTCTTTCCCGGATCTTTTTCATGAAAAAATTCTTCGACTATCCGCTTTCCTTGAAAATGCAGACGCTCAGGGATCTCGGTTTCGGCCGGGTCGTGCCGATTACCGCGAGTTATTTGCGGGCCCGGGCGTTTCCCGTCAAACCGGAGAACAATCTGGAGGATTTTTTCATCAACCGGTTCGGCCGCAGGTTCTATCAGATGTTTTTCCGGGAGTATACGGAAAAGGTCTGGGGGGTTTCCTGCCGGGAGATCGGAACCGGGTGGGGGGAACAGCGGATCAAGGGCCTGTCCCTCTCCCGGGCGCTGATCCACGCGCTGAAAAGCCTTTTCGGCCTGAAGATCGAACTGCTCAAGACCGGCGCGGAAACCAGCCTGATCGACCAGTTTCTTTACCCGAAGCTCGGCCCCGGGCAGCTTTGGGAAGCGGTCGCGAAAATCGTGGAGAACCAGGGCGGAAAGATCGCTTACCGGCAGCGGGTCGTGGGCGTGGACGCCGAGGGCGGCCGGATCCTGGCGGTCCGGGTGCGGGACGAAGAGAGCGGCCGGGTTACCCGGATCGAGGGTGATTATATTTTTTCCTCCATGCCGGTCTGCGATCTGATCCGGGCCTGGGACGGCAAGGCGCCGCGGGAGGTCCAGGAGGTTTCCGACCATCTGGCCTACATGGATTTCGTCACGGTCGGGCTTTTGTTTAAACAGCTTCGGGTCAAAGGGAAGAACCGCCGCGAATCCCCGGCGGGGCTGATCCCCGACAACTGGATCTACGTGCAGGAGCCCAAGATAAAAATGGGCCGGATTCAGATCTTCAACAACTGGAGCCCGGCCATGGTTAGGGACCCGGATACGGTCTGGCTCGGAGCGGAATATTTTTACCGGGAGGGGGACCCCGAGTGGGGAAAAAGCGATGGGGAGATGATCGAAACGGCGATCCGGGAGCTGGCCCGGATGGGCCTGGCCGACCCGGGGGATTATCTGGACGGGGTGGTGGTCAGGATGAAGAAGACTTATCCAGGTTATTTCGGGTCCTACGGCAGGTTTCCGGTGGTGCGCGATTTTACCGATGGCTTCCACAACCTGTTTTTAATCGGCCGGAACGGGATGCACCGCTACAACAACCAGGATCATTCAATGCTGACCGCGATGACGGCGGTGGACAACATCCTGGCGGGCCGGACCGATAAGGACAACATCTGGCAGGTCAACACCGAACCGGAGTACATGGAAAGCAAGGTTACCTTCGTGGAAAATCTGACCGGCGTATATCAGCAGGATGACAATGTCTGACCCCGGGCCCTTTAACCATGAAAATCCGATAAATCACGGCCAAAGGAACAGCGCCCCGGCCTTACTCCTTTCCATAATCATCCCCACCCGGGACAGTGAGTCGACCCTGGAAGAGTGCCTGCGTTCCATCCGGGAGAACGGATATCCCCACTTTGAGTTGATTGTCGTCGACGGGGGAAGCCGGGATCAAACCGTGGAGATCGCCCGCGCTTATACCGATAAAGTTATACGGCAAAACCCCGCGGGCGGAAGAGAAGAAGCGAGAAACCTGGGTTATGAGGAAACGCGGGGCGAGATTATCGTTTGCACGGATTCCGACAATGTCCTGGAAAAAGGGGTGCTGGAGAAGATGGCCCGGTATTTTACATCCCATCCGGAGGTGGACGCCGTGACCGGAATGAATACCAGGGAAAATCCGGTGACGAATTTTGCCTCCCAGTATAAAAACCTGTACATGTACAAAAATTTCCGCCGCTTGCCTGCAGAGGTGGATTTTCTTTACGGGTCTCTGTACGGCGTGAGAAAAGCGGATTATCCCCTGACCACCATGTGGGTGGACGATACGGCCCGGGGCCAGGAACTGGCCGTCAACAATAAACGGATCCGCTTCCTGCCCGAGCTCAAAACCGTGCATTTAAAAAGGTACAGTCTGGCTTCTTTGCTGGTCAATGATTTCCAGATCCCTTACGGCTGGGCGCGGATTTTCATTAAATACCGGGGCTGGCGGCGGTTGTTCGGCGCCCCCCGCAGGGGTTATAGCCACGTTTCGCCGGATCAGATCATCAGCCTGATCCTGTCGCCTTTCCTGGGCGTCACCGCGGCGGCCGCTTTTTTTCTTCCGGGTGTTTGGCCGCTCGTTTTTTTGCTCGGGTGTCTCTGGATTTATTTAAATCGTTCTCTGCTCCGGATCCTGGCCGGGGAAAATGGTTTTTTCTTCATGCTGGCCGGAATGGTTTTTACCTGGGTGGATCACTGCGTCATGCTGACCGGGGTGACCTGGGGCGTGGGCGCCTATTTGGGACAGCGATTATTCCAACCCCGGGTTCCAGGTCTGTCGGAAGAGGAGACCGAAAGCCGGAGGCCTGAACCCAAATGAATGATTCTCCCCGCCTGAATCCCTCCTTGTGCCCGCCCGCGAGCCGGAATTATCTGTCCTTTCTGATATTTTTAGCGGTCCTCCTGGCCGCTTTAGTCCTGATGATTTCCCTGAACCGTTATTTCGACCACGATGAATTCGAGCATATTCACAGCGCCTGGTATGTCACCATCAATCAGTTTCCTTACCTGGATTATTTTGAG
This sequence comes from bacterium, assembly GCA_028713675.1. GTDB lineage: Bacteria > Desulfobacterota > JAPLJL01 > JAPLJL01 > JAPLJL01 > JAPLJL01. The sequence goes on from JAQTNV010000017.1 coordinate 16,649, forward strand.
CAGCACCATCCCCTGCTGTGGTATCTGCTCGCTCCGTTTCTAATCCTTCTGGGTTTATCGACCCAAACCGTGATGGTCCTGAGGATTCTTATGTTTGTTTTCATCCTGGGAATAGCCTTTTTCACTGGCCGGATCGCCGAACAGGTCAGCCGGTCCCGGGAAACCGGCCTGGTGGCCTCGGTACTTCTGTTAAGTTCGACGCTGTTTGTAAAATCTGGTGTGGAGATCCGGCCCGATGTGCCGGAAGTGTTCTTCGGCCTGGTCTCAATTCTGTATCTTTTCAGATATTTTCAGTCGGCCCGTAACCGGGACATTGTTTTTTCCGGCCTGGCGGCCGCCGTGGCTTTTCTTTTCCTGCAAAAAATTATAATTCTGCTTTTCTGCTACGTGGTGATTATCATCTATAAAATTGTCAGGAATCGGATGGCCTGGAAACCGGTCCTTCTGTTCGCGGCCGGTTTTTCTTTACCCCTGATTTTATTCCTGGGGGGACTGATAATCTCCGGCTCCCTGAAGGATTATTTATTTACCAATTGGATAATGATATTTTACCCGCCCGAAAAGATTTCTCCCTGGCCGCTTTTGCGGTGGTACTTTCCGCAAAACTTTTTGCCCTGGGTGATGGCGATGACGGCAACCGTCTTCATCATCTTGAACCGAAAAACCGGCGGAGAGATAAAGACGGTCGTGTTTATGTTCCTGGCGCTGTTCCTGTCGGTTTTGGCAGTCAATTCCCCTTATGCCCAGTATTATCTGCCGGTGCTGCCGCTCGGTTCGATCGCCAGCGCTTATTTTCTGACGGATATATTTAAACGGACCAAATCAGGGGTTGTCTTAAGAACGGCGATTCTCATTATCATTATCGCCGGACCGGCTTTCTATTTGTGGAAAGAAAACCAGAAAACCGACTGTTCCCAGCTGGAGCGGGTAGATTATGTTCTCCGGAACTCGGAGGAGTCGGATTGCATATATGACGGGGACGTCAAGTTTAACCTGTTCCGTCCGGACCTGCATTATCTCTGGTTTTCCGTCGGATCGGGAAAGTCTTTGTCCCGGTACCGGGAGATGAAAAAAAATAAATATTTCGGGAAATATATCGGGGATAAATATATTTCCTATAACATCTGCGGGCTGATCAGAACCAAAAAACCGAGATTTATTTCCAGTTACGCCCTGAGCCTGGACGTTTGCCGATTGGAAACAAGCTACGCCAAAACCGGAATTCCGAGGTTGTATGTCAGGACGGAAAAATAAGCCGGGGAGCGGGAAAGAATTATTTCAGTTTCAGGTTCTTGGCCCAGCCGACATTCTTCAGCAGCTCATCCTTTAATTTCGGATCGTAGATCCTGACCGGGATTCCGGAGGCCTGTTCCCAGAACCAGTCGTCAAAATTGCGCTTGGGAACGCTCACGGATTCAACCAGGTAATATTCCCCTTCATTTTTCCGGCCCGTTTGGGAAACAGGCCCTACATGTTTTATCAATTTAATAACCTGGTACCCTTCCTGCCATTCGATCACCTGGGGGGCGACCGCTCCCGGTTTCAGGGAGGAGATTGCGTCGATCAGGCGCTTGGCCTGCTCCTGGCCCGCGCCGGAGGGATTTTCGCGCGGTCTGGTCCCGGCTTCCTGGGGCTGGATGCCTTCCTGCTCGGAAAGCTTGAGCTTTTTCACCTCCAGGCCCTGGTCCCGGGCCGTTTCACTGAAGGCGGAAGGGGATTTGAGGGCAGCCTGCAGGAATTTCTCGGCGTTATTCCGCTGCTGCTGGTGGATGGCGCCGGATTTCAGAAACACCTCGTTGTAAACCGCCCGGTCCGCGTAAACCACCCGGATGAAGCTGTTCAGGTAATTTTTCCGGTCGTGCCCGTAGACGTTCTTGACCTTTTCCAGGACCGCCGGGGCCTTGGTGTTCTGATCGATCCTTTGCGCCTCGGCTTCCCAGGTGGACTGGTCCACCTTCTGGCCCAGGGACTTAAGGACCTCTTCGGAAAGATAACCCTTGATCAGCTGGGTGAGCCCGATGTAATCCTTCCCGCTCCCGGGGTAGTAAACCTCGGAGACCCGGATCCGAAACGCAATATCCTTGTCGGTGATCGGAATGCTGCCCACCTCCGCCACTTTCCGGGTGCAGGCCGGAAACAGGCACAGGAAAAAGGCGAGGGAAGCGATAAATAATCGGCAGGTTTTACCCGGACCGGAATGGTGACGCATTTAAATATCCGTCCTTTCGATTCCTCCTCTCCCCGGAGGGGAAATCCGGGGGAAGAGGTTTGGTGGATACCGTTTCATATTAGACTGACTAGCTTCTGATAATGGCGACGGTTGACCCCTGGCAGCGGTGAAGCACGGCTAGACTCACGCTTCCGAGTAAAAGGCGTTGCCAGCGGCTCTTCCCCGCGCGGCCGAGAATGACCAGCTGTGGCCGGGCTTTTCCCGCTTCCGCGAGGATTTCCTCGGCGGGCTTCCCGATCCGGATCATGCTCGTGACCACATCGTCCGGAATGGAGACCTGCCGGAAGGCCCTCCGGGCTTTTCCCAGGAGATCCCAGGTCTTTTTGTCCGGGGCGATCCTGGATTTGATTGTTTGTTCGTAGTTGGCGAGGGGGATTACGGTCAGCAGGGTAATCCGGGAGAGCGACGGGTTCAGAGCCGCGGCCAGGCGGGCGGCGTATTCCCCCGCCCGGGCAGAGTCCGGTGAACCGTCCACCGCCACCAGCATTTTTGCCGCCGGGCCGTCATTTCTAAAAAGGTTTTTACAGACCACGTAAACATCCTGGCGGCGAACCAGTTTAACCACCTTGTCGGTGACGCTCCCGAAATAAAAAGCCGGGGCGGGAGAAACCCCTCTCCGGCCCATGATAATGGTGGAAAACCGGCCGGCCTCCGCCATCCGGACAATTTCGCGGGCGGGTTCCCCTTCCGCAATCCGGGTCTCAATTCGAGCCCTGATGCCCAGATTCTTCAGGAGTTTCTTTCCTTTATCCAGAGAGGGTTGGATGTCTTCGCCCCGGTGCCGGGATTTCAATTCCTTAAAAGTATTCGAGTGCGTGAGGATGTCGGTCCGCAAGTCACGGGTGGCGGCGATATGGCTTAAATAGCTTTCTTCCATTACCTGCAGCAGGGTTACACCCTCCAGATTTTTACCCAGGGCGGCCCCCAGACGGCCGGCGAACTCGAGGGCCTGGCGGGAGGTTTGGCTTCCGTCCACGGGGAGGAGAATCCTGCGAATAGGCCCGGTTTTTTTCATTGCCGATTCCTCTCGGGTTTAATAAAAAATTAACAGCCAGACGTTGCAGATAGCCACGCTGATCAGCATATAAGGGAAGGCGTATTTCATAAAGTCCAGGAACCGGATTGGGTGACCGGCCTTCTCCGCTATTCCCATCGTAACCACGTTGGCGCTGGCCCCGATCAGCGTCCCGTTCCCGCCCAGGCAGGCCCCCAGGGCGAGCGCCCACCAGAGGACATGCGATTCCGCTCCCGGGATTTCGCGGGTGAGGTAGGCCGTGATGGGAAGCATGGTGGCGACAAAAGGAATGTTATCAATGAAAGCACTCATGATGGCGGAAACCCAGAGGATCATGCAGATGGCGGCGATCAGGTTACCCTGCGAGATTTTCAGGACATAATCGGCAATCAGGGCCAAAAGACCGGTTTCCTCCACCGCGCTGACCACGATGAAGAGAAACATGAAAAAAAGCAGGGTGGACCATTCAATGTCTTTTTCAATCAGCTCGAGCATCTTGACCTTTTTGGTGAGGACGGCGTAGGTGAAAAGGGCCCCCGCCCCGAAGAGAGCCGGGATGCAGACCTCCATGTGCCAGTAACCGTGGGAAATGAAGAGGGCGATGGCCAGCCCGGTGATAAAGAGCCCGTAACCGAGCAGGGTCCGGTCGGTGATCCTGTATTGGTCCCGGATTTTACCGATAAAGCCGTCAATGTCGCTGATCCGGGCCCGGGCATATTCTTTCCGGTAAAAAACACTGCTGTAAATAATCAGGGCCACCACTGCCAGGATGCAGACCAGGGTCAGGTTGTGGATGAAATCCATGAAGTCCAAGCCGGCATAGGACCCGATCATGATATTGGGCGGGTCGCCGATCAGGGTGGCGGTTCCGCCCACGTTGGAAGCCATCACCTCGGGGATTAAAAGGATCAGGGGTGAAATCCTTAAGGCCAGGGCCACCTCGATGGTTACGGGGGTATAGAGCAGCATCGTGGTCACGTTATCCAGGAAGGCCGAGGTCACGGCCACGAACAGGCAGGAGACGGCCGAGAGGACATAAATGTTCCCCCGGGCGACGCGAAAGGCCTGGTAGGCGCACCACTGGAAGACGCCGGTATGCTTCAGAACCCCCACGATGATCATCATGCCCATCAGGAGAAAAATCACATTCATGTCAATGGCGCTGATGGCCCGGGCGAAAGAGATGATGTGGTAATCGGGGTTGAGGGTTCCCGCAGTGTAGGTGACGATCAGCATGGTCCCGGCCCCCAGGAGGGCGGCGATGGTCCGGTGCAGGAGGTCAAAGGAAATGACCAGGTAAATCAGCAGGAAGATGGCGGTGGCGAGGTAAAAAGCCGGCCCCAGGATCCGGACGATTTCAAAGTTATGGACGGCGAAGAGGTTCTGATCTTTGGGGGCGAAATCATTTTTCCCGAGCTCAAGCGCGGCCCGGCGGTAGCTGGTTTTGGCGACCTCGACCCGGATCCGGGCGGTCTCGGCGGTTTCCGGCGGAAGCCGGAATTCGATCTGGTAGGTGCCGTGGGACGAGGTCTGGATTTCCTCGGCCTGCTCCAGGCCGGAGGCGATTTTCTGCGGGGCGCCGTTGACGAAAACCCGGAGCCGGGCTTCCCGGACCGGTTCCCGGTGGGTGTCCAGAACCGCGCCGGAGAGATAAAAGGTGACTCCGCCGGGATACCCCTCCGCGGCCTTCGCCCGGGCGGGACCGGACAGGACGCTTCCCAGCAGGGCGAAGGCGCAGGTGATCAGGATGAGCGGTCTTTTCATGATTCTTCTTTGATCTTCGGGATTATTATCCCGAAAAATTCATTTGGAAGCTATATAAAATATCCATAGGTCGATAATTTACCCGAATTTCTGGATATTATACGAATTTGATTGGGAAAAAACTGAGAATCCGGCAAGCCAAAAGCAGGTTGTTGTAATTTGTTTTGATCTTAATTTGATTGATTGGTTTCTTAACCTTTGACCCTTGAACTTTAAACTTTGAACTTTTGTTGTTATTTCGGTCTTTTCCCCTGGCTGACCCGGATGGCGCAGAATTCCCCGCACATCGTGCAGACATCCTCCTCGGCCGGGGGATTTTTCTCCCGGAAGGAGCGGGCTCTTTGGGGGTCAAGGGCCAGCCGGATCTGGGCGTCCCAGTCGAGGTTCTTCCGGGCTTTGGCCATTTTCAGATCCCGGCTGGACGCCCCGGTGATTCCCCGGGCGATATCGGCGGCATGGCCGGCGATCCGGGAGGCGATCACACCTTCCCGGACATCCTTGATCCCGGGAAGGGCCAGGTGTTCGGAAGGGGTGACATAGCAGAGAAAATCCGCCCCGGCCCAGGCCGCCAGCGCCCCCCCGATGGCCCCGGTGATATGGTCATAACCGGCACCCAGGTCGGTGACCAGCGGCCCCAGGACGTAAAACGGCGCCCCGGAGCAAAGCTTTTTCTGAAGCAGGACATTGGTCTCGATTTCGTTCAGGGGCAGGTGGCCGGGACCTTCCACCATCACCTGCACCCCGGCTTCCCAGGAGCGGCGGACCAGCTGACCGAGGGTGTGCAGTTCTTTCAGCTGGCTCCGGTCGGTGGCATCGGCGAGACAGCCGGGGCGCATCCCATCACCCAGGCTCAAAACGATTTCGTATTTCCGGGCGATCCGGAGGAGGCGGTCATAGTCTTCGAAAAAGGGATTTTCCCGGCGGTTGTATTTCATCCATTCGAGGGTGAGGACCCCGCCCCGGCTGACCACGCCCAGGACCCGGCGGTTCTTTTTCAGGACCTGGGCGGCTTCCCGGTTAACCCCCACGTGGACCGTCATGAAGTCCACCCCCTGCTCCGCCTGAAGCTCGACCTCGGCGAAGAATTCCTCGTGACTGAGTTCGACGAAGGATTTCCCCCGGCGCAGGGCCTTGAGGGCCGCCCCGTAGATGGGGACGGTGCCCAGGGGCACCGGGCAGTTTTTCAGGATTTCCCGCCTGATCTTGTCCACCGGTTCGCCGGTGGAAAGGTCCATCACCGTGTCGGTTTTGACCTCGAGCGCCGCCCGCAGCTTTTTCAGCTCATTTTTAACGCTGGCCTGGTCCCGGGAACTCCCGATATTGGCGTTGACCTTGACCTTCAGGCCCTGGCCGATGGCGAGGGGGGTGAGCCCGCGGCGGAGGCGGTTTTTCAGAACCGCGATGGTTCCACGGGCCACCCCGTCCCTGATTATCTCCGGTCCCACGCATTCTTTCCGGGCGGCCGCCCGGACCTCGGGGGAGATTTTTCCGGAGCGGGCGATTTCAATCTGGGTCAACATAAGCAAGCTCCAAATCCCAAAATCCAATATCCAAATAAATAAAATAATGATTGCAGTCAGAGGGTTTGGTAATTGCCCCTCTGGGGTTCTCGTCCTGAGATCCCATTCGGGGTCGAAGGAGAATTTGGTGCTTGGAATTTAGCATATTTTTATAATAAATAAATGACCGTCTCACCCGGGGCGGGGGAGGCGGTCGCAGGTAAAATTCCGGAATCTCCCGCCGCTTTCCCTCCGCTGGAATTATCCAGATCAGGTTCAAGGGGTATCCCCACCGCCCGGGGCGGGGGGATTCTCAGCTGCAGGCTTTCGCGCCCCCAGCGGCTTTTACGTCTGAATCTTAACGGATTCCAAAGAAAATAAGCAATCGGAACCTGGGGAAACAGGCGCCGGTTAAATCAAAAGGTTTTGCATGAGGTTCCGGGTTTTGGAGTCGATGTGGGAAAATTGCAGGCCGACCACGTATTTTTCTTCCTTGTCGATCTTTTCCGTCCGCACCACCGTGCCCAGCACCTCGAGGACCTTTTCCAGGGCCGGGATCTTGATTTTCAGGACGATGGCGGTGGAGAGATTAATCGGCTCCTCGCACTCGAAGGACAGCCCGTTCTCGCTGATGTTCCGGGTGGTGGTGATCTGTTCGTCTCCGGCGGGATCCTCGGTAACCACCTTGTAGCTCAAAATGTACGATCTCTCGATCCGCGGAAAGGTTCTCCTCTCGCTGTAGAAGAGGCAGATCCGGTTCTTGGTGAAATTCTTGGCCCGGTAGAGAGCCTCGTCCGAGCTCTTGATCAGTTCCTCCCAGTTCTCCCCGTCGCCCGGGTAGCACGCGACCCCGCCGCTGATCGTTAACCTGCCCTCGGTTACTCCCTCCATCCCTTCAAAAGGATGTTTCTCGATTCTTTTGCGGATCCGCTCCGCCAGGATGCCCGCGCTCTTTTTATCGGTTTCCGGAAGCAGGATGGCGAACTCCTCCCCCCCGTAACGGGCGATGGTGTCCGACATCCGGCAGCTGGAGGAGAAGATGCCGGCGATCTGCTGCAGGGCCAGGTCTCCGGCGATATGGCCGTGGTGATCGTTGTATTCCTTGAAGTTGTCCAGGTCGAAGAAAATCACGGAGGAGGAGCTTTTGTACCGCCGGCAGCGCTCGATTTCCTTTCCCAGGGTATCGTTGAAATGCCGTTTATTGTAGAGACCGGTCAGGCCGTCGGTGAGGGCCGAACGCACCGTTTGTTCGAAGAAGGCGATCTCGACGATCTTGGGGTTTTTCACCTTGCGGTTGATGTTGATGAAATAGTCGAGGAGGGCGACCCGGAAACCGATGCAGCGGTGAATCCCCTTTTCCATCTCGGCCTTGTGCTTCAGGATGCTGTCCCAATGGGCCCGGGCTTCATCGGGGGAGAAGTCCAGGTGGGACAGGACCTTGAGCAGGTTGGCGAAGAACACGTCTCCGCTCTCGGCCCCGAGGGCGTTGAGCTTATCGATGAGCCGGCGCTCGTTTCCGCTGTCCTCATCCAGATATTGGATAATTTCCTCGAACATCCGGTTGGATTTCTCCACGATCTTCATCTCCATCATTTTATGAGTTCCTCTTCGTTTAAGTCTGATTATAAAGGATAGATTTAATTAGAATACCAATAGGATCAATTGTCAAAAGTCGAAAGAGGAATCCGGGTTTTCCCGGTTTGCATCGGGTTGGGTTTGAATTAAGCTTCTAATAAATACTTAGCAGCCAGGCAGCCGAGCCGCCAAGATTCCAGATCCAGATTTTAACTTTGAACCTTGAACGTTGAACTCTGAAACCGATCAACCTTGACGATGATCACCCAGGTCCGCAAACGCGACGGCCGGCTCGAGGCTTTCCAGCCCCGGAAAATCACCGACGCCATCCGCCGGTCGCTTTTCGATTTCGGCGTAAAAACCCCGGGAACCGCGTCCCGCCTGTCCCGGGAGGCGGTCCGGGCCCTGGAGGCGGCCTACCCCCGGGAGGCCCCGGGGGTGGAAAACATCCAGGACACGGTTGTCTCGGTCCTGGGCCGCTGGAACCCCCGGGCGGCCGGGCGCTACCGGGATTACCGGGAGAAAAAAGCCCGTCTCCGGCAGGCCCGGCTGGAATTCGGGATCGAGGGGAAACTTTCCTACAATGCCCTGGCGGTGCTGGAACGCCGCTATCTCCGCCGGGACGAAAGCGGGAAACTGGTCGAGACCCCGAAACAGATGTTCCGCCGGGTGGCGCGCGCCGTGGCCCGGGTGGAACGGGATTACGGGAATGACCCCGCCCGGGTCGAAGAGGAATTCTTCCTGGCCATGTCCCGGCTGGAATTCCTGCCCAACAGCCCGACCCTTTTCAACGCCGGGACCCGTCACCCCCAGCTTTCCGCCTGCTTCGTTCTCCCGGTCGAGGATTCCCTGGATTCCATTTTTTCGGCTTTGAAGGAAACCGCCCTGATCGAAAAATCCGGCGGGGGAGTGGGTTTTTCCTTCTCCCGCCTCCGGTCCCGGGGGGACCTGGTCAAATCCACGCTGGGGGTGGCCTCGGGCCCGGTTTCGTTCATGCGGGTTTTCGACACCACCACCGATGTGATCAAGGCGGGCGGGAAAAGGCGGGGGGCGATGATGGGGGTGCTCCGGGTGGACCACCCCGACATCCTCGATTTCATTTCCGCCAAAGCGGACGCCCGGACCCTGAAAAACTTCAATCTCTCGGTGGGGGTGACCGACGTCTTCATGGAGGCGGTCAACCGGGGCCGCGCCTACGATCTGATCAACCCCCGCACCGGGAAAGCCGTGAACAATCTCCCGGCCGGCCTGGTCTGGGACCGGATCGTCCAGGCCGCCTGGAAAACCGGGGATCCCGGGCTCCTTTTCCTGGACGAGATCAACCGGCGGAACCCCACCGCCCGGCTCGGTCAGATCGAGAGCACCAATCCCTGCGGGGAAGTGATCCTCCATCCCTACGAGTCCTGCAACCTGGGATCCGTCAACTTGACCCGGGTCCTGGAAAAATCCGGCCGGAATTACCGGATCGACTGGAAGAAACTCCGGGGACTCGTCCGGCTCGCGGTCCGGTTCCTGGACAATGTTGTGGACGCCAACCATTATCCCCTCCCGGCGATTGCGCGGATCACCCGGGCCAACCGGAGGATCGGCCTGGGGGTGATGGGGTTTGCCGACCTGCTCTTTCTCCTGAAAGTCCCCTACGACTCGGAGCGGGCCCTTCGAACCGGCGGCAAAATCATGAAATTTATCGCAGAGGAATCGCATCGGGCCTCCGCCGAGCTGGGGAAGGAGCGGGGCTCCTTCCCGAATTTCCGGGGGAGCCTCTGGGAAAAAAGGGGATTCCGGGCGATACGGAACGCCACCACCACGGTGATCGCCCCCACCGGGACTCTCTCCATCATCGCGGGCTGTTCCTCGGGGATCGAGCCGGTGTTCGCCCTGAGCTTCATCCGCCGGGTGCTGGAGGGCCGGGAGCTCCTTGAAATCAACCCTGTATTCGAGTCGGAAGCCAAGGCCCGGGGGTTTTACTCCGCCGAATTGATGCTCGAGATCGCCCGGGCCGGTTCGATCCGGAAGGTGAAGGGGCTCCCGGAGGACCTGCGCCGGATTTTCGTGACGGCGCTGGAAATCAGGCCGGAGCATCATGTCCGGATGCAGGCGGTTTTTCAGAAGTGGGTGGATAACAGTGTCTCCAAGACCGTCAACTTTCCCAAGGACGCCACCCCGGAGGACATTCAAAAGGTATTTCTCCTCGCCCACCGCCTGAAGTGCAAGGGCATTACCGTCTACCGCTACGGGTCAAGGGACGAACAGGTCCTTTCGCTTCCTAAGAGGTCGGATTTCCTGGAGGCCGAGTCCGAGTTTTCCGGGGGCTGTCCGACGGGAACGTGCCAAATAGCATAGGGCATGGAGCATAGAGCATAGGGCAAAAAACGTGAGGCGTGAGGCGTCAGAAAGCAAGCAGTATGCAGTCCCTCCGTTGTCGGGATAAATAAGCAGTACGCAGGAGATGGGAGATGGAAGATAGAAGATTGGGAAAAACCGATAAATCCGATGGTTTTATCTCTTCCCTATCTCCGATCTCCGATCTTCTATCTTCGATTAACCAGACAGACTGGAGAAACCAACAAGCAGATCAAATTATCGAGGAATCAGGGAACTTACGAATATGCCCATACAAAGAAAAGGCCGGCCAGAAGAAGCAGGACCAGGGTTGAGATGTAGCCGAATGGTTTAGTTTTTCTTTTCAGCCATTTCGCCAGCATAATCCCCAGAATAATCGCGATTAGAAGTGAGGATATTATCGTGGTTAAAAGGAGGGATTTGCCCCCGAGGGATTCCATTACCTTAACCGAGAATGTCAGCAGATGGAGAATAAAATAATTGGCAAAAAGAAAAATCAGGAAGCCGGAGAAAATCCCGGCCAGCACCCGGTTCCAGGTGGGGGAAGATATAAATTGATTATTGGATTCGTTCATCATCTTCTATTCATATTACCTTAAATTCCGATAGCTTTCCAACGTAAAAATCACCCTAGTATTGGCTGTATGTCTTACATCAGTTTATTTAGATTGCCCGATTCACTTGTCCTGACATCGGAAGGATCGGGCAAAGGAAAATTCGCCGATCCCTCATACTTCGGGATAAATAAATCGGCAAACTACAAAGAAGGGAAAGCCATGAATTGAAAATCTCCCCTGCCCCTCTTTCAACAAAGAGGGGAAAGGAATGAAAACGTAAATATTTTAGTCATTCCGGGCATAGACAGAATCTGCCCGGATTTAATGGAGGGGGGCAAAATACTTTTCTGGATTCCGGCTTTCGCCGGAATGACGGTCTTTAGGTTCGGAGCGCTATGCCCTTTGCCCTATGCTCTTTGCTCTGAAAAAAGTGTGGGCGCCCGAGGGGGACCCAGGCGCCCACTGTGTAGTAGAGAGGGGGATAGGAGGAGGTTAGAAAAGACCTTTTACCTTTCCGGTTTTCACATCCACGTCCACCCGGCGGAAGGCCGGATCGGAGCTGGTCCCCGGCATCAGGCTGATCGTCCCGGTGCAGGGGCAGAGAAAACCGGCTCCGGAAAATACCAGAACGTCCCGGACGGGCAGGGTCCAGCCCTTGGGCACACCCTTGATCGCCGGGTCGTGGGTTAAACTCAGGTGAGTCTTGACCATCATCGTATTGAAATTCTTCATCGCGGGATTTTCTTCATATTTCTTGGCCTTGGCTTCGGCCTCGGGGGTCCAGGCCACCCCGCTGGCCCCGTAAACCTCCTTGGCGATCAATTCCACGCGCTTCCGGAGCGGCATCTCCAGGGGGTAGAGGAACTTGATGCTCGGCTTTTCCCGGCAGGCGTCGATGACCGCGTCAGCCAGCTCCAGGGCTCCGTCACCGCCCTTGCGCCAGTGCTCGGAGACCGCGCAGCGGGCCCCGGCTTTTTCCGCGTACCTCTTCACCAGGGCGATCTCGTTCTTGGTATCGGTGTGGAAGGAGTTAATGCAGACCACCGGGGTGAGGCCGGACTTTTTCACGATCGAGAGGTGATGGAGGAGGTTGCCGATGCCTTTTTCGAGGAGGCCGAGGTTTTCCTTCTGGTAGGCCTCGTCCAGGGGCCGGCCGGCCACGACCTTGGGACCGCCTCCGTGCATTTTCATGGCCCGGATCGTGGAGGTCAGCACCGAAACATTGGGCACGAGCCCGGAGAGCCGGGACTTCACGTTCCAGAATTTTTCGAAACCGATGTCGGCCCCGAAGCCGCTTTCGGTCACATGGTAATCAAACATCTTCAGGCCCAGGCGGTCGCCGATGATGGAGGACTGGCCGACCGCGATGTTGGCGAAGGGGCCGGCGTGGACCATGACCGGCTGGTATTCGACCGTGGACATCAGGGTGGGGTTGATGGTGTTCCGCATCCAGGCGCACATGGCCCCGGCCACCTCGAGGTCCTCGGTGGTCACCGGTTTGCCTTTTTTATCGTAAGCGACGGTGATTTTCCCCAGCCGCTCACGCAGGTCCTTCAGGTCGCGGACGATGGAAAGGATGGCCATTAATTCGGAGCTGACGGCGATCCCGAACCGGGAAGGCATCAGGTAGCCGTCCATCTTGCCCCCGATGCCCATGATAATGTTGCGCAGGCCCTGGGCGCAGAAATCCATCACCCAGCCCATTTCGATGTTCTTGGGATCGATGTCGAGGCGGCGGAGCTTCCGCTGGGAAAGCTCCTCGTCGCTGTAATTGGACTCGTGCTGCATCCGGGCGTTCAGGGCGACCATGGCCAGGTTGTGGGCGTTGACGATATCGTTGATGTCCCCGGTCAGGCCGAGGGAGAACTCCGTCATCGGGATCAGCAGGGCGAGCCCCCCGCCCGCGGCGGTGCCCTTGACGTTCATGGTCGGACCGCCCGAGGGCTGGCGGATGCACCCGCCGGAAATTTTCTTCCGCTTCCCGAGGCCTTCAATCAGGCCCAGGGTGGTCGTGGTTTTGCCTTCACCCAGCGGGGTGGGGGTGATCGCGGTTACTTCGATGAATTTTCCATTGGGACGGTTTTTCAGCCGCTCGGAAATCTTCATGAAATCGAGCCGGCAGAGCTTTCCGTAAGGAATAATCTCATCCTTTTTTAATCCCAACCGTTCCCGATACTGATCGGGCGTGGGCATATGCTCTTCGGCAATCTCGGCGATTTGCCAGTCTTTAAGTTTGACTGGATCTAGTTTCTTGGTCGTCATTTTCGATTTAAATTTTGTTAATTCAAACTAACAAGTTTTATTGTGAACTAATTTTTATCCGGTAATGGTTTTCGTGTCAAGTAAAAAAAATAAAGTCAAAATTTCATAATTACCAAGGAAAACAATAGGTTATGATTTACTAAGAGTTATAATCGACCAAATCAGGTAATTGAGTGCACCGCATACAAAGGTTAGGGCTGGAATATGTAGGGTAAAATACCTATGAATTTGTTTTTTTGTTGATATTCCGCTGTAACAATTCGTGATAGGCTCGCTGAATTATTTTCGTGATCGGTCCGGGAATGCCGGAGCCGATCTTTTTTCCCTCGATTTTTATCACCGGAGCGACCTCAATCAGGGAATTGGTCAGGAAAACCTCCCCGGCCCGATATAGATCAGAGGGTCTTAATTTCTTTTCCCGGCAGGGGATTCCCTGTTCGCGGGCCAATTCCATCACGATTTCCCGGGTGATCCCCGGGAGGATTGGACTTTGAGTGGGGGGGGTGAAAAGGGCGGATTTTCCGACCAGGAAAACATTAGTCATCGCGCCTTCCGCGACGAACCCGCTTTGATCCAGAAAAATGGCCTCATCGGCGTTCCGGGTCCGGGCTTCTTCCCGGGCCAGGCGGTTCTCCAGATAATTCAGGTTTTTCCAGCGCGGCAGGGGAGAAAAGGAGTTCCGGCGGATCGCGCTGATCACCGCTGAAACCCCCGATTTACTCATCCAGCGCGGGGGCGAGTAAGGGATGACCGTAATAACCAGTTCTCCAGGGTTTTGTTTTTTATTCGCTCCGGGATGGGAGTCCGGACCGGGGATCAGAGTGATCCGGACCCGGGCCTCGGACAGGTTGTTCAGGCAAATGAGGTCCTGGATGGCTTCGGCGATCCGGAAATTATTTTCCCTGATCCGGATTCCCAGGGTCCGGGCGGAAACCCGGAGACGCCGCAAGTGATCGTCCAACCGGAAAGGATGGCCCCCGTAAACCCGCAGGGTTTCGAACAGGCCCTCGCCGTAGAGGAACCCGGGGCTGAAAACCGGGATCCCGGCTTCGGAGGCCGGGAGGATCAAACCGTTATGGTAAACGTAACCGTTCATTGATCAATTTATTATTGACGAATGACGAATGACGATTGACGATTTTTAAACAAATGATTTTCCCGTTCGTCAATCTACAATCGTCAATCTACAATTTTTATCCCATTGAACCCTATTCAGTGAGCGCTTCCTTTAATGCCCGGCCCTTGACCAGGGTTTCCTCGTATTCCGCTTCCGGATCGGAATCGGCCACGATCCCGCCCCCCACATGGAAATGGGCTGTTCCGTTCCTGATCAGGATGGTGCGGATCACGATATTCAAATCCGTCCGGCCGTCGAAGCCGATGTATCCGAGTGAACCAGTATACAGGGAACGGGCCTGCGGTTCGAGCTCGGCGATGATTTCCATGGCCCGGATCTTGGGGGCCCCGGTGATCGAGCCGCCCGGAAAGGCGGCGTGCAGAAGATCGACCACGTCCAGGTCTTTCCTCAGCCGGCCCTCGACGGTGGAGACCAGGTGAAATACCGTCGGGTGGGTTTCCAGCCGGGCGTGTTCCTTGACCCGCACCGTTCCATACCGGCAGACCCGCCCGAGGTCGTTTCTTTCCAGGTCCACGATCATGTTCAGTTCCGCCCGGTCCTTGGGGCTTTCCCGGAGTTCCCGGCGGAGCCGGGCATCCTCGGCGGGATTACGGCCGCGCCGGCGCGTGCCCTTGATGGGGCAGGTTTCCACCTTTTCACCTTCCAGCCTGAGAAAGCGCTCGGGGGAGGAGCAAACCACCGTGAGACCGGGAAAATCCAGGTAGCCCCCGAAAGAGGAGGGATTTCTTTCCCGGAGCTTCCGGTAAAGGGAAAAAGGCGGTGAAGAGAGGGGCAGGGAAAAACGCTGGGAGAGATTGACCTGGTAGACCTCGCCTTCCCGGATGTAACCGATGATCTTCCGGACGGCGGCCAAGTATTCCCGGCGGGTGAAGTTGGAAACCAGACGGGGCCGGGCTTGGGGAGCAGGGGGCCGGGGGCAAGGCGCCGGGGGCTTTGTTAACTGCCGAAGAAAAGAGTTTTTATCTTGGGAAAGTTTTATGCCGCGCCTGTCCAGGAAGGATAAGGTCCAGCGTTTTTGCCAGTGATCATAAGCCAGCACCTGATCGTAAAAACCGAGATGCAGGTCCGGGAGCTTGAGATCGTCGCGGGCGGGCCGGGGAAGCTTTTCCAGGAACCGGCAAAGGTCGTAAGAAAAATAGCCCACCGCTCCCCCCGGGAAAGGAATATCGGAAGCCGGGTTTTTTACCCGCAGGCCCTGGAGCAATTTTTGGAGTGTCGAAAAGGGATCGGCCCGGAAATGCCGGCTTTTTCCCCCGGAGGAAAGGCGGACCCGGCTGCCCCGGGAAGAAAGGGTCAGAAAAGGCCGAGAACCCATGAAGGTGTATCGGCCCCTGCCGCCGGGCTCGATCAGGCTGCTTTCCAGCAGGAAAGGCATCGGGCCGGAAAGCATCCGGCGGAAGACCTCAACCGGCGGGCCCAGGTCGGGGAGTTCTTCAGTCTGAAACTTCGCGCGTTTATCGAAGTGAGGGATATTCATTCTGGATACTTTGATTTTTTGTCATTCCGGGCTTGACCAAGCCTGCCCCGGACTTGATCCGGGGGAATCCATCCTCTTTTTCTGGATCCCCGCTTCCGCGGGGACGACGTCTGGATTCCTGCTTTCGCAGGAATGACGTCAGAAATTTTGTTTTCCAATGATTTAGTGACTTAGGCATTTTTCTCTTAAGAAGTTTTTCAGAATCTTTTTTCCTTCCGGGGTCAGGAATGACTCCGGGTGGAACTGGACCCCGAAAGCCGGGTAATGCCGGTGGCGGATACCCATGACGATGCCATCCCTCGTCCGGGCCGAGACGATAAATTCCGCCGGCAGTGATTTCGGGTCCAGGGTCAGGGAATGATAGCGCATGGCGGAAAAGGGACTTTTCACCCCGCGGAAAAGGCCGACCTTTTCATGAAATACCCGGGAGGTTTTCCCGTGCATCACCTCCGGGGCCCGGATCACCCTTCCGCCGAGAGCGAAACCCAGGCACTGGTGCCCCAGGCAGACGCCGAGAATGGGGATCTTCCCGAGCGTTTTCCGGATGAGAGGGACCGAGATCCCGGCGCCTTCGGGTCGCCCCGGCCCGGGGCTGATCACGATCCGCTCCGGTTTCAGCCGGGCGATCCGGTCAAGCGTGATCCGGTCGTTCCGGAAGACCACCGGTTCGACCCCCAGCTCGCCGAAGGCCTGGACGAGATTGTAGGTAAAGGAATCGTAGTTATCGATAATCAGAAGTTCCGGACGGGACATTTTCGATTTATTTTTATTTTGGGAGGGCGGGGCCCAGCCCCGCCCCTACAGAATCTAAGCTAGGTTAAACAGGTCGGGATTAAAAGGCAATTTATTGCCTCTGAATCGGCAGACCGCCAGGAAATCTTTGATTGGGGGAAAAGGAAAAAAGCGTGTTACAGGTATTTTTCCCGGTTTTCTTTCAGCCAGAAGCCGAGGCGGGTGGCAAAGGCCATGATCGTCAGCTGGGGGTTGACGAGGGTGGAGGTGGGGAGGATGCTCGCGTCGCAGACGAAGAGGCCCTTGACCTCGTGGGATTCGAGGTCCGGGTTGACCACCGATTTTTTGGGATCCTTCCCCATGTGGCAGGTGCCCATGGGATGGAAGGAGATGTAGTCAACGTAATGTTTCTTAATCTTCATTTCGCTGATTTTTTTAATGTCCTTCGGCGAATCGAGCAGGGGAAGGCCGGCGATGGGGGTGATGATTTTCTCCGCACCCGCGGCGAATAAAATCTCCGACAATATGGCCGCGGCCCGGATGCTTTTTTCGTGGTCCGCCTGGTTAATCTGGTAGGTAACGATCGGTTCGTGGCCGAGGCCGGCCCGGACCCGGCCGCTCGAGGTATCCGAGATCAGGTAGCCGACATCCGCCAGGTTCCGGTATCTGACCATCAGTTCCTTCTGCTTCAGGCCGTAGTAGGGCATGGCGAGCGCCAGGCCGCTTAACGGGAGGCTGGTGGCCTCGAACATGATCCCCTCGTTCTGATAGGAATCGATATAAAAGCTCTGGAGAATTCCCTTCCAGGATTCGACCTCCTCCTTGAAGATGCCGGCCACCCGGCTGCAGGGATGAAGTCTCAGGTTTCTGCCCACCTCGCCATTGCCGTTGGCCACCCGGTTCTTCAGGAGCAGGAGCGGGGTCATGATCGCCCCGCCGGCAACGACGATGATCTTGGCGTTGATTTTGAATTTGTAAGCCGGTTTCCGGGTTTCCCGGTTGAGCACCACCCCTTCCACCCCGCCGGCCCGGTTGTTCTTGACCACGATCTTGTCCGCGCGGCAGTCGGCGTAAACCTTGGCCCCCGCCTGGGAAGCCCGGGGGATATAACTCAAGTCCATGGACTGCTTGGCGCCCTCGGGACAGCCGAGGATGCAGACCCCGCAACCCTTGCAGCCCTTGGCGTTCCGGGGGATGGGCCCGCCCGAGAGGCCCATGGCCTTCATGCCCCTTTCCAGGACCCCGGCGTTCTTTCCGAGCACGTCGCGGGCGCCGGGTTCGACGTTGATGATCTTTTCCACCCGCTCGAAAAACGGCGCCAGGTACTTGGAGTTGATTCCCTCCAGGCCGTGGTTCTTTTCCCAGTCCGAGAGAATCTTGTCCGGGGTCCGGAAGCAGGTGCCGGAATTGATCGTGGTCGTTCCCCCGATGCATCTGCCGGTCTGGACGACCACCATCGGAACGCCCAGGGCGGAGGTGCCGCCGTTGTCCCGGTAAAGGAGGGGATACATGTCGATCAGCTTCTGGTTGAAATCCTTGGGGGTGTAGTAGCCGCCTTCTTCCAGAATCACGGTCTTAAACCCGGCTTCGGCCAGCTCGGCCCCCACCACCGCCCCGCCGGCGCCGGACCCGATGACGCAGGCGTCGACGTTTTCGACGATATCCCGGTTGATTTCCTTGGATTGGATAATCATTTTTCTCCACCTAGCAGGGCAGATCGTACCCGAGAGCTTTTTCCACTTCTTCGGCAGAATAAAAGAACTGGGCGCACATAACCTTGATCGCGGTGATGACCCCCCGCTTGGCATACATCAGGCTGTCGGCCCATTTCTCGATATAACGGTTCTGATCTTCTTTTTTCAGCCAGGTGAAGGGGAGGGGTTTGTAAATGAAAAGGAAGGGCAGGAGATTGAAGAGCAAAAACATGGACTTGATGCCCAGGAGCGTGGTTGGTTCGAAGCCGCCCAGGAATTTATTGGCCAGGGGAATCAAATCGACATCCTCGGCCCCGATGGCAAAGGCGCCGCCGCGGGGAAAGAGGATGGCGGAAGTCGAGGTAATGATCTTGGCCAACCAGGGGCTGACGACAGATTTCGCTTTTTTCATGATAAATAAATATTAATGTTAGCGCTTACTAATTTCAAGCTTTTCTTTGAAAATCAGGGAAATACCTTAGCTGCAAAAAGCGGGCACTTGCCTTTGCTTAGCATGCGAAATAATTTTTAAAAGGTATACCGTAGGCAGTAGACGGTAGACCGGAAAAAGCTTTCAGCGATCAGCCTTAAAGGGGAGGGCTTTGGTAACCAGAAAAGATTATTCTGAAAATCCCCCTTCATCCCCCTTTTGACAAAGGGGGAAAATATTTTTTTACCTTTGAACTTTGAGCTTTCAGCTTTGAGCTTCCAGGTGGCTAGCCCGGATAATAAGTGGCGGCGGAGTCTTCGGATTCCCAGACGGTGACTTTCTTGAGCTTCGGGCCTTTTTTCCCGACCTGGGTTTTCAGCTCGTCATAAATATAGCGGGCGAGATTTTCCGAAGAGGGATTTACTTTTTTAAAAGGGGCGAGTTCGTTCAACAGCTCGTGGTCGAGGCAGGTGATAATTTCATCCGCCAGCTCCTTCAGGTCATGGAAATCCATGACCAGTCCGAGGCGGTTCAGCTTCCGGGCCTGGACCCTGATCTCGACCTTGAAGGTATGCCCGTGGACTTTTTCGCATTGTCCCCGGTAGCCGCGGAGCCGGTGAGCGGCGGCGAAGCGGCAGGTAATTTTAATCTCAAACATATTTTAGTTCCGAGCAATGAGCAATGAGCAACGAGGGGAAACCATTTTTCAACCTTTTTCTATCAGTCATTCCCGTCCCGCCAGCGGCGGGATAAATTCCAACGGGAATCCAGTCAAATGAATCAAATTTTATTTTTTTCTATTTTCAAAATCAATTATAAAAAATTTCTGGATTCCTGCTTCCGCAGGAATGACGAAAAGCAAACCGAAAACGGTAGATTCTTTGAGCTTTGACCTTTGACCTTCTTCTCCAGGATTATTTTGCGGGCTGGCGCTCGCTCCAATCCTCCGGATCGTCGAAGGAGTAATAAACCTTTTGATACTTCTTCCGGAATTCCTCCACCTCGCCGCCCACGTATTTTCCGTCTTTCAGGCAGAGCTTGAAGAAACGGGCGATCTCGACCATCTCCTTTTCCTTCATCCCGAAGCGGGTCATCTCCTGGACGCCGATCCGGATCCCGGCGGGATTGGCGGCGTTGGCGGTGGGCTCGAAGGGCAGAAGGTTCATGTTCAAAATGATGTTGTTGTCCTTCAGGATCCGGGCCACTTCGTCGCCCCGGCCGTAATTGGCCATGTCCACGGCGACTTGGTGGGATTCGGTGAAATCAAATTCCGGGGCCTGGACCTTGAACCCGGATTCATGAAGATTGCGGGCCAGGGTCTTGGCGTTCCGGATTACCTGATCGGCGTAATCCTTCCCGAACTCAAGGAATTCGTACGTGGTGATGGCCAGGGGCACCAGGGTATCCAGGTGGTGGTTGGAGGAACTGCCCGGGAAGGCGCCCCGGTCGATCTCCTCCCATTCCCGGTCTTTCATGTTGGAAAAGGCGATGCCCCGCTGGGAGCCGAAGAAAGTCTTGTGGGTGCTGGCGGTGACCACGTAGGCCCCGTCCTTCAGGGGGTCCTGGAACCTGCCTCCGGCGATCAGCCCGAGGACGTGGGCGCCGTCGTAGATAACCACAATCCCTTTTTCCCGGCAGAGGTCTGACAGCTCGGCCAGGGGTTCGGGGAAAAGGAACAGGCTTTTTCCGAAGACCAGGACCTTGGGGTTGACCATGTTGATGAGCTTCCGGGTGGCCTCGACGTCGATGTGGTAGAGATCGGGGGTGAGGGGAAAGTCCACGATGTTCTTGGTGTATTTGCCGACCGAGCCGGCCTTATGGTGGCTGATGTGACCTCCGCCGGAGGTGGAATTGACCATCACCACGTCCCCCGGCTTGATAAAGCGGCTGAAAACCCCGTCGTTGGCCACCGTCCCGCTGATCGGACGGACGTCGACGTGCCGGCAATTAAAGAGGGTCTTGAGCTCCTTCTTCAGCCGGGTTTCGATCTCGTCGATCTTGTCGGTGCCTTGGTAAAAGCGCTCCCCCGGGTGCCCCTCGGCGTAGCGGTGGGCGAAGTCCGAGCCCATCACCCGGCGGCACCGCTCGGAGAGAACGTTCTCGCTGGCGATCAGGTTGATGGTTTTTGACCGCCATTCGTTCTGTTCCTTGACGATGGATTCAATCCAGCTCACGTTCCGTTCATACATGGATGAAACACCTCCAGATTAAATCAATGACCAATGACCAAGTTCCAATTACCAAACTCTTCGACTATGCTCAGGGCCTGCAGGGCAGGCAATAACCAATCACCAAAGATCTAAAACTAATGACCGGACCGGGACAAGCCGAAAAAAATATTCGGTCCGAGTTCAGGTACTATTTTAAACTCGAAACTCGAAACTTTAAACCCGAAACTTTTTATTGCTTGAGCATCCGGTCAATCGCCCGGGCGGAAGCTTTCCCGGCGCCCATGGCCAGGATCACGGTGGCGGCCCCGGTGACAATGTCACCACCGGCGAAGACCCCCGGCATGGAGGTCAGGCCGGTATCCGTCTCGGCGATGATAGTGCCCCGGGGGGAGGTCTTGATCTCCGGGGTGGAGTCGGGAATCAGGGGGTTGGGAAGGTTTCCGATCGCCACCACGACGGTATCCACTTCGATGGTGAATTCCGAGCCGGGGACCCGGACCGGCCGGCGCCGGCCGGACTCGTCGGGTTCCCCGAGTTCCATCCGGACGCACTCCAGCGCCTGGACAAACCCCTTATCGTTTCCCACGATCCGGACCGGGAGCGTAAGCAGTTCAAATTTAATTCCTTCTTCCTCCGCGTGATGAACCTCGGCGGCCCGGGCCGGCATCTCGGTGCGGGAGCGGCGGTAAATGATAGCGGAGGTTTCCGCTCCCAGCCGGAGGGCGGTGCGGGCCGAGTCCATCGCCACATTCCCGCCCCCGATGGTGGCCACCCGGGTGCCCCGGATGATGGGGGTGTCGTAGTCCGGGAAGGCGTAGGCCTTCATCAGGTTGGAGCGGGTCAGGTATTCATTGGCGGAGAAAACCCCGTTGAGGTTTTCCCCGGGGATGTTCATGAATTGCGGGGCCCCGGCCCCCGAGCCCACGAAAACGGCCCCGTAACCCTGGGCGAAAAGCTCCGGGATGGTGACGCTCCTCCCCACGATCCGGTTCAGGAACACCCTGACGCCCAGTTTTTTCAAATAATCCACTTCAGCCTGGACGATGGCCTTGGGAAGGCGGAATTCCGGAATCCCGTAAACCAGGACCCCCCCGGCCTTGTGCAGGGCCTCGAAGATGGTGACTTCATGCCCGCGCCGGATCAGGTCGCCGGCCGCGGTCAGGCCCGCCGGCCCCGAACCGACAATGGCCACTTTCTTCCCGGTGGGCTTGGCCATCTCGGGGATAATGAACCCCTCATGCTCCCTTTCCCAGTCGGCGGCGAAACGCTCGAGGTTGCCGATGGCCACCGGCTGGTCCTTGCCTTTGGCGCCCAGGATGCAGAAACTCTCGCACTGCTCCTCCTGGGGGCAGACCCGGCCGCAGACGGCCGGCAGGCTGTTTTCTTCCTTGATCTTACGGGCCGCTTCAGTGAATTTTTCCTCTTTAATCAGCTTGATGAAGGCGGGAATGCTGACATTGACCGGGCAGCCCTCGATGCATTTGGGCTTCTTGCACTGGACGCAGCGGCTTGCTTCCCGGACCGCGAGCTCGGGGGTATAGCCGAAGGGGACTTCCTGGAAATTCCTGGTCCGGGCGGAGGCGTCCTGCTCCGGCATTTTCTGCCGGGGGGTTTTCACCTTGCTGGGTGATGGTTTTATTTCCTCGTTCATCTGACGGGCCCCTTATTTCGGCTTGGGTTGGTAGGACGAGCGGGCTTTTTCCTCCTCGGAGGGGTAAACCCGCAGGCGCTTGGCCAGGAGATCGAAATCCACCTGATGGCCGTCGAATTCCGGCCCGTGCACGCAGGTGAACTTGGACTCGCCGCCTACGCCCACCCGGCAGCCCCCGCACATCCCGGTGCCGTCGATCATGATCGGATTCAGGCTCACGATGGTCTTGATCCCCTTGGCGCGGGTGACCTCGCAGACCGCCCGCATCATCGGCAGGGGGCCGATGGCATAAACGATGTCGATATGAACGCCTTCTTCCAGGAGATGCTTGAGAACGTCGGTGACGAACCCGTGGATCTGGTAGCTGCCGTCGTCGGTGCAAACCAGGAGCCGGTCGGAAATTTGGCCCATCTCCTTGGTCAGGATCAGGAGGTCCTTGTTCCGGGAGCCGATGATGGAAATGAGCTGGTTGCCGGCTTCCTTCAGGGCCTTGGCGATCGGGTAGATCACGGCCGTGCCCACCCCGCCGCCGATGGCGCAGACCACGCCGTACTTGTCGACGTGGGTGGGGTTGCCCAGGGGGCCGGCCAAGTCGGAGATTTCCCCGCCCTCGGGCACGTCCCGGAGGAGCATCGTGGTTTTTCCTACCACCTGGAAAATCAGGGTGATGGTGCCCGCCCCGGGATCGGCGTCGGAGATTGTGAGGGGGATTCTTTCCCCGTTCTCATTCACCCGGAGGATGATGAACTGTCCGGGCTTCCGTTTGGCGGCGATCTCCGGGGCCTCGACCACCATCCGGACGACTTCCTTGGCCAGGTTTTCCTTCTTAATGATTTTATTGCCCATAATTTTTTTCCGATCCTGCGTTTATAAGTTCATTTTACTTATAATCAATCCTTCCGCTATTTATCAAGATGAGAACCGGGATTTACCCGGCTGATAAAGAGCGGGCCGAGGGAAACAATCGTCCGTTAAATTCTTTACATTTGGTAGCGGAAAATGCAATCCGGTAAGAATATTAATCGGTCTTAGGGTTGACAAAGCCGAATCCGATAATTTACCGCGCGGCAATTTTACCGGGTCCGGCTCATTTGCTATGGTGTTATTGGATTAAATTTTTGGTAGATTGTCTGCGATACCAATGGCTACCAGGATCCAAGTATTTACCAAACCAGGTCTTCCCGATTACCTCGGGGAAAGGGCCCGGAAGCGGATCGCCCGGGATCTCGGGATCGAACTTGACTCGGTGCGGATCGGCGAGATCTACACGATCGACCGGGAGTTTCCCGGGGCCGATCTGGAACGCCTGCGCCGGGAGCTTTTCCCCGATCCCGTCACCCAGGAATCCAACCTTTCCGAGCCCGCGCCGGTTTTCCTGAAAAGCCAGGGCTTCGACTGGATCGTGGAGATCGGGTTCCTTCCCGGGGTGACCGACAACCCGGGGCGGACCGCCCGGGAGGCCATCGAGGACCTCCTGGGGATGAAGTTCCGCGGCCAGGAAACGGTATATACCTCGCGTCAGTACCTGCTCGGGGGCCGGCTCGACCGGGCACTGGTCGAACAGGTCGCCGCCGGGCTTTTCAACCCCCTGATCGAGCGTTCCGCGGTCCGGAGCCGGGAGGAATTTGAGCGGGAGGGCGGCCTCTCCCTGCCTCTGCCCCGGGTCCAGCTTCCTCCGGAAGCCCCGGTCCTGAGCGTGGACCTCAACCTGCCCGACGAGGAACTGGCCCGCCTGGGCCGCCAGGGGATTCTCGAGGGTACCCGGGACGGCCGGGAAATCCGGCGGGGACCGCTGGCCCTGGACCTGGATTACCTGCACGCGATCCGGGACTACTTCAACCGGGAAGGGCGGAAGCCCACGGACCTGGAACTCGAGTCCATCGCCCAGACCTGGTCGGAGCACTGCAAGCACACCATCTTCGCCGCCTGCCTGGACCGGGTGGACGGGCTTTTCAAGACCTACATCCGCCGGGCCACGGAGGAAATCCGGAAGAAACAGGGCCGGAAGGATTTCTGCGTCTCGATCTTTACCGACAACGCCGGGGTGATCCGGCTCAACCGGGACTGGAACCTGGCTTACAAGGTGGAAACCCACAACACCCCCTCCGCCCTGGATCCTTACGGCGGGGCCATCACCGGGATCGTGGGGGTGAACCGCGATCCCCTCGGCACCGGGAAGGGCTCCCGCCTGGTCGTCAATACCTACGGTTTCTGTTTCGGGGACCCGATCGGGAAATGGGAGCCGCTCTTCCGGGACCGGGAGAAGGAGAACCCGGTGCTCCATCCCCGCACGGTTTTCGAGGGTGTCCGCCGGGGGGTGGAAGACGGAGGCAACAAGTCGGGGATCCCCACCGGATTCGGATTTGTCCGTTTCGACCCCCGCTACCGGGGCAAGCCCCTGGTGTTCGTGGGGACGCTCGGGCTCATGCCCGCCCGGATCGGGGGGAAGCCCACGGAGCAGAAAGGGGCCCGGCCCGGGGACCTGATCGTGGTCGCCGGGGGCAGGGTGGGAAAGGACGGGATCCACGGCGCGACCTTTTCCTCGGAGGAGCTCCACGCCGGGAGCCCGGTGACCGCGGTCCAGATCGGCGACCCGATCACCCAGAAGAAGCTCGGCGACGCCCAGCTCGAGGCCCGGGACCGGGAGCTTTATTCCAGCGTGACCGATAACGGGGCGGGCGGGATTTCCTGCTCGATCGGGGAAATGGCCCGGGAGTGCGGCGGGTGCCGGGTCGAGCTCGACCAGGTTCCCCTCAAATACCCGGGTTTGGCCCCCTATGAAATCTGGATCTCGGAATCCCAGGAACGAATGACCTACGCCGTCCCGCCCGAAAAGGCGGACGAATTCCTGCGCCTCTTGGCCTCCCGCGGAGTGGAGGCCGCCGCCATCGGGAAATTCACGGATTCCGGACGCTGTGTCGTAACCTACCGGGGGAAGACCCTGATGGACGTGGACCTCGATTTTCTCCACGACGGCCTGCCCCGGCGGAAACTTAAATCCAAATGGATTGCCCCCCGCCATCCCGAGCCCGCGCTCAAGGAGCCGGGCGATTACGGTAAAGCCCTGGAAGCGATGCTCTCCCGGCCCAACCTCGCGAGCAAGGAATTCGTCGTCCGCCAGTTCGACCACGAGGTCCAGGGCGGTTCGGTGATCAAGCCTCTGGTGGGGGTGGAGGAGGATGTCCATTCCGAGGCGGTGGTCTACCGCCCGTTGCCGGATTCCCGGGAGGGGGTGGCCATCACCGGCAGTCTCTTCCCCGGCTACGGCGATATCGATCCTTACTGGATGGCGGCGGCCGCGATCGACCAGGCCGTCCGCAACCTGGTCGCGGTCGGGGCCGATCCCGAGAGGATCGCGCTGCTCGACAACTTCTGCTGGTGCAGCTCGGATGAGCCGGAGCGGCTCGGCCAGCTCAAGCGGACCTGCCAGGCCTGCTACGATTTCGCCCTTCACTACCAGGCCCCCTTCATTTCGGGGAAGGATTCGATGTACAACGATTTCAAGGGTTTCGACGCGCGGGGCGGCCCGATCAAGATTTCCGTGCCACCCACGCTTCTGATCTCCGCGATCGGGATCGTTTCCGATCTCCGCCGGAGCCTGACCCTGACCGCCAAGTCCGCGGGGGACCTGGTTTATGTCCTGGGCCTGACCCGGAAGGAAATGGGGGGCGGCCAGTATTACGCGGCCAGGGGGGAAAAAGAGAAGGGCCGGGCCTACGTGGGCGCTTCCGTCCCGCGGGTCAGGCCGGAGGAAACGCTCAAGCTTTATCCCCGGGTGGCGGATATTATAAAGGAAGGCCTGGTAGCCTCCGCGGCCCCGGTCGGGGAAGGCGGCCTGGGCATCTCCCTGGCCAGGAAGGTGATGGCCGGGTGCCTCGGGATGGGGATTGACCTGGCCCTGGTTCCGAAGGGCCCCGGGGCGGGGCGGGATGATTATCTGCTTTTCTCCGAATCCGCCGGGCGTTTCCTGGTCACGGTCGATCCCCGGAAGAGCGAGAAATTCGAGAAACGGATGAAGGGCCTGCCGCTGGCCAGGATCGGGACGGTCATAATGGAGCCGGTCCTGAAGATTCAGGGAGTGGAAGGCAAGGAAATCATCAGCATCAAAATCGAAAAATTGAAAGAAGCGTATAAAAAAACCTTTAAGGATTGGTAATTAGAAAAAAAACAGTTTCGAGTTTCTGGTTTCTAGTTTCGAGTTACTAAAACAAATCTGAAAACCCGAAACCCGAAACCCGAAACCAGAAACCGAATATTATGTCCGCTAAACCCAAAGCGTTAATTCTCACCGGTTACGGCATCAACTGCGACTGGGAGACGGAGTTCGCCTTCAACCAGGCGGGGGCGCAGGCCGAGCGGGTGCACATCAACGACCTGATCGCGGGGCAGAGGAAGCTTTCCGACTACCAGATCCTGGCGGTCCCAGGCGGGTTTTCCTACGGGGACGATCTCGGGTCGGGCAAGGTCCTGGCCAACAAGATCCGGGCCGGTCTCCGTGATGAGATCCTGGGCTTTGTTTCCGGGGACCGCCTGGTGATCGGGATCTGCAACGGTTTCCAGGTCCTGGTCAAATCCGGGCTTTTGCCCCGGCCCACCCCGGAGCTCAACCAGACCGTTACGCTTACCTTCAACCTCTCCGGAAAATACGAGGAC
Organism: bacterium; assembly: GCA_028713675.1. Classification (GTDB taxonomy): domain Bacteria; phylum Desulfobacterota; class JAPLJL01; order JAPLJL01; family JAPLJL01; genus JAPLJL01. Next base: position 43,840 of record JAQTNV010000017.1, read on the forward strand.
CGCTGGGTCTGGCTTTCGGCCCGGAGCGACAAGTGCGTCTTCACCACCGGGATCGAAAGGATTTACCTTCCGATCGCGCACGGGGAGGGAAGGTTTTTCGCGCAGGAGAAGGAGATTGCCGGACTGAAGAAAAATGACCAGATCGCCTTCCAGTATGTCGACTCCCGGGGCAAACCGGCCCGGGGCAATTTTCCGGAGAACCCCAACGGCTCGGTCCTGGACATCGCCGGGATCTGCGACCCGACCGGCAGGATTTTCGGGATGATGCCCCACCCCGAGCGCTTTCTTAACTTCACCTCCCACCCCAACTGGGAGAGGGAAAAAGAGCTGCTTTCCCGCCAGGGGAAAAAGCTCCCGGAAGAAGGCGACGGGTTTCGGATCTTTCAGAACGCCGTTCAATATTTCAGGTAGGCGCAACCTTTCCTTCGACAAACTCAGGACAGGCAGGTTGCGAAAATAATTAGAAACGGCACAAAAATGGAAATCGCGGGCTGAAGCCCGCGGCTACCAAAAAGTCCGTCGAATTCCACAGGGCAAACACTATTAATTCAAGATTTGAATAAGAGAATAGTTTTTCTTTATTATTTTAATTAAATTCCATACAATACTTCCCAGCAAATCCATGAAAAAGCCCAAACTCATTTCTACCCTGATAATCATTGCCTTTCTTTTCTCAATCCTGAGGCCGGATTTGATCTGGGCGCAGGGTGAAGCCCCTTCCAATCAGCCTAAAAAAGTATTCCTGGCGGTTCTGGACCTGGACCTTTCTCCGGGCATTCCCATGGAGGCCAAGGTTTCCCTTTCAGATATCCTCCGCGAGCAGCTTTGGAAAACTGGCCGTTTCCGGGTGGTGGATCGGAACAACATGGAACGGATCATGAAAGAGCAGGGGTTCCAGCTTTCCGATTGCACCTCGAAGGAATGCGCGGTCAAGGTCGGCCAGCTCTTGGGAGTGGAGGAGATGGTGACGGGGAATGTGACCCTGCTCGGGAAGACCTACGTCATCGGCGTCCAGATGACCAGAGTCGAGACCGGCGAGATCGAGAAGATGGCGTCGGACCGCTGCCCGGGCTGCGAGATTGACCAGTTGATCGGCTCGATTGACAAGGTTTCGGCGTCCTTGGCGGAAGCGGTTGGGGGCGTGGTGGCCCCGCCCAAGCAGGTGCCGCCCAAACCGGCGAAGGTCCTCCCGGTTTTGGGGAGCCTGGAGGTCGGTTCGGACCCGGAGGCGGCGGAGATTTATCTGGACGGGAGCAAGGCGGGGGTAAGCCCGACTGTGTTAAAGGACATCAAGCCCGGGGACCACAAACTTTTGCTGAAGAAGGAAGGGTATGTTCCGCTGGAGATGGCGGTTTCGGTGAAGCCGGGGTTGAACTCGGTGGAGGCGCGTTTAAAGCAGTTGGCGACGATCAGGATCCAGGGCGTGCCGGATGGAGCGCAGATATTAATGGATGGAAAGAGTCTTGGAACCGCGCCGCGGGAAGTGATGGTCCCGGCGGGGACGCACCGGCTGGAATTGTCACAGTCCGGTTACCAGGGTTACAGCCAGGATTTTGAGGCGCGGGAGGGGGAGAGCCGGACGATTGGCTATTCCCTGGAGTCCCTCGAGAAGCCGCGGGAGGCGGTAAAGATTATAAAGGCTCCCCCCCAGCCTCAATCCCAACCTCAGCCCCAGGTTCAAACCCAGCCCAAGCCCAAGTCCAAGTCAAAGGGAAACGGAAGAGTGGCGAAGGGGTTTTATTACACCGGGTTAACCCTGCTTCTCCTCGATGCAACGGTAGGCCAGGCTTATTATCAAGAAAGTAGAATTCATGTCAAATATAAAGACTATGAAATGCCGAGTGGTCACTATATCGGTTTTGGTATCGGTGGAGCCAGTCTTCTCACCGCCACATTGTCCTATATTTTCATGCCTTCATTATCGGGGAGGGAGCGGGCGCACCTGCTCGGATACAGCGGAATAGATATTGCCGCTACCGGTCTGGCCCTGGCGGTGGTTTCGAGTTTAGGGGCCAGGCAGGCTCGGCAAGATTACAACGAACAAAAAATCTTTGGATCTCTCCCCCTTCAGGATTGCCTCAACATGAGCAAAGAAACTGTGAAGAGTTACAACAAATTTGTTTACGCTTCTTATGGAGTAATCGGTTTCGGGGCGGCGCTTTCGCTGGTTTCTTTCCTGGCCGCGCCCAAGGCGAAGGTTCCGGCCCGGGCGGAAGGAATATCTTTAATCCCCGAGATGGCGATCTACCCGGAAATGGTCGCATATCCGGAGGGCGGGGGATACCTGGGGGCGAGGGCATCCTTTTAATAAAACAACGCGGATGAACGCGGATATATAAACAACGCGGATAGACGCGGAGATAAAACGCGGATGAACGCGGATATATAAACAACGCGGATAGACGCGGAGATAAAATGCGGATGAATGCGGATATGAACAGATTAAGACGGATAACAAAGATGAGGATCAGCCGATTTTTAATTGTTGTCGTCCTTCCTTTCTTGTTTGCCTGCGCGGCTTCGACGGATTGGAACAATCCTTGCGATAAGGGTGGATCGAATTACAACGTGACGGAATGCGCGAAGAAACAGCAGGGCGGGGGGTCGCAAGCTACGGGGGTGCCTTCCATTCCTTCCGGCCTGACTGCCACGTCAGTATCTTCAGCCCAGATCAATCTTTCCTGGACAGATAATTCCAATAATGAAATTGGGTTCATTATCGAGAGGAAAACTGGAACGGCGGGGACATACGATGCAATGGGGAACGTGAGCGCGAACGTAACCAGCTTTCAGGATACTACTGTAACCTGCGCGACGACTTATTATTATCGTGTCAAGGCGAACAATAGCGAGGGAGATTCAAGTTATTCGAATGAAGCCAATGTTACCACCGGCGCCTGTTTTCTCACCATTCCTGCCGCTCCTGCCGGTCTGACCGCTTACCCCGGCAGTTTGTCTTCGGAAGTGGATCTTGCCTGGCAGGACAATTCTAATAATGAGGACGGGTTTAAGATCGAGCGGAAGACCGGGTCGGGAGGAACCTATTCATTGGTATATACCGCCGGTCCCAATGTGACCTCTTATACTGATACCGGTCTTTCCTCCAGCACTGCTTATTATTACCGGGTTTCCGCGGATAACTCGGCCGGGAATTCGGGATATTCCGATGAAGCAAATGCCACCACGCGAAGTTTCTCGATTCAAACGGCCGCCATTCCCGCCGGTTGTTTCAACATGGGCGATGCCTTTAGCGAAGGGAGAGCGGATGAACTTCCGGTTCATAATGTCTGCCTCTCGGCTTTCAAGATGAATGTTTATGAAGTGACCAATGTCCAATACAAGGCCTGCGTGGATGCGGCGTCCTGCACGGCTCCGGGAGATAGTTCTTCGAATACCCGGTCTTCATATTATGGGAATGCAACTTACGACAATTATCCGGTGATCTACGTTGATTGGGACCAGTCGAAGTCATTTTGCCAATGGACGGGAGGTCGACTGCCAACAGAGGCGGAGTGGGAGTATGCGGCGCGGGGGGGACTGGCGGGCAAGAGATATCCGTGGGGTGATACCGCTCCAATCTGCACGTTGGGTGCAATCAATGGAGCGCAAAGGGGCGCGTGTTCCCCGGATGATACGATCGCGGCGGGAAGCTTTGCGCCGAATGGTTATGGATTGTATGACATGGCGGGGAATGTGTGGGAGTGGGTGAATGACTGGTATAGCGATACATATTATTCATCGAGCCCGACGCAGGATCCGCAAGGGCCTTCTTCGGGGTCCGTCAGGGTCTTGCGCGGCGGGTGCTGGGGTATCTACGATCCCAACAATATCCGTGCATCCGTTCGGGGCAGCAATGTCCAGACGTACGAGTGGAAGTACTACGGGTTCCGCTGCGTTCGATAGGCCTAATAACACCTTAAGATTTCTACCCTTTGGATTTTAGACGATTTGTGTAGGGGCGGGGCTTGTCCCCGCCCAAATGCGGGAGGGCATAAAGCCCTCCCCTACGGGAAAACGAGAAATCGATATTGGGAGGGACAAACTCCTCCCCTGCGGAAAACGGAATAAAATGAAAAATTGCCCTGTTATTGGATGAGGTTGGAAATCAGTTCGCTCAGGTCTGAAAGCTGATCAAGATTTGAAACCAGCTCCAGGGCGCGGCTGACCCTGGCCTCGCCTAAAACCGGGGTTCCCTCCCGGATGAATTTTTCCCGGATCAGCTTCTCGGTTTCCTCGATCGGCCTCCCGGCCGCCCCGTAAGGGATGTCCTGCGTGGCGGCGTAGACCTTTCCGTTCTGCATCCGGATCTCCACCCGCCCGCTGAAGTGCACCTCGAGCTTTTCCAGGTGGAAATCGGCCAGGTCGAAATTTCCCCCGGTCAGGGTTTTGAGATCGGGCAGGGGTTCAAGTGAAAGCAGGCTGTTTAGCTGGGCCCGCGCGACCCGGGGATCGTTCACGGTGCGGACGCGCTTGGCCAGTTCCCAGATTTTCGGATCGCGCGCCCTCTCCAGGGTGAGCTGGCGGGGGGTGAGCTCCCCGTCGATCAAAAGGGCCGCCACGTTGTAGGGCAGGTTGAAATTGAGAACGATGGTGGCCTGGTTCCGTTCGATTTTCTCCGGGCTGGTGAAAGGGGAAGAAAGCTCGTCCATCAGGAAGGAGGTGATCCCTCCGGAGACCACCACTTCTTCAACCTGTTCGGGCTTGATCCCGCCGGGGTGCTGCTTCAGGATCTGCTCGACGCAATCCGCCACCGGGTCGACATAGGCGCAGGCGGGATAAACCTTGCAGCAGAGGGTGTCGGTGACCCAGGCCTTCCCGAGCCCGCTGATCATTGCCGGGGTGGGGATGTCGGCGAAACAGTTGATGAAGCCGATGGGGTGCTCGAGGATCTCGGGCGAACCGGTGAACCCGGAGCGGGCCAGCTCCGCCCCCAGGACGCCGATCGTGGCGGGCAGGCCGGCGGTCAGGAGCTTGGTGTGGGGCCCCATGAATCCGGGCCAGATGGTGAAGGTGGACTGGTAGAAGGCCGCCCCCAGGGCGTTGGCGGTTTCTTCCGGGTTGAGGCCGAAGGCCCGGGAAGCGGCCGCCGCGCCTCCCCCCAGGTGGACGAAGGACCAGGCCTGGCCGTTCTGGGGACCGAGGGCCACCGAGGCCCCGATCCGGCCGGCCACCTCGTTGACGATGACCTGGAGGAGGAGAAGGTCCCGGCCGCCGAGTTTGAGTTTTTCCGAGAAAGCCAGGGCCAGCGGCACCGCCGAGACCCCGGTGTGGGCGGCCAGGAGGTAATCGTCGTAGTCCAGGGCGATGGCGGCCCCGGAATTATAAAGGATCGCCCCCCGCAGGCTGGTTTTTCCCCCGGCGGGAAGCAGGCTGCAGTCAGCGCCCTCGTTCCAGCCGGCGACGGTTTTCAAGAGGGCCTGGACTCCCGGTGTCCGTGAACCGGCGCAGGCGGAGGCCCAGATGGAGAGGAACTGGAGCCGGGCTTTCCGGATCACCCGGTCCGGGATGTCTTCGAAACGCACCCGGGAGATCCATTCCGCGAGGTAGCGGGTTTTGTCATCGCGTTTGCTCATAATTTTAGGCTCCGGGGTTTCAATATTCTTTTGTAGTCCGCCGATTTACTTGTCCCGTCACTGGCGGGATCGGCTTTTTTTGCCATGCCCAATAAATTGGGCAACTACCTTGTTATATAACCTGCCTTTCACTCGTGGCGAGGAAATAGCTCAGGAAGCAGAAACGGTTCCAGGCGGTCCGCTGGTTGCGGAACCGCACCCGGCCGGCGAAGAATTCGGAAAGCAGGGTGGACCGGCCGGAGAGAATACCCTCCCAGGTCCCGGGGTCGGACCGGATGGTCAGGTCCAGGCCGTAGTCGAATCCGGGTTGGAGCCGGACCTGGCCTGATTCCAGAAAATTCACGGTAATCGGATCGAAATAATCGGGTCTGATTTCAAGGAGTAGATTGAAGCTGGGGTAAAGCGGAAAAGGAAGGGCGGAAACAAGGATTCCAGATTTGCTCCCGGTCAGCAGATCGAATATTCTTTTTGTAGTATTTTTCATCCGATTCTGTTCTTTTCTTTTATATCGCGTCATCCGAAAAAATGCCAGTCATCAGAAAAAAAGCCCGGGGCCAGGATTCTTTTGACAAATGCCCCGGAAAGGTATGAAATAAAAAACAATTAATTCATCACCCGGGGACACAAAAAGTGAAATTTATCCTAAAACTGGTTTTCAGCAATATCTTTATTGCGCTTTTCGCTCTTTTCCTGGCTTTCTTCCGCCAGGTTTCCCAGCCGAACACCGAGGTCATGACGGGGAGCCAGACCGTCTGGTCTATCATGACCCTCCTGACCCTCCTGGTGATCTTCCTGGTTTTTATTTTTACCATCGGGATCAAGATGGTAAAAAACACGTCGGAGTTCATGATCCTTTACGAAAAGGACCGGGAAAAATTGAAGGATTTTGACCCCGGGCAAAAGGCCAGGGTGGGGGTGGAGATCCTGAACTGGCCCTATTCCGCGGCCTTCATCGCCGGCATCCTGGGGCTGATCGGTTCCGCCGGTGGACTGATCATGCCCTCGGTCATGGGTTTTACCAACCTGTCCTGGTCGCTTTATGTTTCGCTGGCGATCGATTATCTGGTGGTGACCCTGATGACCGCCGTGCTGATTTTCTTTTTCAACACCCACTTTGCCACCCAGATGCTGGCCTGCCTGGATGAGGTGGGTTTTCCGCGTCCGGATTATCACGATCCCGCGATTCGCCGCCTGGGAATCAATTCGAAGTTCAGCTTCACTATTGTTTTCATTATTTTTCTGGTTCTGTATTTCTTCAGCACCGATGTGCTCCGCCGGCTGGATTGGCTGGCCACCCAGGGAAAAATCCCCGATGAAATCCTGAAACCGGTCACCGTGGGGGTGCTGGAAAGCACCTTGCTCGTGGGGATATACGCCGCGGTCATGATCCTGCTTTCCACCCGGGCGCTCACCGGCAGTATCTCCCGCCTGGACCAGGGGGTCCGAAAAATCTCCAAGGGGTTCCTGGGATGGAATTCCGAGCTTCAGCCGGTATCCGCGGATGAGATCGGGGCCATTACCGATGCGGTCGACCGGATGCGGGAAGCCCTGGACCAGAAGATCGGCCAGGCGGTCAAGCAGTCGGAAAAAGTGGAAAGCATCCTGAAAACCATCCGGGAGATTATCCCCCTCCTGGCCGTTTTGACCGAGGAAATGATGAGGATTTCCCGGGAGCAGGAGGCCGGGGCCGTGCAGCAATCCGAATCCATCAAGGGGGTGCAGGCCGGGGTGGAGGACCTTTCGGTGGTGGCCCGGGAGATCTCCGACGGCTCGACCCAGGTGATGGAGCAGGCCGGAGCCGCCCTCCGGGACGGGGAGGAGGGAACGAACACCATCGATTTTTTCCGGAAGAGCATCGAAAATTTCTCCGAGAGAGCCACCGAGGTGGGGGAACGGATCCAAACCCTGGCCCTGGTCGGCGAGGAGGTGGAAAGAATCCTGAAGCTGATCGAGGGGATCGCCAACAAGAGCGATGTCCTGGCCCTGAACGCGGCCCTGGAGGGGGCTAAGGCCGGGGAGGCCGGCAGGGGTTTCATGCTGATCGCGGATAACATGCGGAGACTGGCCGAGATGGTCGTCAAGGAGGCTGACCAGGTCCGGCCCATCCTCCGGCAGATTGAGACCAGCACCCGGGAAATCATGGGCGCGATCGACAGCAACCTGGCCGAAACCCGGATCGGGTCGGAGTTGATGGTCCAGGCCCACGATTCGTTTCAGAACATTTACCGGTCGGTCCAGAAAGCCAACGATACGGTTTACGGGATTCTCCAGGGCACCAGCCAGCAGGAGAACCTGACCCTGAAGATAATCGAGCACGCCAACAAGGTAGCCGAGAGCGCCCAGCAAGGGTCCGCGCTCAGCAAGGTTTCCACCCAGACCGCCGAGCGGCTGGTCGAAATCAGCAACCGGCTGGGATCCCTGCTGGCTTCCGAGTCAAAACCGGCCTGATGCTTTTTCGGATGTTTGTAAACGAGGGATAACCTTCCCGGCAAGTTTGAGAAAGGAGGATTTGCAAATGATCGGATCAAGACGATGGGGTTTATCAGCTCTGGCGATCGGCTTTCTGTTTTTCGGTTGCGCCGCGGCGGGATCAATCGTGAGGGTGGAAAGGATAGATGTCAAAAATCAATCCTCCTACCCGGCCGCCATCCGGGTGAACCAGGTCCTGGAATTCTCGGCCGTAGCGGTGGATTCCTCCGGCGGCGAGGTTGAAAGCCCCGGCGCGGCCAATACCCCCAACTGGTCGGTGGATAACCCCGAGAACTGCCGGGTCACGCCCCGCGAGGGAATGAAGGTGACGTTGAAAGGGGTGGCAGCCGGCCCCTGCGAGCTCACCCTCCGGGCCAAGGTCCATGTGGGGATGAACACGATCGTCGTCTGGAGCGGGAAGATCATAGAATAATTTTTTGCTTCTATCAGGAAGAGCGAGAAAGGCGAGAAAAGTGGTACAGGTGGGACACGCAAAGTATTTAAACCTATAAAATTCCTTTCCCGCTTTGGTTTAATTTAATAAAAAAAGCCCGGTTCGGGTTTCCCCGAGCCGGGCTTGGTGTTTCAGCAGAATCAGATTTTAGTACATATCGCCGTAGCCGCCGCCGGGGGGCATTCCGCCCGGCATTCCGCCCATACCTTTGGCGGACTTTTCTTCCGGTTTCTCCGCGATCATGCAATTGGTCATAAGCATCAAGGTGGCGACGCTGGCTGCATTCTGGAGGGCGAAGCGGGCGACCTTGGTCGGGTCGAGGATCCCTTCCGCCATCATATCCTTCACGTATTCCATCTTGGCAGCGTCAAAACCATAGTTGCCCGTTCCCTTCTTGACCTGGTCGACCACGATCGAGCCTTCGATCCCGGCGTTGTTGGCGATCCAGCGGCAAGGATCTTCCAGGGCTTTCTTAATGATGTTGACCCCGAACCTCTGGTCACCTTCGACCTTGAGCTTCTCCAGGGCCGGGAGGCATCGGATATAGGCCACACCTCCGCCGGGGATAATGCCTTCCTCGACGGCCGCGCGGGTCGCGTTCAGGGCGTCCTCCACCCGGGCCTTCTTCTCCTTCATCTCGGCCTCGGTGGCCGCGCCGACGTTGATGACCGCGACGCCGCCCACCATCTTGGCCAGGCGCTCCTGGAGCTTTTCCTTGTCGTAATCCGAGGTGGTTTCCTCAATCTGGGCGCGGATCTGCTTGATCCTCGCTTCGATATCTTCCTTCTTCCCGGCGCCGTCCACGATGGTGGTGTTTTCCTTGTCGATCACCACCCGCTTGGCCCGGCCCAGGTCCTCGATCAGGATGTTCTCGAGCTTGATCCCGAGCTCTTCCGCGATCACTTTGCCCCCGGTCAGGACCGAGATGTCTTTCAGCATTTCCTTCCGGCGGTCGCCGAATCCCGGGGCCTTGACTGCGCAGGCCGAGAGGGTGCCGCGGAGCTTGTTCACCACCAGGGTGGCGAGGGCTTCGCCCTCCACTTCCTCGGCGAGGATCAGCAGGGGCTTGCCGGCCCGGGCGACCTTCTCCAGGAGGGGGAGGAGCTCTTTCATGTTACTGATTTTCTTCTCGTTGAGCAGGATGTAGGGCTCATCGAGGACGCACTCCATCCGCTCGGCGTCGGTGACGAAGTAGGGCGAGAGATAGCCGCGGTCGAACTGCATGCCCTCGACCACGTCCAGGTTCGTCTGCATGGCTTTGGCTTCCTCAACGGTGATCACGCCTTCCTTGCCGACTTTCTCCATGGCCTCGGCGATGATCTTGCCGATGGTATCGTCGTTATTGGCGGAGATGGTTCCGACCTGGGCGATTTCCTTCTTGTCCCGGGTGGGTTTGGAGAGCTTTTTCAGCTCTTCGGTGACGATCTCCACGGCCTTGTCCACGCCCCGCTTCAGGTCGATCGGGTTGGACCCGGCGGCCACCAGCTTGGCGCCTTCGCGGTAAATGGCTTCGGCGAGCACGGTGGCGGTGGTGGTGCCGTCGCCCGCGGTGTCGCTGGTCTTGCTCGCAACCTCGCGGAGCAGCTGGGCACCCATATTTTCAAACTTGTCTTCCAGCTCGACTTCCTTGGCCACGGTGACCCCGTCCTTGGTGCAGGTGGGGGCGCCGAAGGTTTTTTCCAGCAGGACGTTCCGGCCCCGGGGACCGAGGGTAGAGCGGACAGCCTGAGTCAGGATTTCCACCCCGCGCATCAGACCGGCCTGGGCCTGCGTGTCAAATCTTACTAATTTCGATGACATTATTTCCTCCTTTCACTTCGTAATCCGGAGCTCAAGGCTCGGACTATTTTTCGATAATTCCCAGAATTTCTTCCTCGGTGATGACCAGGTGGTCCTCGCCTTCGATTTTAATCTCGGTTCCGGAGTACTTGGCGAACAGAATCTTGTCTCCGACCTTGACCACCAGGGGGATGACCTTGCCTTCGTCATTGAGCTTTCCGGTGCCGATCGCCACCACCAGACCCTCCATGGGTTTTTCCTTGGCGCTGTCCGGGATGATGATTCCGCCCTTGCTCTTTTCCTCTCCCTCCAGCCGTTTTACCAGAATCTTGTCTCTCAGGGGCCGTATTTTCATAAGTATGCCTCCTTTCTAAAATTAGTGCCCCAAAATCAATAAATATTTCTTCCTGTTAGCACTCTCTGTAGGGGATTGCCAACGAACGAACTTAACTTAATCACGGCTTCCGGGTTTGTCAAGGGCGGAAGTCGTAACTATCTGAATAGTATGTGTTTATTAATATATGGTAAGACCCGGTAATCCGGATTCCGAATAAACATAAAAAGGCCTGGGAGAGTATCCCAGGCCTTTTTTGTTGGGTAGGGAGTTCATTTATCCCGGCTCCGGGACGATTGGCACCCGAATTGGGCCCGAACCCGGAACCAGGAGCTTGGTGGGCGGTTAGTGAATCCCTACCTTAAAACCTCGATTCCGTACATCCCCGCGGGAACCAGGACCCGGTCTCCCGAGATAACCGGGGACGGGTTCCAGTTGGTCGAGGGATGGACATGTTCAAATTCAAACCGGGAGTCCTTGACCCGGTAAATCAGGTCCAGGTAAGCGTACATTTCATCTTCGGAGGAGCTCCAGGACCCCTGGGAAATCGCGAGTTCCCGGATCCGCTTGGGATTAATAAAAGGACCGAGCGAAAGGAAGGCGCGCCCGCCGGCGAATCCATTCAGGCTGTAGCCGGCCTCGAAAGCGGGAAGCGCGAGGGAATCGATGACCTGCAGGTCGGTGATGTCGTCGGTTTTGATCAGGGAGAGACTTTGCTCAGGGGCCGAACCGCCGGAGTATTCCCCGTACCAGTAATAATATGGAAGTCCCGAAAGCAGCAGGGCCTGGGTGTTGCTGAAGGAGACCGCCGGGTATCCGGAAAGCGCGATTTCGTCCCCGGCCAGGAATCCCTGGGCGTTGTAGCGGCAGGCGCCCAGGAAATAATCGGAGGGATAGTATTGATAATAGGACACGCCGTCCTGGATTGACGATAAATTGAGCTGGGTTTTCTGGTAATAGAATTTTTCTTCGTTCTCCGAAACATAAAGGAGCTCGCCGGGGATATTGACCAGGAGAAGGGAAGGATGTCCCGGATCGGAGAGATCCAGGCGGACCGCGTAGTAAACGGTGGTTAGGGTTTCCGGATAGGAATAGTAGTAATTCTGGGGCTCGATGGTTTCGGAATCCGTCAGGTAGAGATGCTGGCCGCGCACGAGGGGGTTGGAAGTGTAGCTGGAATATAAATAGGAATAGCCGCCCGAACCGATGGAGGAATTCTGAATTTCAATGAACTTGGCGGGCGCGATTGCCCCCGTCTCCGCGGCTTCCAGGACCAGGACGCCTTCCTTGTAATACCATTCCGGGTCGGCCGCGTTCACGATGGTCACGTCGCCGCCGTAATAGCTCTCACGGTAGACCGAGCCGTAGAGGCCGAACCGGGAGCCGCCGAGGGAAATCAGGGTCTGGGGGGAAAAGTAAATATTGGAGGGAAAAGCGAAGCAGCCGGTTACCTGCGGCTGGCCGTTTTCCGGGATCCGCAGGCGGTGAATCTCGACCCGGGAGGGATTGTCCGCGTCGACCGCTTCGCTTTCCCTGATGATATAGAGATTGTCCGCGTCGCCCATGATGCTGACCGCGCTCCCGGAGATCTTTATCCGGGCGGTGGGCTTGAGCCCGGAATCGCCGAGCTTGACCACCTCCCACCAGCTGTTCTCGTCCTCCACCAGGGCGAATTTTCCGGCCGGGACTATCGTTTTCGCCGACCGGAGCAGGCGGAGGAGGGAAAGGGTCTGGGGATGGTCGCGGTCATCGATATCGGCGATCTGGACCGCGCTCTGGGAAAGAATGAAGGCATGGTTATCGGCCAGGAAGGGCCGTTCCACCGTCCCGATGTGGGCCAGGGAGCCGCGCTCCTTCAATTGATCGCGGAGGAGATCAATCAGGGTGACCTGGTCCTCCAGCCGGTAACCCCACCACCCGAAACCCTGGTAATCCGACCAGGGGAGCATGATCAGGTTCTGGTCGGGCAGGACCTTGAAGGCCTTGTAATCGGCATAACCATAAGAGGTGGAATAACCGCTTCCCACCGTGACCTTGTCCAGCAGCCGGGGGTTGGTGGGGTCTTCCACGGAGAAAAGGGATACCATTGCCCTTCTCCCTCCCTCGTCATCCACCCCGAGCGTGACCAGGCGGTCGCCCAGGGGCTCGATGTACTGGGACCAACCGGGAACGGTCAGCTCTCCGACCACCATGGGACTGGCCGGGTTGGAAAGATCCAGGATCCAGAGCGGATCTTTCCGCTGGTAAGTGACGATATAGGCCCGGTTCCCGTCAAAACGGGAGGCGAAGAGCTGCTCGAATTGACCGATCGACTTGGTCGAGAGAAGCTCGGGCTGGTCGGGATTGGAAACATCAAAAATACTGAGATTATTATTGCTTCCCAATGCGCCCCCGCCGATCACCCGGAAGGTCTGGTTATATAGATCCATCTTGAAACGGTCGGCGATGTGGCCGGGGACGTTCATCTTCCCCCGGGCCTTGATCTGGCCGGCCGGGTCGGAAACGTCCAGGCAATAGATGTCGCTGGTTTCGTAGTATTCAAGCTCGGTGTAATCGATTATTGGGACGGAAATGAAGAGGTATTCGGGGCTTACATAAAGATGGGTGTAAGCCAGAAGGCTCCAATCCCAGGTGGCGGGAAAGGAGATGATTTCCTGGTCCACCGCCCGGATGTCCGGGGCCCCGGCGAGGTTGAAGGAGGAGACCACGATGGAATCCGGGGTGAAAGTGACGGCGTAAAGGATGTCCCCCACGATCCGGCTCTCGATCAGGGTTCCCGGCAGGGGAAGCTCGGAAACGGTTTCGATCTGTTCCGGGTTCTTCACATCCAAAACCACCACCTTGCCCTCCAGGTATTTGGCCAGCTCCGTGGAGAGGGGATCATTCGGATCCAGGACGGGGGCGTTCATCGAGCTCCACCCGTATCCCGGCTTGAACCCGGCCACGGTGGAGATGACCAGGTTGCCCTTTAGATAGAGTTCGTTGGGGAAGCCGGGGATATAAACCCCGCTCGCGTATTGGGGATTTTTCGGGTTGTTGATTTTAATGGCCTGGAGGCCGCGATAAATGTTAAGGGTGAAAAGCAGGTTGTCTCCCAGGGCGTATATGTCCGGCTCGGCCACCGAGCGCTCCGGCGGGTTCTGGGACTGGCTGGAGGAAGGAACCGTGGTTTTTTCTTCTCCCCCGTTCAGAAGCATGCCGCTGTCCAGCAGGTAATACCCGCCCCCTCCCCGGTAATAGGTTTCCGAGAGGGAGCGATAGCCGTTGTCGACGATTTTTTCCAGGGTGGGGGTGATGAAGGAAGGAAAATCGGCGGTATTTTTGCAGGATTCGATGATCACGGTTTCCGAAGGGGGGCGGGAATAAGCGAGATAGCGGGTCCAATCCGGGGAATCAGTACTGGCGCTGATCGACTGGGCCGGGATCTCCGGAGCTTCCGTACCCGTTAATGGGGATTTTTTCCCGGAACAATTTAAATTTAAAAGGAGGGCGGCCGAGAGTACCAGGGCCAGGAATAGAATAAATATTTGGATCTTTACTATTTTCAATTCTTTATTGGAATTAAATGGTTGGTTCATTTTCGAATATCTTCCCCCTTATTAATTAAGTGCAATCTCCGTGCCGCGCTTGAAAGCGAAGAATCGGGTTAGCCACCCTCGGATCCCGGGAAGGCCCAGGATTTCAGCCGGACCGGACTGTCAAATTTTTGAGGATAGACTTAAAAAATTGAGGTTTGGCGAATCAGGTTTTTAAGAAAGAAATACGGTCAGGTGCCGCAGCGGACACCCAGAAAAAACAGGTTTTTCGAATAAGGACGCGATCTCGAGAACTCGTTGGAGTAACGGTTGTAATCCAGCTGCAGGGATAAGTATTTATTTATTTTCTGCTCGACCCGGACGCTGATCGCGTTCAGGTTTTCGTCCTGCTCGTCGGCCAGGATGATTCTCCGGTCCTCGGCCCAGATGGTGTAGGTCCCCAGGCCGGTGTATTTCTTGACCTGGACAACCCCGAAAAGGTGGAGGATGGTTTTCGTCGGCAGGGGATAGGAGAAAGTCAGTGACGTCCGGTGGGTCTGGAAGGAGAGACCGTAGCTGTTCGAGGTTCCTTTCTGAAAATTGTAGGCGGCGCGCAGGAAGTACCGGGGTGAATAGGCGAGGGCGAGGGAAAGCTCGTCCACCAGGTCGTCCCTGGCAAAGCCGGCCGAGACCAGATTGCTCTGCTGATCGAGGCGGCGGGCCTCGCCTTTGTTCCAGCGCCGGGTTTCCGCGCCGGAGAGCTCGGCGCGGAGATCATCCCGGATCCGGGACTCGATTAAACCCGAATAGACCAGGAACTGGTAGCTGAGATCTGACTCGGGGTGGTAGCCGAAATACTGGTAATTGACCGTGAGGCTGGCTCGAAAAACCGGGGAAAGGTTCCGGACCAGGGAAAACTCGGTTCCCGGTTTGAAGTAATAATAGTTTTCCTTCCAGGGGAAGAAGCTGGTTTCCAGGGTGCCTTTGAGGAAGGCGGTTAGAAAACGGTTCTCCGAGCCCAGGCGGAGGTTAAGCTTTTGGCGCAGCCGGTTTTCGGATTCCTCCCGGGTAAAAAATTCCGCCCCGTTCCAGAGGGATCCGGAAAGGGCCAGGGTCCGGGGCAGGGAGATGAGGGTCCGGCCTTCCAGGACAATCCGATAAAGAAAATCGCCGTTTTTCTGGTTGGAAGTGTCATCGAAGACATTGTCATCGTAACCCAGGTTGAATACGGCCCGGCCTTCGGTATCGGCGGGGAAGGCGGACGTGGAGGGGAAAAAAAGGAGAAAAAAGGCCAGGAAAAAAAACGCGAGCCGGCTCTCCGGAGAAATCCGAAAAAGCATCATTCGGACCCCCTTATTTCCAGAACTCCGGCCGGAAGTGAAGAACCTCACCGGTCAAATTTCTAATTATAAAAGGTAAATGTCAAATTATTAGTTTATCGGGAGGATATAAACTCAGATCAACGGGGAAGAAGGATTCAGGACAACAGGAAAGGGAAAATCGGGACGGCTATTGTCCCCGCCGGAGTTCGTCCTCCCGGGCGTTGACCCGCAGGATCAGTTCCACCAGAGCGGTTTTCCGGGTTTGCCAGCGGAGGATTTTTTCCTCGAGGGTGGGAGCGTGGACGGAACCGGCTGGGAGGGAAAGGGTCGAACTTGAGGATTGCAGCCGGAGAATCTCCGGGGGCGTGGCCGGGGAAGGCGTGGAGTCTTTCCCGGTGTCTCCGAAATCGATGATCGCGATCCCTTCGTTTCCGGGGGATTCCTTGGCGGGGTTGGAAGGCGAGGAGTTTGGCGGCGGGTTCTGGACCCGCGCCAGGATTTCATCCCGGTGGCTGACCTCGGAGGAGAAATCGTAAGTGTCTTCCAGGAACTCCTGCAGGCCCCGGGAGAGGGCCGATTGCTGGTTCAACTCATCCAGCCTCATGACGGTCACTTCCAATTGCTTCTGAAGGTGGCTCCGGGCCAGGTCGAGAACCTCGAGCTTGTTCCGGATTTCCTGGGGGCCGTCACCCGGTTCGGCGGCGGGAAGAACGATCCGGGGATTCAGGTCGGAGAAGACCTGGTCCAGCAGGTTTTCCTTTTCCCGGCGGAGACCGAGGAGATCGGCGAGCCGTTGGGAATCCGGTTTCTTCCGGGATTGTTTTTCCAGCGCGGCGATGCGGAGGGACAGCTCGGCCAGGAAATTTTCCCGGGCCAGGCGGATCCTTTCCCGCACGGAGTCCAGCTGGGTTTCGATCCGGCCCAGATCGGTTTCGATTTGTTTGGATTCCTTGAGGAAATCCTCCTGCTGGTTTCTCTGGGAAAGACTGGGTTCGCCGTTTTCGGGCTTCTGGGCCGCGATCTTTTCCGAAAGCAGGCCGGCTTTTTCTCGCAATTCCAGGGAGGCCTGCTGCAGGGTCTTTTCGGCCGCGTAAAGACCGGTCAGATCGGCCCGGAAGGATTCCAGTCCGGAGGCGAAACCCATCCGCGGGAGGGCAAACAGGCAGGCCAGGAGCAGAAAAACGGAGATTTTTGCGGTCGCCATTCTCATGGAACTAAATAACATGCAAGAAAAGTGCCATAATCTGCAAGTGCCGGGAAATATCCGAAAAGAAAGTTTTTGTCGAAAAATAAGGCAAAATCAGATAAAATTTCCCGGTAAGAGTAATTATAATCATTTAATATTAAAGAACCAGGGATCTTCTTTTCCCCACATGAATTTTCAACCCTCAATTTTTTAAGGATATGATTTCATCAGTCAAGGGACGGATTCGGAACCAGTTGCTTCTGGCTTACCTGATCCCGATCGGGCTGCTGCTCGGGGGGTTTTCCTTTTTCGCTTATTACCGCACCCAGTTGAGCCTGGACCGGGAGTTCTCCCAGCGGCTCCTTTCGGTGGCCGGAGCGGTGGCCCTGGGAACCGATCCGGAATCCTTTCTGATCCTTTCTCCGGGTGATGAGACGAGCCAGGTCGCCCAGCGCCTGGGAAGTTTCTGCCGGAAGGTCAAGGAACTGAACGGGGTGGAGCGGATCGCGCTTTTCGACCGGAAGGGAAAGATCGTGGCGGATACCGGCGGTTCCCGGATCGGCGATCCTTTTTCCCGGTTTGAGCTGGACCGGGAGGTGCTGGGCCGGATTGCCCCGGCCCGGGGGCAGGTTTCCATCCTGTTTTCCGGCCCGGACCGCCGGTTATATAAGGAAGCGTACATGCCGGTCCTGATGAAAACCCCGGCGGGGGGGGAAGACATCATCGGTTATGTCGCCGTCGAAGGCAGCGCGGTGTTTTTCGCGGGGCTGACCGGACTGCGCCGGGATCTCCTTGTCGGAGGGCTTTTGGGCCTGATCATCGTCGCGGGGATCAGCCTCCTCCTGGCCCGGCGGATCGTTAATCCCATCCACCGGCTGGTGGAGAGCGCCGGCCGGATCGGGGCCGGGGACCTGGATTCCCCGATCGAGGTCCGGGAGCAGGGGGAGATCGGGTTCCTGGCGGCGACGCTCGAGCAGATGCGGGGCTCGATGCGGGAGCGGGACCGCACCCTGAACCTGATGCTCCGGGGGGTGGCCCACGAGGTGAGGAATCCCCTCGGGGGGATGGAGCTGTTCGCCGGGCTTCTGTCGGAGAAGCTCGGCTCCCGGGAACCGGAGGCGGAGTACCTGGAGAAAATCAGGAGGGAGATCGGGAACCTGAAAGAAGTAGTGCAGGAATTTCTGGATTACGCCCGGCCCGAGGAATTACGGCGGCAGGAGGTGAAGCTCTTCCGGTTTTTTGCGGAGGTGATGGAAATCCTGAACCCCGGGGCCCGGGAACGGGGGGTGGAACTGGAAACCAGGGTGGATCCGGAGGCGAGTTTCAATTTCGATCCCGGCAAGCTCCGCCGGGCGGTGATCAACCTGGTCGAGAACGCCGTCTCCGCCTCCGAAAGAGGGAAAAAGGTGCTGATCCGGGCCGGGCTGGAAAAAAACCGGCTGCGGATCACGATCGCGGACCATGGCGTCGGGATTCCCGAAGCGGACCGGCCTCATCTCTTTGAGCCGTTTTTCACCACCCGGGAGAGCGGGTCGGGGATCGGGCTGGCCCTGTCGAAAAAAGTTGTGGATGGACACGGCGGGACGATCGAGGTGATCAGCCGGGTGGGGGAGGGAACCACGGTCGAGATTTATATCCCCGCAGTATAAAGAAGGTGGTTAGGTTGTTAGGTGGTTGGGTGGTTAGGCCTGCCTGCCGAAGCTTCAGCGCAGGCAGGTGGCTGGGTTGCCAGGTGGCTGGAAAAATGGAAGACTGAAACACTGAAAAAGATACGCAATATTGACCAGGGAAAATAATGACGCAGATTCTGATTATTGAAGACAACCAGACCATGCGGGAGGGTATGACCGAGGTGGCAACCGGAATGGGCCACCGGGTGACCGCGGCCCCGGGAGGGAAGGAAGGGCTCGCTTCCTTCCGCGCGGGGAATTTCGACCTGGTGCTCACCGACCTGAAGATGGGGGCCCTGGACGGGATGCAGGTCCTGAAAGAGGTTCACAAGCTCCGGCCTGGGGTGCCGGTGATGATCGTGACCGCCTACGGTTCCATCGAGGGAGCGGTGGAGGCGATGAGGGAGGGGGCGTTTGATTTCGTCACCAAGCCGGTCTCGCCGGCGGAATTAAAGGTGAAAATCGAGCGGGCGCTCGGTCTGGCCAAGCTGGAAAAGGAAAAAGAGCGGCTGCAGGCGGAAAATCTTTACCTGAAGGGGGAAGAGGGAGAGCGCTACCGGCCGGATGAGATCGTGGGAAACTCGCAGAAAATCCGGGAGGTTTTCAGCTTGCTCCAGAAAATCGCCCCCACGGATTCCTCGGTGATTATCAGCGGGGAGAGCGGGACCGGCAAGGAACTGCTGGCCCGGGCGATCCACCGTTTGAGCCCCCGGAACGAGGGGCCTTTCATCAAGATTGACTGCG
>JAQTNV010000018.1 GCA_028713675.1 bacterium
CGCCCGGGACGACCAGGAGCTCAAGCTTTCCGCCCTCCGGAGCCTGAAAAAAATCAACACCCCCGCCGGGCAGGATTACCTGCTGGAGCTCCTGTCCGGCCGTGATCCCCGGGCGGCCGGCTTCGCCATGGAACTGGCCCTTTCCACGGGTTCCCCCCGCCTGCTTCGCCGCCTGGCCGGGCTTTCCGGCGCGGAAGACCCCCGGACCCGGGCCGGGGCGGTCCGGGCCGCGGTCCGTCTCGGAGACCAGGGCCTTCTCCCCGGGCTGAAGGATTTCCTGGCCGATGAAAGCCCCGAGGTCAGGAGGGAGGCCGCCCGGGCGTACCTGGCTTTCCGCCCCGCGGAAACCGGGGAGGCATGTTCGGACCGTCTGAAAGCCGAAAAAGAACCCCGGGTCCGGGCCCTGCTCTGGCAGGGATTGATTTCGAGCAGTGGCCGGGCGCATTCGGGGAATGCGCCGGGAAAGCCCGATTGGGAATCGGGCCCGACACCGGAAAAACCATTTTCCCCGCCGATCCCGGACGAGCTGAAAGACGAAATCAAGCGGATGATCCGCTCCGACGATGACGAGGAAAGGCTGGCCGCCCTGGATCTCCTGGAATGGATCGGGATCCCCGGCTTCGAGCAGGAGGTCCTGGAATTCCTGCTCCAGTCCACGAATGTCACCAAGGTCTGCTCGATTCTGCGGAAGGGCGGCCCTGCCCTCGTACCTCAGGTGTTGCTCTGGCTGGAAGAGGGCCTGCCCGGGCGGGTCCAGGGAATCTTCTACCGTTTCCTGGGCGAGCTCGGGGACGAAAAAGTCCTCCGGGTTCTCCGGATCTCCCTCTTCGAAGCATCCGGGGTTTCCCGGCTGGAACTGATCGAGGCCCTGAAGCGCTGGCGGACCCGGGCCGGGAAAAATCCCCTCTCCCCGGAGGAGATCCAGACCCTGCTCTCCGATTCGATCCAGAGGCACAACGAGTCCCTCCGCAAGTTCATCTGCTTTGACCGGGGCCTTCCGCCCGGGATCTCCTTTTCGCTTATCTCTTTATGGAAGACCCAGATCAGCCTCGAAGTCGAGACGATCCTGGCCCTGATCGGCCTGCTGATCGAGGAACAGCTGGCCCAGAAAATCAAGAATTCCCTTTCCGGCGGTTCGGAAGCGGAGCGGCAGAGCGCCCTCGAGGCCCTGGAGGAGGTCCTTCCTCATTCCCTCCGGGGCGCGGTCATGCGGATCCTCGATCCCCGCCCCGAGCCCCCAGCCCCGGGTTCCGGTTCCGGGGAGGAGGGTAAGGCCTGCCGGGAGGAACTGGCCGCCCTGATCGAAAAGGGCGATCGCTTCGAGCGGGCCTTCGCCATCCTGGCCGCTCCCTCCTTTCCGGATTCTTACTCCGGGAAGTGGAAAGCTGAAATTCAGAAACTGGCCTCCGACCCCGAACCGCGGGTGCGGGAGGCGGTGGAAATATTAAATCGCTCCGGGAAAACCAGGGAGGAAACCAAGATGCTGACGGCGCTGGAAAAAATCATGTTTCTCCAGGGGGTGGGAATTTTTCAACACCTGGCGATGGAGGACCTCGAGTTTCTCGCGGACATCGCCCGTGATGTCCGGGTGAAAAAGGGAGAGGTCCTTTTTCATCAAAACGATCCCGGCGACTCCCTTTTCCTGATCGTCTCGGGCAGCGTGGCGGTCCTCCGGGAGGAGGAAGGAAAGCAGAAGCAGATCGCCCTCCTCTCCGAAAGGGAGTGCGTGGGGGAGATGGCCATCCTGGCCGCCGAAACCCGGACCGCCACGGTGGAAACCCGGGAGAATTCCGATTTCCTGATCATCCGCGGGGTGGATTTCCGCGATCTGATCCGGATGAACCCCGGGATCGTTTACCCGATCTTCAGATTGCTGGTGGGCCGTCTGAGGGTGGCGAACAAATGAATGTAGCAAGTAGCAGGTAACAGGTAACAGGTAAAAAATCATAAGAACAGGTTGCAGGTAGCAGATAACCGGTTACCAACAAAAATGTGAAGAAATAAAAGAGGGCGCCGAAGCGCCCTCCCGTATTTTTAATGCCACGCAACCTGAAGGTTGCGGCTACCTTTTATTTCTTAAGTATTTATCTTAACACCTGCTTACTTATCATGGTGTATATATTCCGCCGGTATTGAGAAGGCCATCTCCATATCCTCCCCAGACAATCATTTTTGTACCGGCCCAAACCGCGGTATGGTACTCCCTTCCGGAAGGCACATTCGCACCGGTACTGGTGGGAGTCCAGGAATCAGTCACCGGATTATACCTCCCCCCGGTATCAGTAACCCCGCCAACGTCTTCACCACCCCACACAATCATCTCTGAATCGGTCCAGACCGCGGTATGGTACTCCCTTCCGGAAGGCACGTTCGCACCGGTACTGGTGGGTGTCCAGGTATCATGAGAGATAGTGTCGGCAGGCGGAGAAGTAGTGTCTCTTTTATTACCAAAACAACTAAAAATCGGCTGATCCAAGGCCTGAGTCTCGATGGCCGACGAGGCCGCGAAACCGAGACGGCCGGAGGGATCGATGGTAATGGAAAATCCCACCAGGATGAAGAGAATAACCAGGAAAGTTATTATTTTTTTCATTTCCAGCTCTTTCGTCTGGCCCTTTATAAGAACAAGGCCAATCCGCACTGATAGTTTTTCTGAAAATTAAATACGGTTGTACTATTGTCTAACGACTATATCGGGAAGTCAAACAAAAAAAGCTGGAATAAATCAGGTTGCAGGTAGCAGATAACCGGTTACCAACAAAAATGTGAAGAAATAAAAGAGGGCGCCGAAGCGCCCTCATTTATTTCCAATAGAATGCAAGTTTCCCTCGGCCATAATACCTCGGGATCTGATCGAAAAGCCTGCGGCTACAATTTCACCAGCGCTGCTTACGGGAAATAAATCGCCCCGTCATTGAAAGACGAAGTGCCGTCGTTTCCGCTCCAGACCAGCATCCCGGTCCCGGTCCAAATAGAGTTGTGAAATCCTCTCGGGGAAGGCGCATCGGTGGTAGAGATAACCTGCCACGAGTTCGAAACCGGGTCGTATCTTCCCCCCGACCTCACGTATGCGTACCCATACCCCCCGAAAATGATCATTTCCGTTCCCGTCCAAACCGCCGTTTGTCCATACCTTCCCGAGGGAACTCCGGTGGTAGCGGATACATTCTGCCAGCTGTTGGTAAAGGGATTGTAGCGCCCGCCGGAATTCAACGGATTGATGCCGTCGTATCCCCCCCAAACAATCATTTCCGAACCGGTCCAAACCGCCGAGGGGAATCTGCTCGCCGCCGGCGCCCCCGTGGTGGAAATAGTCGTCCAGGTATTCCCAGAGGGATAATATCTGCCCCCGGTACTGTAGTATGTGGACCCGTTCCACCCCGTCCAGATAATCATGCTTGAGCCGTTCCAGACCGCGACCTGTCCGGCCCGGGCGGATGGAGACCCCGTGGTGGAAGTAACCGTCCAGGAATTCGGTTCGGGGTAATACCTGCCTCCGGTGTTAAGATATGAGCCGTTATACCCTCCCCAGACAATCATGTTCGTGCCCGTCCAAACCGCGGTGTGGGTATTCCTGGCCGTTGGAGCCCCCGCAGGGTTCACTGCCACCCAGGTATCGGCGGAAGGGTTATACTTTCCGCCGGTCTGAAGGTATGCACCACCGTCATATCCACCCCAGACGATCATTTCCGAACCGGTCCAGACCGCCGTGTGCTGGTACCGTCTGGTAGGCGCGTTGGTAAGGGAAGTCGCCGACCATGCATCGGTAGAAGGATTGTATTTTCCGCCGGTCTGAAGGTAAGCGCCACCGTCATGCCCCCCCCAGACAATCATTTCCGAACCCGTCCAGACGGCGGTGTGGTTAACCCTTTCCGCTGGAGTGCCGATGGTGGACATGGCGGTCCAGGTATTTGACACCGGATCATATCTCCGCCCGGTTTTCAGGTAATTCGCGGCATTGAATCCGCCCCAGACGATCATCTCCGAACCCGTCCAGACGGCGGTGTGATATGCGCGTTCCGATGAAGACCCATTGATATCGGTGGCCTGCCAAGTATTGGAGACCGGATTATATTTCCCGCCGGAATTCAAAAAGGTACGACCATACCCCCCGAAAATGATCATTTCCGTTCCCGTCCAAACCGCCGTTAGCGCATACCTTTCCGAGGGAACTCCGGTGGTAGCGGATACATTCTGCCAGCTGTTGGTAAAGGGATTGTAGCGCCCACCGGAATTCAACGGATTGATGCCGTCGTATCCCCCCCAAACAATCATTTCCGAACCGGTCCAGACCGCCGAGGGGAATCTGCTCGCCGCCGGCGCCCCCGTGGTGGAAATAGTCGTCCAGGTATTCCCAGAGGGATAATATCTGCCCCCGGTACTGTAGTATGTGGACCCGTTCCACCCCGTCCAGATAATCATGCTGGAGCCGTTCCAGACCGCGACCTGTCCGGTCCGGGCGGAAGGGGCACCCGTGGTGGAGGTAACCGTCCAGGAATTCGGCCCGGGGTAATACTTGGCCCCGGTATTGAGGTATGAGCCGTTATATCCTCCCCAGACAATCATGTTCGAGCCGGTCCAGACCGCCGTGTGTTCTCTCCGAACCGCAGGCGCCCCCACGGTGTTGACCGCCGTCCAGGTATCGGCTGAAGGGTCATACTTTCCGCCGGTCTGAAGGTATGCGCTGCCGTCATATCCACCCCAGACGATCATTTCCGAACCGGACCAGACCGCCGAATGTAGAAATCGACCGGATGGTACGTTGGCGGATGAAGTCGCCAACCAGGTATCGGTGGAGGGATTATACCTCCCTCCGGTTTGGAGATAGGCACTACCGTCGGAACCGCCCCAGACGATCATCTCCGTCCCGGTCCAGACTGCCGTGGCCATGCTTCTTGCCGAAGGGGCGTTCACGATTATATTGGGCGGGACTTGCCAATAACCCGTCTTGATTTCCCAGACATAGGAAGCCGGGACAGAATCGACATTTCCCCTCACATCCCAAGCCCTCACCAGGAATTCATGTTGACCGGAAGAAAGCCCGGAATAGGTCATCGGAGAGGAACAAGTCGAATATCCTCCCCCGTCCAGCTGGCATTCAAAGGTACAACCTGTCCCCAGCAGACCATCGCACTGGAAAGAAAAAGTCGAGGTGGTGGAAGGGTCCGGATCCAGGGGTTTCTGGGTAATCCAGGTTTCCGGGGGCCAATTCTGAAAATAGGAGGGGTTATTATTGTTTTGAGTCGGGGTCCGACCCTGGCAGGAAAGGACCGACTCGTCCAGATCGTCAGGTCCGACTAGGGAAGAAGCCGCAAATCCGAGACGGCCGGAGGGATCGATGGTAATGGAAAATCCCACCAGGATGAAGAGAATAACCAGGAAAGTTATTACTTTTTTCATTTCCCGCTCTTTCGTTTGGGCCTTTATAAGAACAAGGCCAATCCGCACTGATAGTTATTCTGAAAATTAAATACGATTGTACTATTGTCTAACGACTATATCGGGAAGTCAAACAAAAAAAGCTGGAATAAATCAGGTTACAGGTAGCAGATAACCGGTAACCAAACAAAAATGTGAAGAAAATAAAGAGGGCGCCGAAGCGCCCTCCCGTATTTCCAATGAAACGCAACCTAAAGGTTGCGGCTACTATCTTTTATTCTTGCCTTTCACCTTTGAGCTTTGAGCTTTCACCTTTTTTTACTGTCCCGGCTGGACCAGGGAAAAGAAAGCCACGGTTTTTTTGCCTTTCGCTTCGGTAACTTTGAGATTGATCCCGCGGCTTCCGTATTTGTAGGTAAACTGTGTGAATTGCGCCCCGAAAACATTCACCTCTTCCTGCTCCACCTCGCTCTCGGCCCCGAGCAGGCTTTTCCGGTACTGTTCGTCCTGGGCAATCCTGTCACTCAGGAGCTCGCGGTTGGCCGCGGGCAGGCTGGCGGCAAAATCGGCGGAGATGGCGATCTCAGTCACTTTCTGGTTGGACCCGTAGCTGATTTTCATGCCCGGGTAATCCAGGGTCTGTTTCTTGGCGTTCTGGTACCGCGGGGCCCCCAGAACCCTGGTCACCTTGGAGAGTTCATCCCCCAGGCGGATGCCTTTGACCGAGAAATCAAGACTGGTGAGCTGGAAATTCCCGGGAAGGTCGCCCTGGACCAAGTCGATGATTTTCCCGGGCGCGGGACGGGCGGCCGGGACCGCGTCGAGCTTGGCGGCCGGCAGTTTGGCCATCTGGGTTTTCCCCGGGGCCGGAGCCTGGGCCACGGCCGGAACCCCCATGGTGATCAAGGCCTCCTTGGCCACCTCCCGGACCACCTGCTCGGGATCGGAAAGCAGTACCTGCAAGGGGCCGATGGCCAGGCGGTCCCCGGTCTGTCCCAGGGACTGCGCGGTGTACATCCGGACAATCTTGTTGGCGTCCGCCAGCGCCTTGATCAGGTAAGGCACGGTCTTCCCGGACCCGACCAGCTTGGAGAGCTCTCCCAGGCACTCCGCGGCCACCGCCCGGACCCGGTACTCGGGATCCTTCAGGTGCTCGGTCAGTTCATAAAGCGAATCCGGTCCCTTCAGGGCCAGATAGGAACGCAGGGCCTCGGTCCGGACATATTGGTCGGAATCGGCCAGGAGCGGCTCCAGGGCCTGGGCCTTGTCCTTGGCGTTCAAGGCCCGGAGGGAAATAGCCGCGAACATCCGCACGTTCTGGTTTTTATCGCCGGCGGCCTTGATCACTTGGGGCAGGGCCCGCAGATCGCCCCGCCGGCCGAGGGCCTGGATGGCCGTGGCCCGGTTCACCGGGTTGGTCCCGTTGGCGAATTCCAGCAACCGGTCGTAGGCCGTTTCGCCCTCGGTCTCGCCCAGGGCCGCGATGTATTCAATCGTCTGGTTCTGGGATTGGAACTCCGCACCTTCGGGTCCCAGCGGATTCGCCAGTCCCTCCACCCCTTCCCCCTCAACTTCGCCGGCCGGCTCCGCCAGGCCCCCCGCTTCTTCCTCTTCGTCGGCGAGAACCGGGCCCGCGGCAAAAGCCAGTCCGATCAACAGGGCCAAAATTGAAGTTTTGATTATGTCTTTCATGGGCAACCTCGCTAAAATATTTTGCTGCTTACTGTTTAGTGCCTATTTATCCTGAGCTCCGTCGAAGGACTGCCTACTGGCCACTGTTTTTTTTCTGACCTTTGACCTTTGAGCTTCCAGCTTTCAACTGCTTACTGCCTACTTGATTTAGATCCCGGCTCCGGGAAGGACCTCGATCCTGAAGCCCGGCTCCAGGTGGAAATATTTCTTGTATATTTTCTCGTAAGTTCCATCCAGCTCCATCTGCATCAGGGCCAGGTTGACGGCCTCCCGCCACTTGGAGTCATTCTCGCGGACACCGATGCCGTAGGGCTCGACGGTAAAAGCCGGGCCGGCCACCTCGAGATCGGGATTGTCCGCCGCGGCCGCCACGCAGTAGCTCCGGTCGGTGGTCAGGGCGTCCACCATCCCGCGTTCCAGGGCTTTCAGCGCCGCCGGGTATTCATCATAAAGCAGGAGCTTGGCCTGGGGGACAAAGGAGACCAGTTTGAGCGAGCTGGTCGCCCCCCGAACCGCGGCTACCGTCTTCCCGGCCAGGTCCTTGAGCCCCTTGATCTTCTCCCCCTTGCGGACCAGGAGGGACTGCCCGTCCTGGAAATAGGTGGTGGAGAAATCGATCTGGGCCTCCCGGGTGATGTTGTGGGTCATGCTGGCGATGACCAGATCCACCTTGCCCGCGAGCAGGTCGGGAATCCGGGATTCCGAGGTCACTTTGACCAGTTCGACCGGAACGCCGATTTTCTTCCCGAGATACTGGGCCATTTCTACGTCGAAACCCTCGTTTTCCCCCTTCTCGTTCAGATAGCCGAAGGGCTTGAAGTCGAACTTGACCCCGGCCAGGAGCTTGCCCCGGGCCTTGACCTTGTCCAGGGTGCCTTTCGCCGGCGCCCCGGCCTTCTGGCAGGAAAACATCGCTACCCCCGCCAGCACCAGGACAGAAACCATGACGCGGTAAATGTTAGCTTTCATAAGTTCCGCCTCCATTTTTCAATATATTTGGTTGGGCCTATGATACCTGTAAGCAATTCCGGTGGCAAGGAAAAAAACACCTGCCTCCAGAATCTCTTCCGGAGCGGAAAAACCGCCCCGGATCCATTTCATTGACGCCTACTTTTGTTTCTTCAGCCGGGCGGATTTTTGCAGGTCCTCAAGCACCTGCGGGATTCCCACCCAGGTATTCGCCTTGGTCCAGGCCATTTTGGGGACCCAGAAGTTGGGCGAGGTGATTTCATGGTAGAAAATCAGGGACTTCCCCTCGTAGGGCTGAACGTTCCATGACCCGTAATTGTATTTTAAATTGGGCTTGAGGTCCTTTCCCTTTTCATCCTGGAGCAGTTTCCGATCGTCCTCCACCCACCAGACCAGATATTTGTCGGTTTTTCCGTCGCCGTTCCCATCCACCTTCTGGCTGAAAAGCTTGATGTAGGCGTAAACATCGGGGATCACGGGCAGGTGAACCTGCTGCAGGTAAATCTGGTAATCCAGCCCGTTTTCCTTGCCCCGCTCGAAGACAACCGTCTTCTTCACCGAGCTGAAATACTTGGGGTAATTGGCCAGGTCGACCAGGACCTCGTAGACCACCTCGGGGTCGGCGTCGAGCAGGACCACGGTCTTGGCGAAATTCTCCCGGTCCCCTCCCCCCTCGCCTTCGACCTTGATCAGGCGGATGACCGGCTCGCCCTTTTCGAATTTCGCCTTCTCCGCCGGGGTAAGCGCTTGGAGATCGGCGGTGGAATAGTTTTTCGTTTTCTCGATCGTGGCCGCCACCGCCTGGTCGATCGAATCCGCCCGCGCGGTCCGGGCCCAACTGAGCATCAGTAAAAGAGAAAAAAGAATTATCGAAAAGACTGCGGATCCCGGTCTGCTTCTTCTCATATTATCCTCCGTTTTAATAATCTCTTTTATTCCATTTTTAATTTTATTGGGAAAGACGTCAATGTCTTTCATTAAAGGTCTTCTTTTTTAATTTCAATCAAAATCCCCCTCTAGCCCCCTTTTAACAAAGGGGGAAGAAAACTCCCCTCTTTTAGAAAAGAGGGGCCGGGGGAGATTTGAAAAAATTGATTGGGTTGAAATATCCCGGATGATGGAGGAGAATTTCAGGCGCCGTACAATCATTACCCAAGGAGACACTCATGACCGATGAAAACCTTTACGAAGACCTGTCCGCGAAAATAAATATTTCCGGCTCGAAATATATCCCCCGGATCTGGCGGATGATCGTGAATGAGGACGAGGCCCGCCTGCTCCTGGCCATGCCGGGGACCGCGGCGGAGTTGGCCGAGCGCACCGGCCGGGAGCCGGAGAAGGTCAAGGCCATGGTCCGGGAGCTCTTTCACAAGGGGGTGGTTTTTGAAAAGGGGAAGGGGGAGGAAACCCAATACCGCCCGCCCCGACATCCCCTCCAGTTCCACGACGGCACCATCCTCTGGCCCGAGGCGCCCCGGAAGTTTCTGGACCTCTGGCAGACATACATGGACGAGGAATACCCCGAGTTCATCAAAATGATGGACGCGGGCGAGATCCGTTCTTTCATGCGGGTGATCCCGGTCAACCGGGGGATCGAATCCAAGAGCCAGGTTCTTCCTTCTGAGGACGCCCTCAAGATGATCGACCAGGCCGATAAGCTGGCCGTGACCAAGTGCACCTGCCGCCTGACCGCCCACCGCTGCCAGAAACCGCTCGAGGCCTGCCTCCAGATCAACCGGGCGGCCGAATATGCCATCAAGCGGGGAACCGGGAGGGAACTGACCAAGGACCAGGCCCGGGAAATCATCCGGATCGCGGAAGAGGCCGGGCTGGTTCACATGACTGAAAACCGCGGGGGGATCGGGCAGGTGATCTGCAACTGCTGCGATGACTGCTGCATGATGCTCGTGCTGATGAAAAAAATCGGGGCCAAGTGCACCGCCACCCCCAGCCGCTACCGGGTCCGGATCGCCGCCGGGGACTGCACCGGCTGCGGGGCCTGCCTGGAGCGGTGCCCGATGGAAATCCTGGCCATCCCCAAGGGCAAGGAGGTGGTCGAGTCGAACCTGGACAAGTGCATCGGCTGCGGCCTCTGCACCACCGTTTGTTCAACCCGGGCCCTGGTTTTGGAGGAAATCCGGCCGGCGGATTTCATTCCGGAAGCGTAAACAGGCATTGACGATTGTAGATTGACGATTGACGAATGGAAAATCGAAAAAAAAGAAAAAAATAAGGTCTGAAAACTGACAATGACACCGGCACTCACATTGGTTTATTAGATTTTCAGAAGCCCGGGGGGTAATCGCATGGGGCAAAGGGCATAGAGCATAGAGAAAATAGCAATGAGCAACAAGAAAAGCAGGAAAGATGTCATTCTGAGCGACCAGCGGGAGCGAAGAATCTCATTCCCCCCCCGTTTACGGTCTACGGTCCCTGGCCGAGCTCTGGCAAGGCGGACAGGCTGCCGTCTACCCTTTTTTTGTGCTTGATAAAAATACTTTTCCGACGAGGAAGGCCCTGAGATGCGATTAAATTCATGGAAGTCATTGATATTCTTTAAATCTGTTTCATTTGCTTAATTTTGGTTCAATTTGGTTTTGACTATGTATTTTCACTACTTTATGAATTCCATCAACAAAGTATTCCACAGGATTTCCACTGAAATTGTGGATTTATACCTGACTCGCCTTATCCCCAGGCGGGTGCCGACGAAAAACATCTCTAACCCGATCTTTTTAGAAAGGAGAATCCCATGAAAAGCTCATCCCCTTCCCCGCTCAGCAAGCGCCAGATAATGAAAAATCTGAACCAGTGGTTCCGAAAACGCTTGGTATACCGGATAAAAGGAAAGGAATACATTTTCACCAAGGAGGATTTCCAAAAGGTATCCGGGGCGGTTGGGTTGTTCAATGAGCTTGCCCCCCGCGGCAAGTGGAAAAAGGCCAAACAATTTATTGAGACCAGGTCTTTTGGAACGCCGGAGCAGAACAAGGTGCAGGTCAAGATTCTCCCTTTGAACGCCCCGATCAAGGACCAGCCCAACGCGGTTTTACCCAGGAAGATGATCGATGACGTGATCGAGAAATCCTGCTTCCGCGTGATCCTCAACGAATGCGTCTGCCGGAGAGGAGCAAGCTGCTCCAATTTCCCGATCGATTTCGGCTGCCTTTTCATGGGCGAGGGGGCCCGCAACCTCCTGAAGGGAGGCGTGGCCCGGGAAGTGACGATCGACGAAGCCAAGGCCCATATCCAGCGGGCCGCGGACATGAAGCTCGTGCCGGTAGCCGCCTATGTCAAGATCGAGCAATGGGTGATGGGGCTCTCGAAAGAAAACCATAATCGCCTGCTGGAAATCTGCCTCTGCTGCCCCTGCTGCTGCATCGGGATGCATAACCTGAAGTACGTCACCCCGGAATTCCGCAGCCAGGTTTTCAAAAGCGTCGGCTTCGTGGCCAAGGCTTTTCCCACCTGCCAGGGCTGTTTCGAGTGCGTCTCCAAATGTCCGGCCGGGGCGATCCATATCAAGGGCGACAAGGTCTGGGTGAAGGAGGACGAATGCGTGGGCTGCGGGATCTGCCAGAATACCTGTCCCCATAAGGCCATCCGGCTGATTCAGATCGCGCCTTCCCGGGGCGGGATCCTGGATTACTTTGACGGGCTGCATTTGACGGTCAGCTGAACATAAGCATAGGGCATAGGGCATAGGGCATAGAGCATAGAGCATAGAGCAAAGTTCAAAGGTCAAAGGGAAAATCGAGATTCTTCCCTCGATCATTCTCGGGACAAGTCGCCAGAGGTTTACACTGAGCGAAGCGAATGTGCTCAGAATGACATATTTAGCTGCATTCGGCGGACGGCGTTCTGTTGTCGTTTGTACTTACTTCTCACTTCTTACCCCTTACGCCTCACGCCTTACGGCTAACCTGCTTGACATGAATAAGGGTTAGGATAGGATAAAAAATATCTTTAATAATTAAATTTTCAGAAAGGGGAAGCAGGTAATTATATGGCCGCTATTCATTTGACCATGGTGGACTGGCTGATCGTCCTGCTTTACTTCGTTTTTATCATTGGGATCGGCCTGTATCTGAGGAAATTCACGGTCACGGGCGAGGATTTCTTCCTGGCGGGCCGGAGGTCCAGTTCCTGGATGGCCGGCCTGGCCTTCCTCTCCGCCAACCTAGGGGCCCTCGAG
Source organism: bacterium (assembly GCA_028713675.1). Lineage (GTDB taxonomy): Bacteria > Desulfobacterota > JAPLJL01 > JAPLJL01 > JAPLJL01 > JAPLJL01. The sequence goes on from JAQTNV010000018.1 coordinate 12,236, forward strand.
ATCCTCGGGTGGACCGGCGGGACGATGAAATACGGGATGTTCGTCTCCCATTTCTACTGGATCGGCGCCATCCCCGCCATGCTCTTTCTCGGGCTCTACATGATGCCCTTTTATTACTCGAGCAAGATCCATTCAGTTCCCGGCTACCTCAAGCTCCGCTTCGATGAGCGCAGCCGCCTGCTCAACGCCTTTTCCTTCGCGGTGATGACCCTCCTGATGAGCGGGATCAACCTCTACCTGATGGCCCTGGTTCTCCGCACCATCCTCGGCTGGGACTGGCACCTCTCCATGTGGGTTTCCGCCCTCTCCATCGGCGTCTACATCGCCCTGGGCGGCCTCCTTTCCGCGATTTTCACCGAGATCGTCCAGTTCTTCCTGATCTGGTTCGGCCTCTTCCTGGTGGCCATCCTGGGCACGATCGAAATGGGAGGCCTGGGACAGGTCTTCGCGCAGATTCCCCCGGAAATGGCGCGCCTCTGGGCCACCACCGGGGATCCTTCCCAGAACGCCATGGGCGTGACCTGGCTGGGGATCGTCGTCGGCCTGGGCTTCGTCCTCTCCTTCGGTTACTGGACCACCGACTTCCTGGTCGTCCAGCGGGCCTTCTCCTCGAAAAACCTGCGGGCGGCCCGCCTGGCGCCGATCACCGCCTCGTTTTTCAAGATGGCGCTTCCCTTCATCATCGTGGTCTCCGGCCTGGTCGCCTGGCGGCTTACGCAGATGGCGGGGTCAGATTTTCACCTTCTGCCCCATCCCTCCACCGGCGAGCCCTGGAACGATACCGCCTTCCCGCTCCTGATCGCCCGTTATTACCCGCCCGGGCTCGTGGGCCTCGGGATTACCGCCCTCCTGGCCGGCTTCATGGCCGGGCAGGCGGGAAATATCTCGGCCTTCAACACGGTCTGGACCTACGACATCTACCGGGTGATCATCAAGAAGGACGCGACCGACAAACACCTCGTCTTGATCGGCCGGGTCACCACCATCATCGCTATCGTCCTCTCGGTGCTCACGGCCTATGTGGCGATGCAGTTCAACACCATCATGGATTACATCCAGGCCATCTTCTCCTGGGTCAACGCCCCCCTCTTCGCCACCATGCTCCTCGGGATGTTCTGGAAAAGGTGCACCTCCACCGGGGCCTTCTACGGGCTCCTCGCGGGAATGGGATCTTCGTTTTTAATGTTCCTCGGGCTTAAGTTTGCCTGGTTTTCCTCTTACTGGCTGACCTTCTCCCAAAACGCGAGCGACATGAGCAATAATTTATGGAGGGCCTGGTGGGCCTGGCTGATCTGCTTCGTGGTCACAATCCTGATCAGCCTGGTAACCAAACCCAAATCGGACAAAGAGCTTGAAGGGCTGGTCAAGGGCTTGACCCCGAACCCCGATTTGGAAAAGGTCTCTTTGATCAAGCGCCCCACTTTCTGGGCCGCGATTTCCCTGGTAGTGGCGATCGCCCTTAACATTTATTTCTGGTAAAAAACATGACAGAACAAAAACAAATGCTTTCGGTCTGGTCCTGGGTGGGAATCATCCTCACGGTTTACGGCCTGATCGTCACGGGGGCCGGGATTTATTACATCGCGAACCCGGAGACGATAACCGTCCTCCACCGGTTGAATCCCAGTCTCTGGTGGGGCGCGATCACAGTCGTGGCCGGGGTGCTCCTTCTCCTGGCCGGCCGTTCCGGGAAAGAAGAATAAACCACCCTTCGGCTGAGCTATGCCGCCCCCTACGTCATCCCTGCGAAAGCAGGGATCCAGGGGGTTTCAATTCTGGATTCCGGCTGGAGTTTATCCCGCACTCTGATGCGGGACGGGAATGACAGAAAAAAGTGTAGGGGCGGCCCTTGTGGCCGCCCGAAAGAGGGAGCCCATAAAGGGCTCCCCTACGAAATATTTTCACTTTTCCGTCATCCCGGCGAAAGCCGGGATCCAGTAGTTTGCCGATTTATCGGCGGTTTTTATAGAATTATTTTTAGTTTCAATATTCCATGTAGGGGCGGCCCTTGTGGCCGCCCGAAAGAGGGAGCCCATAAAGGGCTCCCCTACGAAAAAAATATTGTTATGGGCAAGAATAGGAAATAATTATCATGGAACCGCGAATTCAAAAGCTCCAAGACGAATTTAAAAAACAATTCGGCGACGACCGGGATACCCGCCTCTTCCGGGCCCCCGGGCGGGTCAATCTGATCGGCGAGCATACCGATTACAACGAGGGTTTCGTCCTCCCGGCCGCGATCGACCGGAGCATCCTCGCCCTGGCCCGGCCCCGGAAGGACAAGCAGGTCCGGATCTACTCCCTGGATTTCAAAAACCTTTTCGAGTTCTCGCTCGACAAGATAAAGCCGGTCAAGGACAGCTGGGGCAATTATCCGATGGGCGTGGCCAAGGTCCTGGAAGGCGAGAAGTTTAAGCTGAAAGGCTTCGAGGCGGTCTTCCAGAGTAATGTCCCGGTGGGGGCCGGTCTTTCTTCCTCCGCCGCGATCGAGCTGGTGAACGCCTTCATCTTCGACGCTTTTTCCGAGCTCAAGCTCGACCGGGTGAAAATGGCCCTCCTCTGCCAGAAGGCCGAGAACGAATTCGTCGGCGTGCAGTGCGGGATCATGGACCAATTCATTATCGCCCTGGGCGAGAAAGACCGGGCCCTTTTCCTCGACTGCCGCGACCTCTCTTACCGCCTGGTCCCGGTCCCGAGCGAAAAGGTGAAGCTGGTTATCACCAATACCAAGGTCAAGCGGAGTCTCGCCGGCTCGGAATACAACCAGAGGCGTGAGGAATGCAACGAAGGGGTGAAGCTCCTCAAGAAGAATCTGCCCAAGATCAAATCCCTCCGGGATGTCACACCGGAAAACCTGGTCGAACACCAGGATACACTACCGGAAATCGTGCGGAAGCGCTGTACCCATGTGGTAATGGAAAACGATCGCGTAACCCGGGCCGTGGAAGCTTTAACGCATAACAACCTGCGGGAATTCGGCAAGCTAATGGTCGAATCGCACAACTCGCTTCGGGATTTGTATCAAGTGAGCTGTCCGGAGCTCGACCTCCTGGTGAAAAATGCCCTCGCTCTGAAGGGGGTTCTCGGCTCCCGGATGACCGGGGCCGGATTCGGGGGCTGCACCGTGAGTTTGGTGGAAGAAAAAGCCGTGGACGAGTTCCGGATCAAGTCCAGCCGGGCCTACCGGAAGGATACCGGCAAAGTCCCCGAATTCTACGTCTGCCAGATTTCGGATGGGGTAGGTGAAATTAAGTAGATGGTTAGTTCATAGTTTATATATGTATAAGCATAAATTGGTTTTAAAAATTTTCCTTTCAATAACCTTTTTGCTTATATTTCCCGCCTTAGCCATATCGGGACAAGGCTCCGATTTTCCTTCAACCGGCAGAGCCAGCGTTCTCCTGGCTGATGGACTGGTCGGATGGCCTTACCAGTTTGATCAAAATCAGATTTCCCGGCTGAACTCAGCCGGCTGTATGTTTAATGATGAGGATTTGGCTGTCGCCAATCGCATGATGAATCGTCAATTTAGCGCAGAGGATTTTGTAGCGGCTTACGAGCAGGCGGCAAAAATGAACCTGCGAGGGGATGCCATCGAAAAAATCGCAACTTTTAAGTTTCTTTTTCTACCCATGGAAGAGTACGAAACAATGAAAAGTAACCGTATGAATGTCACGGAATATTACAATTCCCGTATCGGGGGCGAAGGAACGAAAACCGCTGGAATCCTTATTTCAATCCCAAGTCTTATATTTTTATCTCTAGGTATTGCTGCTCTTGTTGACGCTGCAGGTAGAGATTCAGATTGTGATAATTTGGATAATAATGACGATATGGGGTCTATAGGGTGCATGGATTATGGTTTGGGTTATTTATTTGGTTATACGCTTACAGTTTCTGGTTTTTTGGGTCTTGTAACGGGTGGTTCTCTGATAGCCATTGGCTCAGCTAATACTTCGCGATGGGCCAAAGGTCTTGACAGCACACCCAAGGATGAGATGAACAAATACCGTCTATCACCACAAAACAATGACGATACAATCGAAAGACAAAATAATAATGACCCGGAATATACAAAACTTATTTACGGATTTTCACCGTTGATTGCCGGGGGATCAAATAAGCCGAACGGTCTGGCACTTAAAATAATATTTTAAGAAATGACATTACTGATAGATCTCAACCTGACTATTTCTTTAATCTTCTCCTAACCGCTTCGCTTTCCAACTCCCGGATCGCATCAGCGGCGATCCAGCGGGCTGCCCCTCATTATTGTCATTCCCGTCCCGCATCAGAGTGCGGGATAAACTCCAGCGGGAATCCAGTTCATTTTATAATTGTCATTCCGGACCTGATCCGGAATCCAGAATCTAAAAACCCTGGATCCCGGCTTTCGCCGGGATGACGAGAGAGAGCCTGGATTCCTAATTCTTCTCCGTCTACCGTCTACGAAAAGTTGATTATTTCTTCAACCTTTTCTGAACACCTTCGCTTTCCAGCTCTCTGATCGCATCGGCGGCGATCCAGCGGGCCGCCTTCGAGTCGAGTTTCTGAATCTCCTTCGCGAGCTTGATCGCCTCCCGGTTCAGCCGGACGTTTCTCTTCCCGATATTTCTTAAAGCCCAGTTGACCGCTTTTCTCACGAAATTCCGTTCATCCGTGGCGGCTTTTTTCATCAATGGGAAAAACCGGATAAAATCCTTATCCGGGGCTTCTTTGTCATGCCATGCCACGGCGGCGATCATGGCGAAGGCCGCCCGCCGGATGAATTCCTTGTCGCTTTTCGCCCACTGGTTGATTTTCTTCACCGTGAAGGGAACCCGGTCGAAAAGATTGGAGCAGGCCTGGTCGCAGACATCCCAGGACTGAAAATCTTTTACCCACGCGTCCATCTGTTTCTCGGTGACCTTTTCCGGATCGTCCACCATTCCTGCCAGGAGCATCGCGTCCGGTATCCCGGTCTTCCAAAGTTTAAGAGCCAGCCCGTGGTCTATTCCAATCTCCCTCGCGAGCTTCCGGAGCTCCGGGACGGACACCCCCAGCCGCCCTTCGCCGGTTATGCCGAACCGGGCCATCCCGGCGAGTTCGGCGGGACGGGATTTGGATTTTAATTTTTGGAGTGCTTGGTTTAAATCCATTCTTTTCCGATTACTGTCTCTCGCCTATCTTACCTTCGGTCCGCACGGGGTGCGGACCCTACAATTAATAAAATATTGTTTTTCTGTAGGGCCCGTTTCCCAAACGGGCTGGGAACGATCCGCGTTAACTTTGAACCGTGAACGTTGAACCTACGAACTTTTTCCTCCGGTAAAAAGAGTTTGGGTCGCGCCCCTCTGGGGTTCTCGTCCTGAGGACCCCATCGGGGTCGAAGGAAGAACCTACCCCCCTCCGGGCTGTAGGCCCTACGGGCCGGAAGCCTGGCTTCTGAAAACCCAAGAATTGTCCTATCACCCTCCCCTTCATCCCCTCCCCTCGAGGGAGGGGAAAAATATTTTGTTTCTTTCCTGTTTTCGGCTCTTTGCTTTATGCTCTATGCCCTTTGCTATTTTTCTTTGATCGGCAAAAACGTCACCACCAGAACGGGAATCATGATCAGGATTAGTACGGTGACGATGACAATGGCCAAGCCGTTGATGAGCCCGAAGTTCTGCATCACTTTGACCTGGGAAAAGATCAGGCAGATAAAACCCGCCCCCGTGGTTATGTTGGAGGTGATTATCCCCCGGCCCACGATCTCGAGGCTTTCGGGCATTTTCCCGCCCGTCTTGCGATACCGGTAGATGAGGTGGATGGCCCCGTCGTCTCCCAGGCCAATGATCAGCCCCCCGGTCAGAACGGTCCCGTAATCGAGGGGCACGCCGAGCGCTCCCATCAACCCCAAAACCATGAAATCGGCCACGACCACGGTAATGGCGGTAAACAAGCCGCTGCGGAACGACTTGAGCCCGATCCAGATCAGGACCAGGACAAAGAACGCCGCCAGGATGGAAGTCCAGGCCTGGCTCTGATAAAGAAGCCGGGTGAAGACTTCGTACCAGGTCGGCATTCCCATCTGCTTGACGACGATCCCGCTCCGGGAGACAACCGCGGTTTCCGGGATCTGGAGGCCCTCAAGCTTCCGTTTGAAGAAAGAAGGATGCTGACCGACAAGCTCTTCCAAAACCCCCTGGGCGCGCTTGGTGAAATGCTCGCCCAAGCCCGGGGGCAGCACGGGGCCGAGCGCCCGGAAGGCGTTCTCGACCTCGAGCTTCCGGATCTCGCCCGCCAGAAAGGCGGCCAGGTCGCGGGAGACGGCTTCCCCTTCCCCGGACGGGAGTCCCGCCAGGAGCGGGCCGAATCGGGCGGACAGGTTCTCCAGCCAGGACCGTTCTTCCAGTTCCTCTCCCAGGATCCCCCGGATGCTCGCGGTGAGTTCGTCCTTCAGCCGGGGATCGCTGAGAAAAAGCTGGGTCTCAATGAAATTCCGGGATTCCGCGGCAATCCGGCCGATCTCCGCGCCGGGAATGATCAGGCGGGGACGCTTGTCCAGCGCTTCCGCGATCGCGGGAACAAGTTCCTTCCCGGATTTGTATCCTGAATAATAGGCGGCCAGGGCGCCGATTTCCTCCGCCGCTTCCGTAATCTGGATCTTTTTCAGCTCTTTCCCCACCGCCGGGAAAATCTTCGCGCGGTCCAGTGTGACCAGCTCCGATCCGGCGTGGTCCGCGATTATGCGATCAACTTCCAGGGCGGCTTCCTCCAGATCGTTGGAATCCTCTCTCTTGGTGTAGGCGGAAATAATGCTGTTTTTCTGGTTAGTCGTGACCAGGTTCTTGAGCAGGGGATCGCCTTCCATCAGGAGCCAGAGCGAGGCCACCTTTTCCCGGGTGTCGGGGATGGAATAGGAACCGTTGAAAACATAATTTTCCTCGGCAATGAGGGAAGCGATGGAGGTGTAGCCCGAGAACCCGGCCACGGCATGGTGCCGGTTCTCCATTTCGATCATGGCCCGGAGGACGGCCGGATCGCCATGATTACCCTCGAAATAAAGGGTCTGGGGATAGGAGCCGCCGAAATGCTCCCGGAGGATGCGGGAGGCCTCGCGGGGCTGGCTCTTCTCCGGAAGCATCTCGATGAGATTGACCGAGGTCTTGATCCGGGAGATCCCGTAGGCGGCCGCGATCCCGACCAGGATAAAAATTCCGATCAGCGCCAGCCGGTGGCGAATGGACAGTTCCCCCAGGCGCCGGGCCCAAAGGCCGAGGATGTCGGGGTGGGAATCAGGCAGGTGGGGCCGGGAGATCTGGGTGGGCTTCAGGTAGGAGAGAATCGCGGGGAGGAGCGTAAGCGAAAGCGTGAAGGAAAGCAGAAGGGCAATCGCGATCTCATAACCGAACCACTTGAGGACGGCGATCCGGGTGAGAGCGAACGTGGCCAGGCCGGTGATCGTGGTCAGGGCGGAGACGGTGATCGGCAGGCCCAGGTCGAAAACGGGCGGCTCCCCGGGGGGGGTTCCCGCGAAGCGGTTCAGGACATGGACGGCATATTCCGAGCCCATCGCGAAAATCAGGACGATCACGGCCGTGGTCATCACGTTGAACGGCCAGCCGAAAATGGTCATGATTCCCGAGATCCAGATCGAGGAGATCACCACGATCAGTAGCGGGAGGAAAACGCCCCAGAACGTGCGAAAGCTCAGGAAAAGAAGCAGAAGAATCATAAAAATGGCGATCGGGGCCACCACGCTCAGGTCCCGATTCATGAACTGGTTGATGTAAACCGTGTTGACCGGATCGCCGCCGAGGAATATTTTCCGGGTGTCCCCCTCCTTCTCCATGAGGGCCTTGATTTTCTCCGCCACCACCACCTCGTCGGTTTCGTCCAGGATGTTGATCAAAATAGCGGCCATGCGCCCGTCTTCGGAAACCAGGGAGCCGGCGTAGAGCTCCCGGTCCAGGACATACTTCCGGAACTGCCCCAGTGATTCCGGGGTGGTTCCCGCCCGTTCACCCAGGCGGATCACCTCCAGCGTGTCCCCCTCCTTCCGGAAATCCAGCACGTTGGAAAGACTCAAGACGCTGAACACCCCCTCGACCGCTTCCAGTTTCTCGGTAACATTCCTGATCCGGTCCAGGGACTCGGGGGTGAAAACATCGCCCAGGTCGAGCACGACCAGGACCACGCCGGAGGCGGAAAAAAGGGTGTTGACCTTTTTATAGAGGATGGTGATCGGGTCGTTTTCCGGGAGCCAGGTGTCGTAATCGTTGTTGATTTTCATGCGCACCGAGATCAGCCCAAAGATCACGGTCAGGACCAGAACCGAGATGATGGTTAACAGCCGGCGGCGGCGGAAAAATAGCTGGGCACGGTTCCAGCGGGAATCGCCGGTTTTTTCTTCCTGGTTCTGCGGGGTCAATTCGGGAATCTCCATTATTCACGTCCTTTTTTCGCGGGAAAAATATTTGAGCGCTTATTATAAAAATTTAATGGAGTGAGAGCAAACCCGACCGTTATCGAAGCGGCCGGGACATGATTAAAAAGAGGGAAAAATATTTGTCTTCTCCAGGGTTGCCAAACCGGGAGAGCCAGTTGCAAAATCCCCTTAAAGGGCGTAATAAATACCTGTTACTATTATGACGATGCCCAGACCCCTCCCGTAAGGAAGGGAATTTGCCATTTATTCGTACGATAAAAGGAGTTTAAAAACCATGCCGATTTTCAGTAAGATGAAGGGCAGCTTGATGATCGGATACGTGAAATTTTTCAAATCCCTGAAAAATGAAAAGCTCCTCGATTACATGAAAGACGAGGATCTCAAGATTATCCAGGAAAAACTGCTCCAATCCTCCTGGTACCCGGGGGAAACCGCCCGTCATGTCATCAAGGCCCTGTTTGAAGTCGCCGCCCAGGGCAATCCCGAATCATCCCGGGCCTGGGGCAAGTTCTCAGCCCTGGATGTTATCCCCACCACCTACAAGAGCTTTCTCAAGCCGGGCGACCCTTTTGAAAGCCTGAAAAGCTTCCGCCGGATCTTTCTGACTTTCGTGGATATAGAGGGCCTGAAAGTAACGGAAGAATCCCAGGGCCGGGCCAAGATTTTCATCCCCGATCCGGGTGATGATCCGATTATCGTGCCCTTCGCCTACATGATGGCCGGATTCTTGGAGGGCATGCTCGAGCTGGCGGGGGGAAAAGAAATCAACTGCGCGATCAAACGGGAAACCTTTGAGGGAAAAAACGCCTACCTCATCCAGGTGACCTACGCAGCCAAAACAAATTGACAGTAGGCAGCCTCCGGCCCCGCTTCCAGCCCGTAGGGCTTACAGGCCGGAGGGTAGGGCCTACGGCCCGGAGGGTAGGCAGAAGGCAGTAAGCAGTAGGCAGTAAAACAAGGTGTTGGGTGTTAGGTTTTACCCATGACCCATAACCCATGACCTATGACCTAAGACCAGACAGACCAGAGAACAGTAGGCAGTAAAAACAAAAAAGAAAAGAATCCATAAGGAGCTATGATGAGAATCCGACTAATCCACCATCTTCTACTTCCCCTCGCCTTTTGTTTGGCTGTAGCCTGCGCGAGGGGACTGGAGCGGCCCGCCCTCGGCCCGGGTGAGGGTTATGACTGCGGTGCCCCGGTTGCCACCGTTTCCGGCCAGGTCCAGGGCGCCATCGACCCGGGAGGCACCACCTGTATCTGGAAAGGCATCCCCTATGCCGCCCCCCCGGTGGGCGAGCGAAGATGGAAGGCCCCGGAGCCGCCCGCCGCCTGGGAGGGAATTCGCGATACCACCCGCTGGGGCGACTTCTGCATACAGCTTCCCATATATAAAATTGCGAATTTTACCCGGGCCAAATACTCGGAAGACTGCCTGAACCTGAATATCTGGCGACCCCGGACGCCGGGCGCCTTCCCGGTGATGGTCTTCATCCACGGCGGAGGCTACTTTATGGGCGCGGGCGCCTCCCCGTGGTATTTCGGCGACCGCCTCTCCGCCAACGGCAACGTGATCGTGGTTACCATCAACTACCGCCTGACCGCCTTCGGCTTCCTGGCCCACGAGGAGCTGGCAAAAGAGGACCCGAACCACAGCACGGGAAATTATGGGACCCTCGACCAGGTGGCGGCCCTCCGGTGGGTCAAGGACAACATCGCCAATTTCGGCGGAGACGCCGGAAACATTACCATCTTCGGGGAATCCGCCGGGGGCTGGAGCGTCTGCAACATGCTGGCCACCCCCCTGGCTTCGGGCCTCTTCCAGCACGCCATCCTCGAAAGCGGGGGCTGCGAAGCCATCTGGCCGAGGGAAAAAGGCTTCGAGACCGGCCGCTGGGCCGCCGAGAAACTCGGCTGCGCCGCCAATGACCTCGCCTGCCTGCGGGGAAAGAGCGCCAAGGAAATCATGGACAAGATCGAGATCAACCCCCTCGCCTATGTGACCGGAGGAGGCTTCCGTTTTTTAAACCACCGGGATGATTATATTTTCCCCGCGGGGAGCGCCCTCGCCCAGCTGAAATCCGGCAATTTCAACAACGTCCCGCTGATCGCCGGGGCCAACCGGAGCGAGGTCCAGCCCCTTTACCTGGTCATGTGGAAAAGGTATTTCAAAACCCCCGAATCCTACCAGGCCAAGGTCCGCCAGGATTACGGCCAGGACGCCGAGGCCATCCTCAAACTTTACCGGGCAGATGACTACGAAAACCCTGGCCTGGCTTACATGGACATCATCAGCGACCGGGTTCTCAATTGCCCTACCTATGAAGCGGTCAAGGCCGTAGCCCAACAGCAGAAGTCTACTTACTATTATCGTTTCGACTATACCGGGATGCGGATGGGAAGGGCGCTCGGGGCCATGCACGCGATGGAACTGCCTTTCGTCTTCGAGGCCTTTGACCGCTGGCCGTTCTTCTTCATCTACGATATTACCAATAAGAATTCAGCCCTGGCCCTCTCCAAAGTTATCCAGGATTACTGGACCCGGTTCGCCAAAACCGGCGATCCCAACCCGGAAGGCCAGACCGCCTGGCCCGCCTACAACCAAGAACATCCCGAAATCATAGTGTTCGACAAGGAAGTCAAAACGGCCGTCCCGGACAACATCGAGAAATGCGGTTTCTGGTCTGAATATAATAAAACTCATCCTCCCATGTGGGGACCGGGACAGTTGTAAAAGCAGTAAGCACTAGGCAGTAAGCAGTAGGCAGAGGGAGACTTTTTATGTTCAACCGGATTCTGTTTTTTTTCTTTTTCCTGATCGGGATGGTTTTTCTGGCCGCCTGCGCGGCCGGGCCGGAACGCGCCGTCCCCGGACCGGGGGAAGGTTATAACTGCGCCAACCCTGTCGCCACCGCCTCCGGCCAGGTCGGGGGCTCGATCGATAAGGAAGGAAATACCTGCCTCTGGAAAGGCATCCCCTATGCCGCCCCCCCGGTTGGGGATCTGCGCTGGAAGGCCCCGGAGCCGGTCCGGCCCTGGGGCGGAGTGCGCGACGCCACCCGCTGGGGCAACGCCTGCGCCCAGCTCGGCATGTATAAATTCAATAACCACGTTTCCGCGCCCTACTCGGAAGACTGCCTGAACCTGAATATCTGGCGACCCCGGACGCCGGGCACCTTCCCGGTGATGGTCTTCATCCACGGCGGCGGATTTGTCCTCGGGGCGGCAGCCACCCCCATGTATTTCGGCGACCGCCTGGCCGCGAACGGCAACGTTATCGTGATCAGCATCAATTACCGCCTGGATGCCTTCGGGTTCCTCGCCCTCGAGGAACTGGCCCGGGAGGACCCGAACCATAGCACCGGAAATTATGGGGTCATGGATCAGGTCGCGGCCCTGAAATGGGTCCGGGACAACATCGCCGGCTTCGGCGGCGACCCGAATAACGTTACCATCTTCGGACAATCGGCCGGGGGATTCAGCGTCTGCACCCTCCTGGCCACTCCCCTGGCCCGGGGACTATTCCAGCGCGCGATTATCGAGAGCGGCGGGTGCGAGCAGGCCGGTCCCCTGGAACAAGGTTTCGAGACCGGAAGATGGGCGGCGCGTGAGCTCGGCTGCGCCGAGAATAACCTGGCCTGCCTGCGCGGCAAAAGCACCGGCCAGGTCCTGAAAAAGCTCGCGCTCCCCTTCCAAGAATCCTTTAAAGGAAAAGGATTCCGTTTCATGATCCACCAGGACAATTACGTCCTTTCCGGGAGCGCCCTTTCCTACCTCCGGTCCGGCAACTTCAATAACGTCCCCCTGCTGCTCGGGTCCACCCGCGACGAATTCCAGGTCTGGGATTTGCTCGGTGGGAAAAACCTGAAAAACTCCGAAGCCTACGCCGCCAAGGTACGCGCGGTCTACGGGCCGGACACCGAAGCCATTTTGAAATTATATCCGGCGGAAGATTACGCGAGCCCGGGGCTCGCCTACGCCGGTATCATCTCGGACCGGTCCATTATCTGCCCGATGTTCTCGGCGGCCCGAGCAGCTTCCCAGCATCAAAAAGCTGTTTATTTTTATCGTATAGATTACGACGAAACCCGCTTCCGCCGGGCCATCGGCGCCATGCACGGGGCCGAACTCCCCTTCGTTTTCCAGAGCTTTGATCGCTGGCCGATGAATTTTCTCTTCAGTTCCGGCGACCGGGCCCGGGCCATGCACCTGTCCCGGATCGTCCAGAATTACTGGGCCCAATTCGCCCGGACCGGTGATCCCAATCCCGCCGGCCGGGTCACCTGGCCCCCGTTTACGCCTGATCATCCCGAGACCATCGTTTTCGACCGGGAGATCAACTGGGCGGGGACGGGCAAACGGGAAAAATGTCTTTTCTGGGAGCAATTCAGTCGAACCCACCCCTCAATTTTCGCCCCCGGGCAGATCTGATGTTTTTGATTGCCGGCGGAGGGTTTGACAGACTTCAGCAGGGCCGCAGACCGCGGCCGGACCGAGAGGAAGCCGCATGGAAAAACTGATCACCTATACCGATATCAGGATTCTGGAAAAATGCCGGCGGGTGGAAGAGATCGCTGAAGAAATATATCTGCTGCTGGCCAAAGCCTATCGATCCGATCCCCAGGCTTGCGCCGTCTTTACCAAAACCGCCTCGGAAGAGGAAAACCACGCCAGCCAGTTTTCCCTGGCCATCCGGATGAAAAAAGGGCTGCAAGTGGAAATCCTGATGGATAAAGATCAGCTGGAGGAAATCCTGCAAATGTCGGAATCGATCCTGAAGGAAATAAAAATAAATCCCCCTCCCCTCCGGAAGGCGCTCGAGGACATGATCATGCTGGAGGAAGTTTTATCCGAGTGCCACCTGGCCAACACCATGCAATTCAAGGACGAATCGAGCAAAAAGCTCTTCCAGGCCATGATGTCCGCGGACCAGGATCACGTGGGCTCGCTGAAAAAAGCCCTCGCCTGTTTAAAAGGGTAGACGGCAAATAGGCATAGGGCATAGAGCATGGAGTTAAATAAAAAATCCCTGGATTCCGGGTCAAGCCCGGAATGACGACCAGGGAACAGGAAAAGAGTTTTTTCTGCCTACTGCTTGCTCCCTACTGCTTACTTGCATTTAGAGCGTGATGATCTGCCCGTCGGAATCTTCCAACGTGGGATGATGGCCTTCCTTCGTCCCTTCAGCGGTAATCCGGTGGGCGAAGGAAGCTGAGGCCTTCAGGGATTTTCCGGGCTTCTTCTGCTTCATCCGATCCTGCCAGCATTTCACTTCCTGAATCACTTCCTCCGGGTGGTCCACCACCGTGAAGATGCCAAGGTCCGCGGGAGAAATATTGCGGTAGCCGCGCAGCACCACCCCGTCCATCCACTTGACCAGCCCCTTCCAGAACTTGCTCCCGTAGAGAATGATCGGGAAGGGATCGATCTTCTGCGTCTGGATCAGGGTCATGGATTCGAAAAACTCGTCCAGGGTGCCGAAGCCCCCGGGGAAGCAAACAAAGGCGACCGAGTACTTGACGAACATCAGCTTGCGGCAGAAAAAATAATGAAAAGACATGGAGATATTCTGGTAAGGGTTGGATCTCTGCTCCATGGGGAGGGCGATATTCAGGCCGACCGACCTGCCTTTCACCGCGTGGGCCCCCCGGTTGGCCGCCTCCATGATCCCGGGACCGCCGCCGGTGATCACGGCGAAGCCCTCCTGGGAGAGTTTTTTACCCACTTCCTGGGCGTCCCGGTACATCGGGTCCCGGCGACCGGTCCGGGCCGAGCCGAAGACCGAAACCCCCGGGCCCAGGCCCGACATCAGGGAAAAACCGTCGATCAGCTCCGAAAGGATCCGGAAAACCCTCCAGGTTTCCTCCGCCGCGTATTCCGGGGTTTTTCCGCTCGACATAAATCCCCCTTCTTAAGTCAATAACTAAACACCAAATTCCAATGATCAAACTTAACAAAAAACAATATCAAAAACATTTGCACCCTCACCCTTTCCCTCCCCCCTCGAGGGGGAGGGCGGGGGAGAGGGGGTCATTCTGCTTTTCTATGTTTCCTGCGAAGTGAGGAGCTTCATCAGTTTGGGAGCGACAAAAAGGCGGTCCCGTTTTTTGCCCGTGGTTTCCTTCAGGATCCCGATCTCGACCAGCCTCTGGACGCCCTTCTTGACCGAGTTGAAAGGCAGGCTCCACTTGCGGGAGAGACCGGCAACCGAAATCACCGGGTTGAAAAATATCTCCTCGATCAGGCGCTGGGCCGCTCCGGGGATTTTCTTGGTCTGGCCCAGGCCGGTCTGGTATTCGGCATGCAGTTCGATGATCTTGCGGGCGTCGGCCAGTGCCGCCCGGGCCTGGTGGGCCACCCCCCGGAGGAAAAACTCGAACCACCCCGGCCAGGCGCCCCTCTGGCTCACCCCCAGAAGTTTCTGGTAATACTCATCCTTGAATTTGTCGAAGAACTCCGAAAGGTAGAGGATCGGCTGTCCCAGCAGGCCCTTTTCCCGGAGGAAAAAGGTGACCAGCAGTCTCCCGATCCGTCCGTTGCCGTCGGTAAAGGGATGAACCACCTCGAACTGGTAATGGACCAGGGCGCACTGGATCAGGGACGGCTCCGCCGCCTTGGATTTGAGATACCGGTCCAGGTCATCCAGCACCGGCTTGAGCTCCTCCACCGGAGGGGGGACAAAGGTGGCTTCGTAGAGCGATCGTCCCGGGGGGCCGATCCAGTTCTGCCGCCGCCGGACTTCGCCCGGCGGGTCATCCTCGCCCTTGAGTCCTTTAAAAAGGATTCCGTGGATCTCGCAGAGAAGCGGAAGAGACAGCGGCAATTCCTTCAGCCGCTCCAGACCGAGATCGATGGCCCGCACGTAGTTCTGAACCTCCTGGACATCCAAACGGGGGGATTCCTCCGCCCCGGAAGCCTCGAAGAAAAAGAGGTCGCTCAGGGAGGCCTGGGTCCCCTCGATCCGCGAGCTGGAGACCGCTTCCCGCCGGATATAAGGCGAAATCAGGATATTGGGATTGGGTAA
The DNA here is from genome assembly GCA_028713675.1 of bacterium. Classification (GTDB taxonomy): domain Bacteria; phylum Desulfobacterota; class JAPLJL01; order JAPLJL01; family JAPLJL01; genus JAPLJL01. The sequence continues at coordinate 27,673 of JAQTNV010000018.1, forward strand.
AAGACTTCCCGCCCCGGAGAGTTCGCCCAGCGCCCGCTCCGCCTCGGAAATAAGCTGGACAACATTGCCGTCATATTCCACATGGGGAGGCAGGGGATTGGGGACATATGCCCAGTATCCCTGCCGGGATTGGACTGTCTTGCCGGAAGGTGAATTATTGAAATCCTCGGGATTCATAAAATAATTCCTTGTCTTAAAGACGGAACTTTAACAAATCAAAACAACTTATTTTGGGGTGATTCCGTAGTTGCCTCATTTATGAGGCTCCTTTGTTATGAATATTTTTACAGCCCGATCCTTCCTCTGTCAGGATAAATAAATCAAGCGACTACATAAACCACGGATATTGTCCATATATAAGGAAGCTTCCTTATTTCTACATCCTTCAATAGGGATTTCCCCTATTGAAGGATTGTATCATATCCTGAAATAGAGATCAAATTCAGACACGGATCAACGTGGATTAAATGAATAATCTTTTTGCTGAAAAAAAAAGGACTTCTGAAGACAGTTAAAGACTCGTATTAATTTTAGAAAACAGTCCTTTTGTGAACCTTCTTATTATCCGTGTCCATCCATGAAATCCGTGTCTAAAAACTATAACTGAGGAGATCAAGTCTGGGGCTGAAAGCCTGACTTTTATCTTTGGTATCAGCGGGGTTATCCAGTAATCCCACCCGGGCCGGCGGCTGTAAAGCCAGGGATCGGGCTTCACCCCAGATGTAGAAATAGCCAATCACCACCGCCACTCCAACGGCTACTCCCCCGCTCCCGATGATGAAGTATCCGGATGGCGAAGTAACCGAGAAAGCCCATCCCGCCCGCGCCGGTGAGGGAATGAAGGTTATCGCGAAAGCCAAAATTATTCCGGCGATTAACATCCTGCCTCTGCTTGGGATCGCTTTTTTCATCGTCGTCCTCCTTGTCATTGCGAGCCCCGACAAAGTCGGGGCGTGGCAATCTTTCTTCATATCGGCTTGCGCCTCAGAATGACAAAACGAAATCACGAAACTATTTAATAAATTTTATCGAATATCCGGGCGAAAGCGAAGCGGGATTTTTTCGGTTCCCGTTTGGCTTTTTCCATCGGTAGGACTATTCTGGATGATATGAAGGTCGGGAGGAGAAAGGGCGAATGCCTGCTCGCCGGGAAAACCGTCGCGGGGATACCGGCCCTGGTCCTGGAAAACGACTATATTTTTCTCACCCTCGTTCCCGATGCCGGGGGCAAGATCCAGGAATTGATCTTCAAACCCACCGGGAATGATTTCGCCTGGCACAGTCCCATCACCCCTCTGAAAATACCCAAATACGGCTCGGAATTCGTACCCTATGACTCCGGCGGGTTCGATGAGATGCTTCCCACGGTGTCCGAGTGCGACTGGCGGGACGCCCACCTGCCCGACCACGGCGAAGCCTGGCAGCTTCCCGCCCGCGTGGTGGAAGAGATTTCCGAGCCGGACCGGGTGGCGGTCAAGACCGACTGGGTTCTGAGGGCCTCTCCTTTTTTCATGGAACGCACCATCACCCTGAACGGGGGGGAGTCCCGGGTCCGGTTCGACTACCGGATCAAGAACCAGGGAAACAAACCCTGGGAGTTCATCTGGGCCCTGCACGCGAGCGTCGCCCCCGGGGGAAAGGTCCGGAAAGGCACCCGGCTCTTTCTGCCCCGCGCCACCCGCCTGAACGTCTGGTGGTCGAAAGACGAGCGCCTGGGCCGACAGGGCACCTGGCTCAACTGGCCGAAGGAACTGGACAAGCGGGAGAAGAAAGTCGACCTCAGCACCCTGGAAGGGGAAGCCGGTTTCGCGGAGAAGCTTTTCACCGAGGAATTGAAGGAAGGCTGGGTGGCGGCCCTCGAACCCGAGACCCGCGAGGCCATCGGCTTCAGCTTTTCCCCGGAGGCGCTGCCCTACGCCGGGATCTGGCTGAACCAGGGGGGCTGGCGCGGTTACTGCCAGCTGGGTCTGGAGGCCACCAGCGCGATGGGGGACAACCTGGAGCTGGCGGTCAAAAAATATCAGAAGAGATATTCCCGACTCAACCCGGGGCAGTCGTTTTCCTTCAGTCTCTGGGTCAGCCTGGGCCAAGGAATGGACAGCATCGGCAGGATCACCCCGGCCGGCACCTTCATCGAACCGGGCCTGAAGCTGAAAGCCGGTTCCATCAAGGGAGCCTTGGTGGCGCCTTTCCGGGGAACCCTGGAAATCGTCGAGCGCTCCCAGCCCGACGACATCCTGCTCCGCGAGTTTCTGATCCCCTCGAAAAGATGCGAGATCTCGCTCCTGGGAAGCAGCCGGAAAGATTATGATATTATTTTGAAGCACTGGCAGGGGGACCTGGTGGACTCAATCAGTCTGAAGTAAGGAAATTGACGATTGACGAATGACGATTGACGAATGAAAATCAAAATTATCGACAATTGAAATGATAAACCTTGAACATATAATTTTATGATTGACGAATAACGACTTGTCCCGAGGCGGATTTTACCGAGGGATTGTCGAATGAAAATTAAACCAATCGTCAATCCGCAATCTACAATCGTCAATTAACATGATCAGCAAGCCAGATCAGATTTCTTCCCGCCTCCGCCTGATTTTCTTCCTCGGGATCGGCGCGGCGATTCTGCTGACGGTCTATTACCTTCGCACCGTCCTGGGCCCGTTCTTTCTCGCCGTGGTGATCGCCTATATCCTTGACCCGGTGGTCAGGAAGATGGAAACCTGGAAAATCCACCGCGATTTTTCCATTGTCGTCATCCTGCTTGGATCTTTTCTTTTGGCCATCTTAATTCTGGTGAACCTGATCCCCTTTCTCCTCGATGAAATCCAGGGTTTGATCCGCAACTTTCCGACCTATCTCGAAAACCTCCGCAAGCTCCTCGTTTCCTGGACGGGGATGAGATCGGATACCGATCTTTACGGCGTAGTCCAGACCGGGATGAATTACCTCCAGGAAAAGCTGAAAATCGATACCGCGAAGGTCATCCAGCCCCTGCCCGGAATCGTAGCCAAGATCCTTTCCAACACCATCGCCCTTTTCACCTGGATTCTCAGTCTCCTGATTGTCCCGCTTTTTTCCTTCATCCTCCTCCATGACATGAAAAAGATCAAAACCAGCGTGGTTTCCTACTTTCCCCCCGATTACCGGGAAAGCTGGGTCAGCTTCCTGAAGGAGATCGACCAAGTCCTCTCCGGCTTTATCCACGGGCAGCTCACGGTCTGCACCATCCTCGCCGTTTGCTACACCCTGGGGTATCTGGTGATCGGGATAGATTACGCCCTCTTGGTCGGGATCTTCTCCGGCTACGCCTTCATCGTCCCCTACATCGGGTCGATCACGGGGGCGGCCCTGGCCCTGATTCTTTCCCTGACCACCTTCGGGTTTGACTACCACCTGGTCCTGGTCGCGGGCTGGCTGATCCTGGTCCAGATCGTGGAGAGCTATTTCATCACCCCGCGCGTGGTGGGGAAAAAGGTCGGCTTAACGGTTATTGAGGTGATCCTGGCCGTCCTGGTCTCCGGCAAGATCTTCGGATTCCTGGGGGTGATTATCGCCGTGCCCCTGGCGGCCTCCTTCAAGGTGGTCCTGAAGAAACTGTTCGCGGCTTACAAAAATTCCCGGATGTACCATGCCGTTGAACAAAAGAAGTAGACAGTAGACAGTAGACGGTATACGGCAGACCGGAAATATCAGGAAATAATTTTCGGGCGGGGATAAACCCCGCCCCTACCTCCCGAATTAGGTTTTGGGTGTTAGGTCATAGGTGATAGGTTTTAACCCAACACCTATAACCTAAGACCCATGACCTAGAAACCGAGAACCTACCCCCCCGGGCTTCTGAAAATCCCAGAATTTTTAGGCTAATAAAATCCCCTCCTGATCAAGGAAGGGATTTTTCCTAAGTTTCGGGCGGCCGCGCAGGGACGCCCCTATATAAATATTTCCTGTTTTTTACCTATGACCTATCACCTATGACCTATGACCTTTTTCTTGCTCTTTGCGCCTAGGGAAGAGGTATCTTTTCGAGGCTTTTGATCCCCAGCTGGATCGGCAGGATGAAGGCGATGACGTTCAGGGCCGCCGCCCCGATGAAGAAGCCGGAAAAGCCGAGCCACTGCTCGACGGTGATGGGGATCCCCCGGAAGTAGGCCATGAAGTAGAAGTAGACCGGCCGGGCTTCGAGCGCCACCACCACCCCGATGAAAGCCATCGAAATGAGCATGTATACCACCCCGCCGTACCCGGCGGCGATCTTGGCCGGGTTCTCGAGATGAAACCGGGGATAAATGGAGCCGACCCCGAGGGCCAGGCCGACAATGCCGAAGGTCATGAAAAACATCGTGATCGCGGAAAGATAATTCATGAAAAGGGAGACCTGGAGAAGATGATTGGAGACAATGATGAGCACCTCCGAGAGAATGAGCAGGGGAAATATCATCACCCCGAACTTGGCCCAGATCACCTGCTTGGCGGAAAGGGGCGAGGAGCGGATGATCCAGAAGGCCCTCCCCTCCATGCTCACCATCGGAAAGACGAAGCGCGCGGAGAGGGCCGCCAGGACAAACCCGGCCAGGGCCAGGTTCAGAAACGCGAGCAGGTTCTGGACATAAAAGGTCGGCATCCCGGCCCGGGAAAGCGGGATCGCCTTGAAGTTGTAAAGGTAAACCGTGACCAGGGCAGCCAGGAGAAAAAGCTGGGACCACTGGGTGGTGTCCCGGAAGAAAAATTTGACCTCCTTGGCGAAAATCGCCCGGGTGGGGGGCGAGAAAGGAAGCGTCACCACGGAGAGAATGTAATCCAGGGGCGTCCGCCGGAAATAACCCGAGCGCTTGGCCTCCTGCGAGCGGGAGAAACCCCGCCGGTATAACCCCTGGTGCAGCCACATGGTCAGGACCAGGAAAGCCAGCCCGGTGAAAATCAGGAGGCCCATGGAAAGAAATCCGTTCCCGCCCGGCCAGCCGTTCAGGGCGGGAAGGACGGCGTTGGTGGCCCAGAGGTAGGGATGGTAGCTTTCGGTGGGGATCCGGAAGGCCGCGAAATAGCTGACCAGGTTCTGAAAGGCCTCCGGGTCGGCCAGGCGCTCGGGGCGGAGCAGGCGGAACATGAGGTAAAGGGCGATGAATATCAGGAGGGCCAGGAAGAGCATGATTTCCCGGGTGCGCCGGGCCGGAAAAAGGTTGACCAGGAACAGGGTCAGCGAGGCGCCGATGGTGCCGGGAATCAGAAGGAAAAAAAACAGGACCAGGGGAAACCAGAGGTAATAAATCAGGGGGGAGGCGTTGACCACCCCGTAGGCCAGGAAAATCGGGAACCCGAAAAAAAGCACCATCCAGGAGGATTCCAGGAGCGACTCGGTGAAACGGGAGAAGAACAGGGCCGGGGGGTCCGCCGGGACGTGGTTCAGAAGTTCCAGCTCGTCGGCCAGGTAATAAGTCGACAGCGCGGTAATGATATTGGAAATGATCAGGATGCCGAAAAACACCAGGAAGATCATGGAAAGAAGCTTGGTGGCCAGGAGGGGGCCGATGAATTCAATCCCCTGGAAATAGCGGAGCACCTTGACGAAGGCGTAAAAGGTGAAAGCCCAGACGGAAATCCCCAGCAGCCCGAGGGCGGCGGTCCGGAGCTTGGCCCCCGGCTCGACCCGCCGGGTGCGGTTCCGGAAGGAATAGTACGAGGGGCTTAAAAGCTGCAGGTATTGATTCATCCGGTCAGCCCGCGTGGACGGGACTGGTTATCTTCAGGAAAACCTCTTCAAGCCGTTCATCCTGGAACCCGCTCCGCGTCTTGATATTGTCCGGCGTTCCCACCGCGATCATGGAACCGAGGTGAATGATCCCGATCCGGTCGGCGATCTCCTCCGCTACGCTCAGGGTATGGGTGGAAAGCAGGATCGCGCAGCCCTTCCGGCGGTATTCCTGGAAGATATCCTTGACCAGCCGCGTGGCCCGCGGGTCGAGGCCGACAAAGGGCTCGTCGATCACGATGGCCTTGGGCTCATGGAGGAGGGCCGAGACCATTACCAGTTTCTGCTTCATCCCGTGGGAGTAGCTCTCGATCAGTTCGTCCCGCCATTCGGAAAGATCAAAAATCTCGAGCAGCCGGTCCATTTCCATCTTGGCCTTCCGGTCGTCCAGGCCCCAGATCTGGGCGATAAACCGGAGAAATTCCTCCCCGGTCAGTTTCTGGTAGAGAAACGGGCGATCGGGGATAAAACCGATAATCTGGCGGGCGGCCACCGGATCCTTCAGGACATCGTGGCCGAAGACCCGGACCGTCCCCCGGGTGGGCTGGATCAGGCCGCCGATGATCCGGAGGGTGGTGGTCTTACCAGCCCCGTTGGGGCCCAGAAAGCCGAAAATCTCTCCGGCCTGGACGTTAAGATCCAGGTCCTTGACCGCGGTCAATTTGAAATATTGCTTGGTGAGTTTGATGGTCTCGATCATCTTAAATATTGTAAGGACCGGGACACCCTCTTTCAATGAGCAATTACCAAATTAGGTTCAGAGGTTCAACGTTCACAGTTCAGGGTTTGTCGCGTTTTTTGGGTTTTACCGGAATACCGGGGGGTTGGTTCTCGCGACCCGCACTCTTTTTTCCCGGACACTAATGGACTCGATGACTCCTGATAATTGACTCTGACGAAGGCGAGGCCCTGCCGGGCCCGCCGCCCGGCATTACGTGATCGCGCACATTGTGCGGGGAGCGAAACCCACCCCCCAAAAAAGAAAAGACTTTAAATTTTTCTTCCCCCGCCTACGATCTACCGTATACCGTTTTTTCCCGCTTTGATTGACATTGGAAAAGGTTCATTCCAGAATTTGGGGCATGCAGGATAAGGTTGCCATCATCGGCGCCGGGGCGTGGGGAACGGCGCTTGCCAAGGTTCTCGCCGAAAAAGGGGAAAAAGTCACCCTCTGGGTCCGGGAGCCGGACCTCGCGGAGAGGGTTACCACCAGGCACGAGAACGATATTTTCCTCCCTGGAGTAAAATTGCCGAAAAAAATCCAGGCCACCCCGGATGTCGCCGAGGCGATCTCCGGGGCTGATTTCCTGGTCTTCGTGGTTCCCTCCCGTTTTCTTCGTCAAGTGGTCAACACCGCTTCCAAAAAGATCAATAACAAGGTGATCGCGGTCAGCTGCGCCAAAGGACTCGAGGAAAAGAACCTCTCGGCGCCCGCGGAGATCCTGCATCAGTCCTTCCAGGCCCGCGGGATCACTGTCCCGATCGTGGTTCTCTCCGGGCCCAGCTTCGCCCGGGAGGTGGCCCAGGGGGTCCCCACCGCCATGGTTTCGGCCTCCAATGACCGGAAGGCGGCCGAAAAGGTGCAAAAACTTTTTTCCAACCCCCTTTTCCGGGTCTACACCAACCCCGACCCGATCGGGGTGGAAATCTCCGGGGTCCTGAAAAACGTGATGGCCATCGCGGTGGGAATTTCCGACGGCCTCCAGCTCGGCCTGAACACCCGGGCGGCCCTGATCACCCGCGGACTCGCCGAGATGACCCGGCTCGGGGTCAAGCTCGGGGCCAATCCCCTCACCTTTTCCGGGCTGGCCGGGATGGGGGACCTGGTTTTGACCTGCACCGGCGACTTGAGCCGCAACCGCCAGGTCGGGCTGGCCCTGGCCCAGGGGAAAAAACTTGATGAGATCCTCAAGGGGATGAAAGCCGTGGCCGAAGGGGTAAGCTCGGTCAAGGCGGTCCGGAAGCTCGCCCGCCGGGCGAGGGTGGAAATGCCGATCGTGGAAGAGGTTTTCTCGGTCCTCTACCGCAACAAAGAACCCATCCAGGCCGCCAACGACCTGATGGCCCGCCGGTTGAAGTACGAGCACGAATCCATCGGCTGGGGCTGGCCGGAATAAGCAAGTAGCATAGGGCATAGAGCATAGAGCATAGGGCAAAGAGCAGAGAGCCTAAGAGTTAAGAAGCCTAAAAGTAAAGAGAAAAGTTGAAAAAACCAAAGGTAAAGAACAGAACGTTAACAACTACAAAAACAAACGTCATAAACCACAAGCAAGATTTAGACCTGATAAAAGCTTTTAACCGACAGACCTAACCGAGACGAGCCGCGCAACCCCACAACGATTCACAATAATTCGCAATGTCCAGATTCAAATTAATCATCGTCGCGATCGTTGCCAGTTTTATCCTTTTCAGCTCCACACTTTTTATCAAGGCTTACCTGTCGGTCCCGGATGACTGGATCCGATTCATTCTGGTTTGCTTCATTTATCTTCTGACCACGTTTTACGGGGCGATCACCTCGCCCACTTTTCTGGCGAACCGGGGCAATTTCTTCCCCTACGCGCTTCTGGAAATCATCGTCCTGGTTCCGATCCTGGCCTTCTCCGCGGCTTTTTACTTCAAGGTCCTTCCCCCGACGGAAAATTTCCTGCCCTACACCATCGCCGGGGTCTTTGCCGCGACCTTATTCCTGATGCTTTTTGAGTATATCTTGAAGCTCTGGTCGAATAGACAATAGTAATTCCGCCCGGAGAAGCGGGAAATCATGGAGATCGGCGAGCACTGGGAAGAAATCAGGAAGTTATTTGAAAAATCCATGGGCAACTATGCCTTCGCCACGATAAATGAAGATGGATCTCCGCATGTAAGCCCGATCGGGTCTCTGTTCCTCCGGGCTGATCAAACCGGGTTTTATTTTGAGGAATACTCCCGGATCCTTAACAAAAATCTGAACCGCGACAACCGGATCTGCGTCCTGGCAGTGGACTTCAGGAAGTCTTTCTGGGCCCGATCTTTCATCCGGGGCAGATACATCGCCCCGCCGGCGGTAAGAATAATCGGAACGGTGGGGGAAAGACGGAAAGCCACCCCGGAAGAAATCAAAATGTTTCGTGGGATACGGTGGGTCAGGCTTTTCCGCTGGCTCGGGCTGAAAGGCTATAAGGCGGGATGGAAACCTTTAAGCCACGTCCGCGACGTGAAGTTCAGTTCTTTTGAACCGATCCACGCCGGAATCATGACCAGCCATAACTGGAAATAATTTACAGAAGACGGGGAGAAGAGTCTCGTCTCCCTTGTAATATTTGTCATTGCAAGCGCTAGCGAAGCAATCTCTCTTTTTGTTAGCCTTTTTTTCTTTTTTGGGGGGAGGTTTCGCTCCCAAATTAGGTTTTGGGTGTTAAGTCATAGGTGATAGGTTTAAACCCAATACCATCACCCTCCCCTTCATCCCCTCCCCTCAAGGGAGGGGAAAATATTGTCGCTACTTTCTTTTTATAAGTTTTTAGCGCTTTGCCCTATGCCCTATGCCCTTTGCTCCCTGCGATTTTTCCCCCCGGGCTTCTGAAAAATAAAAAAAACGCAGACCGTAGCCTGCGTCTGATCTCTATTAATTTAACTTCTTGCGTTTAGCCCTATGCTCTATGCTCTTTGCCTTTACCCCTTACGCCTCACACCTCACGGCTTTATTACTGCTTACTTTCTTCTCCCTACTTTTGCGGCGGTCGTCCTTACTTCTGGCTGTATTTCCCGTTCTTCTTGGTGTACTCAATCATGGCCCGGAGGTTTTCGGGCTTGGCCTCGTCCAGCGCCGTGCCGTTGGCCATGATGAACCCCCCGCCCTTCCCCACCTTATCGATCAGGACCTGGCAGTACTCCTCCACCTTCCTGGGCTCGGCCGAGATCATGAGCGAGGAAGGAACGTTTCCGATCATGCAGACCCGGTCGCCGATGACCTCCTTGGCCTTGACCATGTCCGTCTGGTCGAAGAACCAGGCGGTCTTTCCCGCGGGCAGTTCGGCGAGGTACTGGAGCCTCCGGTTATAGCTTCCCTCGGCGAAAGGCATGGGAATGCATCCCTCCTCGATCAGGCCGAGGATGACCTTCTTCAGGGTGGGCCAGTAGAACTTCTGGAACTGGGCATCGGACATGAAGTTGTCCGCCCCCTTGTGCAGCGGCAGTGTAATCATAGGATTGCCGGTGGCGTTGGCGCCCTTCACGCCCCGCCTGATCATGATCGGGACCAGCCGTTCCACCGCCTGGAGGATCTTCTCCGGGCGGCGGTACATGTCCATCATGACCGCCTGGGTGCCGCGCAGGGTGTCGCCCAGGACGTCGAAGGGAGCCCCCGACATCCCGCCCGCCCCGCTCACGAAGCCCCGGTTCCTGACCTCTACCTCGAAGCTTAAAAGCTCCATCAGCCAGGCCATGGCTTCCTTCCCCGCCACGATCAGGGTCTCCAGGGTTTCCTGGACTTCCGGCATCCCTAGGTAGATAAGATTCTGGGCCAGGCTGGTGATCTCGATGATTTCGGAAAAGGGCCTGAGCTTCTGGAATCCGGCGAACCCGCCGATGATCCGGGGCAGGTAGATGCGCAGGAAAAAATCCGAAGGGTCGTTGATGAGGTCGTCGTATTCCTCGGCCTTCATGTACTCCCCCTCCACGCACTGGTAGGGGGCCCGCTCGGAAACCCCCCGCCCGGGCCAGCGGTACATCTTGTACTGGATGATATCGAGAAGCTTGCCGGAGATGGCCAGGAAGGGGCCGGCGTAGGCGTCCGGCTCGTATTCATAAACGTATTTTCTCCAGGCCTCCATCGTCTTCCCGTAATCGTACATCGCGTCCTTGTAGGTAATCCCGGCGAGATGCGCGGGCAGGAAGGTGAGCAGGGGGTAAACCGGGATCCGGTCCGGCTTCTTTTTGAGCTGGATGGCGTCGATCAGCCGGTTGACCCGGCCCTGGTAGTTCGCCTGGGCTTCCGGGCTCTCAAAATTCGCGTTTTTCGGATTGAGAAAGTTCCGGAGCCGGGACTCCAGCCTTTCCTCCGCCGTCATCTTCTGCCACGGTTTTTGTTCGCTCATTTGATCCTCAAGTCTATTTGGCTGATTCTGTTCTTCCCTGTAATCGGTCCGCACGGGGTGCGGACCCTACAATCAAAAAAATCTGGGGTTCCGTAGGGCCCGTTTCCCAAACGGGCCGAAAGCTCGAAATCCAATAAAACCTATCTCCTATCTCCCATCTTCTATCTGCCGTTTACCTAAGAAACTGCTTCGCCAGCTTGACCGCCTCGATGGCATCCTTCCCGAAAGCATCGGCCCCGGTATATTTCCGGATCTCCTCGTCGATCTGGCCGCCGCCGATCATGATCTTGACCTTGTCCCGGAGACCGGCGGCCTCGATGGCCTTGATTGTCTCCTTCATCGCGTCGAAAGCCAGGGTCAGAAACCCGGAGAGGCCCACGATGGGCGCCCCGGTTTCCTTGATTTTGTCCACGAAAGCCTGGGCAGGGATATCGATGCCCAGGTCATGGACCTCGAAACCGTTGATGTCGAGCATGAAGACCACGATGTCTTTGCCGATATCGTGGATGTCCCCGGCCACCGTGCCGAAGACCACCTTGCCGATCCGCTTCATCTCGTGTCCGCCCTTGAGCTTCGGCTCCACGATCTTGACCACCTGGCGGAGAATCTCCCCGGAATAGACGAGATCCGGGATGAAATACTCGTTGGCGGCGAAGCGCTTGCCCACGATTTCCAGGCCGCCCCGGGCCGCGGCGAGAATATCCAGGGGGTTTCCGCCCGCGCTCAGGCGCTTTTCCACAAGCTCCAGGGCCTCGGTTTCCTTCAGATCGGCAATCAGATTGGTTAATTCATCAGCCATGATATTCCTCTGCTTTCAGGTTTAAAATCCTTACGGTAATCCTTTTTTCTGGGTCTTAAGAAATTTATTGTAGTTTGCCGATTCATCGGCATTATAAAATCGCCCGATAAATCGGGCAACTACAAGCTCTATGCTCTTTGCTTGCGCAGGCTTCCCTCGACCACAATGCCTCGGGATCTGATCGAAAAGCCTGCGGCTACCTCTTTGCGCCTTGCCCTATGCCCTATGCTCTATGCCCTTTGCTTTTTTCAGCGCTTCATGGTCAGCGCCGCGAGCAACCGGACACCCTTGGCGATCTCGGTGGCCGTGGGGATGCCCTTGCTCTCGAGCTCGGCGGTCAGCCGGGTCTCGACCGTGGCGTCGCCCAACATCCAGAGCACCAGGGGCTTATTGTATTTTTTGATCAGGGCGCCGATGAAATCCAGGTCGAAAAGATGCTCGTTCGTGACCGAGGCGAACAGGTGCGCGTAGACCGCGTCCACGCCGGGATCAGCCATTGCGGCTTCCAGTGAGGTATTGACCGGGGGGATGGGCCCTAATTTCTCGATCGCGGGGTAAAGGTCCACCGGGTTTTCCGGGTCCATCCATTCCGGGAACACCGTCTTGATCTTCTTCATGGTCTCGGGCGAAAACTTGGCCAGCTCCATTCCGTAGTCCTTGATATCGTCGGCGGTCACCACCCCGGCCCCGCCGGAGAAAGTGACCACGGCGATGCGGGCCTTCTTCACCGGCTTCATCCGTTGCACTCCCAGGCAGCGGGAAACATCCAGGAGCTCGTGCATGCCTTTCGCCCGGATAATCCCGGCCTGCCGAAAGGCCGCGTCGAGCACCCGGTCATCCTGGGCCATGCTCGCGGTATGGGAAGACGCCGCCTTGGAACCGTACTCGGTCCTCCCGCTCTTGAGGACCACGATCGGTTTCCGGGTGGACTTGGCCAGCTCGCAGAACCGGCGGCCCCGGGGGAGCGATTCGAGATACATGGAGATTACCTCGGTATCGGGGTCCTGGATGAAATATTCGAGGAGGTCCACCTCGTCCACGTCCATCTTGTTCCCGACCGAGCAGATTTTGGAAAGTCCGAAGGGAGTGCGGGAGAGCACATGCAGGAGAAATCCGGCCGAGAGCATCCCGCTCTGCACTACCATGGAAACCCCGCCCTTGGTGAAACGCCCTTCCCAGGTCCCGGGGATCATGAAGGACATCATCTTCGACTGGGTCACGTTGATCGGGCCCATGCAGTTAGGCCCCCAGATCCTGATCCCGTTTTTCTTCGCGATCTCCAGGCATTGCCGGGTGAGCTCGCGGCCGCGCTCGCCGACCTCGGCGAATCCGGCCGACTCGATCACTACCCGCTTGACCCCTTTCTTCGCGCACTGTTCGAGGGCCTCGGGCACCGATGCCGCCGGGATGAAGATGATAGCCACGTCGATCGGGACGGGAATCTCCAGCAGGTTCGGGTAGCACTTCAGATCCAGGATTTCGCTTTCCTTCGGGTTGATCGGGTAAAAATTATCCCCGAAGGAACCCTTCAGGTTCTTGGCCAGGTGGTTGCCCGGCCGGAAGGAGTTGGTTGAGGCCCCGAATTCAGCTACGGTCTTGGGTTCAAAAAATAGTCTCATTTTTCCTCGTGGTTGATTTGGTCCTTCTTTGGGTCATGGGTTATGGGTTATGGGTGTTGGGTTAATACCTAAGAACTATCACCTTTCTTAGCTGCTTACTGCTTACTGCCTACTGCTTACTCCTTACTAGCTTGTGCCTTGTGCTCTGGTGCTCTGGCCCGTCCTCCGTAGCCCATGTCCTCCGAAGCAGTGTTTCTGCGTAGGATGGATTGGCGAAGGAGGATGCTCTTCATTTTGCGGTATTTTTACAGCTTGGTCCGGTTATTTCAAGTTATCTGACGGCGGACAGCTGATCGCGGAAGGCAATAAAGATTTTTCGGGCGGTTGTACTTTATTCCTTACAAATGAATACGAAATAAACTAAGCCAAAAACCCCGGCTTCGGTGATCAGCGGTCGGCCGTCGGCGGTCTGTGGTCGTCCTTTTTCGCCCGTGGCTTAAGCAACATGTGGATGATCCAGCCGACCAACCCGACGATTGCGATCACCAGTAAAATATGGTGCTCGAAATGCTTTATGTCCTTTATTATAAGTTGCGCGATATTACCGAACAGGAAACCGAGGATGCTGATGACGAAGGACCAGACCAGCACCACCAGGATATTGAGAGGAATGAAAAGCCGGGCCGGCGTCCGGCTTAAACCGATGGCAAACGGGGTGATCGACCTGGTCCCGTAAAAAAAGCGGTAGGCCAGGATGACAAGGACCCGATATCTTTCCATCATTTTTTCCACCTTATTGACCCGGGCCTGCCAGGAAGGGCGCTTGGCCAGAATCGCCTGGCCGTGCCGGCGTCCGAGATAAAAATAAAGCTGGTCCCCGGCAAGCGATCCCGCGAACGCCGCCATGATCACCAGGCTCATATGCAGGTATCCCTGGTGGGCGGCGAACCCCGCCATGATCAGGATGGTTTCCCCTTCCAGGAACGTTCCGAGCAGAACGAGGATATATCCAACATAATTGTAATTTTCAATCAGCGATTGCATCATTATTCCGTCATTCCGCACTTGATGCGGAATCCAGTTTCCTCTTCTGGATCCCCGCTTTCGCGGGGATGACAAAAAGAGGTCGGATTCATGCTGGAGTTTATCCCACACTCTGATGCGGGGCAGGAATGATGCATATAATAATTAGTCATCATAAGTTAAAAATTATACCCGACGTTCAGCCTGTACTCCCCCTTCCATGCCAAAGGCTTGACATAAAATCCCTGCTGCTGTTGGATCTTCTCGTTATAGCGATTGGCAGCTAAGGGGGCGTCTATAAGTTCGTATACATATATGCCACCAAGCCCAACTGCTCCAAAGATAAATATGGGAAAGGGATTAGATCCACAATCATCAGGGTGATCCATGCACGCTAACTGACCTAAACTAGCAACAATTCCTATGCCCATAATACCCCAGAACCCTAGCTTTAAAACGGTTAATCCGACCGTCTTTAAACCACTGTCTTTTACATATATATGAGAAGGAATAGGGAGCAAAATAGCTGAAGCTGGAATAATAAGAAACCGTAATTCGTTGTCGGAACTGTTATTTGAGGTATTAGCCAATAAACCTATTATTACGGGTATTGCGCTTGCTGTAAGAGCAAACGCTAAATATGGAGATTTGAAATTTTTTGGCTTACTGATGTTGCCAGAAGAAATACTTTCAATATTTTTAGTTATTGATCCGGAATACTCTGCGAATCGGACCCTTTCGTTCTGCAAACTGAAAGATTTTTGGTTTTGGAAAAAAGTTCCGTTTAATGAATTTTGAAATCTACTATCAGGCGGGGCGGAGATGAGGATTAAAATAAGGGAAAAGGTTTTTAAAATCACTTTTTATTCACCTCAATAACAATAAAATTCATTTAGAAGATCTCCCTGCTGGTTGCCATGGATTTTGCACCATAATATGAACTTCCGGATTGATTGGCAAATCAGGTAATCGGTGTCCGTGCCGGTGTCGGTCTTATAATTTATTCCACTCGAACCCTTGAACCCTGCCTTTTTTAATCGTCATTCGTCAATCTAAAATCGTCAATTGGCAAGCCTGCGGCTATCCGGTTTATTTGCAAGGCTTCCCTCGGCCACAATGCCTCGGGATCTGATCGAAAAGCCTTGCCCTACATTCTGGTTAATCTGGTTTATTTAGTTTCTTTGGTTAACTCGAAACTCGAAACCAGAAACCAGAAACCTTCATTCCTCATTCCGCAATCCGCAATTTTCTGTGCCCCCCGTCCATTCAACCCCCAAAATGAACCGAAAATTACTAAAATCAGCCACTTAAACCCCGAAAACTTGTCCGGCTGCGTTACCTGGCCATAATATACGTTGCGCAACGTATAGATTATGTCTTATAACATTGGGCAAAATATGGCCCCCTTTCTTATTTTTAAAGGGGGAAAGGAAAAACTGTCGTTTTAAAACGGAATGATCAAGGAGAAATGAAAATGGATAAAGCCATGGATTCCAAATCTGCCCCGGAAATCAGCATCGGACTTGATATTGGCGGGGTTTCCATCAAGGCGGTCCGCCTGGAAAAGGGCGAGGTCCGGGAAACCCGTTATCTCCGCCACCAGGGAAACATCACCGCGCTGACCGAGTCGATTCTGAACGAACTGGGTTACCGGCCGGGCACGCCCCTGGGTCTGACCGGCAGGGGTTCCGGGATGATCAAGGAGAAACTCGCCCGGGAACCGATTGACGACACCCGGGCCCAGATTTCCGGGGTGAACAAATACTGCTCCTCCCACCGGAACATCATCAACCTGGGAGGGAGTTCCACCGCCTTGATCCGGCTGGACGACTCGGGCCGGCTCTCCACCATTGTCACCAACTCGCTCTGCGCCGCCGGGACCGGGGCTTTTCTCGATCACCAAGTCATGCGCCTGGGCTTCAAGCTGGAGGATTCCGCCAGCTTTCCCGACGTGGAAAAGCCCCCCACCGTCGCCACCCGCTGCTCGGTTTTCGCCAAGACCGACCTGATCCACCGCCAGCAGGAGGGCTATACCGTGCCCGAACTCTGGGCCGGGCTCTGCCGGGGCATGGCCGAAACCTCGATGAACACCCTGCTCCGGGGCCGGTCGCTGGAAGGCCAGGCGGTGGTGATCGGGGGCGTGGCGAAAAACCCTCAGATCATGCGCTGGCTCAAATGCCGGTTCGGGGATCGGATCGGGACCTTCGAATTCGCCCCCTTCGCCCAGGCGATCGGGGCCGCCCTCCTGGCCGAGGACGGGCAGAAAACCGGGGCCGCGGTCGCCGATTCTGCCGCCGGCGCGGATCGTAAGAACAAGAAGCGGCCCGCGCTCACGCTCGAGCACTCCAAGTACCCCGACATGAACGCGGGAAATTTCTCCGTGGACAAGAGGGGAAACGAAATCCGGATCCTGGACATCCCCCGCGGGAAAGACCTGGACGTATACATGGGCCTGGACATCGGCTCCACCAGCACCAAGCTCGCGGTGGTTTACGGGGACCAGGTCATCTTCGACATTTACCGGAAGACCATGGGCGATCCCCTGGGGGCCACCCGCCTGCTTTTTGAGTCGGTGGAGGATATCCAGAAGGAATACAACGTCAAGCTGAAATTCCAGGGAGTGGGAACCACCGGGTCGGGCCGGAGATTCATCGGGATGGTGATCGGGGCCGACCGGATCATCAATGAGATCACCGCGCACCTGGCGGGAACCCAGAACTTTTTCTCGGGGATCGAGACCATTTTTGAGATCGGCGGCCAGGATTCCAAGTACATGTTCCTCAAGAACGGGAGGATCCACGAGGCCAACATGAATTACGTCTGCGCCGCCGGGACCGGCTCCTTCATCGAGGAAATCGCCAACCGGCTGGGCTTCGCCATCGGGGAGGTGGGCCAGGCGATCATGGACGTCGCCCCTCCCTATACCTCGGAACGCTGCACCGTTTTCATGGAACAGGACGCCACCGACCTGCTCCGGCAGGGATATTCCCGGAAGGAAGTCATGGCCGCGGTGATCTATTCCATCGCCGCCAACTACCTGAACATGGTGGTCGGAACCCGGCCGATCAGCGGCAACCGGATCTTTTTCCAGGGGGCCACGGCCCGGAACCGGGGCCTGGTGGCGGCCTTTGAAAAAATCCTGAAGCGCGAGATCGTCGTCTCCCCCCACTGCCACATCATGGGGGCGATCGGCGCGGCCCTGGCCGCCCGCGACACGGTGAAGGAAAGCCGCTCCGCATCCTCTTTCCGCGGCCTCGAGGTCACCCGCCGGGAGATCCATACCCTCCAGGAGGAGTGCACCATCTGTTCCAACCGCTGCCGGATCACCAAGATCAAGATCGCCGGGGAGACCGAGGAGCCTTCCTGGGGTTACGCCTGCGGGCGGGAGCCGGGAGAAAAGGGAAAGAAAGAAGACGTCTATTTCCAGCCCTTCCGGGAACGCGAAAAAATCATGGCCAAATATCTCAAGGGCAACCCGCCGGAGAAGCCCATCGCCACCATCGGCATTCCCATGGCTCTGACCTCTTACCTTTTCCTGCCTTTCTATGTCCGCTTTCTCCAGGAGCTGGGGTTCCGGGCCCGCTTCTCCCTGGTGGGCGAAAAGAACGTGATCGCCCGCGGGAACGAGATTGCCGGAGGCGATTTCTGCCTGCCGGTCAAGGCCCTCTACGGCGAGCTCTCCCAGCTGCTGGACAATCCCAAGCTGGACTTCATCTTCCTCCCCCATTTCCTCCGGGCCCAGGAAAGAAAGGATTTTTCCAACAGCCACCTCTGCCCTTATGTCCAGACCGCGCCTTCCTACCTGAAATCATTCCTCCGGGTCAACCGGATTCCCGCGGACAAGATCATCTCGCCGGTTCTGGACTTGAGCTCCAGCACCCGGGTGAACGTCGAGGAGCTCCAGAAGGCATTCCGCGATTTCGGCTTCAATACCGACCAGGTCCGCGCGGCCTGGGACCGGGCCCTGGAAGCCCAGGCCGGGTTCCAGAACGAATGCATCGAGAAAGGGAAAGAGATCCTGGCCGACCTGGAAAAGACCGGCCGGAAGGGGATCGTCATCCTGGGCCGGGGCTACAACGTTTACGACCAGCGGCTTTCCCTCCAGATCCCCCTCCAGGTTTCCGAGCACCAGATCACCGTCATTCCCTACGACTTTTTCCCCTTCGTGGCCGAGAATATCTCCGCGGACTTCTCCAACCTCTTCTGGTACAACAGCCAGAATGTCCTGAACGCGGTCCAGGAGCTGAAGAAACATCCCAACCTTTTCGCGATTTACATCTCCAATTTCGGCTGCGGGCCGGATTCCTTCACCACCAGCTACGCCGACGAGCTGATGAACCAGCGCCCCCTGCTTTTCCTGGAGCTGGATGAGCACGGCTCCGCCACCGGCTACCTCACCCGGATCGAGGCCTTCCTGGACGTGATCAAGAACTACCAGACCGAGGCCCCCCTGCCCGCCAAGCACTGGAAGGAATCGTCGGAGGATTTCCGGAAGAGAAAGCTCTGGTTCCCGAACATGCACCCGACCGCCAACCGGTTCTTCGAGGCCACTTTCCGGAAATTCGGCTTCGAAGCCGAATCGATGCCGAACGAGACCCAGGAGAGCCTGGAGCTCGGGAGGAAATACAGCCGGGGGAGCGAATGCATGCCCCTGGCCGTCACCCTGGGAAACTTCATCAAGCTGATTCAGGAGGAAAAGTTCGACCCCGAAAAGCACGCTCTGTTCTTTGTTTCCTCCGACGGCCCCTGCCGTTTCGGGCAGTATGAATTCTTTTTCCGAGTCATCATGGACCGCTTCGGATTCAAGCAGGTCCCGATCTTCGCGCCCTCGGCCCGCAACGCCTACCAGGGCATGCCCAACCGGCTCCGGATCGGGCTCGGGAAAGCGCTGCTGGCCGCCGATATCGTTTACAAACTCCGCTGCCGGACCCGGCCCTACGAGTTGAACCCGGGCCAGGTCGATCGGGTCACCGCCGAGGCCCTGGAGGAAGGAGCCCGGAAGATCGAGCAGGGCGGGGATTTCCTGGATGCCATCCAGGTCGCGGCGGACAAATTCAAATCCGTCCCGATCCTGAACACCCGGAAACCCCTGGTCGGGATCGTGGGCGAGATCTTCGTCCGCTGCAACCCCTTCAGCAACGACCATGTGGTGGAGGCGGTGGAACGTTACGGCGGGGAGGCCTGGCTTTCCCCGCTCTTCGAATGGATCTTTTTCGTCGACTACAACAACCGCTGGCGCTCCCGGCGGGACCGGAAATACAAGGAACTGTTCAAGGCCTACCTTTACAACCGCTGGCTGCACAAATACGATCACGAGGCCTACGAGGCGGCCGGCCCGCTCCTGGCCGACCGGCACGAGCCTTCGATCGAGGAAGCGGTCATGGCCGGCACCTATTTCCTCCCGGTCCAGCACACCACCGAGGCCATGCTGACCCTGGGCCGGGCGGTCCTCTTCATCACCCGGAACCAGGCCCGGATGGTGGTCAACGCTTCCCCCTTCACCTGCATGCCGGGGACGATTTCCACCGCCATTTTCTCGGAGATCGAGAAAATTTACCGGGTACCCGTCCTGAACCAATTTTACGACGGGGAAGAAGGACTGAACCAGAAAATCGCCACCTATTTGCAGAATCTGCCGGCGGCCTAATGGCAAAGAGCAAATGGCATAGCCTCCGGCCCGTATGGGCCTACGGCCCGGAGGGAGCATAGGGCAAAATCAGCTCAAAGCTGAAAGGTCAAAGAAGATTTACGATTTACGAATAACGATCCTCCTTCGCCAAGGCTTCGGAGGACAGGTTGACGAATGAAAACCAAACACGTAGGGCAAGGCTTTTCGATCAGATCCCGAGGCATGGTGGCCGAGTAAAGCCTTGCGGAAAAAGTGGTAGCCGCAGGCTTTAGCCTGCGTTAGAAGGTTTTTTTAAAAGAAATTTTATTTGAGGACATCTCTCTGCTAGGAAAATCCCCTCCCTCATCCGGAGGGGATTTTTTGTTTCTGCAGGAGGCTAAAGAAAAAAGAAATTGCTTCGTTTACGCTCGCAATGATGGATTAAGGGATCCTAAAAACCTTTGAGTTTCAGCGCAGGCTGAAGCCTGCGGCTACCAGCAATAAATTCTTAGCGGGAATTTTTAAGATACTTAAAGTATTCGCTGGAGGGATCGAGAATAATGGTGGTCTTTTCCTTCAGGGATTTCTGGTAGCTGTCCAGGCTCCGGATCAGGGCGAAAAACTGCGGGTCACGGTTGTAGGCGTCGGCATAGATCCGGGCCGCCTTGGCGTCCCCTTCCCCGCGCAGGATCTGGGACGAACGGTAGGCTTCCGCCAGGATCACCGACTTCTCTTTCTCCGCGCCGGCCCGGATCCGCTGGGCTTCCTCGTCGCCCTCGGAGCGGTACTGCTTGGCCTGCCGCTGCCGCTCGGCCTGCATCCGGCCGAAGACCGCCTTCTCGTTTTCCGGCGGGAGATCGGCCCGCTTGATCCGTACGTCCAAAACCTGGATCCCGTAAGCCAGGGCCTGCTGGTTCGAAAGCTCGGTGATCTTGCCCATGATTTTCGAGCGGTCCTCGGAAACAATCTGGGTCAGGGTATAGCGCCCCAGTTCCTGGCGGACATTGGAATAGATGATGTCATCGAGACGGGCGCGGGCGCCGATCTCGTTCCGGACGGACTGGAAATATTTCAGAGGGTCCGTGATCCGCCAGCGGGTGTAATTGTCCACGATCAGGTTTTTCTTGTCCTGGGTGATGATCTCGGAGGACTCGGCGTCATATTCCAGGAGGCGGAGGTCGAAAATGGTAACCTGCTGCAGGAAGGGGACCCGGAACTTAAGCCCCGGGGTTTTGATCTCCCGCTTGTACTTGCCGAGCTCAAGGATCATGGCCTGCTGGGTCTGGTCCACGACAAAGACGGTGGCGGAAAGCAATATCGCCGCGAGAATCGCCAGGCTGAGAATGATCAACAGATTACGTTTCATAATATGAGGCTACGGTTTTCCCGGCGCCGCCTCCGCTTGCGGTTTGCGCTCCATCGGAAGATAAGGGATTATGCTCTTGCCGAAATTATTCTCCAGGATGTATTTATCCAGGCTGGGCAGCAGTTCCTCCATGGCTTCCAGGTAGACCCGCTTCCGGGTGACCTCCGGGGCCCGCTGGAACTCCGCCAACAGCTTGAGAAATCGCTGGGCGTCTCCATCGGCCCGGTCGATCCGGACTTCCTTGTAGGCCTCGGCCTCCTTGACCAGCTTGGACGCCTCCCCCCGGGCCTTGGGGACGACGTCATTCCGGTAGCCCTCAGCCTCGTTCATCAGCCGGCTCTTGTCCTCCTTGGCGCTGGCCACGTCGCGAAAAGCCTGGAGGACCTCGTCGGGCGGATGCACGTCCTGGAGCTGGACCGCCACGATCTTCACCCCCGCCTGGTATTTGTCCAGGGTTTCCTGGAGCAGGGTCTGGGTATCGTTCTGGATCTGGGCCTTGCCCTCGGTCAGGGCCTCGTCGATTTTTCTTTTCCCGATGACCTCGCGCATGGCGGCCTCGGAGGCCTGTTTGATCGTGGCCACCTGGTCCCGCACCTGGAAAAGGTATTCCATCGGGTCCTTGATCCGGTACTGGACGATGAACTCGAGTTTGACGATGTTTTCGTCACCCGTGAGCATCAGGGATTCTTCCGGCACGGCCCGGATCTGGCCGGGGTCGCCTCCCGGAAAGGTCCTGAACCCGATCTCGAGCCGCTCGACCTTGGTCACCCGGGGCCTGGTCACCTTTTCGATCGGCCAGGGCAGGCGCCAGTGCGGTCCCGGGTTGGTGGTGTGGCGGTAGGCCCCGAACCGCTGGACCACGCCGATCTGGTCGGGATTGACGATGTAAATCCCGCTGCCAAGCCAAATCGCCAGGATCACGACAAAGATCATCCACCAGCCGGGCAGGCGTTTCTGCCACTGGCCCAGGCGGGCCAGCAGCTGATCCAGCTCGGGAATATTGAAGTCCTGTCCGGGTTCGCGCCGCATATAAAATCAGTCCTAAGTCGTCAGTGCTATGTCCTAAGTCGAAAAACCAAATATCAAAATACAAAAATTAAAATGACAAACCAATATTAATAATGATGAAGTCAAACATTAAATTTTAAACCTTGGACCTGAAGCCATATTATATTCCGCAATCCGCATTCCGCAATCCGCATTTCCCTATGTGTTTAACTTTTTCTTCGCCATGTCCAGGAACGGGGTGACGAGATCCATCGGCAAGGGGAACAGGATGGTGGAATTCTTCTCGGAAGAGATCTCGGAAAGGGTCTGGAGATACCGGAGCTGGAGGGCGGCCGGCTGGGTGCTGATGATCTCGGCGGCCCCGCGGAGTTTTTCGGCGGCCTGAAATTCCCCTTCGGCGTGGATGATCTTGGCGCGCTTTTCCCGCTCGGCCTCGGCCTGCTTGGCGATCGCCCGCTGCATTTCCTGCGGGAGGTCGATCTGCTTCACTTCGACGTTGGAGACCTTGATTCCCCAGGGATCGGCATGGCGGTCGAGAATCGTCTGGAGCTTCTGGTTGATGTGCTCCCGCTCGGCCAGGATCTGGTCGAGCTCGGCCTCGCCGCAGACGCTCCGGAGGGTGGTCTGGGACAGCTGCGAGGTGGCGTAATGGTAGTTTTCCACCTGGATGATCGACTTGAAGGGATCTATCACCCGGAAGTAAACCACCGCGTTGACCTTGATCGAGACATTGTCGCGGGTGATGACATCCTGGGGCGGAACCTCCATGGCCACGATCCGGAGGCTCACCTTCGCCATCCGGTCGATTACCGGGATCAGGATGATCAGGCCCGGCCCCTTGACCCCGATGGCCCGCCCGAGACGGAAGATGACCCCCCGCTCATATTCGTTCAAAATCCTCAGGGCGCTCGCCAGGATCACGATTACGACCACTGCCAGAATAATTGCACCCATACCCATATTTCCTCCTCTTTTGGTTTATTAATAATTGATTAATAGCATGGGGCAAAGGGCATGGAGCATAGGGTAAAAAATATTTTCTGGCTTCTTAACTCTTTGCTCCCTACGCCCTGCTCTATGCCATATGCGCTTTGCTCTTTGCTTGCGCAGGCTTCCCTCGACCACAATGCCTCGGGATCTGATCGAAAAGCCTGCGGCTACCTGTTATCTGCTACCGGCTACTTGCTACCTGCTACCTGCGACTTGTTCGCCTTGCTGACCCTGAGCACCATCCCTTTCACTTCTTCCACCTTCACCGGCTGGTCCTTCTCGATGGGCTCGGAGCTTTCCGCGTCCCAGAGTTCGCCGTTGACGAAAACCTTGCCCTTCGGATCGATCCGGCTGTAGGCCTCTCCTTCCATCCCGATCATGCCCTCCTCCCCGGTGGTCGGCTTCCGGAGCTGGGCCCGGAGCGCCAGGGTCAGGGCCGCGACAAAGAAAGCCGCGGTGGCAAGCACCGACGGGATGATCACCTTCCAGGCCACGTGCATCCCCTCCGCCGGGGAATCAAAGAGCATAACCGAACCCAGGATCATAGAAATAATCCCTCCCACGGTCAGGAGACCGTAACTGGTGATTTTTACCTCCGCGATGAACAGGACCAGGGCCAGGACAATCAAAAGCAGGCCGGCGTAATTGATCGGCAGGGTCTGGAAAGCCACAAAAGCCAGGAGCAGGGAGATGCCGCCGATCACCCCGGGGACAATGGAGCCGGGATTGGCGAGTTCGAAGAAAATTCCCCACATCCCGATAATCATTAATATATAGGCGAGGTTGGGATTGGCGATGGTGGTAAGGACCCGGTGGCGAAGACCCATCTGGACGCGCTCCACCCGGGCCTCCTTGGTTTTCAACACCACCTCCCCCGTCGAAACTTCCACTTTCTTGCCGTCGATCCGGGTCAGGAGGTCGGTCAGGCTGGGGGAAATCAGGTCGATGACCTTCTGTTTCAGGGCCTCTTCGGACTGCGTGGAAATGCTTTTCCGGACCGCGTTCTCCGCCCAATCCTGGTTCCGGCCCCGCTTGGCGGCCAGGCCGCGGACGTAGGCGGCGGCGTCATTCTCCACCTTCTTCATCATCGCCTCGTCCATGCCCTTTTCCCCGATCGCCACCGGGTGGGCCGCCCCGATGTTGGTCCCGGGGGCCATGGCGGCGACATGGGCGGCCAGGGTGATGACGGCCCCGGCCGAAGCCGACCGCGCCCCGCTCGGGTAGACGTAAACCACCACCGGGATCTTCGCACCCAGGATGGCCTTGACGATATCGCGCATGGCCTCGTCCAGCCCGCCGGGGGTGTCCAGCTCGATCACCAGGCAGACGGCCTTCTCCTTCTCGGCCGCGGCCAGGTTGTCCAGGATAAACTCGGCGGAGATGGGGGTGATGGCGGCCGCCACGGTAATGACCCGGACCACGCCGGGCGTTTCCGCCGCCCGCGCCGGCGAAATGAAAACGAACGATATTAACAATGCCAGAAAAATGTATTTAAAAATTTCCATTGTTATTATTTGCCCTTTGCTCCCTGCCCCCTGCTCCTTGCCCTCTATTGTCCGACCTTTGACCTTTCACCTTTGAGCTTAAACCTACTATCAGCAAATCCTGCGCAGGCTTAAGCCTACGGCTACCTCTAGAAATCCTAAGGCAACCGGATTACCAGGTCTTCCGAACCATTCACCTGGATGTTTTGCGAGTATTCTACTCCACTGCCGGTGTTTATGGTATAGGCCCCGGGGGAAAGCCCGGCGAAGGCAACATCTCCCCGCGCATCGGTTTTCCCGGTCTGGGAAAAAGCCGGGTCGGTGAAACGCGAATTCAGCGTGACGTCGAGCCCGGCCCGGGCGGAACCGTCCGGGTTGAAAAACTGCAGTGAAAGTTGAAAGCGCGGGTGCCGGTTGAAATCATTTCCCTGGCGGTAAAGCGAAAGCCCGAGGGGAGGATCGAATTTTTCCGGTTCGGGAATAGACATGAAGTGATACTCGTTCCGGCTTAACTCCTCCCCGCCCGGCCCGGTTAAGGTAAGCGTCAACTGGTAATGGAAAAATGCAGAGACCAGCGTCGAGGGGGGATGGTAAACCAGGTTGTCGGCCAGAGTAACGCTGTCGGGGGGAAGATCGAGCAGGACCTCGTGCTCCTCATCCGTACCTATTTTTACCCCCGTCCCCCGGGAAACCAGGATCGGTTTTTCCGGAGGCAGACTGAAATATGAGGGGGAATCGCCCCAGGCGGAGGGATCGCCCCGGATGATCAAGGAATCATCTTCATTCTCGAGCAGGACGCGCAGTTTTACCCCGGAAAGAATCTGATGACGGTCATTGACGGCATATATCGGAATTTTTAAGGTCTTCCCCTCCGACAATATCCGCTTCGGAATCTCCGCGGCCGCCAGGACGGGTTGGTTCCGCTCCTTAAACCATTCGTAGGCGAGGAGCGGCTCGCGCCGGTAATCCACCAGCCCCCAGGTGATCGAGGGCCACCACTGCAGGAAGGTGAACTGGAGAAAGGACCCGGTGGGTTGGTACTTGTCCAGGCGGAAGCGCTCGACATACATCCGGTCGACCTCGGCCTGGTAGACCTGCGAGGCGAAGGCGAATTCGCGGAAATCGGAGTAAGTCTCCCCGTCCGGCCGGCCGAGATAAACCCCCAGATTCGCGAGCTGGGCGTCGTGGAAAAGCCAGCCCCGCCGGATTTCCTCCCCCGCGTCCGGCGCCAGGGGCGGGAAAAATTTCGGGCCCAGCTCCGTCCTGAGCCACTCCTCGGCGCTGTAGGCGATCCCCTGGACTCCGAACTCGGTCGGGAAGGGAGCTTTCACCCCCGCGATCTCGTCTGCGGTCCCCTGGTACCAGCCCAGGTAAAGATGCTGGTCCCCCACCCCGGAGGCGGTCCGGACCGGGCGGGTGGAATCGATCCCCCGGGCCACCGCGGCCAGCTCCTGGTCCAGGGAATAATTCAAACTGGCGTCGGTAAAGGGCACATGCTGTCCCTCCTGGAAGGGCTCGGCGGGGCAGGAGTCGGGCCGGTTCACGGGGCTGGCGCCCCCGGCGAAATAGTAGGGCTCGTTGTGGACCGACCAGGCCAGGACCGAGGGATGGTTGTAGTGCAGGTACATCCACTCGGCCAGCATCCGGGCCATCACTTCCCGGTTGCCGGCAAGCTTCGGGTCCCCGTTCGACCGGGCAAAACCGCAGGGGGAATATTCCCACTGGAGGCTAAACTCGGAAATGAGCCCGATCCCGGAGCGGTCGGCGTAATCATAAAAGACCGGCGGGTCCACGTGGGAATAGGGCCGGAGGAAATTGATCCCCGCCTCGGTTAAAAGTTTGAAGTCCCCGGGATAGAGGGCGTCGGCCTCGGCCAGGTAACCGGTCGGGATCATGGCGGTGGTGCCCCGGAGGAAAAGCCGCTCCCCGTTGATATACCAGATGAAGGATTCCGCGCCGGTTTCGGCCATCCGGACCGTCCGGATCCCGAAGCTGTCCGTCCGGTGGTCGGAAACCTCCGTCGCCGAGTAGATCCAGGTCTCCGCCCGGTAAAGGTCGGGACCCCCGAGTTCCGGGTAGCCGGCCGGCCACCAGAGCACCGGATTCTCCACCGGGACGGAGAGGGAGAGGCGGTGCGAACCCGGAGGCACCCGGACCCGGGCCGTCACCGTCGGGGTGACCGGGGAAGCGAAGGTTTCCCCGGAAAGATCGGCCCGGAGACTGGTGCGGATGGTCTGGGCGGTCCGGTTGGAGATGATGTACTCGAGCCTGACCGTCGCCCGGGAATAATCCGGGGAGAGCTCCGGAGTGATGAAAACCTGGTCGAGGGTGAGCGGCCCGTAGGCCTTCAGGAGCACCGGCCGGACGATTCCGCCGGTCCCCAGGGTCTGGGACTCGCGGGCCGAGAGCATGACCCCGCCGGGGCGGCAGTCATGGAAATTGAGGACCCCCTTGATCCAGATCTTCTCGGAAAGCGAGAGGAAGGGGGCCTCGCCTTCCATACTGTAGTCATAAGGATTGGTCACCTCCACCACCAGCAGGTTATCCCCGGTCTGGAGCAGCTTGCTGACCTCAAAGCGAAAGGGATTGAAGTAACCCTCGTGCTCGCCCAGGAATTTCCCGTTCAGCCAGACCCGGGCGAAATAATCCACCCCCTCGAAAACGAGGTCAAAAACCTGCGACCGCGAGAGGGATTCCGCCTCTACCGGGAAATGCCGGCGAAACCAGACCGGCCGGTAAAAGTCGGAAAGCCGGGGATCGAAGCGGGCGAAATGTCCCGGGACCGGCATCCGCTCCCAATCGGAATCGCCGCGCCCGGGGGAAAACCACGGGGGGGAATCACCTTCCCCCCGCGAGCGGGGGTCGGCCCGGTAAAGCCATTCACCCGAGAGATCCCGGGTGGTGTCCACCTCCCGGAAGGGCACGATCTCCGCCGCCTGGCTGACTTCGGAAGGGGTGACCGGCCCGGCCAGGACCGCGGACGCGAAAACCGACCCCGGCATGGCCGGGTAGCGGGTGTCGGGAAACCCGGCCGGTGCGGACCCGGTCTGCTCCCGGCAGGACAAGCCGAGCACCAGCAAAAAAAGCGGAAGATATTTGGCAGCGATTCGCATTCGGACCGATATTCCAGCTGTTATATATTTGAGTCCATTTTACCACTTGATTTCTGATTTTCACCTGATATAGTAATCATCCTAAACTTTAGAATTGAATAAAATTCCGGCCCGGAAATATAAAAAAGGAGGTGAAGATCAATGACCAAGGCCGATTTAGTCGATGCGGTGGCGAAAAGCAACAAGAAATTGGAAATTTCCAAAAAGGAAATGAACGCCATCATTGACAATATTTTCGCCGAAATCGTCAAGGCTATTAAAAAGGACAAGCGTTTTGTTTATCCCGACTTCGGCACCTTCGTGGTGAAAGCCCTGAAAGCCCGCAAAGGGCGTAATCCCCAGACGGGGAAAGAAATCCGGATCCAGGCCAGCAAAACCGTCCGGTTCCGCCCGGCTCCCCGCTTGAAGAAAAACCTGTAAAGATTTTTTCCCGACGGCAGGTTTTTTCCCGGTTTTTTGCCATTTCCCATCCGCCCGCGAGGGCGGATGTTTTTTTCCTGGGAAAGAGGTTCCAGGTTCACGGTTCCCCGTTCACAGTTATATTCGTTAAGAACGTTAATATCGTTTAGATCGTTTATCCGAATTTGACTGCGGTCTGCGGTCCACGTTTTTTTCAATGTTGACTTGACTAACTCCTAAAGCCAAGAGAAAATGTTTCTTATCCAAAATTTCGGGACGAGAAAGATCATGAAAAAAATCACCGATGGCGAGGAAATCTTCCAGTTCATCGACACCTTCAACCTGTGGATGTCGGAAACCCGGCGCTATTCCTCGGAGCTGCTCAGCCGCTACCGGATCACCACGCCCCAGCTGACGGTGCTCCGGCTGTTGAAGACCGCCGGGGATCTCCGGCTTTCCGATCTCTCCGTTAAAATCAATCTGACCAACTCCACCGTCACCGGGATTATCGACCGCCTGGAACGGGCAGGCCTGGTCAGCCGCCAGCGTTCCGCCGATGACCGCCGCGTGATCCTGGTAAAAATCACGGCCAAGGGCAGGGAAATGGCGGGCCTGGTCCCGGCCCCCCACCTGGAACTGATCCGAAACGCCTTCTTCACCTTGTCGGAGGAGGAACGGGCGGAATTTTTCCGCCTCCTGCGCAAGTTCCACGAGTCCGTAACCGCCCTCCGCACCCAGGCGCCGAAACCCGGCGACTGAAGAAATTCCGCCATAAAGTCCGGCGCGGAATTTCCTTGTTTCTGATTTCCAATGGGGAAAGTCCGGCGGCTTTTAACTAGGACAAAAGGGGTAAGACCATGAAAAAAATTGTCATGTTGGCGGCGATCTCCCTCCTTTTATTTCTCCCCCGGATTTCCGGGGCGGCCCCGGAAGACCGCGCGCTCGCGGGGGCGAAAGCCGAGGCGGAAAAGATCTTCCCCCAGCGCTACGAGATCGAAAAAGCCCGGCAGCTGATCCAGACTTACGAAAAAATCCTGAACCAGGTTCCGGACTCGGAGGAATACTGGGTCAAGCTCTCCTACGCCTACTTCTGGCTGGGCGACCGCCTCGGGGTCGAGAAAGTTCAGAAGAAAGAGATTCTGGACGCCTACGATAAATCCATCCGGGCGGCCCGGGAAGCGGTCCGGGTCAATCCCGACAGCGTAGGCGGCAACTTCTGGGCCACGGTAGGTCAGGGACGTTACACCCTGGTGAAAGGCATCCTGGGCGGTGGTTTCGGCCTGGGGGCTTCCATCCAGGGCATGATGATAGTTACCCGGGACGATATCAATTTTTATTTCGGTGGGGTCTACCGTTACTGGGGCCGATTCGTTTTCTCGATTCCCAAAATCGGCCGGAGAATCATCAACTTTAAAATGGAGGAATCGGTTTACTTCCTGAAGAAGGCCCTGGAGGTCGCGCCTAATTTCTTCATGAACCATGTTTACCTGGCGGAAACCTACCTGGACATGGACCGGAAAGACCTGGCCCGGGAAGAACTTACCTGGGTCCTCACGACGAAGCCGGGTATCCTCCCCCAGGCTGAGCCGGAAAACCGGCTCGAGCAGGACCGCGCCCGCCTGATCTGGAAGGAAGAATTCAAAGAACCGCCTCCCGGCCCTTGATAGTTAAGAAGCCTAAAAGTTAAGAAGCCTAAGAGTTTCGGAATTTTTGGACTCTTAGGCTATGAACTCTTA
Source organism: bacterium (assembly GCA_028713675.1). Taxonomy (GTDB): domain Bacteria; phylum Desulfobacterota; class JAPLJL01; order JAPLJL01; family JAPLJL01; genus JAPLJL01. The sequence continues at coordinate 57,588 of JAQTNV010000018.1, forward strand.
GGCTTTTAGGCTGGTTTGGCGTCTTTGGCCGCGAGGCCGGAGAGCAGGATGTTCGCGAGCAGGTCCGACCTTTTCTCCAGGTCCCGGGTACTCTCCTCGATCAGCCAGAAAGAAAACGCCCCGCTGACCAGGCCGGCCACGGCCACGGCCAGGTCTTCCGGCGGAATGCCGGTTTCGCCGCCGGGGATGGACCCGTTGAAACTCACCCGCAGGAAATTGAGGAAACGTTTGAACTCCCCCCGGATTTCCTCCACCAAGGGATCGTTGCTTTTCTGCTTGACCATCGCCCGGGCGAAGAAAAGCAGTTTGAAGGCCCCCTGGTTGTTCTTATAAAATTGCAGCTGTCCCTGGATCAACGACCTGAGCCGGTCGGAAAGATTGCCGGGTTCCTTGAGCCGGCCCTTCATGCTCTCGATGAGCTCATCGGTCGAATGCCTGACCAGGTAGACGATCAGGTGCATCTTGCTTTCAAAGTGACCGTAAAGGGTTCCCTTCCCGATATCCGCGGCCTCCGCGATTTCTTCCAAAGTAGCCTGGGACAGGCCCCGGGAAGAAAAAACTTCATAGGAAGCCTTGACGATTTTATCCAGGGTTCTTTTCTTTTTTCTTTGTGATCGGCTTAATTCTTCCATAGTAAATTGGTGTTTTAAAAAACCGACTGGTCATTCGAAACCGACTGGTCAATGACTAAATACTATCTTACAAAAACCCGCTTTGTCAATATTATAATAAGGAGAGGTCTTGGGTGATGGGTCTTGGGTGATGGGTTAAAACCTATTACCTAACACCTACGACCTAACACCTTTTTGTACTGAGGCGATTCCCGTAATGGGATCGCGCTTGAGATCGAAAAGCAATTCCTTTTTTCCTTCAAGTTCAAGCCAGAGGAGTTTTTCTTTCAGCACCTTTCCAATCACCGCGGCGCTTATCCCCCTCCGGTCAAACATCCGGATTATCCCGCGGGATTTTTTGGGCGGAGCGGCGAGCACGAATCCATAGGACGGAAAGGTTAAAAGCCAATCCGACAGGGTGAATATTTTTTCCGGGCGCACGACGGACCCCAATCTGATTTCCGCCCCCCGGCCCGACGCTTCGAGCAGCATGCCCAGGCTGGTTATTACCCCGCCATTGCTTATATCCTTGGCCGCGTGGGCCAGTTTTTTCCCGGCTATCCTGGGCAGTAATCCCAGGTCACCCAGCAATCGTTCCGGTTTTTTCCAATGATGCGTGTCCCAGGTGCGCGCCCCGCCCTTTCCCCTCCGCCCTCGTCTCAGGTCCATCGCCAGGATGATGTCGTCCCCGACCCGGGCCCCGCTGCTCAGCAGCAGATGCCGGGTAAAGCCCACCGCCGCCCCGGCCAGTCCGGGAGCGGGCGCGTCAGGATGCAAATGGCCCCCGACCACCGGGATCCGGAGCCGCCGGATCTCGGTTTTTATCCCGCGCAGAATAGGTTCCGCCAGCCGGGGATTGGGAATTGAAATCACGTCCGCGAGCCCCAGGGGTTTTCCCCCCGTCGCGTAAATGTCATTGGTGTTGGCGATAACCAGCGCCCGGCCGGCCGCGAAAGGGTCCTTCTGGAGATAAAGGGGCCAGATCCCATCCGCCGACAGGAGAATGTAGCCGCCCCGGACCCGGATGGCTCCGGCATCCTCGCCCATTCCGGCCTTGACCAGGTTCTTTCCCGCCGGGTTGGCCAGTTGGGCCACGGCTCCCCCGATCGGGGACTTCCTCTTCAATTCCAGGGCCGACCTGAGGATCATGATTATTTTTGCCAGCGAATCCATGGTTCAAGAATAGCAGGTCATGGGTCATGGGTCATAGGTCATGGGTAAGGCAAAAAAAAGGTAATAGGTTCCGGGTGACGGGTTATGGGTGAAAATAAATAATATTCTTTATTCATGAATTTTTCTTTTGCCTACGACCTATCACCTATGACCTATGACCTTTCTGCTCCAGAATTGTATGCAACGTTCCCGAACCCACGCAATTTCATAGCAAATCTTGACGATAGGCCGGTAATTAAATAATAATTTAACCATGGTGAAACCCCCCATCAGGACAATCAGCGAACAGATCGCTGACCAGCTCCGGGATGCCATCCTGAAAGGCCAGATCCGCTCCGGGGAAAAATTGAGCGAACCCCAGTGGGCGGAAAAGCTGAAGGTCAGCCGCACCCCCCTCCGGGAAGCCATCCGCTCCCTGGGAGCCGAGGGGTTCATCACGGTTACCCCCAGAAAGGGCGCGGTGGTCAGTCCCCTGACCGTCCAGGACATCCGGGAGTTTTATGAAGTGAAAGGTCTTCTGGAAGGCTACGCCGCCCGTCTGGCCATTCACCGGCTCACCCCCGCCCAGATTGACCGGATGGACCAGATCAACGAGGAAATCAACCGCGAGCGGGAGAACATTCACTGGCGCTCGCTTTTCAATCTTCATAATGAATTCCACCATATTTTCCTGCAGGCCTCCGGCAACTCGAAGCTTGACCAGGTCGTTACCCAGCTCACCCAGCAATTCCAGCGCTTCCGGATCGCCCTGACCATGAGCGGGAGGATGGAGGGTTCCATTACCCAGCACCGTGATATAATAAAAGCCTTTCGCGACCACGATGCCGAGCGGGCCGAGATCCTGGTCCGGGAAAATGCGGTCTGCGGAGGAGAGGTGATTATTCAGGAAATCCTCAGTAAATGCTGAGGGATCATTATTTATAAACCGCAAAGCGAAACACAAAGGCCATGCCGCAAATAATCGCCAACACCAATGTCCTGGTTCTGAACCGTTCCTTCATCCCCCTGCATATGACCACGGTCCGGAGGGCCTTCACCCTCCTTTATCAGGACCTGGCCCGGGCGGTGGACCAGGAATTCCGCACCTTTGATTTCCAGAGCTGGAGCGAGCTCTCGGTGGCGACCCATTCCGACACGATCGGGCTGGTGAACCGGGTCATCCGGGTCCCGCGGGTGATCGCCCTCACCTCCTTCGACCGCTTCCCCCGCCGGACCGTCCGCTTCAGCCGGATCAACATCCTGGCCCGGGACCAGCATACCTGCCAGTACTGCGGCAAGCACTTCACCCGGACCGACCTGAACCTGGACCACGTCAATCCCCGCTCGCGCGGCGGGGTTTCCACCTGGGAAAACGTGGTGACCAGCTGCATCCCCTGCAACCGGAGGAAAGCGGGGAGGACCCCCGCCGAGGCCGGAATGAAACTGATCAAGAAGCCGG
>JAQTNV010000019.1 GCA_028713675.1 bacterium
TGGCGAAGAGCGAAACGGGTGAGGCGCTGGGAGCGGTGATCGAGTTTGCCGGGGCGGTAACACAGGCAGTGAAAGCCGATCCGAAGACGGGGGCTTTTCTGGGAAAGATGAAGCCCGGGAAATACCGGGTGACGATCAAGCTGGATGGCTATCTGCCGCAGGAGCAGCAGGTCGGGATCGAGGGCAGCAAGGTGACCCGGGTTGATTTCAAGCTGGTGCCGAAGACGGGGACGCTGGCCGGCATGGTGATGAACGAAACGGGCGAGGCGCTGGGAGCGGTGATCGAGTTTGCCGGGGCGGTGACCCAGGCGCTGAAGGCAGATGTGAAGACGGGATCCTTCCTGGGGAAGGTTGCCGCGGGAGAATACCAGGTGACGGCGAAGCTGGAAGGGTACCTGCCGCTGGAGAAGAAAATCATAATCACCCCGGGCCAAGAAACCCGGGCCGATTTCCAACTGAAGGTGGATGAGAAATGGCTCGCCATGATCAACGCGCTTCTGGATGAGGCGAACCGGGATTTCGCGGCCGGGAACCTCGGGTCAGCCCGGAAGAAAACGGAGAAATTCCTCTCCCTGAGGCCCAAATCCGCCGAAGCTTTCCTGCTCCTGGGGCAGGTGAATTACCGGGAAAAGGATCTGGTTGCGGCCAAGCATAACCTGAGCCAGAGCCTGATTTTAAACCCCGGGCAGGCCCAGGTTCATTATTATCTCGGGTTGGTTTTCCAGGCGCTGGGGAACGGGCAGTTGGCGGTCGCCGAATTTAAAAAGGCGATCGAGCTGGATCCCAATCATGAGGCGGCCCATCTCCAGCTCGGGATGGTTTACCAGCAGCAGAACCAGATCCCCCAGGCCGAGCAGGAATTCAACACGGTTCTGAGCGTCAACCCCCAGAATATCGAGGCGAAGAAATATCTTTCCGAAATTTATTTCAGCCAGGGCCGGCTGGCCCTGGCCGACAAGGAATACCTGAAGGCGCGGGACAGCTTGATCAAGTCCCTGGAGAAGAACCCGGCTCACGAGCAGGCCCGCTATTTCCTGGCCCAGACCTACCTGAAGATCCCCCATTTTACCGAGGCGATGGATCTTCTCGGCCAATGCCTGAGCGCCAATCCGAATTCGACCGAGTCGAAAGAGGCTCTCGACCAGATCGCGCGGGATTGGCCGGGCGTGGCCGCCCCGCCGGTCCCCGCCGCCCCGACCACAGGTCCGGCTCCGAAAACCGAAATCAAGTCCGTGGCGGTCAGTTCCTTTGAAAACCGGAGCGGAGACAAGCAAAACGACTGGCTGGCGGTCGGAATCGCCGAGGCCCTGAGCACCGACCTCTCGAAATTCAGCTACCTCCGGGTGGCCGAGCGAAGGCAGGTGGAGGAAATCCTGAAGGAGAAGCGGCTCAAGCAGCTGGGGGTCGCGGGCGGGGATTCCGAACCGGGTGCGGATCTCTACGAAGAGGTGGCCAAAAGCCTCTCCGCCCAGACGGTGATTTTCGGCGGCTACCAGGTGGTGGGCGGCAATCTCCGGGTCGATGCCCGCCTCGTAAATGTGTCGAACGGGGAAGTGATCAACGCCGTGAGCGTGGAGGGGAAACAGGCGGACATTTTCGGCCTCGAGCGGAAGCTGGCCCTGGGCCTGGTCAGGAATTTCATCCCCGTGACCCCGCAGGAACTCGCGGCGGTCCAGGGCGGGGAGACCAAGGACCTGGACGCTTTCCGGAAATTCAGCCAGGGGATGTCCCTCTTTTACCTGGGGGACAGCCAGGCCGCCCAGAAGATGTACCAGGAGGCCCTGAAAACCGATCCCCGCTATTCCGAGGCCCTCCGGGAGCTCGCCCTCTCCCGTAAGGATATTTCCAAGGCGGACACCCTGGCCATTATGCCCTTCCAGAACGCCACCGGCCAGGCCAAATACGACTGGCTCAAGGTTGGAATCGCCGAATCGTTGACCACCGACCTGAAGAAGGCTACCGGGATCTTCCTGGTGGAGCGGATGAAAATCGAGACGGCCCTGAAGGAAATGAAGCTGGCGCAGGTCCTGGGCATCGAAGACGCGGCCCAGATCGGAAAGCAGGTGGGCGCCGGCGTGGTCCTGATCGGGAGCTACCAGATGCTGGGGGACCAGATCCGGGTGGATTCCCGGATGGTGGAGGTGGAGAGCGGCCAGATCCTGATGTCGGAGAAGGCCAACGGGACGGTGGATTCCATTTTCAAGGTCGAGGAGGACCTGGCGCTCAAGATCGCCGACACCCTCAAGGTGAAGCTCAGCCCGGAGGAAATGGCCCGGATCAAGCAGAAACCGGACCTCGAATCCTTCAAACGCTACATCCTGGCGCATTCCTCCCTGCAGATCCGGGAGGCCGCGCCGGCCGAGAAGGAAGGCAAAAAAGCGGGAATCCGGACCATTGCCGTCACCGAGTTCGAGAACACCAGCGGCGACCAGAAGAACGCCTGGATCGGGGGCGGGATCCAGAACGCCCTGACCACTGATTTGAAGCAGAAGGGCAATTTCAACCTGATCGAGCGCTCCGAGATCGGAAAGGTGGTAAGGGAGCAGGAACAGAAACTTTCCAAGATCGGGGTGACCAAGGAGGACCTGGCCGCCAAGGTCGGGGAGGCGGTGGGGGCGGACGCGATCATTGCCGGGGATTTCCAGACCGTCGGGGACACCGTCCGGATCAACTCCCGCCTGGTCAATGTTTCCACCGGAGAGATCCTCCTGGCCGAGCGGGTGGACGGGAAGATGGAATCGATCTTTGAGCTCCAGAGCCAGCTCGCGGAGAAAATGCTCAAGGTTCTGCAGGAGGCGGGCGGGTCCAGGACCTCCGGCGGAGGCAAGGGCGTCGAGCTGGCCCGGTCGCCCTACGCGGCCCTGGGATCCTCCCTGCTGCTTCCGGGTTCGGCCCAGCTCTTTGTGAACAAGAAACCGGTCCGCGGGCTGACCATTTTCGGGGTCGAGGTGGCCCTGGGGGGGGCGGCCCTGGCCTACCACATTCTCTACACCATCAATTATGACAAGTACGTCAAAAACAACGACGCCGGCAAATACCAGGATGCCCAGGATGATTCCAAGATCCGCAACTATCTCCTGGTGGGAGTGGGGGCGGTGGCCCTCTTCAGCGCGGTGGACGCTTTCATCATGACTTACCGGGGTAATTCTTCCGTCCGGGCGGCGAATGCGGGAAGCGAGGCCAATCCGGACGAGAAAAAGGCGGTCCCGTCCCAGGCCCGGAAATGGAACGTGGACCTGGAAGAGGGAAAAGCGGGGATGAATTTCAAGGTGAAATACCATTTCTAATGATGGGTAAAATCAAATTCAGATTTGAAAATCAAAATGTCAAATGAAGCTCAAAATCCAAAATTTTAAAAGAATAATAGTTTTGATATTTGAGCTTTAAATTATATTTGAAATTTGAACTTTGACGTTTGAACTTATTTTGAACTTTGGGCTTTGCCATTTGAAATTATGAAGGTAACGGAGAATTGTTAGGTTCCAATTTAATGATAGACCTATAACCAAGAGGTGAATTATGGTTTCCCGACCGAGTCAGGGCAGGATGGAAAAATGTTTCGGATTGGGGATGATCGCCGCGGGGCTTTTGCTTCTGGCCCAATGCGGGGAAGTCCCCAAAGTGGGCGAGGGGCATAATTACCCTCCCCTGCCTCCGTCCCTCAATTCTCCCTTTGACGGGTCCGATGCCGCCACTGCCCAGCCGGCACTGACCGTAAACAACGGCGCTGACCCGGAGGAGGCCGCCCTGACCTACACCTTTGAAATCTACTCCGACCAGGGCCTTACCCATCTGGTCGCGAACTCGGGTTCGGTCCCGGAAACCGCGAATGTCACATCCTGGACGGTCACGCAGGTATTGACCGAGGAACAGTGGTATTTCTGGCGGTCCCGGTCCAACGATGGGAATAAGGACAGCCAATGGATGCCGGCAGTGAGCTTCCGGGTCAACGCGGTCAACAGCGCCCCGGGCGCCCCGGGTTATCCCGCCCTGGCCGACGGGACGGAGGTGAACGGCCAGACGGTGAGGCTCGAGATCGGGCCGGCCTCGGACCCGGACGGGAAAACGCTTTTTTATGAATTCCAGGTTGACACCGCCCTGGATTTCTCCAGCGCGAATTCGCTCACTTCCGGGAGCCAGCCGGATCCTTTCTGGCTTACCCCGGCGCTCTCGGACAATACCGTCTGGTACTGGCGGGCCAGGGCTCTCGACAATTTCGGGGCCGCCCTGGCCCCGTCCGGTTTCAGTTTTGCCCCCGGCGCACAGTACCTGGAAGGTCCCTGGAGCGGGGTTTATTCGTTTTTCGTGAATACCGCCAACGATCCGCCCTCCGCCCCGGCCCTGAGCCAACCGCCGGACGGCGGGAATGTTTCCAGCCTGACACTCGCGGCCGGCAATGCCGCCGATCCGGACCGGGACGCGTTGACCTACGAATTTCAGGTCAGCAGCACCTCCGATTTCGCGACGGTCCTATCCCAGCGGTCCGGGCTTCCCCAGGAGGATGGGGGAGTCACGAGCTGGACGATCAGCCAGGTCCTGCCCAACGGGCTTTATTACTGGCGCTGCCGGGCCAGCGACGGAATGGCCGCGAGTTCCTGGGCCGGGCCCCGAAGTTTCCGTTTCACCCTGGCGCAGAACAATTCCCCGGCCGCCCCGGTCCTTTCCGCCCCGGTTCAGGGGTCTTTCCTGGCCAACCTGACCCCGGCCCTGGCGATCCAGAACGCCACGGACTCGGAAGGGGATACCCTGACTTATGAATTCCAGGTCAGCGCCACCACCGGTTTTTCCACGCTCGCGGCGTCAGCCGGCGGCCTGGCCGCGGGATCCGGCACGACCGGCTGGACAATCTCCCCGGCCCTTTTTGACGGGACTGTATATTACTGGCGGGCGCGCGCTTCGGACGGGAAATCATCCGGGGCCTGGTCGGAGGTATGGAGTTTCACCACCGACACGAACGGAGTCCCGTCAGCGCTGACCCCGGCGCCGACGGTCACGGCGGGGAACGGCGAAGTGAATCTCGCCTGGACCTATGCCAAACCCGCGGACTTCAAGAATTTCGTAATCATGCGGAGCCTGACCCCGGGAACCGGTTACACCGAGATCGCGGCCACGGCGGCCGCTTCCTACCGGGACATCGGGCTGACCAACGGGACCACTTATTTTTATGTGATCACGGTAGTGGATAAGCTCGGCCGGCAGAGCGGCAACTCTCCGGAGGTCGCCGCCCAGCCGAAGAACGCCAACACCGCGCCCGGGGCCCCCGCTTCCCAAACCCCGGCGGCGGGAGTTTACCTTTCTACACTGACCCCGGCCTTGATGGTGCAGAACGCCGTGGACCCGGAGGGGGATGCGCTGACCTACGAGTTCCAGGTCAGTCTCAATGTGAATTTTTCACCCTTGGCCGCGTCGGCCACCGGGATCGCCCCGGGGTCGGGGAGCACTGCCTGGACCGTGGCCCCGGCCCTGGCGGACGGGACTGTGTATTACTGGCGGGCCCGGGTTAATGATGGTTCCTTGAACGGCCCCTGGTCGGAAGTGCGGAGCTTTACCACCGACACGAACGGAGTCCCTGCGGCGCTGACGCTGGCGCCGACAGCTACGGCGGGTGATACCAAAGTGGATCTTTCCTGGAGTTACGCCCCACCGGCTGATTTTGGGCTTTTCAAGATATACATAAGCTCAACGTCGGGGGGACCGTACACCTGGCTGTCGGACACGACCGGAAACAATTTCCAATCTACAGGTCTGACCAACGGGGCCACATATTATTATGTGATCACGGCGGTGGACAAACTCGGCCGGCAGAGCGGCAACTCGCCGCAGGCCTCCGCCCAGCCGAAAAAGGCCAACACCGCCCCCGGTGCGCCCACATCCCAGACCCCGGCGGCGGGTGCCTACCCGAACACGCTGACCGGTCCCCTGGTGGTCGTGAATGCCTCCGATCCGGAAGGGGATACGCTGACTTATGAGTTCCAGGTCAGTCTCAATGTGAATTTTTCACCCCTGGTTGCGTCGCTCGCCGGGGTCACCGCGGGAGCCACCAAGACCTCGTGGGCGGTTTCCCCGGTCCTGACGGACGGGACTGTCTATTACTGGCGGGCCCGGGCTTACGACGGGGCCTTGAACGGCCCCTGGTCGGAAGTGCGGAGTTTTACCACCGATACAAACGGGGTTCCCGAGGCCCTGACCCTGGCGCTGACGGCCACGGCGGGTGACCAGAAGGTAAATCTTTCCTGGACTTACACCCAGCCGTCCGATTTTGACCATTACAAGGTTTACCGGGGTCTAGCTTCCGGCGGTCCTTATACCTGGCTATCGGACACTAACGCCAATAGCTACCAGGACGGCGGTTTGACCAACGGCACACCTTACTATTACGTGATCCAGGTGGTGGACCATCTGGGGCGGACGAGCGGCAACTCGCCGCAGGCCCAGGCCAAACCTAATTCCGCCCCCGGGACACCCACGAATTCCGCCCCGGCCCTGGGAGCTTATCTGGACATGCTGAATACGCCGAGCCCGCTGAACCCGCCGTTGGAGGTGGAGAACGCCTCAGATCCGGAAGGGGATGCGCTGACTTACGAGTTCCAAGTCAGCGAAGACATCAATTTCCCGGACCCGGTTACCATAATCGCCATCGGGGTGGCGGAAGGAATCCTGACTACCTCCTGGGAGGTCAGGCCGCATCTCGCGGATGGAATCAATTACTACTGGCGGGCCCGGGCCTCCGACGGTCTTCTGAACGGACCCTGGTCGGAAGTGTGGCTCTTCACCACCGATGTAAACGGGATCCCCGCGACCCCGGCGGCCCCCATTGCCTCCCCGGGCAATAACCTGGTCAATCTCTCCTGGACTTACTCCCGGCCGGCGGATTTCGGTCAGTTTAAGATCTCCCGGAGCGAAACCTCGGGAGGACCTTACCTCTGGATAGCGGATACAACCGGGAACAGCTTCAAGGATACCGGCCTGACCAACGGCACGATGTATTTCTATGTGATCGCGGCGGCGGACCAGCTCGGCCGGAAGAGCGCCAACTCGCCCGAGGCTTCCGCCCAGCCCGGCAACCTGGATACCGATGGCGACGAAATGCCTGACAGCTGGGAAAACGCCCACGGTTTAAATCCCAACGATCCGGCCGACGCGGCTCTGGATGCCGACAGCGACGGCTTGAACAACCTGGAAGAATACCAGCACAGCACCGATCCCCAGGATGCTGATTCCGACGATGACGGTTTGAATGACGGGCCCGAGGTTAATACCTATCTCACCAACCCGCTCGACTCCGACACCGACAACGACGGTTTGCGGGACGGGGAAGAGGTGGCTCCCTACAATACCGATCCCACCAAGCCCGACACTGACGGTGACGGCGATAACGACGGGGCCGAGGTCCTCTGCGGTTCCGATCCCAACGACCCGCTCTCGGTCTGCGTCATCGAGGACAAGGACGGGGACGGCTTTGCCGTGAACGTGGACTGCGATGACAACAATCCCTATATCAACCCCGGCCGGGCTGAGATCTGCGGAAATCCGGAGGACGAGAACTGCAGCGGCAAATGCTCCGAAACCGCGATCTGCGGAGGGTCGGGGATGGTGCTCCAGGGGGATTACCTCACCATCGGGATCAACCAGAGCAACTCCCTCGTGAATGGCAATTGGGATATCGGCTTCCGGTTTGACCCGGATGGCCAGGGGCCTCTGACTTACGACTATGACTGGCTGACCGCCAACTGGGGCATGGATGTTGACGGTTGGAGCCTGGAGTACGAAGCCGAGCACGAAGAAGGAGACTGGTTCCTTTTCCATAACGGGAGAGAGCGCAACGCCCCGTTCCCCGGAGAAAAGGTGGATGTGGTCATGTCGCTCGAGAACCGGAGCCGCGGGAGAGAAAACCTGGTGATCGGCGCCGGGAGAGCCGGAGACCTGATCGTGACGCAGATGGTTTCCTACCCGCAGGACGTTTCCTACGTGATTTTTACCGTCACGATCGAGAACCCCGGCCCGGTAACCGCGACGGCGGTGAGATACCTCCGCCAGGTCAATCCGGATATTGATGATGAGCAAAGCACTTTCAACGACGTGATCGCCACCGGTCTCATCACGGCCCGCGGTGAGGAAACCGGACAGGTGCTGGCCCTGGGTTCCTGGGAGCCGGGGGCGGTTGCTTCCGCCTTTGAGGGTGATGAGGGTTATCCGGGCTGGATCCTGGAGGAACCGTGGGACCCGGACGGGGATTATGACGACTTGCTTCTCGGCCTGATGTTTGACCTGGGGGACATCCAGCCCCGGGAATCCCGGACCTTTAACTATTATTACCTTGCCGGGACCTCCGTCGCCCGGGTGCAGAGGACATTCAACTCCCTGGAGAACGATTGGGACGGCGACGGGATTTCCAACAGCGATGAAATCGCCAATACCCCGCCGACCGATCCGCGGAAAGCGGATAGCGACGCGGACGGCCTCAACGATTCCGCGGAGATCTTTGGCTCCGGAACCAACCCCGGCAATTACGACACCGACGGGGACGGGATCCCGGACGGGGAGGAAGCCCGGATGGGCCGCGATCCCCTGGATCCTTCCGATCCTCCCTCCGCCGACACCGACGGGGACGGGATCCCGGACTGGAAGGAATGGGTTTCCGGCTCGAACCCGAACAACCCGGATATGGACGGGGACGGGCTGAATGACGGCGCGGAGATGAATCAATACTGCACCGATCCCCGGAATCCGGATACCGACGGTGACGGCCTTTCCGACGGCTTTGAGGTGAATACCTCCGGTTCCAATCCCGCCGATCCGGATACCGACTGGGACGGACTCCCTGACGGCGACGAGGTGAACACCTACGGGACCGATCCCGCCGATCCGGACACCGACAACGACGGCTCCACCGATTGGACCGAGGTCCGCCTCGGCACCGATCCCCAGGACCCGGATTCCCACCCCGCGCCGATTCCGCGGATCAAAATCAACGAGGTCGGTACTTACGACTATCACTGGGTGGAGTTTTTCAACCCCGAGACCTACACGGTGCGCTTGACCCACTGGGTGCTCCGCTGGTCCGCCGGAAACTTCGGCTCGGGAGAGGTCCGGCTTCCGCCGGTCGTGATGCCCCCGGGTTCCTACATCGGGATGGATGCGGGCTGCAATAACGATGACGAAAGCTGGTATTACTTCTGTGAAGATATCAATTGGTGCGATATGGGCTCCCAGCCGGGCTCGGTGGCCCTGCTCAACGATGCCGGCGTCGGGGTGGATTTTGTCCGCTGGGGCGGCGATGCCCAGGAACCGCCTCCGGGAACTTCCTGGACCGAATCCGGCCCGATTTCCTTCCCTTGCCGGGATGAAGACCTGAGCCTCCAGCGCAGACCCGGGGCGGATACGGACAGCGACGCCGACTGGTATGTCGCCAGGGAAACCGCCGGCTGGATCAACGACTCCCTGGATTCTGACGATGACGATATTCCCGACTATTATGAGGTAAATGACTACCATACCGATCCCTATAACCGGGATACCGACGGTGATCTTATTAATGATTATTACGAGTTGTTTGAATCCGGGACCGATCCCCTGGATCCGTTCAGTCCCGACCCGACCGACAGCGACGGCGACGGGATCAGCGATTTCGCCGAGAGCAATTATTACGGGACCGATCCCGAGAACCCCGATTCCGACGGGGACGGCCTGAACGATTACGAGGAGATTTTCATTTACGGGACTAATCCCTGGTCCTCGGATGAAGACGGGGATGGCCTCTCAGACGGCGAAGAAGTCCTGCTTTACCATACCAGCCCCTGGGATTGGGACACGGATGAAGATGGATTGGGCGATTACGCGGAAATCTTCGACTCCCATACCAACCCCAACAAACCGGATACCGATGGGGACAACCACGGGGATCTGCTGGAAATCCAGCTCGGCAGTGATCCGAACGATCCGGGCTCGATCCCGGCGGGCATCCCGGAGAGCGAGCCCAACAATACCGCGGCCTCCTGCGACCCGGTGGGGCCGATTTCCCCTGAAGCGATGGTTTACGGAATAAGCAACGGGGCTTATGACTATGACTTCTACTGCATCCCCGTGACCGTCCGGACGCTCAACTTTGACATCGAGGCGGAGGAGTTCGGCGCCTGGATCGATTCGGAAATATTCCTTTATGACCGGGACGGGAACACGATCCTGGCGGAAAATGATGACGATCCGGATCCCGATACCGATTACTATGATATGGATGCCCACCTGACCTACTCGTTCCCGGTGACCGGGACTTACTATCTGGCCGTTTGGGATGACGACGGCAACAGCGGTGCCAGCCATTACTGGTATTACCTCCGGATCCGGGACTTTACCGACAGCGACGGCGACGGGCTTACCGACCAGGAGGAGACCCTTGTCTACTTCACAAATCCCTTAAACGCCGATTCCGACGGGGATGGAATGCGTGACGGGGATGAGATCTGCTATGACGGCGATTGCCGCTCCTATACCCCCGGTTCGGACCCCGATCCCAACGACCCTGATTCGGATAACGACGGGCTTTCGGACGGGGAGGAGTGGCATATGTACGGCAGCAACCCCACCAATCCGGATACCGACGGCGACGGGCTATCCGATGGCGACGAGGGGAACACCTACGGCAGCAGTCCCAGCAATCCGGACACGGACGGCGATGGTCTCAACGATTACCAGGAGGTGGTCACTTACGGCAGCAACCCCAACAGTGTGGACACGGACGGGGATGGCCTCAACGATTACCAGGAGGTGATCACCTACGGGACCGATCCCGCTGATTCCGACAGCGATGACGACGGGTACAGCGATTGGCAGGAGATCAACAGCGGTTCCGACCCGAACAGCTTGGGGTCAAAACCCAGCCTGATCTTCGAAGAGGAATCGAATAATTCCCGGGCAGAGTGCAACTGGCTCGAGTTCCCGGACCCGGTGACCGCGGTGTTCGGGGTGATCAGTCCCAGCGAAGACAGCGATTACTACTGCCTGGCCGTCACCATGCCGGTCGTGATCGGTTTTGACAGTGACGCGGCTGAATTTGGCTCCGCGCTGAATCCCTATCTGGAACTTTATGATGCCGACGGCCAAAGCCTTGCCTGGAATGACCAGGCCCCCGACCCGGATACCCAATGGTCATTGCGTGATGCCCACCTGACTTACAGCTTCGCGGAAACCGGCACATATTACATCCGGATCAACGATGTTAATTGGTCTGGCGGGTCGGCTTACTGGTATTACCTCCGGGTGTCCAACGCGACCGATTCCGATAACGACGGCCTTACCGACTGGAAAGAGGCGGAGTGGGAGACCGGCCGCCACAACTGGGACACCGACGGCGACCTGGTTTCGGATGGCGACGAGGTGCGCGTTTACCACACTGATCCCCTGGATCCGAATGATCCCGACTCCACCGATACGGACGGGGACGGGATTTCCAACTTCGCCGAGTCAAATGTATACGGCACCAACCCCGGCCTGTCCGATTCGGACGGCGACGGTCTTGAAGATTACGACGAGATCTTCACCTATGAAACCGACCCCTCGGACAGCGACAGCGACGGTGACGGGCTCTCCGATGGTGAAGAGGTCCTGACCTGGCATACGGATCCGAATAATACCAACGATCCCTCCCCCGTGGATACGGATGAAGACGGGCTCCCGGACTGGTGGGAAACGAACATCTACGGGACCAATCCCGGTAGTGCCGATACCGATGGAGACGGGCTTCCGGACGGGGATGAGGTTAACATCTACGGGACCAACCCCGGCGATTCTGATTCGGACGATGACGGGCTGGATGACGATGAAGAAGTCGCCCTGGCTCAATGTCGCAAAGTGGCGGTTTTTCAGGATGCCTATCCCTGGAATGAGAGCGCCAACTTCACAATTCTCAATAATCAGGGAATTCCGTATACGGTTTTCGGCAGTTCGGATTTCGGGGTGGTTGACCTCTCCGGTTTTAACAAGGTCCTGGTGCCTTCCGATCAGCCCCAGAATTTCCTCACCCTTCTTTCTTCCCACCGGGCCTGGCTCGAAAACTGGATCTCGGCCGGGGGCAATTTTGAGTTCCACGGCTGCGATGACGGCTACCAAGGCGGCATCTGGAACGGCCTGACCATGCCGACCGGCCTGCAGAAGGACAACTATTGGGTTGTCAGCAGTGTGAACATCGAGATTCCCGCTCATCCCCTGATGAACGGTGTCGTCGAAGAGGTGATCAACAACTGGGGTATCAGGCCGGCTTACGGGTATCTGACCGCTTTCGGAAACACACCCCAGGCCGTCGTCACCGTTGCCGGTCTCGGGTTCCCGGTAGTGGCGGAGTACACCTACGGGACCGGGAATGTGGTGGCCACGCAGATGCCGGTGGAAGTTGCCTATGCCTGGGGTTACGGGGATGGCGAGGCCCTCCTTGGCAATTTCATCGGTTACTGCGGCCGAACGGCTAACCCGTTGAATCCGGACACTGACGGAGACGGGCTCGAGGACGGGGAAGAGGTTCATACCTACCATACCGATCCGCGCAGTGTCGATACGGATGGTGATGGGCTCTCCGATAGCGACGAAGTGAATATATCCGGGACGGATCCCCTTCTCCTGGATACCGACGGGGACGGCCTGAAAGACAGTTTCGAATCCAGTCATGGGACCAATCCCCTTCTCCCGGACACCGACGGGGACGGCTACAGCGACCGGCTCGAGGTGCACAACGGTTCCGATCCGAACCTGCCTGCCTCCACCCCCGTTCTGATCAAGGAGATCGAACCCAACGAGGACAGCCTAACCTGCACTCCGATCGGTTTCCCCGGCCCGATCACCACGGCCGCGGGGGTGATCAATCCGGATAATGATGAGGATGTTTACTGCTTGGATGTCACCGCTCCCGTTACCCTGGTTTTTGACATTGACGCGGCCGAGCTGGGCTCGTCTCTGGATTCGAGAATGTATTTGGCTGCCGGAAGCATGCTTGCCTATGACGATAACTCCCCCGATCCGGATACCGATTGGTCCGGGAATGATTCCCACTTCACCTACACCTTCTCCGACCCGGCTACCTACTATATCGTGGTCTGGAGCACGGGCAATGTGGGCGGGCCAAGCGAGTGGTATTACATGAGAATCAAGGACATCACCGACACCGATGGGGACGGCCTGACCGACTGGGAGGAGATCCATGTCCGCGGGACCTTGCCTAATAATCCCGATACCGATGGCGACGGTATCATCGACGGAGCAGAGATTGCCCATGGCACCGACCCCCTGGATCCGGGGAGCCCTGCTTCTTCGGATGTGGACGGCGACGGCTATGCCAACGCGTCGGACTGCGATCCCTTTGATCCATACCTGAACCCGGGCCGGGTGGAGATCTGCGGGAACGAGGTGGATGAGAACTGCAGCGGGACGCTGAACGACGGTTGCGCGGAGACGGGCGGGATCACCCTGGCCGGGGATTACATCACCCTCGGCATCAATCAGGATAATTCCCTGATCGACCAGAATTCCTGGATCGGCTTGCGTTACGATCCCGACGGTTCCGGCCCCAGGGACCGGAGCCAAGACTGGATCGTCCCGGGACCGTCGCTGGAATCCTGGACCTTGAGTTTCAACGGTTCCGGTGGCACCGCTTTCTATACCAACTCCGCCCCATATGACGAAACCGACATTCCCATGTCACTCGTGGACCGGAGCTCGGGGACTATCCGGAAAGCCGTGGGAGCGGGGATGGCCGCCGACGGGCTGATCGTCACGCAAGTGGCCGAATTCAGAAGGAGCGATAAATATATTAACTTTAATATCAAAATCGAAAATACCGGGGAAAACCCGGTGACCGGCGTCAAGTATCTCCGGAATGTCGACCCCAACATGGACGCCTGGTCATTTGACTGGTATGCCACTTATAATGATGTGCTCCTCCCTGCCTATAAACTGGTCGTGGGAGAGGGCCCGATGTCGGGATACACCCTGGGACTGGGTTCTTACGATCCCCGGGTGGTGGTTTCGGCGGAAGGGTGGTTCCAAAACGATCCGGACGAGATCCTCGATTCACCCGAGGATCCCGACGGGTATCGTGACAATATCACCATCAATCTTGCGGCCGACCTCGGCACCCTCAACCCGGGAGAATCCACTACCCTGGCTTTCTTCTACGTGCTGGGGGATTCGCCGGCAAACGTTCAGGAAATTTATGAGAATCTCCGGGACAGCGACGGCGACGGGATGTCCGATGCTTGGGAAACCGCGCACGGGCTCAATCCCGGTGATCCCTCCGACGCCGGCCTGGACCCCGATACGGACGGGCTTACCAACCTGGAGGAATTCCGGCTCGGCGCTGATCCCGGCATTCCGGATACCGATGGCGACGGGCTTGGGGACGGAGACGAGGTCAATACCTATTCCACCGATCCTGCCATGGCGGATACCGACGGGGACGGCCTTTCGGATCCGGATGAGATCCTGACCTGGCATACCGATCCGACGGATCCCAACGACCCCGACCCGACTGATACCGACTCGGACGGGCTTTCCGACTGGGCGGAAGCAACCATCTTTAGCACCAATCCTGACAGTTCGGATACAGACGGGGACGGTATTTCGGATGGGGATGAGGTCCTGGTCTGGCATACCAATCCGAACAATGATTATGATCCCAATCCCGACCTGGATACCGACGGGGACGGGCTTCCCGACTGGTGGGAGACGAACGTCTACGGGACCAACCCAATTAACGCTGATACCGACGGAGACGGGCTTGAGGACGGTTATGAAATCAATGTTTCCGGCACTAATCCGGCGGATCCGGACAGCGATCATGACGGTTACTGGGACCGGCTCGAGGTGATGGTTTCTGGCACCGATCCCAACCGGATCGACGATGAGGATGGCGATCTCCTCTCCGATTGGGATGAATACTGGATCTACGGGTCCAATTATGGTTACCATGACAGCGACGATGATGGCATCTCCGACGGGCAGGAAGTGTCCTCGGGAACCGATCCCTTGGATTGGAACAGCAAGCCGGAAGAGTCCTGCGAGGAATATGTCTCCCTTTATGACGCGAATGGATATCGGTTTGATCTTTACTATGGGGACAATGTTTCCAGTGGAACCCATGACGCCTATAACGGCGGGTATATTTTAAACGTAAATGGGAATGAGTTCTCGTCGGAGTGTCATGTCCTGGAAGCCCAGGGCCGGGAGGTGGCCTACGAACCGATGAGCGTATATGCCGGCGGCAACGCCTACGTCGAGGTGTCCCGGAAGATTTTCGTGCCTGCTGATGACGGGTTCGCCCGTTTCCTGGAGATCCTGCGTAATAATTATGATTATTCGATCAATGTGGATGTGGGGATTTACAGTTATCTCGGGTCCGATGACCGGACCATGACTGTCGCCACCTCGAGCGGGGACCAGGATTTCAACGAAGAAGACCGGTGGCTCGTTACCGATGATGACTCCTACGACGGCGGACGCGAGCCGTCCCTGGCCCATGTCTTCGCGGGACCGGGCGGGCGGATCGGCCCCGATTGGGCCGGATATGCCGACGGGCCTGTGCCTGACTACGAGTGGAACAATCTGACCATCGGGCCTTATCAGACGGTAATCATCATGCATTTTGCCGCGCAGAATTATTACCGGCAGGATTCGGTCAATCAGGCCCTGGAGCTTGAGTCCCTGGGCGGAAGCGCCCTCCGGAACATGCTGACCCTGGAGCGCGCCAGCGTGATCAACTGGAACGTGCCGATCGATTCCGACAGTGACGGCCTCGGCGACTGGGAAGAGGAGAGACTGGGAGCCAATCCTCCGCTCCAGGATACCGACGGTGACGGCTTGTCGGACTGGATGGAAATCAATATCTACCGGACCGATCCCAATAAGGCCGACATGGACGGCGACGGTCTCACCGACGGAGAGGAGCTCCACGTCTACGGCACCGCTCCAGACAGACCCGATTCGGACGGCGATGGCCTCTCGGATAGGGAAGAGCGCGATCACCTTACCGACCCGTGGAGCATCGATACCGATGAGGACGGTTACTCGGACAACGCGGAGGTGATCGCCGGGACGAATCCGCGCGATGAAGGCTCGGCCCCCGCGCAAGAGTTCTGGGAGAATTTCGACGAGGGCGGCGCGATCGGCTGGAGCTGGAACGGGCTCTGGTATATGGATGGGGACGCGGCCAATTACCGGAGGGACGGCAGCGAGCCCTACGACTACAATACCGGAACGATCAATTCCGGGAGCCTGATTTCCCCCGAGTTCACCGTGCCCATTACGGCCCCGGTGCTTTCCTTCATGTCACAGGAAGATACCGAATGCAACGGAGTCCCGGAATGCAAATATGATGTCCGTCAGGTGTATATCTCCAGCAATGGAGGGTTGGATTGGGATCTTCTCTGGCAGAGCGACAATTACAATTGGGGTTGGACCTACGAAGTGGCGGTGAGCCTGGCCGGGTATGAGGGCCAGAACGCGATTATCAGGTTTTTCTTCAACACGGTAGACGCCAACAACAATAATTACGCGGGATGGCAGATTGACTGGGTCTCCGTCTTGAAAGGGCCCCTGCCCTGGGCAAAATCCTTCGGTGGACCCGACTATGATGAAGCCTGGTCGGTTCAGCAGACCTCCGACCGAGGATACCTGGTGGCGGGTTATACGGATTCATCCGGATTGGGCTCCGATGATGTGTGGGTAATGAAGCTATATTCGGATGGAACGGTGGCCTGGCAAAAGGCTTACGGTGGGGCAGGGGGCGAATGGGCGGATTCTGCTCAGCAGACTTCCGATGGCGGGTATGTTGTGGCAGGTGCTACTAATTCCTTTGGCTCGGGAAATTCTGATTTATGGGTATTGAAACTGGATGAGGACGGGACGGTGGCCTGGCAGAAGACTTACGGGGGAACCAACGCCGACGAAACCTATTCGATCCAGCAGACCTCAGATGGGGGATACATCGCGGCCGGTTATTCTTACTCTTTCGGAGCCAGCGACGGAAATATATGGGTGCTGAAGCTGGACGCGGACGGGGAAGTAACCTGGCAGAAGATATATGGGGGAACCAACGAGGATATGGCCTATTTCGTTCAGCAGACTTCCGACGGGGGATACATCGTGGCAGGATATACCTACTCTTTCGCGGCGAGCAACACCGCCATGTGGGTGTTGAAACTGGACACAGATGGGACGGTAACTTGGCAAAAGACATATGAAGTAGGCGATGACAATTGGGCTTATTCTGTTCAGCAGACCTCCGACGGGGGATACATCGTGGCGGGATATACTAACAACTGGGCTATGTCCACCGCCGATTTTTGGGTGCTGAAGCTGGACGCGGACGGGGCGGTGGTCTGGGAGAAGACCTACGGCGGAACCAAGTACGATTTTGCCTATGCCGTTCGGCAGACTTCCGATGGAGGATATGTTGTGGCAGGTCAGACTTACTCTTTCGGAGAGGGTAATTCTGATGTGTGGGTATTGAAGCTGGACGCGGACGGGGCGGTGGACTGGGAGAAGGCTTACGGCGGAGCCGACCGCGATCTTGCCTATTCAATTCAGCAGACTGCCGGAGGGGGATACGTTGTGGCAGGCTATACCGAGTCCTTCGGGGCGGGCAGCTATGAAAGCTGGGTATTGACGCTCAGCCCGGATGGGGACATCACCTTCATTCCCGCCAGCGGCGCCGGCATGGTGAATACATCCGCGACGGTAACGGATACATCCGCCACGGTAACAAACACTTCTGTCGTTGGCGTTGATTCAGGCGCGGTGGTGACTGACAATAGTTATTTTATTGTGGATCCCGAACCGACGATTACGACCCAGGCTCCGTACCAGCCGTGATATAAGTTGATTGCAACGATCACTGGTATTTTCGGCTTGAGTCGGTGATGGTTTCAGGGGCGTCTAAGAGGAGGAAAAATGAGATACCCGGAAGATGAACTGGTGGTGAAGGCCCCGGAAGGGGAAAAAATAGTCCTTTTGATTTTTGACGGGCTGGGTGACATCCCCCATCCCGATTTCGGGGGGAAGACCCCGCTGGAAGCGGCCAAGACCCCGAACCTCGACGCCCTGGCCCGGGATGGGGCCCTGGGGAGGATCATCCCGGTGGCCATCGGGATCACCCCCGGGAGCGGCCCCGCCCACCTGGGGCTTTTCGGCTACGATCCCCTCGAGCTCGAGATCGGGCGCGGGGTGCTGGAGGCCCTCGGGATCGGTGTGGCGCTGAACGCCCAGAGCCTCTCGGCCCGGGCCAACTTCGCCACCATGGACGCCAAAGGCATCATCACCGACCGGCGGGCCGGCCGGATCGCCACGGAAAAGACCATCGGCATCTGTAAAAAGCTCCAGGAAAACATCGGGACCTTCGAGGGCGTGAAGGTGGAGATCCATCCCGCCAAGGAGCACCGCTTCGTGGTGGTTTTCCGGGGCGAGGGGCTGGCGGACGGGCTATCCGACGCCGACCCCCACCGGGAGGGGAGCCCGCTTCCCGAGGTCCGGGCCACGAAGGCCGGGGCGGAGAAGGCCGCCCGGGTGATCAACGCCTTTTTGAAAAAAGGCCAGGAGATCCTGAAAAACGATTCCCCGGCCAACGCCATTCTTCTGCGCGGGCTGGCCACCCCGCCGACGATCCCGCTTTTCCCCGAGCGCTTCAAGGTAAAATCCGGAGCCATTGCCATTTACCCGATGTACAAGGGCCTGGCCCGCCTGGTGGGGATGGATATCCTGAAGGTCAATGGAGAGCATTACGAAGACGAGTTCAAGACTTATATCGAAAATTACGATAAGTACGATTACTTCTTCATCCATATTAAGGGCACCGATTCAGCGGGTGAGGACGGCGATTTCGCCCGGAAGGTCAAGGTGATCGAGGAAGTGGACCGGATCCTCCCGATCCTCACGGCGAAAATGCCGGCGGTCCTGGCGGTCACGGGCGACCATTCCACCCCGGCCCTGCTCAAATCGCACAGCTGGCACCCGGTTCCGCTCCTCATCTGCTCGAAATGCGTGAGCCGGGATTCGACCAAGCGCCTGACCGAGCTGGAAGCCGTGAACGGGACCCTGGGCATGTTTCCCTCCCGCGACCTGATGAAGATCCTGCTCTCGAACGCCAAGAGGATGGATAAATACGGAGCGTAAAATCAGTAGCCGGTAGCAGGTAGCCGGTAACCGGTTATAAAAAAGGATTAAAGGGGAAAGTAGGGGCGGCTGAAGGGCCGCCCTTTTATTTGTAAAAAAAACCGGGCGCGGCTGGCCGCGCCCCGGTTTTGAATGCCTTCGGGCAGATGGTTCTGAAAAAGCCCCTTACCCTTCAGTCCCTTCCGGGACGTTGTCATACATGCCCGGTTCCGTGTCTTCGGGCTCACCCGGGCCGAGCTTTTTATCGCCGTCCCGGTCTTTACCGCAGAAAGCCGAGCGGTGGAAGCGGTCACGGAAGGTGACGCGCAGCAGACTGTCGGCAATGATGAAATTGTACGTGCCGTTGGCGTCCACCGTGCAGGTCAGCGCCGCTTCGCAGGCGCCGCCATCATAGAAGCCAAGCAGGTCCAGGTGGGTGACCCATTTTTCGACGTTGAATTCCAGTACCACAGTGTTGATGGTGTCGGGAGTGATCTCCAGGCCGGTGAGCAGCTTGAGGCGGTAAGTTTTTTCGTTATCATCGGCGAAAAGGATGCGGAATGGGATTACTGTCGTTCCGGAGGTAAAAGTGCCTTCGAGGATGAGGGAACTGCCGATAATCGGGTTGGCCGCGTCCAGCCCGAGCGACGCGGCGTTTTCGGCTGTCACTTCCCCGAGACGGAAGAGGATGGTGTTGTAGGTGCCGGCGGGAATGGCCGTGGTGGTGAATTCCGGATAGGCTCGGCCGGCCAGCAGATCGACATAATACGGCCCGGTCAGCTTAGGTTTGGCGTTTTCATTGTCCAGCTCCGTATCAATGTCGTTATTGCCGCCGCTGTTTTCGCCGAGTTCCAGCTCGGAATCACATTCGCCCTCATTTCTGTTTCCGCCCAAAAGATTGACGTCATTATTGCCGGGATCGGTGCGTTCGTCGGGATCGGTGAAAGGTGCGGGATAATCGCTCATTTCCGCGGCGCGCACCCCGCAGGTGTTGCCTTCACCGTAACCCATGTGTTCGCGGTTCCAGTGCCGGCAGGGTTTTTTATTCTTACCATGTTTTTTCCACCGGAGCTCCTGGCCGGGAGACATAATGAAGCGGATATCCTCCATTACGATGCCGGCGGCGGTGATGGTGGTGCCGTCGGCCAGAACCAGCGGTTCGGACATCGGCGAGAACGGGGCGGGCGCGGCAGTTGTGTTCCCGGCCGCGGAGACGACCATTTCCAATCCGCCATAAGCGAGAGACGCCTGGGATTGGCTGCTTCCGCCCGAGCAGGCGGCCAGGATCGACAGGGTCAGCAGAACAGTGCCGATTAACAGTTTTTTCATTTTTGTACTCCTTATTTGAATATGATTGCTATTATAACCAATTCAGCCCCGCATTTGGAGATGGTTCCTCAGGTTTTAAGTCAATTTTCAACTCATTCTGATCAGGATGATGGGAAAATATTGAAAATACTCAGGATGTGGGAGACAATGGATCCACAAATATATACTAAATTATGGGAAAAATGGACGATAAAGAGCGTCGGCTCCTGATTATTAACTTCGGCATTTTGGGGATCGTCATCATCGCCAGCACGATCCTGCACCACTTCTTCCCCCAGGTTCTGGATGTCCCTTCCCACGAAGGAATTCCTTATTACAGTTTCCCGGAACTCTTGATCCAGGACCTGATCCCGATCGGGCTTACCTATCTCTGTTTCAAACATTCGCTTCATTACCTCGGGCCCTGGCAGGCCTCCATGTTCCTTTCCGGGTCTTTCGTCTTTACCGGACTCGAGGAGTCCATGTGGATCCTGGCCGGCCGTTATTCCGGAATCCAGGAGACCTATTACTTCAGCCGGGGCTTTTTCTGGTTTTTCGAGACTCCGGTCATGGCCTGCCTGGGCTGGTATTTCATCGCCTATGCCTGCGTTTATATCTCCTCGCTCATCCTTAAAAACCACGGCCTCTGGACCCGGGCCATCTGCGGGGGGCTGATCGCGATGGATATCGACCTCTGGCTTGACCCGGTCCAGACCTCCCCGGAATGGAAATCGTGGTTCTGGCTCTCCCCCGACAAGATCAATATCTTCTCGATCCCCCTTTCCAACTTCATTGGCTGGTTCCTCCTGATTTTCCTCTTCGCCCTGGTTTTCGATAAACTCCCCGCGCTGGAGGCGCGCCGCGGGCAGACCTGGGCGACACTCCGTTTTTACGGGATTCTGCTCCTGCTCGAATTGGGGATTTTGATCTTTTTCGGGATGTACGGGACCATCGTGATGCCTTTGTTCCCTGAGCCGGTTAATCTGACGCTGGGAGGAATATAAATGGAAAGTCCGAAGTCGAATAAAAGAATTGATTATTATCCGTTGATTGCGATCATTCTTTTCTGGCTGACCTCGGCTTTCCTGCCCTCGCTGATCGTTACCCGGCCTTACCTCACCATCCTGGGGGTGGTTTCCATCCCCGCCCTGGTCTGCATCTGGCTTGCTTTCAGGATTGTTTATCGCCAGCATAAAGATAGCAAAGGGCAAAGGGCATAGAGCAGAGGGCAAAGGCAAAAAACAGGAAAAGAGGATTGTTGGGTTGCTAGGTGGTTAGAAAAAATCAAATAGACCAGAAAATGTTATTAACGCCATGCTCTATGCTCTATGCTATTCATTGATCAGATAAACTAAACAGATAACATGAACAAATTTGCCTGCGTTGTTTTGACCATCAGCGACAAGGGCTCCACCGGCCAGCGGAAGGACACCAGCGGTCCCATCCTGAAGGAGCTCCTGGAGGCGAAGGGATTCGCGGTTC
This sequence comes from bacterium, assembly GCA_028713675.1. Lineage (GTDB taxonomy): Bacteria > Desulfobacterota > JAPLJL01 > JAPLJL01 > JAPLJL01 > JAPLJL01. The sequence goes on from JAQTNV010000019.1 coordinate 21,919, forward strand.
CGTTCCTGGAAATCATCCCCGACGAACAGCCGCTCATCGAAAAGAAGCTCCGGGAGTTCTCAGAGGGGGGCGAGATCGCCCTGATCCTGACCACCGGCGGAACCGGGCCGGCTCCCCGCGACGTGACCCCCGAGGCCACGCTGGCGGTGATCGAGAAGGAGATGCCCGGGATCGCCGAACACCTCCGGGCCGAGAGCTTCAGGAAAACCCCGCACGGGATCCTCTCCCGGGGCCGGGCCGGGATCCGCAAAAAAACCCTGATCATCAACCTGCCCGGGAGCCCCAAGGCCGTCCGGGAATGCCTCGAGTTCCTGGAGCCGGTGCTCTACCACGCCCTCGAGCTGGTCCGGGGCGAGTTCGGGGAGCACTAAAAGCAGTTTCGAGTTTCGGGTTTCGAGTTGCGGGTTGAATATCCAGACCTAAGTCCGAGAGTAGCCGACTGCTTGGATTAGGTGATGGGTGTCAGTGGTTGGATGTTAGTTGTTGCCTATGACCCATGACCTAAGACCTATGACCTGATTTTGAAGGAGGCCCTGCCGGGGAGGGCGGCGGGTGAAGGTATATGGAGGAAAAGCCGCTTTACCTCGGGCACCGGAAACGCCTGCGCGAGAGGTTCGGGAAGGGGGGCGCGGATGGTTTCCAGGATTACGAACTGCTTGAGCTTCTGCTCACCTACGCCATCCCCCGGTGTGACGTCAAGCCCATCGCCAAGAAACTGATCAAGAGATTCGGGAATCTCTCCGGAGTCCTCGACGCCGGCCAAGAGGAGCTGGAGGCCGTCGAAGAAATCGGTCCCGCTTCCGCCACGCTCATCCGGCTGGTCAAGGAACTGCAGGGGAAATACCTGTCCGAGGGGATGAAGGGCCGCGACCTGGTCTCCTCGCCCCAGGCCGCGATCGATTTCGCCCGGGTCAGGATCTCCGGGCTGGACCACGAGGTTTTCCTGGCCATTTACCTGAGCACCAAGAACCGGATCCTCGGCCACGGGATCATCCAGGAAGGCACCGTGGACCATACGGTGATGTATCCCCGCCGGCTGGTCGAGGCGGCCTTGAGGCATAAGGCCGCCGGGATCATCCTGGTCCACAACCACCCGAGCGGGTACTCGGATCCGTCCCCCGAGGACAAGCGGCTCACCCAGGCCCTGGCCGAGGCGGCCCGGCCGATGGACCTCCGGATCCTGGATCATATCGTGGTGGGCAAGGACGGCTACTTCAGCTTCGCGGAAAAAGGCCTGCTGGCGGTGAACAACAAGTAGGCAGTAAAAGAGTCTATTGGGTTCATAGAGTCCATCGAGTCCATAGTGTCAAAAGAGATAAAAACAATCCATTAAGGCCATTGTGTTTATTCGATTTTAAGAGGACCCGGGGGGGTGGTCCTCGCGACACAAACTCTTTTTTCCAGGATACCAATAAATTCGATTGCTCCTGATAATTGGGTCCAGCGAAGGCTAGACCCTGCGGGTCAGCCGCCCGGGATTACGTGATCGCACACATTGGTTTGGGGAGCGAGACCAACCCCCCAAAAAGAAAAAAAGGACAACGAAAAGCAAGATTGCCACGTCCCGCCGGAGGCGGGCCTCGCAATGACGAATATTACCCAAGAATCTCGTTTTTTTCCTTTATCTTTGACTTCTAAACTAGAAACTCGAAACCCGGAACCCGAAATGACAAAAAGCCGTGGGCTTTTTGTCATTGGTTGGCAAACCTGTCGTTTATCGCAATAATTTAACCGGGGGATAAAGTCGAAAATTGTAGCCGCAGCCTTCAGGCTGCGTGCCTGGGAGAAAAATAAATGAAAAGCAAACTGCCGGAAATCGGGAAAATCTCGCCCGAGATATTCAACGAATTGATCTATCCCCGCCTGGGGGCGAAGAACCGGAATATCCTGGTCGGCCCCCAGCACGGCGTGGACGTGGGGATCATCGAGATCGGCGGACAGGCGGTGGCCCTGACCGCGGACCCGGTTTTCATTGTCCCCGAGTACGGCTGGGAGCGGGCGGCCTGGTTCGCCATCCACATCCTCGCTTCCGACGCCTCTACCTCCGGACTTCCGCCCCGCTACCTGGCGATCGATCTGAACCTGCCCCTGGGGATAACCAAGAAGTCCCTCGAGATTGTCTGGCAGACTATCCACCGGGAGTGCCGGAAAATGGGGATCGCGGTAATCACCGGACACACCGCCCGCTACGACAACTGCAATTATCCATTTGTGGGCGGGGCGGTGGTGATGAGCGTGGGCGGTAAAGATAAATACGTTACCCCAAAATTTGCCCGCGCGGGAGACCAGATCATCATTACCAAGGGCCCCGCGATCGAAGCCAGCGGGATCTTTGCCGCGATGCTCCCCCGCCTGCTCGAGCAGGAATTCGGGGCCGGTTTCCGGAAACAGGCCGAAAGCATTTTTTACCAGATGACCGTGGTCAAAGACGCGATGACCGCGGTCAGCGTGGGGGTGAGGAATAACGGCGTGACCTCCATGCACGACGCCACCGAGTGCGGGATCTGGGGCGGGCTTTACGAGCTGGCCCAGGCGTCCGGCCTCGGGGTGCGGGTGGAGAAAGAGGCGATCGTGCTGGAGAAATGCGTCCCCGAGATCTGCGGTTACTTCGGGATCGATCCCTACGCTTCGATCAGCGAGGGCACCCTGATCATCTCCTGCCGGAAACATAAAGCCGGACGGGTGGTCCAGGCGCTCAAAAAGAAGGGGATCAGGTCATCGATCGTGGGGGAACTGGTCCCGCGCCGGTGGGGGATGGTGCTGGTCGAGGGTGGGAAGGAGAGGGAGCTCAAACATCCGATCGTTGACCCCTTCTGGAAGGCCTTCTACCAGGCCTTGAACGTAGCGCCGCCATCCTCAAGTAAAAAGAAGTAGCCGGGAGCAAGGGGCAGGGGGCAAAGGATAAAGATTTATTTAAATCTCCCCCAACCACTCTTTCAACAAAGAGGGGCGCATGATTCCTGATTTTTAATTTTATCCCCCTTTGTGAAAAGGGGGATAAAGGGGGATTTTCAGATCTGGGGATGTTCTGGAAAGGAAATAAATAAATGAGCAAAGGATTAAAAATATTTCTGACGATAGTTCTTGTCCTCGGCGGCCTGATCATTTCCTGCGGACGGAAAGAAACCGCACCCACGCCGAAGGAAACATCCCCGGCTGCGGCCCCGGAGACGACTCCGGTCTATACCTGCCCGATGCACCCGTACTACACCTCTGATCATCCCGGGAAGTGCCCGATCTGCGGGATGGATCTGGTGAAGAAGGAAACCGGGGAGAAAAAACCGGCGGCGGGGACGGGGGAGGATATGGCCCCGGCCATTCCGAAAACAAATATCCCGAGGGATTCCGCTCCCGAGGGATTCGCCCCCATCAAGATTCCCCCGGACAAACAGCAGTTGATCGGGGTTACCACCGATGAGGTGGCGGTCAAGCCGTTCGCGAAAACCATCCGGGCCGTGGGCTGGGTGGATTACCGGGAGCCATCCCTCTTTACGGTGAACGCCAAGTTTGAAGGCTGGGCGGAGAAGCTTTACGTGGATTATACCGGCCAGCTGGTCAAGAAGGGCCAGCCCCTGCTCGAAATCTACAGCCCCGAACTGGTTTCCGCCCAGGAGGTATATCTCCTGGCCCGGAAAGCCGGGAGGGTGACCTCGGGGAGCGTTTCGGATGAGGACAAGGGGGATAACGCGAGCTTCCTCGCGGCTTCGCGCCGGAAGCTTGAGCTTTGGGACATCAGCAACGCCCAGATCGCCGGGCTCGAAAAGAGCGGCGTGGCGAAAAAGACCCTGACCCTGAATTCGCCCGGTGCCGGCTTTGTGATTGAGAAAGGGGTTTCACAGGGCGACAAGATCATGTCCGGCCAGGAACTGTATAAGATCGCGGATTTGTCCGAAGTCTGGATCTACGCCGATATCTATGAGAATGACATTCCTCTGATCAAGGTGGGGCAGATGGCGGCGATCAGGTCGTCCTCGCTCCCGGGGCAAAACTATCAGGCCCGGGTCAAATATATCTTTCCCTACATAAATGCCGATACCCGCACCAACCGGGTCAGGTTCGAGCTGGCCAACCCGGGCTTCCGCCTGAAGCCCAAGATGTTCGTGGATGCCGAAATCCAGGTGGATTACGGTCAGCGCCTGGTCATCCCGGACGGGGCGGTTCTGGACGCGGGGGAGAAGAAGATCGTGTTCGTGGACCGGGGCAACGGTTACTTCGATCCGCGTGAGGTGGTCCTGGGGATCCGGGGTGACGGCTTTCTCGAGGTGCTCTCGGGGGTGAAGGAGGGGGACAAGGTGGTGACTTCCGCCAATTTCCTGGTGGACTCCGAGTCGCGCCTGAAATCCGCCCTGGAAGGTTTCGGGAAAGGGACGGGGGAAACACAAGTAAAGGAAGGAAAACAAGGGATGGAAGGAATGCCGGGAATGTGAGGCGTGAAGAATAAATTGTCCTTTGAGTCTATTGTGTCCATTGCGTCTATAGTGTCTGAGGAATCAATCAAAGTCCTTCGCCTTTTTGACACTATGGACTCTATGGACACCAGGAACACAATGGACGTTGTTACTTACTATCTTCTATCTCCCATCTCCAATCTCCCGGGTCTAATATGATCGAAAAAATAATCGCGTACTGTTCCCGCAATAAATTCCCCGTTCTGGCCCTCACGCTTTTCGGCGTGATCGCGGGCTGGTGGGCGATCAATCACATCTCCCTGGACGCCATCCCCGACCTGACCGACACCCAGGTCATCGTTTACACCAAGTGGGAGGGCCGGAGCCCCGACCTGGTCGAAGACCAGATCACCTACCCGATCGTCTCGGCCCTGGTTTCCACTCCCGGGGTTAAAACCGTCCGGGGGATCTCGGATCTGGGCTTCTCCTACATCTACGTGATTTTCGATGAGGGGACCGATATCTACTGGGCCCGTTCGCGGGTCCTCGAATACCTCCAGCAGATCGGGGGAAAGCTTCCCCCTGGGGTGAGCCCCGCCCTGGGCCCGGACGCCACCGGCCTGGGCTGGGTTTATGAATACGCCCTGGTGGACCGGACCGGGAGCTACGATCTCGGCTACCTCCGCACGCTCCAGGACTGGTACCTGCGCTTCGAGCTTTCCTCCGTGGAAGGGGTGGCCGAGGTGGCCTCGGTGGGCGGGTTTGTCAAGCAGTACCAGGTGAATCTCGACCCCAACAAGCTGGTGGCCTACAACCTCGCCATCCGCGACGTGATCATGAAGATCCAGGCCTCCAACCGGGATGTGGACGGCCGGGTTCTCGAGTTTTCCGGCCGGGAATACATGGTCCGGGGCCGGGGTTATCTCAAGTCGATTTCCGATCTGCAGCAGGTCGTGGTGGGGGTAAGCCCCAACAGCACCCCCGTCCTGCTCGGTGATGTTGCGTCCGTGGTGACCGGTTCCGACCTCCGCCGGGGGATCGTGGAGTTGAACGGAGAGGGCGAGGTGGTGGGGGGGATCGTGGTGATGCGGACGGGCGAGAACGCCCTGGCGGTCATCGACCGGGTCAAGGCCCGGATCGAGAGCGTTAAAAACTCCCTTCCGAAAGGAGTGGAGATCGTCACCACCTACGACCGCTCGGAGCTGGTGAAGAGGGCGATTTCCACTTTGAAGCAGAAACTGATCGAGGAGGGCGTCATCGTCAGCCTGGTCAGCATCCTCTTCCTCTACCATTTCCGCTCGGCCCTGGTGGCCATTCTCATGCTCCCGATCGCGATTCTCCTGGCCTTTATCCCGATGTTTTTCATGCGGGTCACCGCCAACATCATGTCGCTCGGCGGGATCGCGATCGCGATCGGGGCGATGGTGGACGCCGCCATCGTGATGATCGAAAACGCCCACAAGCAGCTGGAGCGCGCGGGGCCGGGAGCGGACCGGAAGGAGGTCATCATCCGGGCCAACCAGCAGGTGGGGCGGCCGCTCTTTTTCTCCCTCCTGGTGATCACGGTTTCTTTCCTTCCCGTTTTTGTCCTGGAGGCCCAGGAGGGCCGGCTCTTCCGCCCCCTGGCCTTTACCAAGGTTTTCGCCATGTTCTTCGCCGCGCTTCTCTCCGTGAGCCTGGTGCCGGCGATCATGGATTTCTTTGTCCGGGGAAAAATCACCCCGGAGGCGAAAAATCCGGTCACCCGCGGGCTGATCCGGCTCTACCATCCCCTGGTGGAGAAGGTCCTCGCGCACCGGGGGGCCACGGTGGCCATCGCCGGGGCCATCCTGCTGGTGAGCGCGGTCTGCTGGTTCGTCTTTCCCCGGCATTCCGAGTTCATGCCCCCTTTGAATGAAGGGACGATTCTTTATATGCCGGTGACCAGCCCCGGCATCTCCGTGACCGAGGCGGGCCGCCTGCTCCAGGTGCAGGACAAGATTCTTAAGGGTTTTCCCGAAGTCCAGTCGGTTTTCGGCAAGTCGGGAAGGGCGGAAACCGCCACCGACCCGGCCCCCTTCAGCATGATGGAAACCACCATCGTCCTGAAGCCCAAATCCGAGTGGCGGAAGGGGATGACGCCGGAAAAACTGATCGCGGAGATGACCCAGGCCCTGACCCTGCCCGGGGTCTCCAACGCCGGGGCCTTCACGATGCCGATCAAGGCCCGGGTGGACATGCTCAGCACCGGGATCAGATCGCCCCTGGGGATCAAGCTCGCCGGGCCCGACCTCGGCATGCTGCAACACCTCGGGAAGTACATCAGCATGGCTCTCTCGGAGGTGAAGGGGACGAAGAGCGTTTTCGCCGAGAAGGCGGCCGAAGGATATTATGTGGATATCAATATCAATCGGGAGGCCATCGCTCGCTATGGGCTGACGATTGATGACGTGGAAGAAGTGATCCAGTCGGCCATCGGGGGGATGAACATCACCACCACGATCGAGGGCCGGGAGCGCTACCCCGTGAATGTCCGCCTGAACCGCGAATTCCGGGATGACATCGAAAGATTAAAGCGGGTCCAGGTTCCCGCGGGCGGAGGCCGGTTTATCCCCCTGGAACAGCTGGCCGAAATCAAGCAAACGACCGGGCCGGCCATGATCCGGGACGAGGACGGTTTTCCCACCTCGTATATATATGTTGACGCGGGCGGACGCGATATCGCCGACTACGTGAAGGAAGCCAACGCCAAAATTGCCGAGCATATGCAGATGCCCACCGGTTACACGCTTACTTGGACCGGGCAGTTTGAAAACCTGGAGAGGGTCAAGAAGCGATTGATCATGGTCATCCCCCTGGTGCTTTTGCTGGTGTTTCTCCTTTTGTATTTCAACAAGAAGTCGGTTCCCGAGGTTCTGATCGTGCTCCTGGCTGTGCCTTTCTCCCTGGTGGGTGCCATCTGGATTTTATACATCCTGGACTACAATCTGAGCGTGGCGGTCTGGGTGGGGATCATCGCGCTCCTGGGCGTGGACGCTGAAACCGGGGTGGTGATGCTCATCTATCTGGATGAGTCCTACAATCGCCATAAGAGCGAGGGGCGTCTCTCCAGCCTGGCCGACCTGAGCCGAGCCGTCTCGGAGGGCGCGGTCCAGAGGATCAGGCCCAAGATCATGACCGTGGCCGCGATCGCCCTGGGCCTCCTGCCGATCATGTGGAGCCAGGGGACGGGGGCGGAGGTGATGAAACGGATCGCCGCCCCGATGATCGGCGGCATTTTGACGTCCGCCCTGATGGAGCTTCTCGTCTATCCGGCCATTTACAGTCTTTGGAAAGAAAAATCAATTTCCGGCACGGGGCATAGCGCATAGGGCAGAGGGTAGCCGCAACCTTTAGGTTGCGTCCCTTTTCTTAATTGTCATTTCTCGCCTGTCCCACTTTTCTCGCTTTTGTCATATAATCTCGAAATAAAACATATGAAGAAAGGGGGCAGTAAGATGACGGGGAAATTGAACTGGTGGAAAGTGAGTTTGACGCTGCTGGTCGCGCTTGCGGTTTGTTCTTTTGGGGCGGATCGGGTCTCTGCGGCTGATTGGCCGGATATCCTCAAGCAATTAAAGTCCACCCAGGAGAGCTTCCAGGGCGAGATCAAGGACATGACCTTGGCTCAGGAAATCAAGATGGACACACCCAATGGGGAGATGACCCAGGAGATGAAGCTTTTCCGAAAAGGCGATAAATACAGGTGGGAAAACAAAATGCAGGGCGGCCAGATGTCCGGATCGATGGAAACCACCGTTATTTACGATGGCAAGGATACCTGGATGATCTCGCCCTTTACGGGCAAGAAAAAGATGAATGACAATGAGCAGAAACAGTATCAGGGCCAAAGGGATTGGTGGAACCAGTTCTCGGACAAAACCGCCATTACCGGGAGCGAAACGGTTGGCGGCCGGGATTGTTACGTGGTGGCGGTTAATGATCCCCAAAAAAGTTCTTTTACCCGGATCTGGGTGGATAAAAAAAGCCTGAATTTCATCAAGGGAGAGATTAAAAATTCCAAGGGCGAGATCTCGGAGATGATCAACTCGGATTTCCGGAAGATCAAGGGAGACAGGGAAATGCCTTACAAGATGGAGATGTTCACGAAAGGCAAACTGCTTTCCTCCGCGACCGTCAAGTCCGTGGAAATCAATAAAGGTCTGCCGGACGATCTGTTCTCCGCGGAAAAAATCCAGGCGAAAGGAATGGACTTTAAGTCGATCATGAAGGGATTGCCGATTCCGCAGGGAAAATAGGGCATAGGGAATTAAGAGTTTCGGGTTTCGAGTTTCAAGTTTCGAGTTCTAAATACCGACACCCTGGCCGACACGAGCTGTCGGCTCGGGCAGGCTGACACGGAATATGTTAGGGGCGGCCGAAAGGCCGCCCTTTTTTTCATTCCTTTGTTTTTTGTCATTCCGGCTCCCTTTTCGTCATTCCGGACCTGATCCGGAATCCAGAAAATGAAAAAATAATTCCCTCCCCCTAGAGGGGGGAGGGAAAGGGAGAGGGTGATTATCCTGGTTTTGTGGGGTGTCATTGCGAGGCCCGGCGTTCCGGGCCGTGGCAATCTTACTTCTATTCGTATTGTCTTATTATCGAAAATACAATAAAATGTAGCTACGATTGTAGCTACCAAAAGGAGAAAGAAATGAAATTCGCCAATGTCCGGGAACTCAAGAACAAAACCTCCGAGATCCTGCGGAAAGCCGAAGCGGAGGACGTGGTAATCACCTCCAACGGCAAGCCGCGGGCAATCCTCAGTGCCGTGACCGAAGAGGATTTCGAAGATTATCTTCTGGAAAAAAGTCCGGTTTTTTTAAGGGCTTTGGAAGAGGCCAGGGAGGAGTACCTCGTCAAAGGAGGAATGACTCCTGCAGAATATTTAAAATCCAGGAAAAAGCGCGGTGGATAAATTCCAGATTAGAATCTCGCCTGCCGCCGCCCGGGATTTAGACCAGCTTGACGATAAGCTGGTCCAAAAGATCCTGGAAGAAATTGATATTTTGAAGGAAAATCCCTTCCCGAAGGGCAAGCTGATCAGGAAAATTAAAGGAAAAAGTTCGAACTTCTACCGCCTCAGGGTTGGTAATTATCGGGTCTTTTATTTTCTGGATGGCCAAGCGGCAGTAATCCTTAAAGTTATCGACAAGAAAAACGCCGACCGCTTTATTAAAAATCTTTAACTTATGTCATTGCGAGGCCCGATCCTTCGGGCCGCGGCAATCTAGCCTATTATTTCAGGTCATTAATCTTTTCCCACTTATTTCGTTTTTATCATATAATAAAAAGGTACTATGATAGACACCAACCCAACTGGAAAGGATCTATTGGTATTACGCATTCATATTTTATTTAAAGAATTCTCTTGATCATTTACACTAATAGGTGTAAATTTAAAGTGAAACGGAAGGATTTGGAAAAGAGGTTAAGGAACCTGGGGTGGCGGATATCCCGGCACGGGAAAAGACACGACATCTGGACCGACGGTGAACGGGAAACGGCGATTCCCCGCCATGTTGAGATCAATGAATACACGGCCGAAGCCATTCTAAAAGAAGCCGAAGGAGATGAATGATGCGTTTATCGGGGCGGGTGTTTAAATCGGGGCGTTTTTGGGCCATTGAGGTACCGATTCTAAACGTAGTTACCCAGGGAAGGACAAAAAAAGAAGCTTTCCTGATGATCGCCGACGCCATTGAATCACTGGCGGACAGAAAAGATTTTCGGGTAAAGGTATTTCCGGGTCGAGGGCAGGGCTTCGAAATCAGCGCGAATGACCAATCATTTCTAATGTCTTTTTTGCTAAAGCGTTTACGATTGAAGAAAGGGCTTTCTCTTCTCCAGGTAGCGGAAAAGTTAGGGATCAAATCGCCGAATGCCTATGCCCGATACGAACAGGGCGTTTCAGTGCCGACCGTGGAGAAGTTAACCCAACTACTCTCCGCAGTGTCTCCGGGAGCGGATTTTGTTTTAAGGGAAAGCCGGGAGCCATTTGATTAAAATGGGGAAGACTATCAGATCAACAAAGCAACAAGTAAACAGCGTCCCGTAGAGCGTAAAGCAACAAGTAAACAGCGTCCCGCAAATTATATTAAATTAATCACCACCAGGGGGATGTAGCTCCGTAATTCCAAGATATATAAAAAGATAAAATTGAAAATAAATCCCGACGGATGACAGTCGCTTCGAATCCGTCGGGATTTAATAGAAAACAACTTTTTGAAACGGGAGGACCGGAATTTAGGTCTTTTTCATGGATTTGGCATCGCCCTTGGTACAATAATATCCCCATTTCAGCTTCAATTTCTTCTCCACCGGGCATTGACCGCAAATACAGCCTTTTTCCTCTTTGATGCATTTGCTCTTGCCCATGAGGCAGAAACCGCCTTTTTCGTCGCAGGCGACCCAGCTGGGGCATTTACCGCAGACGCAATTATTCATGACGTATTCCATCGTTTCTGCTTCGGTCATCTTCTTTCCTGCGGGTTTTTTCCCTTTCGACTTTTTCTCAGCGGGCTTGGGCTCAACCGCCTTCTCCTGCGCGTAGCCCCGGCCGCTCGAAATTGAAAGGGCGGCTAACAATCCCAGCGCGCCGGCCCCGATGGTTTGCAGAAAACCTCGGCGTGATTGGTCCTTTTCCAGCATATTGCCTCCTTTTTTAGAAATTTTGATTTGCCGGCAAACCCGAAGGTATACGGGTTCCGGGGTTTCCAATATGAAAATGCAAAAAGGATGCCAGGCCAAATAATTAGCCAGAAGGGCAAAAATTCAACATTTATATATTAAATATAAGGAAAAACACGAAAACGAAGAAAATCATTCCTATCAAACAGGAAAAAATTACTGTAGGACGGAATTCCGGAGGAACTTCGAGCAAACTTCGAGATTCAAGTCTTTACTTTGACATTTCCGCCGCGGTTTTAGAGCCGGCCGTGACTGATTTTATTTCTATTTATTTCGCAGGCTTTCCTCGGCCACAATGCCTCGGGATATAATCGAAAAGCCTTGCCCTACGCCCTATGCCCTCTGCCCTCTGCCCTATGCTTTATTAAAAGACGCCGCTTTCGGCGGCCATTTTGCTCACCGGATGCGGATACCGGGGGTCAACGAGCACGTTGACGCAGGCCGGTTTACCTGATTTCAGCGCCCGTTCCAGTGCCGGGCGGATATCCTCCGGTTTTTCCACGAATTCGCCGTGCCCGCCCAGGGCCGCCACCATTTGGTCGTATCGCACGGGGCCAAGTTCGCAGGCGCAGGCGCGGTCAAAACCGAACATCAGTTCCTGCCCGTGTTTGATCATGCCCCAGGCCTGGTCGTTTCCGATCACGCAGAGCACGGGGATTTTGTGGCGCACCGCGGTGTCGAATTCCATGCCGTTCAGGCCGAACGTGCCGTCGCCGGAGAGGAGCACGACCGTCCGATCCGGTTGCGCGAGCTTAGCGGCCAGGGCGAAGGGCAGGCCCACGCCCAGGCACCCGAGCGGGCCGGTGGCGATGACCGACCCCGGCCGTTCGGCCGGGAAAACCTCGCTGCCCCAGAGCATGATGTCGCCGCCGTCGCAGATGTAGACGGCCTTCCCGCCGACCAAGTCCCGGATCTCTTCCACCAGGCGCCGGGGATGAATCGGCGTTCCCTTCAGGTCGTACTCGGAACGGTTGCTCTTCGAGTTTTCGGACACCATGGTCCGGGCCTGTTCCGCCCAGGCGCTCCCGTCAATCTTTTCCCGGGATTTCCGCATTTCTTCCAGCACCAGCCGGACATCGCCGAAAATGCCGATGTCCGGTCCGCGGTTGAGCCCGATTTCGGAAGGTTCGATATCCACCTGGATGACTTTGACATGGGGCTGGAAAATCCGCCCGTAGAGGAGCATGAAATTAAAACGCGTCCCGAGCGCCAGGACGGCGTCCGCCGTCATGAGGGTCGGCAGGAGCTCCAGCATGGAACCGGACAGGGCGAGCGGGTGGGAATCCGGCAGGATCCCCCGGCCTCCGGTGCGGGTGATTACCGGGATATGAGTTTTTTCGGCAAAGGCTTTGATCGCTTCTTCGGCCCGGGACCAGTAACTGCCGGTACCCGCCAGGATCAGGGGACGCTCGGCCCGGGCCAGCAGGGCGCAGGCTTCGGCTACCAGGGCCGGGTCGCCCGCGGGCTTGGCTTCGGTGCGGTATCTTTCCGGGAATTCCACCTTCGATTCCTCCACCTTGGCGAAGAGGATATCCATGGGCAGTTCCAGGTAGACGGGCCCGGGCCGCCCGCTGAGCGCCTGGCGGTAGGCGGTGGCGATGTAAAACGGGATCCGGTGAGTGTGATGGCAGATCCGCGCCCACTTGGTGATGGGCCGCATCAGCGACATCTGGTCGATGTCCTGCAGCGTGCCGATGTCATTCTCCTTGAGGGAGCTCCGGCCGCCGAGAATCAGCATGGGCGTGTTGGACTGATACGCGTTGGCCACCGCGGTGACCGCGTCGGTCAGGCCGGGGCCGGCGGTGACGGCGCAGACCCCCATTTTTCTGGTAATCAGGGACCACCCTTCCGCCATATGCGCCGCCGCCTGCTCATGCCGGGTATCGATCAGCCGGATGCCTTCATCGAGACAGGCGTCGAAAATCGGCATCAGGTGCCCGCCGCTTAAGGTAAAAAGGTGTTCCACGCCTTCCTTCTTGAGCGCTTTCACTACCAGGCGCCCGCCGTCCAGCTTATCCATGTTTCCTCTCCTTTTTTGGCCAATCAGATATGGTTGTTCGCTCATTCCGCCAGATTCAGGACGGGATGTCAAGAAAATGTTCGGGATTTAAGAAATTCCGAACTTCGAGGGCCGGGTCTTTAAGATTGTATTTAAAGAAAATAATTTTAGACCTGATCCTGCATTTTTCAGTCTGGGGGGAAGGGATTATAATTTATGCATATGAATTTATCGGGATTAAGTCTTGTTTTTTGCCATTTGATATAAGCTTTGTATTTTAAGTCATGAAAGATAACCTGGTTACAATCGGGAAGTATTTGAATTACCTTGAAGCCGAGGTAATTAAAACCAGACTCGAATCGGAAGGAATTGAGTGCTATGTAACAGATCTAAGTTCGAATATTATAGCCGGCACACCATATGCTATTGAACATAGGTTGCAGGTCTGGGAATCGGATGTGGAAAAGGCGAAGGAAATTCTTGGACAAAAACCCATTGAATTGGATGAGAATTCCGATATCGCCGAAGGCGAGGACCTGAATTATCCCGCAGCCCAGGAGCAAAAAGGGATTGTAGAAATCCTGGCAGATAAAAAGAACTCTAAATTGTTTATTGTGGTAATGGCCGGGGCTATTTTACTCATTTATTTACTGATTAAATTAATCATATAAGAAATGAACGATAACCATCATCACGAAAATCTGAGCAATATCCGGCTCGTGCTGTTTTTGAACCTGGGATTCTCGGCTTTCGAATTTGTCGGCGGGGTCCTGACCAACAGCATGGCCATCCTGGCCGACGCGGTTCACGATCTCGGGGACGGCCTGGCGCTGGGACTCGCTTTTTTCCTGGAGAAACGCTCGGTTTCGCCCGGAGACCACAGGTATTCGTACGGTTACCGGCGATTTTCGCTTCTGGGCGCCCTGATCACCGCGGCTTTGCTGATTTTCGGCAGTTTATACATTTTATCCGTGGCCATCCCCCGCCTGCTCCGGCCCGAGCACTCCAACGCGCAGGGGATGCTGATATTCGCGCTGATCGGCGTGGTGGTCAATGGCATCGGGGCGCTCCGGATGATGAAAAGCCATGGCCTCAACGCGCGCATGGTTACCTGGCACCTGGTTGAGGATATCCTGGGGTGGCTGGCGGTCCTGGTGGTAGCCGCGGTCATGCTTTTCCGGGACATCCCCATCCTGGACCCGGCGCTTTCCTGCCTGATCGCGTTGTATGTGCTTTACCGGGTGCTCGTAAACCTGAAAAAGACGCTTACGGTGGTGATGCAGGGCGTGCCGGAGGATGTGGATATGCCCCAGATCGAAAAAGAACTGAAGGAATTGTCCGGGGTCAGGTCCGCGCATCATACCCACATCTGGTCCCTGGACGGCGAACAGCATGTGCTCAGCACCCACCTGGTGGTGGACGAGAAAATGGAGATCAAGGACCTGGCCGGGTTAAAAGAGACGGTCAGGGAGGTGGTGGCCAGGCATAAAATCGCCCATTCCACCGTGGAAATCGAATTTCCCGGAGAGGTCTGCCGTTCCCAGACGGATAGTTGTTATAACGGGGCGGAGGGTAAAAAAGCCGGGGAGACTGAAAAAAAATAAGCCGGTCTTAGCGGCCGGATTCGATGATCTTGGTTTTCTGCGTGGCTTCACCCGGGGCTTTTTCCAGCTTTTCGATAATCAGTTTATATTTTTCGTGGATCAGCGTGCGGTCCAGCTCGTATTCATCCCGGACCAGGGAGTCTTTTTCCTCCTGGGATAGATACTGCATGGCCGGGGCGAACAGTCTTTTCTCTTCCTTCTCCATGTGTTTTGGGGCGTTTACGGTCATGTCCTCTAAAAGCTGCTGGAGCTCGCGGATCGCGCCCTTTTCCCCCTTGGCGTAGCGCCGGGTGATGCTCTGAAGATTGTCGATCCATTCCCGGGTTTTGACATGATTGTCGACCAGTTCCTCCATGATTTTCTGGAGCTCGGGGGTGAGATCTTTCTTTTCCAGTTTCCGGAACAGGATGAATTCCTCTTTGCCGTGATGGCAGCGGTCGGCGTAGAAACGAAAGAAATCAACCGCTGCTTCCAGCAGGTTGAGGTTCACCCGCTTGAGCTTTTTCATGGTACTCAGCTCTTCGCTCAGGAGTCCGAGCATGCGTTCGATCATCCGGTGTTCGCTTTGCAGGGGGTCGATGGGAAGCATGGGAATATTTTTAATAATAGATCAATAAAGTGTCAGTGTCGGTGTCCGTGTCCGTATATAGTTGTTTGCTGCTTGCGACTTGCTGCCTGATTCCAGAATTATAACCCATCCCCCATCACCTATCACCTATCACCCATCACCTGCTTGGGGGTTAATTAATCGTCCAGGTATAGACCGCGGGGGTTAACTCCAAATTGCCGACAGGGTCGGTGGACCGGACCCTGAAGGTATGGTCCCCGGCGGTCAAACTGCCGTAAACCTTCGGAGAAGAGCAGGTTTCCCAGGTTCCGCTGTCGATTCTACATTCAATGGTTGATCCCGCCTCGTTGGAATTGAATTCAAAATTCGCCGTGGTTTGGTTGGTCGGGTTCGAGGGCTTGGCGGTGATGGTGGTATCAGGAGGCGTCACATCAATCGTCCAGGAATAAGATGCCGGACTTAGGTCAATGTTGCCGGCCGGGTCGATGGCCCGGACCGTAAAGGTATGCCTTCCTTCCATAATACTGTAATACCCGAAAGGCGAGGCGCAGTTTGTCTCCGATTCGCTATCGATCTGGCACACGAAAGTCGAGCCGGCTTCACTTGATTCAAACTGAAAAACAGCAAAGATTTGATTGGTGGGGCTGACCGGATACCCGATGATTGTGGTCTGGGATGAGGTCAGGTCAACCGACCAGGTGAATGAAGCCGGGCTGGGGTCGGTGTTTCCGGCCAGGTCCGTCGCCCGCACCTCAAAGGTGTGACTGCCTTCGGCAAGTCCGGAGTAGCTGACCGGGGAGGAGCACGCTCCCCAGCTTCCCCCTTCAAAACGGCATTCGAAGGAGCTTCCTGTTTCGTTGGCCCCGAAGACGAAATCCGCTGTTTGGGATTTGGCCCAGGCGGAGGGATTCTGCGTAATGTTGGTGTCCGGCGGGGTGGTATCAACCGTCCAGGAGAAGCTCGCGGGATAGGCGTTCATATTGCCGGAATCGTCCGTGGCCCGGACCTCGAAGAGATAGTTTCCGTTCGCGAGTCCGGTGTAGAAAACCGGGGAGACACAGGCGGACCAGCCGGCCGGATCCAGCCGGCACTCGAAAGTGCAGATGGCTTCGGAGCAAATGAAATCCAAGGCGGCGTCCGTGGAATTGGATAAGGCCGAAGTATTGGAGGTAATGGTGGTGTCCGGGGGTGTGGTGTCGGTCTGGCCGTTGGCATAGGCCTTCATTACGATTGTGCCGATGTCGTTGCTCTCCTGCTTGACTACGCTGAAGCCGGCAAGAGTCCCCTGGGCTATGATCTGGTCACCTGAATCCAGGCCATCCATGACGATGGCGCGGTTTTCTCCCACCGGGACCTTCTGGATAGCGAAGGACCAGCCGGTCTGGTCGAGGTTGGGGTAGGTTTGGACCAGGTCCGCCATGTCGTCGGCGGTTATGGTGGCCTTGAGGGTTACTACCCCGGCGAGGATGGCCCGGGGCCCCATTATTATCTCCTGGTTCGCCTTTACGCGCCAGGCGATTTTGAAGGTGATGGGGGCAGTATCTTCATCGTTGGCCTTCCCGCAGGCCCCGACCACCGACATGGTGACCAGGAGAGCGATCAGCGTGGTTTTCTTAATCATATTTTCCGGTTTTCGATCATTTGTTGATTAATACTAATATTATAACCTACCACTCTCCGGCTCTAAAAATGGAGTATTTTAAACCGGTTATTAACCAATTATATGGTTCTCATGTCAATTTAATCTAAAGATTATCATAATAATAAAAGCAAAGCGCAGAGGGTAAATATTAATAATGGAAAAAATAAGGATAACGAAATCGGTTTCGGGGATTTTCTGCGCCGGGATGATTTTCGCCTGCGGCAACGGGAATAATCCCCCGCCGGTTACGCACCAGATTCTCAAGGGGGTGAGCATTTCCCCCCTGAGTTTCTCAACCGCGGATGTGACCGCCTTCTTTGAAAAGGCCGCCGGCAATGGGGATATCATCACCTGGGCCGGCGACTGGAACGAGCTGGATCCTGCCGGGAGCGGGGCCCCCATTTTCCTGGCGGAGACGGCCTCAACTTACAAGTATGAACCGCTTACCATCTCGCAGTTTTTTATCCAGGATACCGGCAGTCTTGTCCGTCCCCTCGATACAGCCAACAAGAATAATTACCTGGCTTACGCGGCCGGCTATGCCGAGAAATACCAGCCCGCTTTCATGGCTTTTGGGATCGAGGTGAATATCCTTTATGAAAAATCCCCGGCGGATTTTGATGACTTTGCCGCCTTTTTCAGCGAGGTCTACGACGCCGTGAAGGCGGTATCCCCGGACACCAAGGTTTTTACCGTTTTCCAGCTGGAAAAACTGAAGGGTCTTTCCGGCGGCCTTTTCGGGGGTGTGAACAATCAGCAATTGGCGAATTGGCTGCTCCTCGACAAATTTCCCAAATCGGACCTGGCCGCTTTTACTACGTATCCTTGCCTCATATACAAGGACCCGGCGGATATCCCGACTGACTACTACGCGGAAATCGTCTCCCATACCGTGAAACCGGTGGCCTTCACCGAGATCGGCTGGTATGCCGCGGCCAGTCCGGCCGGCTGGGAGAGCAGTGACGCGGAACAGGCCCGGTTTGTTGACACTTTTTTTGCCCTGGTTAAGGATGTAGAACCGGAGATGGCGATTTGGAGCTTTCTATTCGATCAGAATGCGGCTGAACCTTTCCGGACCATGGGCTTGTGCCGGAGTGACGGGACATGCAGGCCGGGGTGGGACGAATGGATAAAAGACAAGTAACCGGTAGCCAGTTGCCAGTAGCCAGATGAACCAGATGAACCAGATGAACCAGATGAACCAGATAAACTAAATAGACCAGATAATATTATTAACCCTATGCTCTATGCCCTTTGCCCTATGCCATTCATAGATCAATTATGATTCGTCCTTGCACTGAAAAAGATTTCAAGGCGATGTTTAAAGTCATCAATGACGCCGCGGAGGCTTATAACGGAGTCATTCCTGAGGATTGCTGGAAAGACCCTTACATGCTCAAATCCGAACTCAGGATCGAGATCGATTCCGGGGTGATTTTCTGGGGTTATGAGAAAAAGGGGGAATTGCTGGGCGTAATGGGGATACAGCATGTCATCGATGTATCACTGATCAGGCATGCCTATGTCCGGACCGCCTATCAAAACCAGGGAATCGGGAGAAAATTATCAAAGCATATTATGAATCAGACCAAGCGTACGCTCCTGGTGGGAACCTGGGCGGCCGCGGCCTGGGCGATTCGTTTCTATGAGAAAAACGGGTTTACCCTGGTGACGCCGACGGCGGAAAAAGACCGGTTATTGAAAAGATACTGGAAAATATCGCCTCGGCAGATTGAAACGTCAGTCGTATTGAAAAAAGAGCCAAGGGCATAGCCTCCGGCCCGTATGGGCCTACGGCCCGGAGGGAGCATAGGGCATAGGGCAAAGGTAATTTACGATTGACGAATGACGATTGTAGATTGGAAACAGAACAAACCTGATGAATTAAAGAACCCTTTTTCCCCGACACTGACACAGACACAGACACCGACACTGAACAGTCCAGAACTATTTTTTGGGAATTTGGAAGTTCGCGCCGAACTTGTTTAGCATTTTATTGAATTCGTCGATCTTTTCGGGGGTGTCTAGTTTGGCTTCCGCGGGATTTTCGACCCAGAAAATTATGTTCCGGCAATCCCTTTTCGCCTCTTCTACAAACTCACGGACTTTGGCTTTGTCGCCCGCCGCCAATTTCAGGATGTAGAGTAATACCTTTTCCGAATTTTCCACGGTCGAGAGCAGAGTAATAATCTCTTCCCGGCAGTCAGCTGCGAATTCCCGGCGGACATTTTCCAGCACGGATGAAGGCAGTTTCATAGGGATTTTATAAAAGTTAATAGGTCATAGGTGATAGGTCATAGGTCATAGGTCATAGGTGAAAAAGGCTCTTAAGCTAACCATGGAGATCAATTTTTAGAATTTACCCTTTACCCTATGCTCCATGCTCTATGCTCTATGCTAAAACGGACTAAATGGACACAATGGACACAATGGACCGTCTCTATTCCGGCGTTTGGTATAGCCCCTTCAAAGGAGCCAGGTAATTTTCCCAGACCCTCCCGTAGCGCTGGGCGTCGACCGCGGGCTTCTTCAGCATCTTCCGGCAGAACTCCACCTGCTCGGGCGTGCTGCTGGCCTTCCCCAGGAGCTGGAGCGCGAACTTGGAGAAGTCCCGGACCATGAAGTCGAACATCTGGTCCACCAGGTCGTTGTCGATCTTGTAGATCTTCGAATTTTCCAGGATGAGCTGGGCGTAGACCACCAGGGTGAATATTTCCCCCAGGCTCATCAGGAAGTCGATATCCCTCTTCTGCAAGTCGTCCGGGGTGGCGGAGGTGAGGAACTCCCGGAAAACCTCGATCTGTTCCTGGAAGACCTTGACGTTGGGCAGGGGGAAGGCGTCGAAGGCCGGGCGGTAGTCGTGGAACTGGATCTTGCCCAGCCCCTTGGTCGGCCCCTGGCGGAAAAGGAAATCGTCGTTTTTGGTGTGGTTCTGCTGTTCCAGTTCGGGGAACTGGCCGGGATTGAAGAAATAATTGGCCATGAACTTGACGATCAGGGCGATGTTTACGTGGACGGTGCCCTCGAGCCGGGGGAGCATCCGGATATCCCGGACCGCCATCTCGAAGTAGGTGTCCTTTTCCAGGCCCCGGGCGGCGATGATGTCCCAGAGCAGGGTGATCACGTCCTCGCCCTGGGTGGTGACCTTCATCTTCACTACCGGACTGAAGAGGAGGTAGCGCCGATCCTCCGGTGAGGCCACGCGCATGTAGTCGGCGGTCCGGAGGGCGAAGAGCTTCATGGCCAGGAGCCGGGTGTAGGCGTCGGTGAACATCTGCTTCACGTGGGGGAAGTCGGTCACGTACATGTTGTAGAGCTTGCGGTAGGCGGCGTGGTTGAATGCCTCGTAGAGGGCGTGGGTGCAGATCCCGATCGAGGCCCATCCCAGGTTGTACTTGCCGATGTTGACGGTGTTGAGGGCGGAATCCCAGGCCAGAGGGCCTTTGGAGAGGATGTCGGCCTCGGTTATGGGGTAGTCCTTGAGCTCGAAATTGGCCACGTAGTTCTGGGAATTGACCACATTCTTAACCAAGTTGTAGTTTCGGTTCCGGTAGTCGGCCGAGAAAAAGACGTATTCTTCCTTCCCGGCGAATTTGCCGAAGGTTGAGACCATCGGGGCGGTGTTGCCGTTACCGATGTAGTACTTGGAGCCGTTGGCCCGGTAGGTGCCGTCCGGCTGGGGGGTGAGCGTCATCTCGGTCGAGTAGATATCGGCCCCGTGCTTCTGCTCGGAGAGCCCGAAGGCGAAGACCTCCCCCTCCTTTAAAAGCCGGGCCGCATTTTTCTTCAGCTCCTCGTTCGGGGACATCCAGATCGGGCCCAGGCCGAGGATGGTGACCTGCCAGGTGTACCAGTAGGAAAGCCCGTAGAAGGCGAGGATCTCGTTGAACTCGCAGATCCGCCAGGTGTCCCAGCGGCTGTCGGGCCCGCCGTAGGGCGTGGGGGTGAGGAGGGTGGCGAAGAGGCCCTCCTTCTTGTTGAACTCCAGGAAATCGGCGTACCAGGTCCGCGCGTGGTCGTCATCCTTGATCCGGCGCATGCCCTTTTTCTCGAAGAACTCGATGGTCTTCTGCATGATCTCCCGTCCGCGCGCGTCCGGGTAGAAGCGGTTATGTTTCTTGGGATTGAATAAAATCATGAATCCTCCTTGCTTTTGGAGATGGGAGATTGGAGATGGGAGATAACAGTGTCCGTTCTGTTCCTAGTGTCCATAGAGTCCATGGGGTCAAAAGCTTAAGTTTAATTGATTTCTCAGACACTATAGACACAATGGACACAATAGACTCAATGGACAATTTATTCTTCACGCCTTACGCCTAACGTCTAACGTCTTACTTTTTCAGCTGCGGCAGCAGCGTAAGCGTCATCCCTTTCCCGTAGGTCTTGAGGTCGAAGCGGACATTTTCCTCGGTGGTGATTTCCTTCCCGGACTCATCCGTGCCCTTGGATTTTCCTTTCATTTCGTAGGCCACCATGCCGCCGGGGACCTTGTCGGAGGTATAAAAGCTTACCTCGAAAGTATTGCCCTGCTCGGTTTTTCCGGTGATCTGAAGTTTCATGACGTCAAACCGGCCGGCGGGGGTCTGGATCGTGGCCTGGCTCATGCTGACATTCACGTCGGGTTTGGGCTCCTTGCCCTTCTCCGGTTTTTCGCCCTTGCCGCTTTCGGTCTGGTAAATATTTTCCTTTTCCAGGGGGATTTCCTCCGCGGCTTCGCCGGGGAACTGGGCCAGGAGCCGGAGAAGCTGGGCCTGCTTGGGGGCGAAGAGACCCTCGTAGATGGTGATGTCGCCGCTTTCCTGTCCGCGGACCTCCAGGTGCCACCATTCCTCGCCGGCCTGGGTCTTCTGGGCCAGGCCTTTTTTCATCCAGGCGATGTTGGTAGCGGGTTTTTCTTTTTTGTTGGCGGCGGCTTTGTACTGCCACTCGGTCCAGTCACCCACTTTATAAGGATGGTTGTCGAGGATAATCGGGGTCCCGTAGCTGTAGAATGCCATCGCGAAAGAGGCTTTGGCCAGAGCCTGGCGGAGGGGGGTGAGGAGCTTCTTGGCAACCGCCTCGCCGGCTTTCTCCCCGGCCGCGTTCATGGCCCGGTCGGTCACCTGACCAATAACCCCGGAGCAGCCCAGAAACAGCATTCCCGCGAACAGGACTCCGTATTTTCTCATGGATTTATTTACCATTTTTCCTCCATGACAAGGATAATCATAGAATTGATCCTGTATAGTTTAGTATATTTGGACGTAAGGCCATAGGCGAATGGGCAAAGAGCATAGGGCATAGGGCAAAGCGCAAAACTGAAAATCCCCCTCTATCCCCCTTTCAATAAAGGGGGATAATTTTATAGGGAGAACTTTCAAACTCCCCTCTTTATTAAAAGAGGGGCTGGGGGAGATTTTCAAAACTCTTTGCTTCCTTCCTTTTTACTCTCTGCCCTCTGCCCTCTGCTCTATGCTCTTTTAGTGTGCCTCGGACCAGTTGGGGCCGGAATTGATGTCCACCTTCAGGGGAACCCGGAGCTTGATCACGCCTTCCATCTCTTCCCGGACCAGTTCCCGGACCTGCTTCAGCTCTTTTTCCGGGACCTCGAAAACCAGTTCGTCATGCACCTGGATGATCATCCGGGCCCGGGAGCCGCTTTCTTTCAGCCTCCGCGCGATCCGGAGCATCGCGGCCTTGATCAGGTCGGCGGCGCTCCCCTGGATGGGGGTGTTGACCGCCATCCGCTCGGCGAAATTCCGGGTGTTCCGGTCGGGGCTTTTAAGCTCGGGGAGGGGACGGCGCCGGCCCCAGAGGGTCGAGACCGAGCCTTTTTCTTTGGCTTCGGCCAGCGTTTTTTCCAGGTAGCTTTTGACCCCCCGGTAGCGCTGGAAGTAATCGTCGATAATCGCCTGGGCGAGCTTCGCGTCCACCCCGAGTTCCTTGGCCAGCCCGTAGGCGCTCATCCCGTAGATGATCCCGAAGTTGATCACCTTGGCCCGGCGCCGGAGTTCGTCCAGGGATTCGGCCGCGTCTCCGAAGATCAGGGTGGCGGTGCGCTTGTGCACGTCTTCCCCCTTCTCGAACGATTCGACCAGGATGGGGTCTTCGGAAAGATGGGCCAGGACCCGGAGCTCGATCTGGGAATAGTCGGCGGAAAGGAGCTGGCAGCCCTCCTCGGCGATGAAGGCCCGGCGGATTTCCCGGCCCTCGGGGGTGCGGATGGGGATGTTCTGCAGGTTGGGATCGCTCGAGGAGAGGCGGCCGGTGGCGGTCACGGCCTGGTTGAAGGAGGCGTGGACCCGGCCGGTCCGGGGATTGACCAGGCCGGGCAGGGCGTCGACGTAGGTGGATTTCAGCTTGAAGAAGTTGCGGTATTCGAGCAGGTTCTTCGGCAGGGGGTGGATCGCGGAAAGCTCGGAGAGAACCTCCACATCGGTGGAATAACCGGTCTTGGTTTTCTTCTTCACCGGGAGCTTGAGCTTCTCGAAGAGGATCTCGGCCAGCTGCTTGGGCGAATTGATGTTGAACTCCTCCCCGGCCAGGCGGTGGATCTCGTCCTCCCGGATCTTGAGCTCAACGGCGAATTCGGCGGAGAGCTTTTTCAGGAGCTCCAGGTCGAGCTTGACCCCGGCCCACTCCATTTCGGCCAGGACGGGGATCAGGGGCAGCTCGAGCTCCCGGAAAAGCCCGTCCAGGTTTTCTTCCTTTAATTTCTTTTCCAGGAGGCCGGAGAGGATCAGGGCCAGGTCGGCGTCCTCGCCGGAATACACCGTGGCCCGCTCCACCTCGACCTCGTCGAAGCTCCGCCGGGGCTGCTTTTTCCCCTCCGTGCCGGTGACTTCCTTGTAAGAGATGATGGTATGGCCCAGGTATTCCAGGGCCAGCTCCGAGAGGCCGTGGATGGCCTTCCCGGGATTGAGGAGGTAGGAAGCCACCATCGGGTCGAAGCTGATCCCGGCCAGGGTGACCCCGTAATTCTTGAAAACCTCGTAGTCATACTTGATGTTCTGCCCCACTTTCGGGATCGCCGGATTTTCCAGGATGGGCTTGAGCTTCGCGAGCACCAGGTCGCGGGAAAGCTGGCGGGGGACGCCCAGGTAGCGGTGGGCGACGGGGATATAAAAGGCTTCGTGCTCCTTCAGGGAAAGAGAAATCCCCACGATCTCGGCCCCCACGGGGGTCACGCCCGGGATCTGGGGGTTGACCGTCTCGAGGTCGACCGAGAGCCGGGGGGCCGGCGGGATTTCCCGGAGGACCCGGTCCAGCTCCTCTTCGGCCAGGATGGTTTTGTATTCCTGGTAGGAGATGGTTTTTTCCGGCGCGAGCTCGCGGGAGAAGCGGGTGAACTCGAATTCCCGGAAAAGCTCGGAGAGCTGGGCCCGGTCCGGTTCGGCCGGCACCAGACCGTCGAGCGAAACCTGGATGGGCGCGTTGTCCGCCAGGGTGGCGAGTTTTTTCGAGAGCCGGGCGTCCTCGGCGTGTTCGCGCAGGTTTTTCCTTTTCTTGTCCCCGGTGATCCGGTCCAGGTTTTCCAGGACCCCCTCGATCGAGCCGAAGGCCTGGATCAGCTCCGTGGCGGTTTTCCCGCCGATCCCGGGCACCCCGGGGATGTTGTCGATCGCGTCGCCGGCCAGGCCCAGGACCTCGATCACCTGGTCCGGCCCCACGCCGAATTTTTCCCGGACTTCGCCGGGACCGGAGAACTTTTCCTTCATCGGGTCGTAGAGCCGGACCCGTTCGGAAACGAGCTGCATCAGGTCCTTGTCGCCCGTGACCACCACGCATTCGAGGCCGGGGGCGTCGAGTTTTTTCACCAGGGTGGCGATCAGGTCGTCCGCCTCGTAGCCCTCGAGGGAGATGGCGGGGATGCGGAAGGCCTTGACCACCTCGTGGATCCGGGGGATCTGGGGGATGAGCTCGTCCGGCATGGGGGGGCGGTTGGCCTTGTACTCGCGGAAGAGACCGTCCCGGAAGGTCGGCCCCTTGCTGTCGAACACGATGGCGAAATAGTCGGGCTTCACCTCCCGGAGGATTTTCAGGATCATCCCGACGAACCCGTAAATGGCGTTGGTGGGAACCCCCTTGGAGGTGCGGAGGTCGCGGATGGCGTGAAAGGCCCGGTAGATGTAGGAACTGCCGTCGATGAGATAGAGTTTCTTTGGAGAGGCCATGTATGGTTATGATCTGTTTGTCATTCTGAGCCTCTGGCGAAGAATCTCGCTTTAAAACCCAGATCCTTTGCGGACAGATTCGCTTCGCTCAATGCATTGTTTATCATGAGCCCTTCGAGATCCTTCGCTACGCTCAGGATGACAGGAGGGGGGAAGCGCTCAGGATGACAAAGGGCGAAGGGCTCAAGATGACAGACAAAATTATGTCATTCTGAGCCTCCCCGTCCTTCGAAGCCTTGGCGAAGGAGGATGGCGAAGAATCTCGCTTTATTATTTTTTCTTAATACCAACCATCAGATAAATCTTGCCAATCCGGATTCATTAATTCTATCAAATCAATTTTCTTTTTTCTCAACCAACCTTTCAATTGTTTTTCTCGTTTTAGAGCTTCTTGAATATCGCTGGTTTCTTCATAATAAACCAGTTTTGTTATTTGATATTTTTTTGTGAATCCTTCGATGAGGTGATTTTTATGTTCAAAAACACGACGTGCAAGATTATTAGTCACCCCAATGTAAAGAGTTCGGGATTTGTTGGTCATGACATAAACGAAGTAACTGTTCAATTGAACGCCTCGGTTCGGAAAAATCAAAGTCGAGATCCTTCGCGAAATTTATCCTGAGCCCTTCGAGATCCTTCACTTCGTTCAGGATGACAAAGGGCGAAGGGCTCAGGATGACGGACAATATTATGTCATTCTGAGGCGTCAGCCGAAGAATCTCGATGCTGCTCTGCCCTTGTCATTCTGAGCCTCCCCGTCCTTCGAAGCCTTGGCGAAGGAGGATGGCGAAGAATCTCGCTTTGGTTTCAAAGTAATTATATTAAATTCGAGATCCTTCGCTACGCTCAGGATGACAGGAGGAGGGCGCTCAGGATGACAGAAGGGGGAGGCACGGGAATCCGCGCCGGCAAATAAAAAGGGCGGGCTCGGAAGCCCGCCACGGAAAAAAACCGATTGACGATTTACGAATGTCCCTCGAAATAACTCGGGATAAAACGATTGACGAAATAAAACCCAATACCCAATTATGCTGGTCCGGCTTTAGACCGGGAAATTTTTCTCCAGCCACTCCTTCAGGAGCTTCACGTTCATCCGGGCCCGCTCGTGGAACTTGGGGTGCATTTCGACGGCCTTCTGCCGCAGATCCTTCTCCCGGCCGACCAGCTTCTTGGTCATGTCCGTCAGGGTGCCGTAGAGGTCCTTGATCCGGGGGACCCGCTCGGGGTGGCCGACGTAATCGATGTAAAGGTCCATGATCCCGAGTTCGCGGAAGACGGCCTCGCAGCGGGTGTCGGAGCTGACCGAGATCATCGGGATGCCGAAGGGCGAGGCCAGCACGGTGGTGTGGTAGCGGGTGGTCACCTGGAACCAGAGGGAGGAGAGAACGCAGACGATGTCGTCCACGGTGTTCTCGTCGCTGTGGACCATGTGGACCCGGTCCTTGTGTTTCATCTTCTCGAAAATCTGGACGGCGGGGGGCGAATCCATGTGCTCCATCGCAATCATGGCGATGTCCGCGTCGTAGTTGTCCACCACCCAGTCGGCGTAGCGGGCGGTTTCGTCCACGTATTTCCGGCTGGATTCCCGGGCTTCGGGGGTCCAGGACTGGTAGAAGGGCCATTTGTAGAGGTCGGACTTGTCCCCGTAGAGCCGGGGTTTGATCGGCCACCAGAAAAATTCCTTGGGGGCGATCCCGACGATCTTCTTCCGGGCCGGGTCCAGGTTGAGGCGTTTCAGGACCTTGGCCTTGTGCTCCGGGGGCGGGGTGGGGTATTCGTAGGCGCCGTCGGCGGTCACGGTGATGGGAACGGTGACCCCGTATTCCTGCATCCGCTTTTTGGCATCGGGATTCCGGAGCATGATCAGGTCGACCTTGTTATTCATGGTGTACTTGAGGAGCTTCTGGCTCGAGGGCTTCAGGTGGCCGCAGTCGTTGGCGTAGGCCACCACCTGGTGTCCGCGGGCCTTGGCGGCGATGGCGGCGAAGCAGAACATCCCCATGAAGAGGGGGGAAAAATGGTCGATGAAGGTGGACCCTTCCGAGAGTACCAGGATGTCGGTGTCGCGCATGTTGAACCACTGCGCGGGGGAGAAAACCGTGGCCGGGCCCACTTCGATCAGCTTGTAGGCCGGGTCGGGGGTATATCGCCTCTGTTGGTCGATGCTCTGGGTCATGATGGTCACCTGGCCGAGCCGGGGCCCGAAAACCTCCTTCAGGTCCATCAGGGTGGTGAAAAGTTTGGCCTCCGAGCCGGTGTTGTTGACGCCGTTATAGCCGAAGCACATGACGTTCAGCTTGGGCTTGCGAACCATTTTGTCTTTTTTGGACATATTCCGCTCCTTTTTTATTTAGGTTGCGAAAGATTTCTACCCGAAATTTCTATTTATATGTTTTTACCAGAAAATAAGACCGAAATAAAGGGGTTTTTAGTAAAAATCAGGTGATAGGTGATGGGTGATAGGTTATGGGCAAAAGTTCATAGGAGTAAGGTGATGGGTTTTTGCCTATGACCCATGACCTATGACCCAT
Source organism: bacterium (assembly GCA_028713675.1). GTDB lineage: Bacteria > Desulfobacterota > JAPLJL01 > JAPLJL01 > JAPLJL01 > JAPLJL01. The sequence continues at coordinate 49,512 of JAQTNV010000019.1, forward strand.
GACCTATGACCTATGACCTATGACCCATAACCTGATTTTATGACAAGTCGACGAACGAGCCGATCCGGCGGAGGACATCTTCCTTATAATTGGGGTTGGAGATGGTGATCCGCACCGCCTCGTTCGGGCAGGCATTCACGCAGCGCCCGCAGGCCCGGCATTTTTCCGAGTGCACCGCCCGGCCGTCCTTCAAGGTGATGGCGTCGAAAACGCAGGTCTCCACGCAGGTTCCGCAGCCTTTGCATTTCTCCGTGACCGTGACGCTCATTCCCTCCACCGGCGGGAAGATCTGGCGGAGATGATCGGGTGAGGCGTGGCGGAAATAACCCATCATGCAGCAGCAGTGGCAGCAGAAGCACACGCTCAGGAGCTTCTTCCGGTCGGGCACCAGGAAACCGGTATTGTCCACGTTGACCTTGCCGGCCAGGGGCAGGAGGCCGAGCGAGACGGCTCGGTCCACGTGCCGGTGCGCCTCTTCCTTGGTGGCGATCCGCCCGAGGCCGGGGGGGAATGACATGGCCGTCTCGCCCATGAAGATGCAGCCCACGTCCTTGGTGAAATGCTCGCACTTGAAGGCGGTCCGGCAGATACACTCGTCCATAATCATATGATGCTTGGCCCGGTCGATCAGCTCGTGCAGGATGTTTTCCGGGAGGATTTCATTGGAGGTGGATCCGACATCCTTCCCCACCTTGATGGTCATGGGCGCGACCGGCTCGATTTTCCGGTTGGTCGGCAGGTAGGTAATGCTGTTCTTCTTGGGATTCAGCCAGGGCCAGGCCATCCGGAGCCCGGGAACCTTGCTGATCAGCGCGATCAGGCCCTCGATGCCCTGCAGGCCCCGCTTGGATACCGACGGGGTCTGATAGAACCAGGTCAAAAGGGACTGCTTGGCGGTGTTCTTCTCGGCCCGTTCCGCGCGGGCCGAGAGGAAGGACCGGAAGGTCTGCTCGGAGGAATATTTCGGGCGCCAGCCGGTGGCGGCCTTGAACTTCTGGTTCAGGACGAAGATCGTGTTTTCGCTCAGGGTGACCCAACCCGAGCCGGCGGGGAAAAGCCCGAGAGCGAATCCGATCCGGGAAGCCGGTTTCAGAAGGGGCGTGGGGAGGGGAACGATCATGACCCCGGCGGCCCGGAAGCACCACGCGGTCGGAACGGCGTCGTCAGCGGTGACGTTGTAAACCCCGGGGATGTCCTTCTTCAGCGCGAGATGCAGGGCCTCGCCCAGGTCCTCCTCGTGGATGAACTGGTTAAAAGACTGCCGGCCGGAAGGGAGGCTCGAGACCTTGAGCGACCAGAGCTGGGAAAACATGTTGTTGATGTGGGGGCCGCAAAGAAGCCCGGCGCGGAAAATCGTGAGCGTGATCCCGGGGTGGGGTTTAAAGAAATCCTTCACGAAGCTTTCCACCGCGATCTTGTTGGAGTTGTAGTAGCTGTCCTTGTTTTCGATCAGGGGCGATTCCTCGGTCAGGCCCAGGGGCTGGTCCCGGTGGGAGCCGTAGACCGTCGTCGAACTCGTGTAGATGACCTTTTTGACCCCGTTCTGGAGGCAGGCGGAGAAAAGGTTCTTGGAGCCGTTGATGTTGATGTCCCGGGTCTTCTCCTTGTCGGCGATCTCGCCGACGATGAAGGCCAGGTGGTAGACCGCGTCCACCCCCTTCAGGAGGCCGGCGATCTTCGGGCTGCGGATGTCCTCCCGGCAGAAGGTCACCTTTTTCGCGGTGCCCTTCCAGGGGGCGACGTCAATCCCGATGATTCGGTCGATCTCCGGATCCCGGTCGAGCCGGGGCAGGAGGGTGCTGGCGAAGTAGCTGTTCACCCCGGTGATCGCGACGGTCTTTCCCATGGTCTTATCCCTCCGTTATTTCTGTCATTCCCGTCCCGCATCAGAGTGCGGGATAAACTCCAGCCGGAAATCCATTCATTAACAAATCGTCATTCCCGACCTGATCGGGAATCCAGTTTTATTTAATTCTGGATCCCTGCTTTCGCAGGGATGACGAATAAATCAAAAATAACGAACCCCATGAAATCAAATACGATTTATTTTTTCTCGTAGGTTTTTTCCACCAACTGGGTTTTCTTGGCGGCCCGCTCGAGCGTCCCGGGCTTGAGCCAGGTGATCGCGGGCCGGATCTTCAAAAGCTTATGCATCTTTTCCAGGATTTCCTTTTCCAGTCCCGGGAGCTCCTCTTCCCGCACCCCTTCGGCGTATTCGACCTTGAGCTTCAGGGGCGGGACCACCCGGGGGGGCGGCTCGTCCAGGACGATCCGGAAGGAGCCGGTGAGTTTTTCCGGGAGGGAGTGGATCACGCCCTCGATCGCGGCGGGGTAGACCGGCACGCCTTTGACCTTGAGCATGTCGTCGGCTCGGCCCACCACTTTGTAGCGGAAGCCGCTCAGGCCGCAGGGGCAGGGCTCGGTGAAGACCTGCTGGATGTCGTTCATGGTGAAGCGGAGGTCGAACCAGACCGCCGCCTCGGGGTGGAGGGAGGTGCCGACCATGATCCCGGTGGCCCCGTGCTCGAGGGGCACGGGCTTCTTGGTTTCCGGGTCCAGGAGCTCGTAGTAGGCGAGGTCGTCCGCCAGCCAGTGCATGCCCTGGTAGACCGGGTGGTCGCAGGAACAGCCGTAGCCCGCGCCCAGGTCGAAAACCCGGGCGCCGTACTCGCGCTCGAGCTTGGCGCGGACGTCGGGGATCCCGGCCCCGGGCTCGGCCCCCAGCATCAGGATCTTGAGGCCGAGAGCCTTAACCGGCTCGCCCAGGACCTCGGGGCAGCGCTCGATCAGGTGCAGGGCCAGCGAAGGGGTGCCGGTGAAGATATTGACGTGGAACATCTTCATGAACTGGATAATTTTTTCGGTGCCGGCCTCCGCCCCGATGGGGAGGAGGGTGATGCCCGGGAACTTGCGGTACCAGAGGATCTGGGGGGTGCCGGCCGCGTGCATGGAGAGGCCGAAGCAGAGTCCGATCCGGTCGCCGGGACGGACCCCGATCCGCCAGGCGGCCCGGGCCATGATCTCCTGGGAATCGTCGAGGGCGGCCCCGAAGTTGGGGTAGGGGGTGGGGATGCCGGTCGTCCCCGAGGTGGTGGTGAGGAGGTAAAGGTCGCGCATCCGCTTCTCGCCGAAAAGGTGGAGCATGAGTTTTTCCATGTCGAAGCCGACCTCGCCCATGGCCTCGCGGATCTCGGCCTGGCCGACCACCGGCACGTTCCTGACGAAGTCGTCCCAGCTCTTGATGTCCGCGGGCCTGATCCCGGCCTCGTCGAAGTGCTTCCGGTGGAAGGGGGTGTTCTCGTACTGCCATGCGAGGGCTTCCTGGAGCTTCTTCCACTGGAGCTCGCGCATCCCCGGGGTGTTGAGCCGGGGCTCGATTTCCATATTCCAGTACTTGCGGTTCAGGTCTTCCATGATCACCTCTCTACCTTTTAAGTATATGCAGAGCCATGGCGGCCGCGTCCACTCCCAGGATGCCTCCGCCGTTGTGGGTCATCCCGACCCGCGGGCTTCCCGCCTGGCGTTTCCCCGCGGAGCCCCGGAGCTGGTGGACGACCTCATGGATCTGACCCAGGCCGGTGGCCCCGATCGGGTGGCCCTTGGAGGCGAGGCCGCCGGAGGTGTTGACCGGCTTCTTCCCGCCGATTTCCATCCGGCCTTCGTCGATCCATTTGGCCGCTTCCTCCCCGGGGCAGATCCCGAGCTCGATCAGGGTGATGATCTCCGAGGGGGAGGTGGTATCGTGCACCTCGATTATGTCGATCTCGCCCGGACCCACCCCGGCCATCTGGAAGGCCCGGGGCCCGAGGCGCTTGGTCAGGGAATCGTCCAGCCCGGCGGAGAGCTTGCCGCTCCCGACCACGCTGGCCGCGATCCAGACCGGCTTGTCCGTGAAGCGGGCCGCCTTTTCCCGGGAACAGACGATGGCGGCCGCGGCCCCGTCGCCGATGGGGGCGCACATCATCCGGGTCAGGGGGAAGGAGACGTCGCCCGATTTCAACACCTGCTCCATGGTCACGGCCTCCTGGTACTGGGCGTTCGGGTTCAGGGCGCCGTTCTGGTGGCTCTTGACCGCGATCTTGGCGAAGTGGTTCTGGGTCAGCCCGTACTGCTCCATCACGATCCGGGTGTAGTAGGCGTACATGTCCATGAAGACGGAGCGCTTCTCGCCGCTCCCTTCCTTGATGATCTCCTCGCTCGAGCCCCGGCTGGCCTGGAAGCTTTCCAGGTAGGCCTTGAACATATCGACGTCCACCGCCGTCCCCAGGGCCGCGAAGGATTTTTTCTTGTCCAGGTCGTAGAGCTTCTCGAACCCGACGATCAGGGCCAGGTCGTAAAGCCCGGAAGCGACCGCGTTCCAGCCGAGATGGAGGGCGGTGCTGGAGCTGGCGCAGGCGTTCTCGACGTTGTACATCGGGATGCCTTCGATCCCGAGGGGCGCGAGCGTGACCTGGGCCTTGATCATCTCCTGCCCGGTCATCAGGCCCGGCACGCCGCTGCCCATGTAGGCGGCCTCGATTTCCGGGTAGGAAACCCCGGCGTCCGCGGTCACCTTCTCCACCGCTTCCCGGACCAGATCCTTCATGTTCCGCTCGAGGTGCTTCCCGAAGCGGGTCATGCCCACGCCGATGATCGCCACGTCTCTCATGATGATTCCTTTTGGTTTTGCGATTGCCTTTTTTCCGTCATTCCGCAGTTAATGCGGAATCAGTTCGTTTTTTTTCTGGATTCCGGCTTTCCTTCGACCATACTCAGGACAAGTCGCCGGAATGACGGCCAAAAACATTTCTGAGCGGAAGAATAAACTATATGGACTGATCAGTCAAGTAGGAATATTGTTTTCCCGCCGGTATTTTACTGGATAAGGTTCAAAATCCGGCCGGGATTCCGAAACGGGTATTCATCGGTTACATCGTCAGTAAATCTGGGGATATTTCGGACGGAGAGGGGGGTAAACCGGAGCCGGACCGGGAAAGGACCGGCACGGCGCATTAAGTGTATAGTTAGTGAATAGTTTCCGGATGGCCGCAGCGGATCAGCTTTTCCGCTTTTCCGGAATCGATAAGCCGCGGACCAGAAGCCCGAAAAAGGTTTTCTTGATCTCTTCCGGGGAGATCTCGGGGTTGACTGCCTGGAGATAGGAGAGGCTTTCGAAAATCCCGATCAGGAGCGTGCCCACGATCCGCTGGTCGGCGTGCTGGAAAAGGCCCTGCTGGACGCCCTTGGCGAAATCGGATTCGAGGGGGCGGCGGATGGAAAGGATGATGTCCCGGCCAAGGTTCTGAACCTTGGGGTCCGGGTCCAGGAGCGCCTCCCGGGCCAGGTCGATGATCACCGCGAACTCAGGCAGGACGGGGAGAACGGTCTCGGCCCGGAGGATGAGGCGCTTCAGGGGATCCTTTTCCTCCCGGATCTCGGCCAGGCCCCGGGAAAATAGCTCCCGGAAGATCCGGGGGGCGCATTCGAGGAAAAGCTCTTTCTTGTCGGAGAAATAAAAATAAAAAGTGCCCTTGCCGATGTCCAGGTCCCGGGTCACGTCGCTGACGCGGGTGTTGCGGTACCCCTTTTCGCGGAAGAGACGGGAGCCCGCCTCTAGGATGATTTCCCGGGTCTTTTTCCCCTTCGATTTCCGGGGTTCCCGGGAACGGGGCGGGGCGGTTATTCCCCGGGCGAAGGCGGAATCGAGTTTGGTCCCGAAGGCCTCCGGGTTTTCCTTCTCGCGGTCGGCAATCATCCGGCGGACGGCGAGAAGCGGGACCCCCCGGCCTTTCACCTCCCGGATGAAGCGGAGCTTTCTCAGGTGGGCTTCATCGTAATAAGCCATGGTCTTCCCGGTGCGTGCCGGGGGGTGGAGGAGCTTTTGGGCCAGGTAGAAGTGGATCGTGCGGCGGGGCAGGCCGGACAGTTTCGCGAGCTCGGCGATTTTATAATGCATTTTTTCCCGCGGGGTCATGGTTTGCTATCCAGTGACTGTACATAATAAAGGATAAGAATCAGGAAGACAAGAACCCGCGGAAACTTTCCAGCCAGGCGAAGAATGTGTGAATATTCATATTTTAATGATCCTTTGGCAAAACGCTCGCTTGGTCATTCTGAACCCCGAGCCTGTCGAGGGGTGAAGAATCTCTATTCCGACGGAAATAATATAAAACCAGATTTTTCGCTGCCGCTCAGGATGACAAACAGAAGGTTTTGTTGCGGGCTGACAATATCAATAAATGACAGCGTGCCTTTCTCTCGGGCGAGAAAATAACGGCGGGGGAATGGGCTGGAAAGCCATAATCGGGGCTGGAATATTAGTTGACAAGTCAGTCAATTATCGAATATATTTTTTCCAGGATCCTTTCAGAAGGGAGAAACAATGACATTGGATAAATGGAGATGGGCGAGCCTGCCTCCGGCCATCTTTCCGCGTCCCGAGCTTGACCCGGAGAAATGCACCGGGTGCGGGAGATGCGCGAACGCCTGCCCGATCCAGCTCTACGAGATCGTGGACAAGAAGGCGCGGCCCAACCGGCGCTACGATCATTTCCGCTGCATCGCCTGCGAGAACTGCATGGCGGTCTGCCCCCGGGGCGCGATCCGGATCGAGGGGGAATATCGGGTGGAGAAGGGCTTCTGGAAGAACGCCGATCTTTTCGAAGGCGGGAAGACCTGGCCGGAGCCCCTGCCGGGCTCGCGGGACCGCCAGTTTTCCGAATATGAAAAGGAGCTGACCGAGACCGAGAAGGTGATTTACCAGCGGAGGAGCGTGCGCCTCTTTCAGAAAAAGCCGGTCAGCCGGGAATTAATCAAGCGGGTGATCGAAGCGGGGCGCTTCGCCCCCTCGGCGGGGAACAACCAGCCCTGGAAATTCGTGGTGATCGACAATTCTAAAATCCTCGACGAGATCGACGTCCTTTGCCGGAAGGTCTGCAGATTCGGGACCTTTCTGATGCTGCCCAAGGCCTGGCGGGACAAACAGACCCCCGGAGACCAGGGGGCCCGGCTTTCACTCTGGCAGAAGCTCTTCCTCCCCATCTTCGTCCGCCTGAATCCGGGCGAAACCGACCAGCGAGCCCGGGGCGGGATCAACTCGGTGGCAAGCGATCCCAAGTATCATACTTTCTTTCACACCCCGGCCCTCATCATCATCCTGGCGGACAAGCGGGGGGTAGGGAGCATCGAGCTCGATTCCGGGATCTGCGGACAGAACATCGTGCTTGCCGCCCATTCCCTGGGGCTTGGGACCTGCTATGTCGCGATCATTACCGCCCTCAGGTTTTTCCCGAAATACCGGAAGAAGCTCGGGATCGGCGACCAGTGGAAGATCGTCACCTCCATCTGCCTCGGCTATCCCCTGGGCAAGGTGGATAACGTGGTGGAACGGGAGCAGGCCAGGATTATTTGGGTCTAATTGATAGCATAGAGCATAGGGCATAGGGCATAGAGTAAAGAGGTAGCCGCAGGCTTCAGCCTGCGAAAACAAAAAGCATGGGGCAGGGAGCAAAGGGCATAGAGCAAAGCACAAAGAATTATGAAAATTTCCCCCAGCCCCTTTTTTAACAAAGAGGGGTTTATATTTTTCCCCCAAGTATTTATCCCCCTTTATTAAAAGGGGGAATAAGGGGGATTTTCAATTTTTCTTGACAAGCAGTTTCCTTCCCGGTCAAATGGTATTTAGTATCCCGAAAAGGAAACGATCAGTGTCTCAAGCCAAATTCCTCGCCATAACCACTATCTTGATAGTGTTTTTCTTGACCGGTGTTTCCCGGGCGCAGGAATTTGATGAATTGATGGGAGGTAAGGAAATTAAACCTTTTCCTTCTTATGCTATCCCAATCACCGCCTCAATCACTGCCCCGTCCCCTAAAAGCCATATCATTCCTTTGGTGATGGATCTAGTTCCATTGGCTGCCTTGGGTGGATTTGGGGGTTATTGCGCAACTGTTTCTTTAGAAAAACGTGAAAATTATTTAGGAGCACTTTATATTAGTGGTTTCGTGCTATTAATCTTCGGTTCAATCCCTTCACATGTTTACGTGGGAAATGGATGGGTTGAAACTGTTGGATTACCGGTTGCAAAAGTTGCTTTATTTGCTGCTGCTACTGTCCCCGGAGCTTTTTCGTCAATCGGAAATAATTGGGGCGGGAAAAATGATAATGGAGCTTCGTTTTTCAAATATGGCACATTACCAGCTTTTATCACTACTTTTTCGATCTACACATATGAAATAATTAATCATCAGTTAAGAGTCCAAGAGTACAATGAGTATTTGGAGAAAAGAAATCAAAAAACTCAGGCAATGATCACCCCGCTGATCTGGAAAGATCGGATGGGGCTGGCTTTGCAGATGAGTTTTTAAGGATAAGCGAGATTGCTTCGCCTTCGACAAGCTCCCTTCGACAAGCTCAGGGCAAGCAGGACTCGCAATGACATGCTAAAAATATCCTGGATTCCCGTTTCCACGGGAATGACAATTAAGAAAAGAGACGCAACCTTCCCTCGGCCACAATGCCTCGGGATCTGATCGAAAAGGTTGCGGCTACCGTCATTATTTTATTGTTTGGTTTAACCAGAAACTAGAAACCCGAAACTCGAAACCAGAGATTATTTTTCTCCCGCCATATCCTTGGCGGCGGCGCGGGCGGCCACCAGGATCGGGTCGATCGCCGGCGAGAAGGGCGGGGCGTAGGCGAAATCCACTTCCGCCAGCTGCTCGACTTTCATCTGGTTGTACACCGCCACCGCCAGGGTATTGATCCGCAAGGCGGCGCCGTCCTTCCCCGCGATCTGGGCGCCGAGGAGGACATGGGATTTCCGGTCGATGATCAGCTTGACCAGGATGGGGCGGCTCCCGGGATAGATCCGGGTCCGGCTGGCATCCTCGATCATCTGGGTATAAATGGAGAAACCCAGTTTATCGGCTTCCTGGGAAAGAAGGCCGGTCTGCCCGATCTCCAGGTCGAAGCACTTGAACTGGGCCGAACCCAGGACCCCCGGATAAGTGACTTTTCCCCCGGCGGCGTTTTCACCCGCCACCCAGCCCTGCTTGTTGGCGACATCCCCGAGAGGCAGATAGGCCGGTCGGCCGGAAACCCGGTTTTTCACCTCGCAGCAGTCACCGGCAGCATAGATGCCGGGTAAATTGGTTTCCTGGCGCTCATTGACCGCGATCGCGCCGGTCGGACCCAGGGCTACGCCCGCTTCTTTCGCGAGTTTTACCTCCGGGACCACCCCGACGCTTAACAGGACAAGATCGGCCGGGTAATTATCTCCGGCGGTGATGACCTCGCCGACCCGGCCGGGCGCGCCTTCCTTGAATTCCTTAACCGCCGCGTTGGGAACAAACTTGACCCCGTGTTCTTCGAGCTCTTTCCGGACCAGTTCGCCGATCTCGGGCTCGAGCTTGCCCCCGGGCAGGGCGTCGTTGTGCAGGATGGTGTTTTCCAATCCGCGGCCGCGGAAAGCCTCCGCCATCTCGAGGGCGATGAAGCCGGCCCCGATCGAGACCGCCCGGGCGGGTTTGTCGGTATCCAGGAATTTTTTCAGGCGGATCGCCTCCTCCAGGGATTTAACCCGGAAAACATTAGAGAGATCGGCCCCCGGAAGATTCAGCTCCCGGGGCCTGGCCCCGGTGGCGATGATCAGGCGGTCATAGGATTCTTCGGTTTCTTTCCCGCCCGCGAGGTCGCGGACCAGGAGCTTTTTCGCCGCCGGGTCGATCCGGATCACCTCGTGTTTGAGGCGGATGTCGATTTTCTGCTTTTCCCGGAAGACCTCGGGAGCGCGGGCGATCAGTTTCTCCGGCGATTTTATTACATCCCCGATGTAATAGGGCTCGCTTCAGGCTGAGTAGGAGACGAAAGGGCCTTTCTCGAACAGGACGATTTCCAGGCCGGGGCTGATCCGCCGGGCACGGCTGGCCGCGCTGGTCCCGCCGGCCACCCCGCCGATGATTAGAAGTCGGTCAGGCATAAATCCCCCATCTGATTAAGTCCTAAGTCCGAAATCCTATGTCCTCAGTAGGGGAGGGCCTGGTGCCCTCCCGAATAAAAGGCTTTTTGGGCGGGGATCCTTCGGCTTCGCTCAGGACAAGTAAACCCCGCCCCTACTTTTTACCCCTGACCCCTTACGTCTAACGCCTTACGGATTTTAATGGAGTATGGAAAGATTGTCTTCGACGGTTTCCCGGCTTTTCAGCCCCGACATGATGTTGGCCCGGCAGGACGGGCAGATCAGCAGGTAGCGGGTCAGGTGAACTTCTTCTTCGAGCTCGATGGGATCGGTCTCTTCCATCTCTCTCAGGATGGCCTGGACCTTGGAAGGGTCGTCGACCTCGGGAAGATGGCCGTCGAAATCGGCCCAGATCTCGAGCTTGAGGACGAATTTCAGGGATCCCGTGGTCAGAGTGGAACCGCAGAGCTGACAGGAGTGTTTCAGTTCACCCCTAGGCTTCGAGTTCGACATGCCAGTAGGCAGCGTCCACGAAGTCGAGGAAGATCTGCCATTCCTTGTAAGGGGTGTTGATCATCGGCATGCGATAGATCGGGGTCCACTTGGGGCGGACCGGCTTCTTGATCAGTTTCATTCCGGCCTCGGCGGGGGTCCTCCCCGCTTTCCTCCGGTTGCAGGGGATGCAGCTGGTCACCACGTTTTCCCAGGTGGAAACCCCGCCGCGCGAGCGGGGATTGAC
>JAQTNV010000020.1 GCA_028713675.1 bacterium
CAAATCCTCCGTTTAATTCGTATAACGCTAGTACCTGGGCTGGGGGTAACCCCGGCCCTTTCTTTTAAAAGCCTTAAATTTAAATTAGCAACCACAGATTACAAATCGCCACGCTGATCAGCATAAAAATAAAACCATATTTCATGAAATCCAAAAAACGGATGGGGTGACCGGCCGATTCCGAGATGCCCATGGTAACCACGTTTGCGCTGGCCCCGATCAAGGTTCCATTCCCGCCCAGGCAGGCCCCCAGGGCTAGGGCCCACCAGAGTACGCCGGTTTCCGCCCCGGGGATGACATTGGTGAGATAGGCCGTAATGGGCAACATGGTAGCGGTGAAGGGAATATTATCCACGAAGGCGCTCATAATAGCGGAAACCCAAAGAATCAGACAGACAGCTACCGTAAGGTTGCCCTGGGAAAGTTTCAAAACATAATCGGCGACGAGGGATAAAAGCCCGGCTTCCTCTACAGCCCCGACAATGATAAAAAGAAAAACAAAAAAGAGAAGCGTAGACCACTCGATATCTTTCTCTAGAAGTTCAAAAATTTTTATCTTTTTGGTTAGAACACCATAAGCGAAAAGGACTCCTGCTCCGAAAAGGGCGGGGATGCAGACCTCCATTTTCCAGAATCCGTGGCTGGCAAAAAATGCGATTACCACCCCTATGATCAAAAGGCCGTACCGGAGCAAGATCGGGTCCTTGATTCGACAATTTTTTTTCAAGGTCTGAATGAATTCATCAATATTTTTTATCTGCGTCAGGGCATACTGCTTTCGATGGAAAAATCGGTCGTAAAAAACAAGCACGACTAGACATATCAGGCATACCGGGGCGAGGTTCTTAACAAATTGCATAAAAGTCAGGCCAGCGTAGGATCCAATCATAATGTTCGGAGGATCGCCGATCAGGGTAGCGGTGCCCCCGATATTGGAAGCCATCACCTCGGGAATCAGGAGTATCAGCGGCGAGATTTTCATCGCCAGGGCGATTTCGATCGTCACCGGGGTATAGAGCAGCATGGTGGTTACGTTGTCCAGGAACGCCGAAGTCACGGCCACAAAAACCATCGAGATCAGAGAAAGGATAAAAAGATTGCCCCGGGAAATGCGAAAAGACATATAGGCACACCACTGGAAAACGCCGGTGTGTTTCAGAACGCCTACGATAATCATCATTCCGAGAAGCAGAAAAATGACGTTCATATCCACCGCGCCGATGGCCCGTTCAAACGAGATAATCCGGTAATCGAGATTTAAGGTTCCCAGGGTATAGGTAGTTAGGAGCATGGTAGTGGCTCCCAACATGGAGGCAACAGTCCGGTGCAGAATGTCGAAAGAGATCAACAGATAAGTAAGCAGGAAAATAATCGTGGCGATATAAAAAGCGGGACCCAAGCTCCGAGACAACTCAACGTTATCGACTGTAAAGAAGTTTTGATTCTGGGGAGCGAAATCCTTTTTCCCGAATTCAAGCTCAGCCGAGCGGTAGCTGTTCTTGGTTACTTCGATCTGGATCCGGGCGGTCTCCGCAGTGTCAGGTGGGAGCCGGAATTCAATCTGATAGCCTCCGTGGGAGGAGGTTTCAACTAAATCAACCTCTCCCTGGCTGGAAATAATCTTATGCGGTGTCCCATTGACCAAAACCCGAAGTCGGGCTTCCCGGACCGGTTCCTGATGTGAATCGAAAACGGTCCCGGAAATGAAGAATGAGCTTTGCGGGTTCTTTATTTCTTCTGCCGAATTAAACCTGGTTAACATCAACAGGAAAAATACGGCCAAAATAAAAATAAGGGATTTGTTGGATTTCAAAGTAATTTATCCTCAGTATTAACCGACGCCAATATAAAAAAAGAGCCTCCATTCCTTTCAATCGGAATGGCGGCCCGGCCACTCAATGAAACCTCCGGGAATTTTCGTCCCGGACCCTTTCTATCTTATGTATTAATTATAATGGAAAACTTTCTTTGCTCAAAACATTTCCGGAAAAGCTCATTTCCCGGACCCTAATATTTCCGCTCGATCTTAACTCCCTGGTAGAAATGCTGCAGAATCTGGCGGTAGCTGAAGCCCTTATCGGCCATCCCCTTCGCGCCCCACTGGCACATCCCCACCCCGTGGCCCGAGCCGCTCCCGGAAAATTTGATTTCATCCACGGTGGATTCCACCCGGAAATTGGTGCTCTTCAGATTGTCGTAGCCCAGAAGCCGGCGGAGGTCCTCGCCGCTGTAATCCCGCTTCTGGCCGGAGTCGAAGCCGAACTCGAGTTCCCGGACCCGCCCGCTCGCGGTCCGGTTCCGGAGCGTGATCTTGGTGATGGCTCCCAGGCTCAGGCGCCGGGACATATCTGACAAGGGAATCTCGTACTTCCAGTAGTAACGGGGTGATTCGGTGCAGTAGGGGTCCGGCACCGAGCGGAGGTAAGGCATCATCTCCCCCCAGACCGCTTCGGAGTTCTCGGTCCGCCCCCCGCAGCAGGAATGGAACACCGCCTTGATGATCCTCCCCTGATAAGTCAGGACCTCCCCCGCGGTGGCCCGGACCGCCGCCGCGGCCCTTTCGTCCTCCAGACCGATCCCCCCGTAAACCTGGTCCAGGACCGAGGACTCGAGATCGTAAAGGTCCTTCAGCTTCTTTTCCTTCTGGAAATAGGCATAGGTACGGGCCGCCACCGCCTGCGCCTTGACCGCCTCGGGCGGCCAGGCGGAGGAAATCTCGTGGTTGATCAATCCCACCAGGTAGCGCTCCAGGTCCATGTCGTTGATCAGGAGCAGGTGGTTCCGCGCGGTCTTCACCACCTCCACCCGGCCCTGGAACCTTTTCCCGTCGATCCGGATCACCCCGTCGCCGCTGGCGAGGACCAGGTGGGTGGCGGGCCAGGTCCGCTGGTTGATCTTCATTCCGCCCGGGGTAAGCGCGATCCGGTAAACCGGGTCGGATTTATCCAGGTCCACCTGCTCGAAACTTGGGAGTTCCCGGATCAGGAGATCCGTCCCCTCGATCTCCACCGGCGCGCCGGTTTCCTTGATCGAGATCCGGATCGAGGGCGCGTTCCCTGCGTAGGCGGTCGCCACGTAAACCAGGAGCAGGCCGAGCGCGATGAAAGCCAGTCCCATGATCCGGAGGACATTCACCGGGATCTCCGGAATCCGGCGGAAGAATTCCCGCATCTTCTCGGGAAAAACGAAATAAGGAATGGCTTCGATGACGAGGGCCAGACCCAGCGCGGCCAAAAATAACTTCATCGCTTATCGCTCATTGTTGTTCCGGTTAAAGGCATAAGACGTGAGAAGTAAGACGTAAAACGATGAGGATGACAAGATTGAAAATCCCCCTCTATCCCCCTTTTTACAAAGGGGGAAACTGATAACCTTGTTTCCTGATCACCACTTCCTGATTCTCTATTGTCCTGATGACCTTGGTTTGCAGGATTTTCCCTGCCTGCTACCTGCTACCTACTATCTACGATCTTTTTTATTTTCACTTACATCTCGCCCCTTGCATCTTGTCCCTTATATCTTTTCCCTTGCATCTTTTCCCTATTTTCCCCCCGCCAGACGGAATTTAAGAAGATGCAGGAGAAAAGTCAGGTTCCCGATGAGGTATCTCCGCCACAGGCGGCGCGGCTCCCGGACCAGGCGGAAAAGCCACTCCATCCTCCGCCTCCGGATCCAGAGCGGGGCCCGGGGCACCGACCCGGAATAAAAATCCAGAAAAGCCCCCACCCCGATCGCCAGGCGCACCGGGAGCTCCGCGGCCCAGCGGTCAATCAGTTTTTCCTGGATCGGAACCCCCATGCCGACGAGCAGAAGGTCGGGGCTGGCCGCCCGGATGGAATCCGCCACCCGGGCCTCGTTTTTAAAAAAGCCGGACTCCATCCCCGCCAGTCTGATCCCGGGGATCTCCCGGGCCAGTCTCTCCCCGCAGGCCTCCACGATCCCGGGCTGTCCTCCCAGCAGATAAACCGACTTCTTGAGCTTCCCGGCCCGTTCGAGGACAAGGGGCAGGAAATCGGTCCCGCAGAGATTTTCCGGAAAGGGCTTTTTCAAGGTCCGGCCGGCGATTTCCAGTCCCAGCCCGTCGTTCAAAACCAGGTCGGCCCGGTTCAGCACCTCCCGGAATTCCCGGTCCGAGTAAGCCACGTTCAGGCAGTTGGCGTAAACGAAATAGATCCGCCGGGGCCGGTCTTCCCCGAGAAAAATTTCCACCCGGTCCAAGACTTCCTGGGTCCGGAGCCGGTCCACCCTGACCCCGAAAATATTCACCGGGTCCAAATTCCGGGCCGCCGAATTTTTACTTTTTATCTTCATAAACAAATATTTGGAAAAACATCCTCTTCCGGTCATTGCGAGTCCCGCCTCTGGCGGGACGCGGCAATCTCTCAGATGGCTATTTTAGATTGCTTCGCTGCGCTCGCAATGACGGGAAAGTGCGCTCGCAATGACGGTTGAGTGACCACGCCCGTTGGGAGATTGTAAGTTGCCATATATTTATTATTCAATCCTGAAACTCCGATACAATTCCCGGACCATTCTCAGGTTCTTAAGCCTTTTTTCCGTTTCCGCCCTCTTCCCGGAAACGGCGTTTTTCATCCGCTCGATCAGCAACCGGACGGAAATGATGGATAAAACCGCCGCTCTCAAGGTCTCCACCCGGACGGGGGAATAATGCTTGGTAAAGAAATATAGCAGCGACTGGTAATACCGGAAAAAACTATCCTGCTCGGGGAGATAATAATTCGCCCCCCCGTGGTGGATCACCTCGGCCCCGGGGAAATAATGCGCCTCCCACCCCGCCTTCACCATCCGGTAGCAGAAATCGGCATCCTCCCAGTAAAGAAAAAAATTGGGATCGAGATCGCCCACTCTTTCCCGGGCCTCCCGCCGGACCAGGAGGCAGGCGCCGAACAGCGCCGGCACCCGGCGCGGGGCGGGATCCTGGCGGTACATCGAAAACAGGTTCGGGAACCACTTTCCGAAAATCCGCCCCAGGAAAATCCCCGGCTTGCCTTCCTTGGGGAGCAGCCGGTCCAGTTCCGCCAGGTTGGCCACTTCCTTCAAGACCGAGGGAAATCCGAAGGTGGAGGGCTGGAAACGCCCGTCCCCGAAGATCAGGCGCGGTCCCACCACGCCCACTTTGGGTGATTGTTCCAGATAATCGATCAGTTTCGAAACCGCCCCGGGCTGCACCCGGGTATCCGGGTTCAAGAGCAGGAGATACCGGCCCCGGGCCCGGGCCAGGCCCTGGTTATTGGCCCGCGCGAAGCCCAGGTTTTCCCGGTTCAGGCGCAGGTCGACCCGGGGGAATTCCCTGCCCACCATTCCCCCGATATCTTCCCGCGAGGCGTTGTCAATCACGATCACCTCCGCCTCCATCCCGGCCAGTTCCCGATCCAGGGAAACCAGGCAATCCCGCAGGAGCTCGGGACGGTCGTAGACGGGGATGATTACAGATATTTCCATTTACAAAACCCGGGTGATTTAAAATCCTTCCTATACTCCTTATAATATTCCCATGATAAATAGTATCAGAATTCGGAACATGAAACATTTAACCTTTATTTTAATGGCGGTTTTTTCCGGACTGCTTTCCGGTTTTTTCCCGGCCTGCGGGAAAAAGACCTCCCCGATTCCTCCCTCCCTGATCATCCCCCAGCCGATGGGGGAGCCGGTTTTCATCTCCCGCCCGGAAGCCATCTTTCTGGTCTGGCCCGTTCCGGATAAAAACGTGGATGGAAGCCCGCTGAAAGACCTGAAAGGATTTCAGGTTTACCGCCATTCCGAGGCGTCCGCGGCCGGGTCCATCGATATCGGCTCCCTGAAATTTGAAAAGCTGATCACGATCGACTACGAATTCCCGAACCCGGCCCGGGCCGAAGGGAAAAAAGTCACTTTCGCGGATAAAAACGTTTCGCCCGGACAGCAGTATTTCTATTTTCTCCGGGCTTTCAACCGCCGGGGTTATCAGGGCCCGCCCTCCAATATCATCCGGGTCAACCGCGCCCAACCCCTGTCCCCGCCCCGCGGCCTGGCCGTTTCCCCCGGTGACCGCTGGGTCCAGCTCTCCTGGCAGCCGCCTGAAAATCCCGCCCCCGGGGGCCCGGAAACCGTCCTGGCCGGATACAATTTCTACCGGTCCGGGGAGAAAGAGGACATTCCTTTCCTGCCCGCCAACCCCGATCCGATCACCCGGACGGTTTACACCGACCTGGGATTGGAAAACAACCGGACTTATTACTACCGGGTTTCGGCCCTGGAAAGAGTCAACGGCAGCCTGAACGAGAGCCCCCTCTCCTCCGCCGTTTCCGTGCTTCCGGAGGATCACACTCCCCCCCTGCCGCCGCAGGGACTGACCGCGGTCCCGGCCCAGTCCGGCGTGGAACTGCGCTGGGAGCCCAACGCCGAAAAGGATCTCGCCGGATACCGGGTCTACCGGGGAAAAGAGCCGGGATTCCGGATGGAGAATCTCACCCCCGCCCCGATCCCGGAACCCGCATACTTGGATCGCAATGCCGTTCGTGGTAAATCTTACCGGTATCAACTGACCGCGGTGGATTCGGCCCCGGCCCCCAACGAAAGCGAGGCCTCCGAGCCGGTCAACCTGCGGGTTCCGAAATGAGGCAATGAAAAATGCACTATTTTCAATATTCCCGGGGGGAACTGCACGCCGAGGGTATTCCCCTCTCCCGCCTGGTCAAATCGGTCGGCACCCCCGCGTATATTTACAGTTACCAGACCCTGGTCCGCCATTTTCAGATTTTTGACGGGGCTTTTTCCGCCCTTCCCCACCTGACCTGCTACTCCGTCAAGGCCAACTCCAACCTGGCCCTGCTCCGGATCTTTTCCCGGCTCGGGGGCGGCTTCGATATCGTCTCGCAGGGCGAGCTCGCCCGGGCCCTCCAGGCCGGGGCCGATCCCCGGCGGATCGTCTTCTCCGGGGTGGGCAAAACCGAAACCGAGCTCGCGGCCGCGGTGCGGGCGGGGGTCCTGCTGATCAACGTGGAATCAGTCCCGGAGCTCCTGCTCTTGAGCCGCGTGGCGAAAAAATGCAGACGCCGGGTCCGGATCTCCTTCCGCCTGAACCCGGATATCAGCGCCGAAAGCCATCCTTATCTCACCACCGGCACGCCGGAAAACAAATTCGGGATCGATATCAAGCAGGCCCTCCCGGTTTATCTCCGGGCCGCCCGCCTGCCTTTCCTCGAGCCAGCCGGGATCGACTGCCACATCGGTTCGCAGATCACTTCCCTGAAACCTTTCGTCGCCGTCCTCGGCAAGCTCAAGGGCCTGATCTCCCGGCTGGGACGGCTCGGGATCAACATTTCCTACCTCGACCTGGGCGGGGGGCTGGGCATCACCTACCGGGATGAGGTCCCTCCCCATCCGGACGAATACGCCCGGGTCATCGGGAAAGAACTGAAAGGGTTCCCCGGCTCCCCCTTGGGAATCACGCTGATCCTGGAGCCCGGGCGGGTCATCGTCGGCAACGCCGGCATCCTCGTGGCCCGGGTCCTCTACTCCAAAAAAGTGGGACGCAAGGAATTCGTGATTACCGACGCCGGGATGAACGACCTGATCCGGCCGGCGCTTTACGATTCCTTTCATGAAATCATCCCGGTCCGCCCCCGGAAAGGCCCCCGGAAAAAGGTGGACGTGGTCGGACCGATCTGCGAAAGCGGGGATTTCTTCGCCCGGGACCGGAAGCTGCCGCCCCTCCGGTCGGGGGATCTGCTCGCCGTCATGGGAGCGGGGGCCTACGGCTTTTCCATGTCTTCCAATTACAACTCCCGCCCCCGGGCCGCCGAGGTCCTGGTCCGGGGCAGTCGCTTCGCGGTCATTCGCCGCCGGGAAAACCAGCAAGACCTGACCCGGGGAGAAATCATCCCCGCCTCCCTGCTCAAATGAGACCGGAACGACCCCGTCCCCGCCCGGATAATCCCCGCCCGGCCCGCCCGGCCGCAGATCGGACCTATCCCTTCTGCAAGCTGGAAGCCACCGGGAACGATTTCATTCTTTTTGATCTCTACCAGTCCCGCCTGCCGCTCCAGCCCCTGACCCGGCCCGAAACCATCTCCCGGCTCTGCTCGCGGCGGAACGGGATCGGCGCGGACGGGATCCTTTTGCTTCTGCCCGGGGACCGGGAAAAATTCCGGATGCGGATCTTCAATGCCGACGGGGGTGAGGCGGAAATGTGCGGGAACGGCCTGCGCGGCCTGGTCCGCTACCTGGAATCCCGGGATCTGTGTCCCGGGGGAAAAGTCCGGGTGGAAACCAAGGCCGGGGTTAAAAACGCCTGGATCAAAAACGACCTGGTAACCATTGACCTGGGCCGGGCCCGAACCTTTCCGGGCCCCCCTCTCCGGATCGAAAACCACCGCTTCGAACCCCTGAATATCGATATCGGCAATCCCCACGCGGTCATCTTTATTGATGAAGATGTGACGAAATACCCCCTGGAGCGTTTCGGGCCCCAGATCGAAAACCATCCCTCCTATCCGAACCGGACCAACGTGGAATTTGTCCAGGTGATCAAGCCGCAGGAACTTCGGGCCCGGGTTTGGGAACGTGGGGTAGGAGAAACCCCTTCCTGCGGAACCGGGGCGGGAGCGATTCTTTTTGCCGCCCTGACCGTGAAAAAATCACCGGAAAAGGTCAAAGTCATCCTCCCGGGCGGGGAGCTCCAGGTCGAGCAGCGTCAGGACGGGATCATCTATTTGACCGGGCCGGCCAAATTGGTTTTTAGGGGAAATACCGTAGTATAAACAATCTATTGACTTAATTTCCCTTTAGATATAAAGTAAAAAAATTCGCATTCTTTTCCTTATCAAACTTGACAGGAAAAAGAATTTTTAGTATTTGTCGTTCATTATCCAATAATTAAAGGGGGAGGTTAGTATGAAATATATCCTGGGAATGATTTTGGCGTTTTGCCTGGTTCTGCCTTCACCCGCATATTCTCAACAGGCGGGGCAGGGAAAAACCGATCAGCAGGCCAAAGCAAAATCCAGGCAGCCGGTCCCGGCAGCCGCCAAGCCCGTTCCGGCAACCAGCCAACCAACACCGGCGGCCGCCAAGCCCGCTCCGGAAAAAGTCAGCCAGCCGGCACCGGTCAAAAACGTTCCGCCGGCCGAGGCGAAAAAGGAACAGCCGGCGTTCTTCACCAAAATCAACGGTGACTGTCTGATCCGTCCCAAGGCCGGCCCGGAGGCGGGAAAATGGATCCGGGTCGCCAAGCCCGGCCAGAAAATTGAATCCGGGGACGACATCCTGGTTCGCTCCGGGGATGTCGAGATCGAGCTTTACTCCGAGACCACCGTAAAGCTCCAAGCCGAATGCATGGTCACCTATTTCCAGACCAGGGAAAACATCCGGCCCCTGGCTTTCATCCGCCCCGATTATCCCACGACCAAAATCAAGGTCACCAAGGGCACGATTTTCGCCAAGGTCAGCCCCTTTGAAATCTCCAAGCATTTTGTCGTGTTTGATACCCCCTCCGGTGTCGCCGGGGTCCGGGGAACCGCGTTCAGCCTCTCCGTGAGTCCCGAAGGGGTTGTCAGCATCACCACCGAAAATGGAACGGTTGCGTTCACCAACGGCCAGTTCGTCGTAGATCTCGGCGGCGGGGCCCAGGCCGTTCTGAAGCAAAACAGTGACGGCAGTTTCTCCATCCAATCCTCCACGGGGGCCAAGGCCTTCAGCGCCGATACTACCTTCACAATCGGGGCGGGAGGAAAGTTGAATCTCGATCTGGATAAGGAAGGTAACACCCAGGCCTCCGTACCCGCGGATTCCCAAGGGACGGTTGGTGTCCAGGTCGGCAACATCCAGGCCAACCTGAACGCCGGGCAGGGTGTCAATCTGGGGTCGCAAGGGGGGGGAACGTCTATCCAGGCCACCGGGAACGGCACCATTCAGGCCACGGTGGGCGGCAATAATGTCTTGGCGATGGATTCCGGAGAAAAGGTCCTGGTCACGTCGGGTGACAAAGGAACCAACATCGTCGGACAGGGCGGAAGCCCCACCGTCACCGGGTCAGACGGTCAGGTGCACAACCTCGAAAACGGCGGGGAAATCACGGTCGAAAACAAAGTCAACAGTGAGGGCGAGAAATGCACTCCGTCGGTCAGCCCTTACAAAACCTGCCCATAAGCGCCATGAAAAAATCCAAGTTAATATTTCTCATTTTGTTTTTCATGATCTTTGTCGGCGCCGGCGCGGCCCGGGCCCAGGGAAATATCCACCTGGGGAAGCTGGAGATCCATCCCGGCGTGAACCTGGGTTACACCTACAGCGACAATATCAATCAGGAATCCGACGCAGCCAAGGCAGACCCGGCCATCGATAAAAATCCGAAAGAAAGCATTATCGAGGTCACCCCGGGCGTGGAATTGCGTTTCCCCACCACAAACCACATGTTCCGCCTCGGCTACAACCTCTCGATTTTCGATTTTCTCAACCGGGGTGAGACCGACTTCAAGAATTCCGCGATGGGGTCCCTGGAGTTCAACTTCCCCGTCGGTCTGATCCTGCGCCTGAGCGATAATTTCGCCCAGAGGGTTTTTCCTGCCGCTCAGCCCGAGCTACAGGAACAATCCGGGATCGTTAAGCACTGGGAAAACAACGCGTTCGCGGAAATCGGGTACACCCTGACCCAGAGATGGTCGGTTTCCGGCCGGTACAAAAACCAGATGCTCCGCTTCGAGAACCTGTCTTCCTACGATCGCGACGTTAATTCCGGGGGGGTGGCGCTCTTCATGCGGATGATGGCCAAGGTTTCCCTGTTCGGCGAAGCCTGGGTCGGCAAAGTCGGGTACAAGGAATCCGCCAGCAACGGGCAGGATGCCACCTTTGTCCAGGGTTTCCTGGGACTGGGCGGCCGGATTTCCCCCAAGACCAATTTCACGCTCCGGGCCGGGTTTGAGCACCGGGGTTATAAAGATTCCGCCTACCCCACCACCAATCAGCCGGTCGCTTCACTGGTGCTGGAGGAAAAACCCAACACCCATTTTTCCTGCTCGGTCTACGGCTCCCGGTCGGTCAATGAAACGGTTTATGAAAATAATTCTTCATATATCTCAACCGGGGGAGGGGCAAACGTAACCTTCCTCACGCTCAGGATGCTGGCCGTCGGGGCTGATGTCAGCTATTTCCTCCTGCAGTACGAAAAAGCGAATCTCCAGGGCGACAAACGGACGGACAAGATCCTGGAAATCAGCCCGAACTTTAAAGTGGACATTACCCGCTGGCTCCGGGCCCAGGTCGGCTACACCCTGAGCAACCGGTCTTCCAATGTGACGGACTACGAATATAAGGAAAACAGGATTCGGGCTTCCCTGAACGCGGTATTATAAAGGAGACGGAAAATGCGGAAGAAAAACGGAAAGCTTTCGATTTTAACCCTGGCGGTCTTTTTCCTCGGCTGCGGTTATTCACTGCGTCAGACCCTGCCCCCTACCGAAGTCGACCTGGCCCAGATCAAGACCGTGGCGGTTGCCCCCTTCACCAACCTGACCTCGACCAAGGACGCCCAGAAGGTGATCGTCGAGCTTCTCGTGCAGTCCCTGTTCGGCGGGGGCAAGTACTCGGTGGTGGCCAACGACTCGGTGCTGAAGGCGGTTCCCAAGGCGGCTCCGAACGGAATCATCGACCGCACCCAGGCCCAAAAACTCGGCCAGTCCCTGAAGGCCGACGCGGTCATCATCGGAACCGTTTCGGAATATTGGTACCAGGAGGAACAGAAATATTACCCCGACCGTGAACCGGCGGTGGGCATCACCGCCCGGCTGGTCGATGTGAGAAGCGGAGCGGTGATCGGAGCCGTCTCGGTCAGCAAAACCGGGGGCGGAGCCTTCCAGTATCTTTTGTCCGACAACGCCGGCCAGCTCCATCAGGTGGCCCAAAAGGCCTCCGAGGAAGTAATCAACGCGCTTTTGCCCTAACCCCAACGGTTAAGGAGGGAGAATAATGCAAACTCTGAAGGTTGATATGATCCTTAAAATTTCGGCAGGCCTTCTGGCCCTGGCCCTGGCCGCCTGCGCCGGGGTGCAGAAATCCGTGCTCGTCCCCCCCGATCCCAAGCTGGACGGCGTTTCCTGCGTGGTCGTGCTCCCCTTCGAAAACCTGAGCAGCCGGGCCGAAGCCGGAAAAGTCATCAGCGACATTCTCGCCACCGAGCTTTATTCCTCCCGGCGCTTTGGCATCATGGAATGGGAAGAGGCCCAGACTTTGCTCCAGGCCTCCGGCCTTTCGATCCCGGAGTCCCCGGACGCCGAGACGGCCAAGAGCCTGGCCCAGAAGCTGGGGGTCCAGGCCGCGCTGATCGGGACCATCTCCGATTATTCCTACGGTTCCACCCTCCTGGAAATCCGGGCCGGATTGCCTTCGGTGGCCTTTACCGCCCGCCTGATTGACGCCAAGACCGGCAATCCTCTCTGGGCTTCGGCTTTAAGCGTCGGCTCCGCCGAGATGATGGAACCCCGGCGGGAATCTGTGAATTACCTGGCGATGAAAGCCGCCCGGGACATGGTGGACTCACTGTCCTCGGGAAGCTATCAGCCGGCCGACCCTAAAAATATCTGCTGGTTGAAAGGCGCACCCGGAGCCAGGCCCGTCCCGGCTGCTCCAATGGCCGCCCCTGCGCCTGCGGCCGCCCCCGCGGCTGTCCCCGCTCCGGCGGTTGTCCCCGCCCCGGCACCGGCACCGGCGGCCGCTCCGGCGGCTGCCCCCGCCTTGGCCCCGGCACCGGCGGCCGCTCCGGCGGCTCCGGTAGCTGCTCCGGCGGCCCCGGCCAAACCCAAAGGCAAGGTCAAGATTGCGGTCTTTAACGCCAGCGGCGTGGCCGGCCTGGAGGAAAATGTCGGTCTGGTCCTGCTGATGAAAAACTGGGATGTGGCCACTCTGGCCAAGTACCCTTATGAAAAAACCTTCGATTCCACTATAATTTACTATCGGCCGGGTTACGAAGTGGAAGTCAAGGAAATCGAGGGCGCGATCCCGGGCCCGCAGAAAACGGTCCCCACCGACAAGATGGCCGAAGATATTAACATCACGGTTCTGGTGGGTAAGGATCAGATCGGACGCTAGGGAAGTTTTTTCGGGAAGGTTACCGCCCGCCCCGCTTCCGCTTCTCCCCCGATGCCTAATCGGATCATGAGACGATTACTTTCGCTTGCCCTTATTATCCTCGCGCTGGGGCTCTGGGCGCTGCCGGCCCGGGCCGAGGAATATACCATCCATGAGCGGGAGCTGATTCAAATCACGGTTTACGAGCACGCCGATATTTCCGGGGATTACCGCGTCAGCGGTGACGGAACCATCTTTTTTCCGCTCCTGGGGATCCTGAAAGTCGCCGGCCTGGCCGAGAAGGATCTCCAGGAAAAACTCACCTCGCAGCTGGCCGACGGGTTCCTGGTCAACCCGCAGATCACCGTCCGGATCCTCGAGTACCGCGACTACGTTTACATCACCGGGGAGGTGAAAAAACCCGGAGCCTACAGCTACGAGGAAAATATGACCGTGATCAAGGCGGTCACCCTGGCCGGGGGATTCACCGACCTGGCCGCCCCCGGACGGATCAAGATCCTGCGAAAAAATCCCCCCCGGGCCGGCGCCAAACCGGAAGTCAAAAATCCCAATGACGGCCCGGTCAAGGAAAAGGAATTCAAGGCCAAGATCGAAGACCTGGTTCTGCCCAACGATATCATCATCGTCCCCGAGCGGATCTTTTAAGGAACGGGAAGAGTAAATGGAAGAAAAAGAATTTCATCTTCTGGATTACTGGCGGATTATCCTCAAACACCGCTGGACAATCGCCGCCTTCTTCACCGTGATCGTGGTGGTGGTCACCGTGGGGTCCTTCCTCACCGAGCCGGTTTACCGGGCCACCGCCCAAATCCTGATTGAGCGGGAAAGTCCCAAGGTTCTCGGCCTCCCCGAGGTGATGAACCTGAATACCGCCGATAAAGATTACTACCAGACCCAGTACGAAATGCTGAAAAGCCGATCCCTGGCCGAGCGGACCGTAACCGCGCTCGACCTGATCCACCATCCCGAGTTCGCCCGCAAGGAGAAAAAAACTTCAGAGGATGCCCCCGCGAACAAAACGCCCGCCGATTCCCTCACCGCCCCTACCTGGCTGCTCAACGCGTTTTTGAACCGGGTCATCATTGAGCCGGTGAAAAACTCCCGGCTGGTCAACGTGGGCTTCGAAGCCAAGGACCCCGCGTTGGCCGCGCGCTCGGCCAATACCCTGGCTGAGCAATATATCCGTCAGAACCTGGATCTCCACAGCCGGCTTTCCCAGCAGGCCTCGGAATGGCTCTGGCAGGAAATCCGCGACCAGCGCAAGAAGCTGGAGGAATCCGAGTCCGCCCTGCAGAATTACAAGGTCACCCAGGGGATCATCGCCATCGAGGAGAAGGAAACCATCACCCCCCAGAAGCTCGCGGAACTGAATACCGAGCTGATTTCCGTCCAGAACCAGCGGGTGGAACTCGAAACCAAGTGTCACCAGATTGACGCCCTGATCGCGCGGAATGGATCACCCGAATCCATCCCCGAGGTGATCAACAACTCCTTCATCCAGAACCTGAAGGCCCAGGAATCCAAGCTGATCCAGGATCGGGCCGAGCTTTCCTCCAAGTTCGGACCCAAGCATCCCCAGATGATCCGGCTCACCTCGGAGCTGGAAACAATCCAGGGCCAGATCAAGAGCGAAGAGGATAAAATCATTACCTCGATCCGGGGCCAGTTCCAGGTGGCGCAGGCGCGGGAGAAAAATTTAAAAGGCGCTTTCGAGGCCCAGAAAAACGAGGCCCTGGATTTAAGCCGGAAATCGGTCCAGTACAATATCCTGAAGCGGGAGGTCGACACCAACAGCCAGATGTATGACCGCCTGATGCAGAGACTCCGGGAGACCTCCATCTCCGAACAGATCGAAACCACCAACATCCGGATCGTGGACCGGGCCGAGGAGCCCAAAAAGCCGATCCGGCCCAAGAAGCAGACCAACATCCTCCTCGCCGCCCTGATCGGGCTTTCCCTGGGCATCGGCCTCGCCTTCTTTTTCGAATACCTGGATACCTCGATCAAATCCCCGGACGAGATCGAGAAGGAACTGAACCTGCCTTTTCTGGGCACGGTGCCGGCGATCAAGCTCCCCGGGCTGGGGAAAAAATCCACCGTGGACGAACTCGTGGTTTTATCCCACCCCCACTCCAACGCCGCCGAGGCTTTCCGGCTGATCCGGACCGGGATTTTCCTTTCCACCGCCGAGCGTCCCCCCAAGACCATCCTGATCACCAGCTCCGCCCCCTTCGAGGGAAAAACCCTGAACGCGGTCAACCTGGCCCTGACCATGGCCCAGACCGAGAGCCGGACCCTGATCATCGACGGGGATATGCGCAAGCCCCGGGTCAATAAAATCTTCGGGATCCCGGTCAGCCCCGGTCTGACCGACCTGCTCACCTCCAATCTCGATCCGGCCCAGGTGGTGCAGGCCACCAGCGACCCCCACCTCGACGTGATCACCGCCGGGAAAACCCCGCCCAACCCCGCCGAGCTCCTGGGCTCGGAAAGGATGCGCAGGATCCTGGCGGTCGTCTCCGAGCGCTATGACCGGGTGATCATCGATTCCCCGCCCCTGATCGCGATCACCGACGGGGTCATCCTCTCCTCCATCACCGAAGGGGTGATCCTGGTCGTGCATGCGGGGAGGACCGGCAAGGAACTCGTTTACCGCTCGGTCAAATCCCTCCAGGACGCGGGAGCCAAGATCCTGGGCATCGTCCTGAACAACCTGGAATTCAAGGATTATCCTTACAGCTATTATTATCCCTACCGTTATTACCACCGCTATTACCAGACGGAAAACCCGGAAGTATCCGCGCACTGATGGAGCGGGCTCCCTTTTCGGATTCTTTTACCCGGATTTCGCTTTACACCCTGCTCGGCCTCGCCCCTCTGCCCCTGGGCCTGGTTCAGCCCTGGGCCCTGGGACTGTTTGAGTTCCTGGTCAGCCTGGTTTTTCTTTTCTGGCTGATCTCCTCCCGGGCGGCCGGGCCGATCCGGCTCAAATCCAACCCGTTATTCCTGCCGATTTTCTTTCTCCTGGTTTATTGCCTGTTCCGGATGATCCCGCCCTTTCCGGACTTTGCCATCCCGCGGCTCCTGGCCTGGGCCAGCCTGATTCCCGCGGAAACCCTGAACCAGTTTCAACTCCTCCTCACCGCTTTCGTGATTTTCTTTCTTTTTTCCCAGCTTTCCCGTTCCCGGGACTTGCGCAATTTTTCCCTGGTTTTTCTGATCGCCATCACCTGTTACTCCTTCTTCGGACTCATCCAGTACAACCTGAAGGAATACCTGCTCTTCGGCTACCAGCTCCCCCGGCGGCCGGTCGGGAACCTGAGCGGCCCCTACATCAATCCCGATCACTTCGCGGCCCTGCTCGAGCTGGCCATCCCGGTTTCCCTGGCCCTTCTGCTCTCGATGGTGATCAGCCGGCGGGAGCCCCGGCCCGGCGACACGCTTCTATACCGGATCCGCCGGCGACTGAACGAGGAAGGCTACGAGAAATCGGTTTCCCAGTTTTTTCTCCTCGCTTTCATTCTGATCGCGCTCCTGACCACCCTGATTTTCACCGCCTCCCGGGCCGGGATCACCGCCGCCCTGATCGGGCTGGTTTTCTACCTGAACCGGATCCGGGCCCGGCGGAGACGCCGGAAAATCTCCCGGATCCTCATCCCGGTGGTTTTATTCACCCTCTTCGTCGGGCTCTGGATCGGGCTCGAGCCGGTCTTCGAGAAGTTCTCCTCCACGGAATATCAGCTGGCTTCCTTCAACGGCCGCATCCCGTTCTGGAAAGCGGGCCTGCAGATCGCGTCCGATTACCCCCTCTTCGGCACCGGGCCGGGCACCACTCCCTGGGTCTATCCCCATTACCGGATCCCCGAGAGCCCCGACAACGTCCAGGTGGACCATCTTCATAACGAATACCTGGAATTCCTGTCCGAAAACGGCGTGGTGGGACTGGGATTGCTGCTCTGGATCCTGGTCACCTATTTTCTGACCTGGAGGGGAAACCCGCCCCCCTCGGCGAGCTACCGGCGGCGATCCCATCTGGATTTCCTGATTCCCGCTTTTCAGGCCGGGATCCTCTCCCTGCTCATCCATGCCGGGATGGACTTCTTTTTCCGGATCCCCGCCAACCTCTTCATCTGCGCCGCTTTCCTGGCCCTTTCCTCTTCCCCCCCGGAAAAGCCGGCTTCGCCGACGGCCGCTCCCGCCACCTCCCCGCCCCCGGCCGGGAGAAAACTCGCGGCTGTCCCGCTCTTCCTGGTCGCCGGGATCCTGCTTGTCGGGTCCCTCCGTCTGGGTCTGGGCGGTTTCTTTCACCTGTCCATCGATCAGAAAACCTTCGCCTTCCTGTCTTCCCAAAAGACCCAGCCCCCGGCCCAGGTCGATCTCCCCCAGGTCACCCGCCAGCTGATCAGCCAGGTAAAATTTGACCCGCTCAATTCCGATTATCGTTTCGAGCTGGGTTACGTTTATTACCGGATGGCGATGATGTACTACGGGCGCCACACCGGCTGGAACTCCAACTGGGAAAACTGGGAAAGCTTCCAGCGGGAAGCTATCCGGGAGTTTCAAGCCTCGCTCCGTTTGAATCCGTTGCACCAGGAAAGCCGCCTCGCCCTGGCGACCCTGCTTTTCCAGTCTTCCGCCCCGGCCGCCCCCGAGCGCGGCGAGGCCCTCCGGCTTTTCTCCGAAAACCGCCGCTTTGATCCCCAGAATGGAGACTCCAGCCTGGCGGTCGGCAGGCTATACCTTTATTCCTGGAACGATCTAACCCCGGAGGAGAAAACCCTCGCCCTCGATTCCCTGCGGTCCGCGTTCCTCAAAATCCCCCGGGTCTTTCCCGGCCTCCTGGGCCAGGCCCGGGTGATTATCGGCGATTACGAGACGCTCAGCCTGATCATTCCCGACACCGCCTGGTACCACGCGGAGGCGGCCAAGGTTTTCCGCGCTTCGGGCCAGGACGACCTGGCCGAGCGGGAGGCGGAACTGGCGAAAAAGGATTAAAATTCAGCTCATGAGGGTTTCATATTTGTAAACTTTTTACTTTTCACCTTTTACATTTCACTTATTGATGCCTGATTACATTGACCTTCACATTCACACCACCGCTTCCGACGGCAGTCTGACCCCTTCCGCGGTGGCCGGTCTGGCCCGCCAGCGGGGGCTGAAAGCCATCGCGATCACCGACCATGACACGATCGCGGGCTGCCCGGAGGCCCAGACTGCCGGGTCCGGGCTCGGGGTGGAGGTGATCTGCGGGGTGGAAATCAGCGCCGATTGGCCCCATGGCACCCTGCATATGCTCGGCTACTTCTTCGATTCTTTCCCCCATTCCCTGGACCAAGGCCTGCTTGAGCTCCAGGATAACCGGGCGAAAAGAAACCAGGAAATGATCGTCAAACTGCAAAACCTGGGTTTCCAGATTTCCGGGGAAGAGATCGCCCGGGCTTCCGGGGGCGGGCAAATCGGGCGTCCGCATTTCGCCAAGGTGATGGTGGAAAAAAAATACGTCAAATCGATGGAAGAAGCTTTCGACCGTTATCTGGGAAAAGGCAAACCAGCCTACATTGAAAAGGACCGGCTCAATCCCGAGCAAGCCATCCGGATGATCGCGAAATCCGGGGGCATCCCGGTCCTGGCCCATCCCACCACTTTGGGAGAATATGACTCGGGCGGCATTCCCGCCCTCCTCGCCCGGCTGAAGGAAGAAGGGCTCCGGGGCATCGAGGTTTACTATTATTCCCATAACGAGCCGGATACCAATCGCCTGCTGAGCCTGGCCCAGCGGTTCGATCTCCTGGTCACCGGCGGGACCGACTTCCACGGTGCCAACCTGGGCGACATCCAGCTCGGGACCGGGAAGGGCAACCTCAAGGTTCCTTACCGGCTTCTGGAGGATTTAAAGCATGCCGCTGCGGACCGCCCCCGGACCTGATTTTTTCCCGGCCAACAGATTAAATCCTTGAAGCACCCCAGCCAGAACCTGATTACAATTCTTTTTCTCTCTCTGCTTTTCCTCGGGACGGGATGCGCTTTTTTCCCCCACCCGCCCCCGACCCGGCCGCTCCCCGACCCGGAAAATCTCTACGCCTATGGTTTAAACCTTTACCGGGACCACCGTTACCCCGAAACGATTGAGATCCTCCAGGCCCTGCAGGAAGCATTCCCGCAGAGCCCGAAATCCGAGGCGGCCGACCTGATCATCGGTCTCGCCCTGCTCCAGTCCGGCCGCCCCGCAAAGGCCCAGGCCTTCCTGCGGCTGGCCATTCAATCCCGGCCCGACCTGGCCGACCTGCTGATGCTTTCCCTCTCCGAAGCCCAGATGGAATCCGGTGAAACAGAGGCCGCGGAAAGAAATCTGCGGGACTTTACCGCCATTTTCCCCTCGAGCCCCTACCTGGAACAGGCCCTCTTCCTGCAGGCGGAGGTCGAGGAGAAAATGAAAAACTACGACCAGGCGCAAAAATTCGCGCTCCAGCTGCTGGAAAATTTCCGCCAGTCCCCGAGCCAGGATCGCTACCTCTTCCTCCATGCCCGGGTCGCCCGGGCCAACGGGGACCTTCCCGCCGCAGTCCATTCCCTCCGCGAGATCTGGATCCAGCAGCCCCTGAGTCCGCTTCTCCCCGAGGCGGAAGACCTGCTTTCCCGTCTGCCCTCCGTCTCCTGGCCTCCTTCTCCCGAGGAACGCTCCCGCCAGGCTTTGCTCCTTTACCTGTCCGGAGAGCTCGACCCCGCGGAAAAAATCTTTACCCAGCTTGTCTCAGATCTGGAACCGGGAGGGGACCCCCGGCTGCTGGCTTCCTCCCTGTTTCGCCTGGGAATGATCAAATTCAAAAAGCGCCAGTATCCTGACGCCCGGGACCGGCTGCAGAAGCTCCTCCAGATGGACAACCTCCCCCCGGAGCTGACCGAGGAGACCCTCCTTTACCTGGGCCGGGCCCGCGCCCGCAACCGCGAACCCGAAGAAGCCGAAAAAACCTACCGGGCCCTCCTGGAAAAATATCCCGGCGGCAAGGTCAGCGACGAGGCCTTGTACCTGCTCGGCCGGCTCCAGGAAGACCAGGGCGCCGGGAATGAAGCCCTGAAAACCTACCGCGAAATCCTGGAACGGTTTCCCCAATCCCCGTTCGCGGCTGAAATCAACTGGCGGATCGGCTGGAACTCCTACCTCCAGAATAATTTCGCCGAGGCGGCCGGATATTTTTCCCGGATTCCCGAAACCGGAGTGGACCTGATCTCGGATCTCAAGCCCCGATTCTGGAAAGCCCGGGCCTTGAGGCAATCCGGCCACCCCGACCAGGGCAATCTGATCCTGAATGAACTTTCCGACCAGTTCCCCCTTACTTATTACGGTTTCCTGTCCGCTTTGATCCTCCGGGCGGAGGGCTCCATCACCCTCCCGCAGATTCGTAAATACCCGCTCGAGAAGATTCCCGGCCCGGATGTCTCCGGATGGCCGCCGGACAGCCCGGGACCCGGCCAGCTTCCCCCGGATGCCGCCATCCATCTCCAGCGCGCCTCTGAGCTGATTGACCTGGGGCTTTACCCGGAAGCCAGCCAGGAGCTCCATTTCCTGGCCGGCCAGCTTTCCAGCCTTTCGCCGGCCGCCTTCCTGCCGGTGGGCCTGGACCTGGTCAGGATCGGAAATCTCCCCTGGCTTTTATCCCTCTGCGAAAGCTACTTCCTCGGCGAGCTGAAAGGAAAACCCGGTTCGCAGAACCGGGTCATCTGGGAATTGGCTTATCCGCGCGGATTCCGGCAGCTGTCCGATTTTTATGCCCGGCAATACGGCCTCGATCCCAACCTGATCCTGGCGGTCATCCGGGAGGAATCCCGCTTTGCCCCCCAGGTCCTCTCCCCGGCCGGGGCCGTCGGGCTCATGCAGATCATGCCGAAAACCGGGGTGGACATCGCCCGGGGGCTCGGCCAGCCCGGTTTTTCCCCGGCGTCCCTCAGTGACCCCGAAACCAGCATCGAATTCGGTTACTACTATCTGCAGAAGCTTTCCGAACAATTCCAGGGCAATCTGGCTTACACCATCGGGGCCTACAACGCCGGTCCCAACAAGATCCGGGAATGGCTGGCGGCCAAGCCCCGCCTCGACCTTTTTGAATTCATTGAGGACATTCCCTACCCGGAAACCAACGGCTACGTCAAGAAGGTCCTACAGAATTACCTCCGCTATTCCTATCTTTACCCGGAGCAATCTTCATGAACGTGGATTTTGATCTGCGGCAACTCGAAATTTTCTGCCAGGTGGTCAGGCATCGGAGCTTTTCCGAAGCGGCCAAGGCGGTTCACCTGGCCCAGGCCTCGGTCAGCGAGCGGATCTCCGGTCTGGAAAAAATGGTCGGGGCTCCCCTCCTCGACCGGCGGGGCCGCCGGGTGGTCCCGACCAAGACCGGGGAAATCCTTTTCGCGCACGCCCTCCGGCTTCTGGAAATGAAACAGGAGACCTGCTCGGAACTCGAAGACTTTCTGGGCATCCGCCGGGGCGAGATCCTGCTCGGCGCCAGCACCATACCGGGGGAGTATATTCTTCCCGGCCTGATCAAACTCTTCCGGGAAAGCTATCCCGGTGTCTCCGTCCGGATGAAAATCGGAGACACCCAGGAGATCACCGCCCGGATCCTGGAAGGCGAATTGGAACTGGGAGTGGTGGGGTCGAAAAGCAAATTGAAAAACCTGGTCTGCCGGGAGCTCTGGGAAGACGATCTGGTGGTGGCGGTACCCGCCTCCCACCGCTGGGCCGCCGGAAAATCCGTTCGGCTTGAAGATCTCCGGGGAGAGCCCTTCATTCTCCGGGAATCCGGATCAGGGACCCTGAAAATCCTGGAGGATCACCTGCGAAATCTCCCGGGTTCCGGTCTGGAAGACTTTAATCCCGTGGCCATCCTGGGAAGCTCCACCGCGGTCAAGGAAGGGGTCAAGGCCGGTCTCGGGGTCTCCATCATCTCTTCGCGGGCAATCAAAACCGAGCTGGAATCCGGCATATTAAAAGCCCTGAAGCTCGCGGGCATCTCCATCCGGCGCCGTTTTTATCTTGCCCGCGACCGCCAGCGGATTTTATCCCCGCTCGCCAAAGCCTTCGCCCATTTTCTGGCAGAACAAGCCAAATAGCATAGGGCATAGGGCATAGAGCAGAGGGCAAAGGGTTTCTCTGCTTACTGCTTACTGGCTGCTGCCTATTTTCGCATCACTCTTCCCGTCAACCGTAAGCTATTTTTCTTTTTTGGGGGTTGGTCTCGCTCCTCAATCAAAAGCGTTCGTAGTGTCCATGGAGTCCATTGTGTCCGTAGTGTCTAGTGATTGCTTAAAGATGATGAACCTAATAGACCTGATTACATAATAGACTCAATAGACACAAAGAACACAACGACACGATAGACACGATAGTCGCGATGACCAACCCCCCGGGCTTCCGAAAACCCCAGGACACAAAAAAACCAACAAACTTTCCTTCTGTCTCTTGTCTCTTATCTTTAACCTATCACCTATGACCTATGACCCATCACCTTGTTTTTCTGTTGGCTGTCTATTTGAGCCCATCGGGCGGGCCGAAACCAATCCGTCCTAATATAGGATATTCCTGTTTGACGTATCGTTATTTCCTTTGCTATTTTTCCCCTATCTGACGGGTGTCGGGCTGGCGGCCCGGTCCGGGCCTCAACCCCGGATGCCATGGATTGCAGCCTGTGGCTCTGGGTTCGATTCCCAGCCCCGTCTCAAATAGAAACCTAAGGAGAAATACATGTCTGAAGAAAACCGGAAACTCTGGCAGGAATTGGGAATCAACATGGAAATGCATGATCAGCTGATAGCCGCCCTGCCCGGGATGTTCGCCGGGGCTTTCGGAAAGCTGAAAAACCGTCCGGAAGGGATGAAATATTTCAACATGGTGGTCGGGGACATCCACGGCATCCGGGTCCATGAACTCGCCGGGAAAAAGAAAGCGGGGAGCAAGGTCGTGGCGACTTTCTGCGTTTATGTCCCGGAAGACCTCACCTGGTCCGCCGGGGCCGAGCAGATCGGCCTCTGCGGCGGGGCCCACTTCACCGTTCCCGCCGGGGAAGAGCACCTTCCCGCCAACCTCTGCCCGCTGATCAAATCCTCCCTGGGTTTCAAGGTCGCCCGGGTCTGCCCCTATACCCAGATCTCCGACCTGATCGTGGGGGAGACCACCTGCGACGGGAAAAAGAAGATGTTCGAGATCCTGGGAACAATGCAGCCGACGTACACCATTGTTCTTCCCCCCGCCAAGGATAAAGCCTCCCGGGATTTATTCGTGCAAAAGCTGAAGGAATATAAAGACAAGCTCGAATCCCTGACCGGGAAAAAAGTCACCGTGGAAATCCTGACCGAAAAAAGCCGGATTCTGGAAGAGAAGAAGAAAGCCATGCGCCGGATCGAAAACGTCCGGAAGAACGATCCCGCCCCCATCTCCGGCCTGGATGCCCTTCTGGTCAACCAGGTCAGTTTTTATGACGATCCCGTCCGCTTCGCCCAGATGACCAACCAGCTCGCCGATGAACTGGAGCAGCGGGTGAAAAAAGGCGACGGGGTCTACCCCAAGGGAACCCCGCGCCTGCTTGTTTCGGGAACCCCCCAGGCTATTCCTTTCTGGAAGATTCCCGAGATCGTGGAAAAAACCGGCGGGGTGGTGGTGGCCGAGGAATCCTGCGTCGGAACCCGTTATACCTCCACGAAAGCGGGGCAGACCGGCCAGGACCTGGACAAGCTCCTGGCCGGGATCGCCGACCGCCTGCTGGAAACCCATTGCGCCTGCTTTACCCCCAACTCCGAGAGAGCCGATGATATCGTCAGGCTGTTCAAGGAATACAAAGCCAACGGCGTGATTCTTTCCAACCTCCAGTTCTGCGGCCCCTACACGGTGGAATCCAAGCTGATCGAAAACCGTCTCCGCAAGGAAAAGATTCCCTTCCTGCGATTGGACGTGGACTATTCGGCGGAGGATGCCGGCCAGCTCAAGACCCGGGTCCAGGCCTTCCTGGAAATGTTAAAATATTCCGGGAGGAAAAATGAAAGAGATTAAGATCGACGCCCGGGGCAAAGCCTGCCCCGAGCCGGTCATCATGACCAAGAAGGCCCTGGCCGAGGCCTGGCCCGACCCGGTGATCGTTCTGGTGGATAACGAAACCGCCCGGGACAACGTCCGCCGAATGGCGGAAAATGCGGGTTTCCAGGTGGAGGTCTCGGGGCCGGGGAAAGACGGCTACGGGCTCAAAATCACCCGCGGCGCGGGAACCCCCGCGGGCCCCGGGATAAATTCGTGTTCTCCGCCGGATTCATCCCTCCGCACCTATTTTTTAAACAGCGACCACATCGGCGCCAACCGGGAATTGGGCAAGGTCCTGGTCAAGGGGCTCCTCAATGCCGTCGTCGAGCTTCCTTATCCCAAGCAGCTGGTTTTCATCAATACCGGGGTAAAGCTTCTGGCCGAGGACTCGTACTGCCTGGAAATCCTGCAGAAGCTGGAGAAAGCCGGCGCCCGGATCCTCGCCTGCGGCACCTGCATCGACTATTTGAAACTGCGGGATAAAATCAAGGTCGGAAAAATTTCCAACGCCTTGGAGATCATGGAGGCGATTTCCGGACCGGGGAAATTGATCAGTCTTTAAAAGAATGCGGAATGCGGATTTCGGAGTGAGGGGTGGCTGTTCAGTATTCGAAATATGTACGTCATCCCTGCGAAAGCAGGGATCCAGATACTTTCGGGAAAAACTGGATTCCCGCTTCCGCGGGAATGACAAAGGATGACAATTTGATCATTTATGTTTTATTTAATTTTTCTTTGATTTCAATCAGGATTCGCAAGCTTTCGGTGAAAGCATAGAGAACAACGGAAAATATCAATCCCAGGACAAAGGTGGCCGCGGCGATTCCCCACTTGCTCGCTGACCCGGCCATCCCGGGTTCCGCCGGCAGGATCACCATCGCCGCCACGAAAATCACGGTCCCCAGGCACGAGACCACAGCGCTGATTTCCAGAAAAATAATCGAGATTTTCAATAGCTTTTCTCTTATCTTCATTTGCTTTCTCCGCTCCCTTTTTTAGGGCGGCAGTTGAATGCCGCCCCTACGAAAACACTTTTTTCAATCAACACATAGGGGAGCCATTCTCCTGGCTCCCTTTTCGGGCGGCTATGGAAGGCCGTCCCCATATTTTCTTTACGCAGGC
Organism: bacterium; assembly: GCA_028713675.1. Taxonomy (GTDB): domain Bacteria; phylum Desulfobacterota; class JAPLJL01; order JAPLJL01; family JAPLJL01; genus JAPLJL01. Next base: position 25,274 of record JAQTNV010000020.1, read on the forward strand.
TTCCTTCGGCCACAATGCCTCGGGATCTAATCGAAAAGCCTGCGGTTTACCCCGAGTAAAATCGAGGGGCTACCGGTTACTGGCGACTGGCTACCGGCTACTTCTTTGTCATCTTCTCCCACAATTTTTCCGCCTCGGCCCGGCTGTCCTGCACCGTTTCTCCCCCCGGCCGGGATTCCTTGAAAGAAAAATACTCGCAGATATTCCCCTTGTCCTTCTGGGAAACGAAATCAGCCTGGGACTCTTTGCACTGGTGGTAGGCGTTGGGATCGTAATCCTTACAGTTCAGGCAGATATGAAGCTCCCGGCGGCAGTGCGGGCACTCCTCCCGAAACCCGACCTTTCTCTCTATCTCCACCGGCTTTTTGCAGAAATGACAGATAAACATAGTCTCTGGTTTCTAGTTTCTAGTTTCGGGTTTGAAATATGAACTTTGGATTTTGGATTTAGAAGTATAAGAATCCCTCGCTGTCCATCTCGGCGGCCGATCCTTCCCCTTGCGTGTAAATGGTTTTTAAAGCCCCGGCCGAGCCGTGGTAAATAACGACCCGGGCCTCTTTCAGGCCGGCCATTTCCCGGGCGGCAGCGATCGCGTCTTCCAGGTAACCGATTTTATCGATCAATCCCAGACGCAGGGCCTCCCCCGCGGTCAGAACCCTCCCGTCGGAAACATCCTTCAGGGTTTCATCCGGAATGCCCTTTCTTCCTTCCCGGATCACCTCGAGGAAGCGCTGGAAATGAGAGTTGACGATCCCCTGCACCACTTCTTTCTCCTTGTCCGTCATCCCGCGAAAGATGGAGCCCATGTCCTTCTTTTCCCCGGTTTTGATCGCCTTCTCCTCCACCCCCACCTTGTCCATCAGCCCTTCCAGGCTGATCCCGTGATAGATCACCCCGATGGAACCGGTGGCGGTGGTGGGATGCGCGATGATCTGATCGGCCGCCGTGGCCACGTAGTAACCTCCGCTGGCCGCGGCGCTCATCATGATGGCAACCACGGGCAGGCCGCGGTCCTTTTTAAACCGTTTCAGCTCGGAATGCACGATGTCGCAGGCGGTCACGAACCCGCCCGGGCTGTCGATCCGGAGAATCAAAGCCTTGACCTTTTTATCTTCCCGGGCCCGGTCGAGGTTGGCCCGGACCCATTCAACCGTCCCGGCTTCCGACTTGAGGAACCCCCTGGCTCCCTGCTCCTTGATTACGCCGGAAATATCAATAATCAGGACCTTTGCCCCACCCTGGCCTCCGACCTTTTCCTCGGATATCTCCCGGGGGTGGGGGAAAATACTCCCGGACACATAGAAACACCCGGAAACCAATAGAGGGATAAGAGTCATTGCCAATTGGATTTTCAGTTTCGGCATTTTATTTCTTCCCTTCCGGCGACTGGTTATCGGCTACCTGCTGCTTTTTTTTCATGATCCGTAATCACCCAGTCCCGCAGATTTTTCATCGAGAGGGGAAAATACTTCACCGAGACCTCGTCCGAGATCGACTGGGCCACCTTTTCCACCGCTCCCCGGACCAGGGGAATGTGGGGCACGAAGGCATCCACATTCACCACGGAATGCAGCAGATATTCCACTACGTAAAACCCGGAATAATTTTCGAATATTTTCCAGGTTCCCTCGGTCACCTTGACCTGGCATTCGTTCAGGTCGAAAACATTCCCGTATATTTTCAGAAGGTCTTTGTCGCTGACGCGGAACCTCCCCTTTTTATCCTGCTCGGAAAAGAGCGGATGCTTGCGGGCGAGGTCCATAAAAATCTCCCGGGACTGGGTCCGCCCCGGGCTGACGGGCTTCAGGTTTTTCGCCGCCCGGTCCAGTTCCACCTGGGTCGGCATATGAAAGCTGAATTCCCTCGTCTTGGGAAAAGCAGCGAATAAAACCGGCAAGTCGATCGCGCTGGTGATCCCGAAGAAAGTCCCTTCGATCTGCAGGTAACAGAAATGGGTCACACCCTCGGCGTAAAAATCCACGCTGGTGTTATAAACCGCGAAAGTGTCTTCGATCCCATCCACATTGGTCAGTCTTTCCCAGTAGTGATAAGCAGGCATCAGGAAAATCGCTTTCATAACGACCCCATCCTTGGCCTGGGAATAGCGTTTTTCAATGATGATTGCGCCTTTTCCCAGGTGCGAAATCGCCTGGCTTAAGGTCTGATCGCCCTGGATCTGGAAATAATCCTGGATCAAGCCTTTCAACTTCCCTGCTTCTCCCGGGTTCACGGTGAAATTGAACTTTCCGGCATCATCCGGAAAATAAACCGCCATGGCTTCCTTGGTCCCCTCGATGGGTTTTTCCTGCTTGGTTTCGATTTTCTTCCGGAATTCCTCCCGTCCCTCCCGAAAACTTTTCTTTTCACCGGCCAGGGCCAAATTGGCGAGAAACAGCACCAGGGTCAGTCCGGCCGTCGCGCCAAGCACCGATTTGAGTCTCGACATTTTCCGCCTCCTTTTTTCTCTGGGTCTCGAATATGTTAAATTATTCGAGGATTTTGAACAAGCCATTTCGCAGAGCGCAAAGAGCATAGAGCATAGGGCAGAGGACAGAAGGCAAATAGCCAAGAGTCAGGAATAAATATTTAACAATTGGGAGTTCCGAATGGGTATTGCGGAATTAAGATTTCGCTCTTTGAACTTATTACAAACGACTTCGAAACAACTTACCAACTCGCCAACTTTCTAACTCACTAACTCACTTTTTCTATGATTACGCCTCGCCCCGCCTCAACCGTGATCCTTCTCCGGGAGAACCCCGCCCCCGGTTCCGTCCGGCTGGAAATTTATCTGGCCCGGCGCAAAAAGAGCATGAAATTCCTGGGAGGATTTTCGGCCTTTCCCGGAGGAGCCCTGGAGAAGCAGGATTATGACTCCGAAAATCAGAAACGTTCACGGGGATTGGGACCCGACGAAGCCCAGAGACTTCTCGGAGGGGATATCACCGGGGTGGAAGCCCTGGCCCACCTCCTGGCCGCCATCCGGGAGGTCTACGAGGAAACCGGCGTCCTCCTGGCCCTGGCTGAATCCGGCGGTCCTCCCCGTCCGGAAATTATCGCCGGCTGGCATCAAGAAATCCGGGACGGGAAAATCCCCCTGGTGGAAATGATGAAGAAGGAAAAGCTGCTTTATGATACCCTCTCGCTCAAATACTTCGACCATTGGGTCACCCCGGATTTTTCCCCGATCCGCTTCAGCGCCCGCTTCTTTCTGGCGGTCAACCCACCCGGGCGCTCCCCCGTTCCCTGCCCGATCGAGTTTGAAACCGCGGAATGGATCAACCCGGGAAAAGCCCTGGAGAGTTTCGAAACCGGGGAAGTCAAGATGATCCCCCCCACCCTTCATTGCCTGAAAAGACTATCCCCCTTCGGTAAAATCGAGGAGCTTTGGGATTTTTTTTCCCGGGAGCCCCTCCCGGAAACCAAGTCAGGGTGAACATACGGTAAGTTTGTGAGTTGGTAAGTTGGTGTGTTGGCAAGATTGTCATTGCGAGAAGCCCTGCGACGAAGCAATCTCGGATTAGATTAGTCATAATAAATTTAAACAGTTATCCCAAATTGATGAATAATATATTGCCCCGTCAATTAATTAATATTTTCCTCGCCGTTCTTATTATTTTATTAAGTACTATTCATTTAACCGCCGGTGAATCCTTGCCGGACAAATCCTCATCGGAAAAGCCCCGGGAAGAAAAACCCTATCTGGAAGAGATCAGGCCGAAGAAAATCTGGGATGATATTTCCCATGTGATTACTTTCCCGGCACGGATGGATTTGACCGGCAGCCTGATCCTGGCCGGGGTCCTCGGCGCTACCGGGATTTTCATGAGCCAGGATGAAAACATCCGTGGCCGAATCAGGGAAATCCCGGATAATGACGGTATCAACGCCGCCGCAAAAGCGGGAAAATGGCTGGGCGACGGGCGTCTGATTGTTCCCCTGTTCCTGGTTTCCGGGGCGGGCGGTTATCTCGGTAAAAATCAGCGCCTGGTCAGGATCTCGGTGGAAACCCTGGAAACCCTAGCCCTCTCCGGGCTGACCGTGCAAATCCTCAAGTTCTCCACCGGCCGTTCCCGTCCCTTCCGTGATTCCGGTTCCTGGGATTTCACCGGGCCCAGTGTCTCCAACGAGGCCTTTCACTCCTTCCCCTCCGGCCACGCGGTCACCATCGGTTCCGTGGCCGGGGTCCTGGCCGGCGAATTCGAATCCATCTGGATCGACCTGGCCGCCGGCGGGCTGGTGGGGCTGACCGCTTTTCAGCGGATGTATGCCGACCGGCATTGGGCTTCGGATGTTTTTTTCGGCTCTGCCATCGGAATCGCCACCGGGTATTCCATTGCCCGGCACCGGAAGGCAATAACCGCCGCCCGAATCCTGGTCACCTCCGTGTCCCTCCAATCAGCCCAGCCCGGAATCCAATTTACGTATATTTTTTGAAAGCAGGCAGTGAGCAGAAAAATAAGGTGATGGGTCATAGGTCATAGGTGATAGGTTTGAGAAAATAACGCTAGGGGACTAGAAAACTGGGACGCTGGGAAGCAGTCGGCAGCAAATACATTCCCTACAATTGTCATTCTGAGCACATTCGCTTCGCTCAGTGTAAACCTCTGGCGACTTGTCCCGAGAATGGTCGAGGGAAGAATCTCGTTTTCATCGTAATATTCGTAATTGCGAGTCCCGCCTTTGGCGGGGCGTGGCAATCCCTCTCTTCGTTGGTCTTTATTTTCTTTTTTGGGGGGTTGATCTCGCTCGAACAGGATCGACCACCGACAGCCGACCGCAGACCGCTGTTTGAATCTGTCATCCTAAGTTATTTCGAAAGGATTTTTTAACGTCATTCCGGCGGTGTTTTGCTTGTCCTGAGTTCTATCGAAGGAAGCCGGAATCCAGGGGCTTTTCTTTTGCCCTCTGCTCTATGCTCTATGCTCTATGCGCTTTGCTCCTCCCTTTTGGCCCGCTGCGTCATTATTCCCGCTCTTCACCCTCGGAAATTAATTGATTTCCATTCGGGATCACCGTAAAATACTATCATCATGACGAAAAAAATATTTCTGCTTGTTCCCTGGCTCGGGGCATTTATTTTGCTTTTTTTCACCACCGGCACCCCCGCCCAGGAAAAAACCGGAAAACCCGAATTCACCCTCAAGTGGGGCACGATCGCCCCGGAAGCCACCAGCTGGGGAGGGGCCATCGGGCGCGTCAACGCGCTGATGGAGAAAGAATCCAGGGGCAGGATCAAAAACACCTGGTATTTCGGCGCGGTGATGGGCGACGAGATGGACATGATCCGCAAGGTGAAGATCGGCCAGCTGCAGGGCCTGGCCGTTCTGACGGTGGGGTTGCAGAAAATCGCACCCGAAACGGGCGTCCTCACCCTGCCTTTCATGTTCAAGGATTACCGGGAGGTGGACTGCACCTATCCCAAAATCTGGAAACTGCTGGGGGAAGCCTTTGAAAAACACGGCTTTGTCCTCCTCGGCCACACCGATGTCTGTTTCGCCATCATGCAGACCCATGTCAGCCCCGAGATGGAAAACGAGCTGCGGAAAGATATCTTAGTAAACGGCAAGATCAGCGACCCGACCAAGAACGAAATATTCCTGAGATACCTGAAGCAGTGGGCCTGGCAAACCCTGGACATTGACGCGTACCTGTACAAAATGATGGGGATCACCAACGTTATCCCTCTCCAGGTCACCGATGTTCTGACCGCCCTCCAGACCGGAATGGTCAACTCTGTTTACGGAAGCTGCTCAACCACGGTCGCGCTTCAATGGCAGACCTATATAAATTACATCATCAAGTTCGGCGGATACGAGGGGGTGGCTTATGCCCCGGCCATGCTGGTTCTGGACAAGAAAGCTTTTTATTCCCTTCCCCCGGATCTCCAAAAGATCGTCCGCGACGCCTACCAGACCGAGCTCGGCCCCGGTTCCTCCCGCCTGACCCTCGAGGTCCGGGAAGTCGAGGCGAATATGTGTCAGGGAATGAAAAACCGCGGGACCAAGGAAATCGTAATGGATTCGGAGCTGACCAAAATCTTTGAGGAAAAATCCAGGCCCATCTATAAGATGATGGAAGGCAAATACTATCCGCCCGAGTTCCGCCAGGCGGTGGAAAAAGCCCGCGACGAGTGCCGGGCCTCATTGGGAAACAATTGATGATTTCGGGATGCGGCCTGCCCGAACCGACCGCTCGGGTCGGCCAGGGATTGCGGAATTGAACTGTTTCTTACAAACCTCCTGGCCTCCCAGCGTCCCCGCTTCCTACCGTCCCAGCATTCTTTTCTAATGTTGTCATTGCGCCTGCCCGAGCCGACGGCTCGTGTCGGCCAGGGAGCCCTGCCTCTGGCGGGGCGTGGCAATCTCGGCTTTTGTTAGCTTTTTCTTTTTTTGTGGGGGTTGGTTTCACTCCGCTCACAAACGGCGGTCGGTGGTCCGCGGTCTTAAAGGCCTCCAAGCTCCCCCGCTTTCAAGCTTCTTGACTTAGGATTTTGGACAGAAGACCTGGGACTGAATTTATTTCCTCTTTTTATTTCCTTTATCTTCGTACATCAGCTCGTCCGCCCGGGCCAGGAGGTCTTCCAGGGAGACGGGATGCTCGGGATCATACTCGGCGACGCCCACGCTGATCGAAAGCGGCGGGTTGAAGCTCTCCCGGGCTTTGCTGACGGTGAAGCCGTCTCTCAGGCGGAGGCTGTAAATTTCCGTCCCGGAATCCGAACTTTCAAAAAGCAGGGCCACGAATTCATCCCCCCCGATCCGGGCAATCACGTCGGATTCGCGGAAGGTTTCCTTGAGCACATTCGCCACTTCCTGCAGGGCCCGGTCACCTTCGCTGTGGCCGAGGGTATCATTGATCCACTTCATCCGGTCCAGGTCGGCAAAAAGGAGGAACATCTTCCGGTCCAGCCGCCGGGCGATCTTAAGCTGCTGCTCGGCCAGGGTAAAAAATCCCCGTCGGTTGTAGAGCCCGGTCAACTCGTCCTGGAGGGAAAGCTCCCGCAGTTTTTCTTCCAGAAGCTTATGTTCGCTGATGTCGGTGACGACCGCGAAGCTGCCCTGGTACTGCCCCTCGTCATCAAATATCGGCTCCGGGGACACGATGGTGTGAACCTGTTTCCCCGATTTCCCGGTCCAGGGGATTTCATAAAATTTCCGCTCGCCTTTACTCCGCCGGGCCAGCTGCTCCGCCATGATCTCTTTGCCCTGCTCGGGCAAAAAGTCGTAAAGCGGTCGCCCGACCATTTCTTCCCGCTGGAATCCCAGCATCTGACTGAGCCGGTTGTTGACGTAGGTAAACCGGTCCTGGCTCTGGACCAGAAGACCGTCGTTCATAGTTTCCACCAGCCGGCGGTAGCGCTCCTCGCTCTCCCGGAGATCTTTATATATCCGCTTGCGCTCCTTCATCCCCCGGTTGGTGTTCCAGACTACGAAACCCGCGATCAGGATGGCGAAGATCCCTCCCAGGGTGATAATAGTGATCGTGGCCCAGGCCACTTTCTCGGCGTTTTTCGTTTCCCGCGCCAGCTGGCGTTCTTCCTCCGCCACCATCCGGCTGACCACCAGGCGGATTTCATCCATCTTCTTTTTCCCGGTCTCCGATTTGATCAGGTGCTGGGCGGCGGCAAAACCCTCCCGCTTCCGCATTTCGATATTGCCTTTTTGAATGTCTAATTTTTCCCTGAGCAACGGAACCAGCCCGGAAACGAGTCCGCTCTGAGCCCGGTTCCCCGTCACCATCACGGCCAATCCCTCGACTTCGTCTTTAATCACCCCATTGGCGGAGTAATAGGGGCCGAGGAAATCCTCGTTCCCCGTAATGACATAACCCCTTTCCCCCGCTTCCATATCCTTGAGCAGGGAAAAAACATTTTCGAGCTTTTCCAGGATCCGGTGATCCTGGGAGATGGAACGGTTGGTGTTGATTAACCGGTAGGTACTGCTGATGGAAACCAGGCTGATCGTCGCCAGGATCAGGAGCGCGGCGACAAACCCGACATTAATCCACTTTTCGATGGTCCATTTCATCGACGATCAAAGTTGTCCGAAATCTTCAGTCCCAAGTCTAAGGTTAATAATATTTCAAATTTGATAATTTTTCGACTTTGAACGGGGACCGGAGACTCTGGACCGGCGGTGTTTACTGACACAGGTCCGGATCCAGCCCGGCCGCCCGGATCGCGCTCGGGGAATAGGGATCATCCGCCAGCACTTCGGCCAGATCCACCATCGGCAGGTTGAGGCCAAGGGCCGAATTGATGGCCTCCAGGAAAAGGTTGGCGTAAAGCGCGTATCCGGTCTGCGAAGGATGGATGCCGTCCAGACTGATCAGGCCGCCGAACATCTGGTTGGTCAGCACGGTATTTCCCACGGTATACCCGTCATGTTCGATGCGGGCAGCTGCCGCTGCCATGTCCACGATGTGAATATTGGAATAAGGCGCGGCTTCCTGGACCAGAGCGCCCGAGTACTGATCCGCCACCGTCTCGATACCGGCGATTGTCTGATCAATCTCCGCCCGGGTGTAGCCCTCGTGTTCCAGAACCTTGATCTTCTCCTTCAGCCAGGGGAGCGAACCCGGATGGCCCAGGTTGGCGATGAACACTTCCGCGCCGGTCCCCGACAACCGGGAAAGTAAAACGCGGATATCGGGCTGAAACTCCGCCAGCGGGGTGGCGAGGGAGACGTCGGGCAATCCCTCCTTGAAAACAGCCGCAAACATGTCGTTACCAAAAAGATCGGTAATCATGACCAGGGAGGGGTGCTGGGCTTCCGCGAACTCGAGCGGGCTCCCGAGTTCCGGGGTCAGAAATATTTCGGAGATCGGACCCCGGGGAAAATACACCAGGTTTTCCAGGAAAGCGATATCGATCCGCCGGTTCGCTCCCCCCCCGTAAATCACGTCATGGAGCATCGAACCGGCGATGGCCAGGTTGTGCGGCAAAATATCCGGGTCCTCCCGGAAAATCGCCAGGTCGAGATCCGGTTGTTCAATCATATAGTCGATCACCCCGCTGATTCCCCCCAGTTTGATATTCACCATGTCTTCCGACGAGCAATTGTTAATCAGACTGGAAACCTGCACGGGCTCCGGAGCCGCCATTTTCACCAGCGGAAGGGGGAAATAGGCCCCCACCCGCCGGGCCAGCTGGGCCGCCGGCCCGCGTAACTGCCCGGTCGGGTTCAGGCTCCCCGATTGGACCCCCATGGTCCAGCTCGCGCCCAGCGCGAACATCCGGTCGAAAACCGAATCCGCCGCGGGCAGATAGGTGAACGCGGATTTGAAAACCCTGCCGCCGCCTTCGCCGTCGATCAGGACGTCGACCTGGCCCGGTTCGGAAGCCCCCTGAACGGTCGCCGAGACGGTGTGCGGATCAATTATCTGGATTTTGATGGCGGAATTCTCCCCGAATTTTACGGAAGAAATCGCCTCCGCGGAGAAATGCCGGTCCGGGCAATTGATGCTGACCGGGTAATACCCGGACAGGGAGCCTTCTTCCGGAGTCAGTCGGCAATCATCCTCCCCGCCCCCGCAGGCCGAGACCAGCAACAAGCCCGCGAGAACCATGGCCCAATCAATTTTTCTCATGGGGAAATTACTTGCCTGCGATATAGGCGTTTTCGAGGTACTGAAGCACCATCCTCTGGGCATTAAAAAAAGAGGCATTGTAAGCGATCGCGTAACGCATCACCTTGGCATAATCTTCCGGCCAGAGATAATAAAGCGGGAGAATCACCCTCTCGAGTTTTTCGTAGAGGGAAGCCGCTTCCATCCCGAGATCGCTTTCGATGCCCGGGCCTCCGCCGACAGACCAGCCGGTCACGCCCTCGATGCAGCCCTCGATCCACCAGCCGTCGAGCACGGAGAGGCTCGGCACCCCGTTGAGAGCCGCCTTCATTCCGCTCGTTCCCGAGGCCTCCTGCGGCTTCTGGGGAGTATTCAGCCAGATGTCCACCCCGGCGCACATCAGCTTGGCCAGGGTCATGTCATACCCTTCCAGGAAAACTACCCTGACCGAGTCCTTCAAAAGCTCCCGGGATTCAAAAATATTCCGGATCAGGGCCTTGCCGGATTCATCCCGGGGGTGGGCTTTCCCGGCAAAAATAATCTGGATGGGACCAACCTCGCGGGTGATTGCCCGCAGGCGCTCGGGATCGGAAAAGAGAAGGCCGGGCCGCTTGTAAGGGGTCATCCGCCGGGCGAAACCGATGGTGAACAACTCAAGATCGAGGCGCACCCCGGTTTTTTGTTCCAGCGCCCCCAGCAGTTCCTCCTTCGCCTGCCGATGGGCCATGGCGATTTCCTCCCGGGGAATGCTGATGGCGTAACGCAGATAAAGATTGTCGCGGCGCCACTCCGGGATATGGCGGTCAAAAAGACTCTTGAACGGGTCGCTGGTCCAGGTCAGGGCGTGAACCCCGTTGGTGATCGAGTTGATCGGGTAATTGGGGAACATGTTCCGGGAAATCTCCCCGTGGCGCATGGCCACCCCGTTGATGTAGTGGGAGAAAAACAGACCCAGGTAAGTCATGTTCAGGGTGTTGTTCAGCCAGCATTCCGCCAGGGTCAGGAGATAGGTGCTCCGGTCTCCCAATATTTTCTGGACCAGCTCGAGCGGGAACTGGTCATGCCCGGCGGGAACCGGCGTATGGGTGGTGAAGACGCATTGCCGGCGGACCGCCTCCCGGTCCTCCTTCGATATGTTCAGGAGGTGATTCCGGTCGAGTTTCTCGTCCAGCAAAGCCAGGGTCAAAAGGGCGGAATGGCCCTCGTTCATGTGATAGGCCTGGACCTTTTCATAACCCAGGGCGCGGAGCATGGCCACCCCGGCAAGACCGAGAATGGCTTCCTGGCAGAGCCGGTATTGGATATCTCCTCCGTAGAGTTGGTCGGTCAGGGTCTGATCGTAAGGGTGGTTCTCGGGAAGACCGGTATCGAGAAAATACACGGGTACCGTCCGGCCCAATACCCCCTGAATGGTATAGCGCCAGGCCCGGACCTTCACCTTCCGGCCTTCGATGGTAACCGTAACCATTTCGGGGATGGCTTCCAGGAAGTCTTCCGGAGACCAGACCGTCGGGCTTTCCGTCTGGTTGCCGGCGGCGTCCAGGTGCTGGTGAAAATATCCTTTCCGGTGGATCAGGCTCACGCCCGCCATCGGGAGTCCGAGGTCCGCGGCGGCTTTTAAGATATCGCCCGCCAGGATCCCCAGGCCGCCGCTGTAAGTAGGGATGGAGGGGTCCAGGCCAATCTCCATAGAGAAGAAAATTATGGGATAATCCGGGGTGAAATTCTTCCACATAGTTTTAGTCCATTCGTTCAGCTTTGGTTATCAAATACACTGTTGCCCTAAATCATGGGGTCAAGGATTCGAGGATTCAAGGGCCCTAGGGTTAAAAAGGGGTGTTTTTAAATACCATTCCTTCAATTTACTTCACCAGGACCCTGATCCGCTGGGCCCCGGAACCCTGTTATCCCGTAACCCGTATTTGCAGGATTTATTTTTCATAATCTTCCGCAAACCTCGGTCAGATTTTTCAACCGTAGGGAGATTTCCGGGGTAATTTCTCCCGAGTCGAAGCGCCACTGGTAATTGCCCGTCGTGGTGGCGGGACGGTTCATCCGGGCCTTCTGCCCCAGACTCAAAATATCCTGCATCGGGAAGATCACCGTTTTTGCCACTGACATCATCGCGATCCGGATCAGCTCCCAGGGCACCTCGGCCGGGGAAACCTCCCGGCCCAGATATTTGCGCAAATGCTCTTTTTCCTCCTTGGAAGCCTCATTTTCAAACCAGCCGCGGGCGGTGTTGTTATCGTGGGTGCCGGTGTAAGCCACGCAGTTTTCCTCAAAGTTATGCGGAGCGTAGGGGCTGTTCGGGAAATCCCCCCCGAAGGCGAAAAGCAGGATTTTCATCCCGGGAAAACCGAACCGGCGCCGGAGCTCATTCACATCCTCGGTGATCACCCCCAGATCTTCGGCAATGATCGGCAACTCGGTAAAACGTTTAGACATGACCTGGAAAAAATCCTCCGCCGGCCCCTGGACCCATCTGCCGTTGACGGCGGTTTTCTCTCCCGGGGGAACCTCCCAGTAGGCCGCGAAGCCGCGGAAATGGTCAATTCGCACCAGGTCGTACAAATAGAAATTCTGATCCATCCGTTTTATCCACCAGGAATATCCCCGGGATTTCAAACCTTCCCAGTTGTAAACCGGGTTCCCCCAGAGCTGACCGGTCGGGCTGAAATAATCCGGGGGGACACCCGCCACCGCCAGGGGCTCCTTCTGCGCATTCAGCTTGAAAACCTCCGGGTTGACCCAGAGGTCGACACTGTTGTAATCCACATAGATGGGAAGGTCGCCGATGATCTGGATTTGTTTCCGGCCGCAATATTCTTTTAATTTCATCCATTGCTGGAAAAACACATACTGGAAGAATTTTTCCCGGGCGATGGCTTCCCGCAACTTCTCCTTCCAGGATTTCAGGGCCTCCGGCTCCCGGTCCCGGAGCTCCCGGGGCCAGCGATTCCAGACCGTTCCCGGAAATTGCTCCTGGAGGGCGGCAAAAAGGGCGTAATCCTCCAGCCAGGAGGAATTTACCGCGCAAAACCTTTCGTAGTCGCGGGTATCATTCCGCTCGCGAAAACGCTCATAAGCCAGACGCAGCATGGGAATTTTTCCGCGCATGACCGCCGGGTAGTCAATCTTCCCGGGAAGCAAAACCGGCAGGCGCGCGAGGTCTTCCGTTTCCAGCCAGCCCTGATCGGCCAGCATTTCCGGGCTGATCAGCAGGATGTTGCCGGCCAGGCTGGAAATGCTGTTATACGGAGAAGGAAAATCACCCAGACCGGTCGCGTTCAGCGGCAGGATCTGCCAGTATTTTTGCCCCGATTCGGCCAGGAAATCGGCAAACCGGTAAGCGGAGGAACCCAGGTCCCCGATCCCGTAGGAAGAAGGCAGGGAAACGATATGAAGCAGAACCCCGCTTCCCCGCTGTTTTTTTCCCCCTTCGCGGCTCAATTCTCTCCCCGCCCTGTCCTTATTTTCTGTCCGTCCGTCTGCGGTCTACCATCGGGGCTTTTCCCCACTCCATATTTACCCGCAAATGTTTTTCCAGGCCCACGAAAAGCTCAATCCATTTTTTCGCCAGCTGGTCGTTCTGGCCTGCCTTTTCCTGCATCTCTTCGTACAGAAGCTTCCCGATCGAGAAACAGATGTTCTGGGCTTTCCAAATGTCTAGTTCCAGGGAAAGGACACTCAGGACCGTCAGCGCTTGGTAAAGATGCTCCAGGAGGAACACGTTTTCCGGCGCCTGGGCCAGTTTTTCCATCCGGAAGTTAACCCTCCGGCTGATCACGTAGCTGAGCATGGGCCGGTCCAACACCACCCCCCACCGCTTGATCTCTTCAATCAGCCGCTGCAGTTTCTTGAGATCCAGGTCTTCCTCTCCGTCCAACAGTTCCCGCAGGTCGGAATTCAGCACGAACTCCATGATCATGGCCAGGCCTTTAGGCTGGGGCATGCGCATTTCGCTGATCACCTGCATCATCGGGTAATGATGGTCATAAATCTGACGGAAGGAGGCCTCGATCACCTTCAGGGTGACATTGAGAATCTTGTTGATCACCTTGCGCTGGTCATCCTTGAAAAGATGCCAAAGCGAGTAATCGTGGTGTTGGAAGTACTTATCCAGAAGGGAAATTATCTCGGTGAGGTTGCTCTTGAAAAAAGCCTCTTTGATCTGCCGTTTCATCTCCGCGAATTTTTCCTCCGACTCATATTCGCGCATGCCCCCCATGACATTGTGGTCCCCGAGGTGAAGCACGGCAAAGTCCATCGTCCTTTCCGCCCAGGTGATTTCGGAGCGGATCCGGACCCGGCCGACCGCGAGCCGCTGGCTGCCCGCCTCAAAGCGCTCGTAGCTCTCGCTGCTCACGAGGTGATGGTAAATCGTGAGGGTGGCGGGGTATTCCTCGAATAGGGAAAGCACGGCATAGTGAACACCCACCCGGGGCAGGTTGACCACGGCCGGCCTGACCATGTCCTGGTAGATCGCGGCCCCGTCCCTGAGCGCGGGCAGATTGCTCTGGGCCCGTCCCAGGATCCGCAGGTACTCGGGCTCCAGAGTCGTCTTTCCCACCACGGCGGCCAGCTGCAGGGCCCGGGCGGCGTACATCATCACCTGGATCGGTTCCAGCCCGGAGATATCGTCGAAAAACCACCCGCAGCTCGTGTACATCAGGAGCGCGCAGCGCTGCATCTCCAGGAAGCCCAGGACCCGGGCTTTGTCTTCCCGGGACAGTTCGCCCCGGGCCCGCTCGGAAAGGAACCGTTCCACATTGGGAACCGAGCGGTTCAGAATGATCTCGATATAATCATCCCGGATCTGCCAGGGATCGGCGAAATAGAGGGCCATCTCCCTTTCGTAAATCGGGGTGGTTTTATCCCGGAGCCAGTCCATCGCCTCCCGGAGGGGGGTGCGCCATTCCTGGTTCCATTTCGGGTCGCTCCCGATGTTGCAGCCGCAATTCTTTCGCCATCGCTCCACCCCGTGCGCACAGCTCCAGGAGGTGTTTTCACGGATCTCAACCTCGTCCGCGGGGGGGAATTTCTCCAGGTATTCGCCGTAAATCGTGATCTTCGCCAGCTCGCGGGACTCGATGTAATAGAGACAATAAGCCAGGGCCATGTCACCGAAGCGATGGTGATGGCCGAAGGTCTCCCCGTCGGTGGCGATGGAAACGAACTGCCGGTCGGGGCAGGACGGGTTGAAGGCCGAGAGCAGCCGCTGGGCGAAGTTCTCCCCGTTGCTTAACAGGGGCCCGAAAGCCACATCGTGCGCGACCGATCCGTTATAGAAGAAAATCGCGATGCTCCGGCCGGAGGGCAGACGGCAGAGATAGGGTTTGTTGGGGTCGATCCCTCCCCCCGTTTCCTGCCAGGAGGAGGAACCCAGCGGACGATGCCGTCGGGCCTGGCCCGGGGCCAGGATGGTGAACTTGATCCCGTTTTCAGAGAGAATATCCAGGGTTTCCAGGTCAACCGCGGTCTCCGGAAGCCACATCCCCTCCGGTTTTCTCCGGAAGCGGTGTTCAAAATCCCGGATCCCCCAGACGACCTGGGTCCGTTTATCCCGCCGATTGGCCAGGGGCATGATCAGGTGGTTATAGGCCTGGGCCAGGGCGGAGCCGTGTCCCGAAAACCATTTCTGGCTCTCCCGGTCGGCGTCAAGAACGGCCTGATACACCTCCGGGGAATGCCTTTCCATCCAGGAGAGCAGCGTAGGCCCGAAGTTAAAACTGATCCGGGCGTAGTTGCTGACGATGTCAGTGATCCGGTTTTCCGAGTCCAGGATCCGGGCCGAGGAATTGGGGGCATAGCACTCCGTGGTGATTCTTTCATTCCAGTCATGATAGGGATAGGCCGAATCCTGTAATTCCACCTCCTCGAGCCAGGGATTCTCCCGGGGCGGCTGGTAGAAATGCCCGTGGATGCAGATGTAATGGTTCATGGAATTAATAAGTCCCTTAATAATTTCTAATCATCGGATTACGTTGATCGGTTGGGCTGCTCGTCTCGTCTATCGGCAATGTCTTTCGGCTTTTATCCGCAACCGCTAAACCCAACCGAAACGAGCCGCGCAACCGTAACCGATTAACTCCACCTTTTAATAGCTTGGTCATTGGAGCTTGATTATCCCGGTCCCCGGAAGAAAACAATCGACAAAGGCGGCAGGCTCAGGACCAGCGAATATTTTTTCCCGTGCGCGGGCATGGGAGCCGCTTCCACCCCCCCGAAGTTCCCCTGCCCGCTTCCGCCGTACTCCTGCCCGTCGCTGTTCAGGGCTTCCCGATACAACCCCGGCTCCGGCACCCCCACCCGGTACCCGTGCCGAGGGACCGGGGTGAAGTTGCAGGCCACCAGGACAAAGCGCCCCTGGTTCTTCCCCTTCCGGAGAAAACTGATCGTGCTCTGATCGGCATCGCTGAAGTCAATCCATTCGAACCCCCCCGGCTCGAAATCCAACTCGAACAGGGCCGGCTCCTCCCGGTAAAAACGGTTCAGATCCTGGACCCACCGTTTCTGGCCCTGGTGCGGCGCGTACTCGAGCAGGTGCCATTCCAGGCTCTCCTCGTGGTTCCATTCCTTCCGCTGGCCGAATTCTCCTCCCATGAAAAGAAGTTTCTTCCCGGGCTGGGCATACTGGTAACCCAGAAGCAGCCTGAGGTTGGCGAATTTCCGCCAGTCATCCCCGGGCATCTTGGAAAGGAGCGAGCCTTTCCCGTGCACCACCTCGTCATGGGAAAGCGGAAGGAGAAAATTTTCGAAAAAAGCGTACCAGAGATTGAAGGTCAGGTCGTTCTGGTGAAACTTGCGGAAGACCGGGTCCCGGGAAAAGTAGCGCAGGGAATCGTGCATCCAGCCCATATTCCATTTCAGGCCGAACCCCAGTCCGCCGACGTAGGCGGGCCGGGAAACCATGGGCCAGGCAGTGGACTCCTCGGCGATGGTCTGGACGGCGGGGTAACTGCCGTAGACCGCCTCGTTCAACCGCTTGATAAAATCGATGGCTTCCAGGTTCTCCCGGCCCCCGTACTTGTTGGGTATCCACTCCCCCGGCTGGCGGGAATAATCGAGATAAAGCATGGAGGCGACCGCGTCCACCCGCAGTCCGTCTAGATGGTAATAATCCATCCAGAAGAGGGCGCTGCTGGTGAGGAAATTCCTCACCTCGTTCCGGCCGTAATTGAAGATGTAGCTCTTCCAGTCGGGGTGGAAGCCCTTGCGCGGGTCGGCGTGCTCGTAGAGACAGGTCCCGTCGAAATAGGCCAGCCCGTGCTGGTCGCTCGGAAAGTGGGAGGGCACCCAGTCGAGGATCACCCCGATCCCGTGCCGGTGCAGGACATCCACGAGGTACATGAAATCCTGGGGGGTCCCGTAGCGGCTGGTGGGGGCGAAAAAACCGGTGATCTGGTATCCCCAGGAACCGTAGAAGGGGTGTTCCATCAGCGGGAGGAACTCCACGTGGGTGAACCCCATTTCCCGGACGTACCGGGCCAGCGGTTCGGCCGCCTCCCGGTAGGAAAGCGAACGATGACCGGCCTCGGGAACCCGCTGCCACGACCCGAGATGCACCTCGTACACGGAAAAAGGCGCGTCCAGGGAATTGGGCTTTTTCCGGTTCTGCATCCAGTCCCGGTCGTCCCATTGATATTCCAGGTCCCAGACGATTGAGCCGGTCTTGGGCGGGGTTTCCCAGTGAAAGGCCAGCGGGTCGCCCTTATCCGCCTGGTAGCCATTGTGCTTGGAAACGATATGGTATTTGTAAATCACGCCTTGGCCGATTCCGGGGATGAAACCCTCCCAGATCCCCGAGCCGTCCCACCTGACCGCCAGCGGATGGGACCCCGCGTTCCACCCGTTAAAATCCCCGACGACCGATACCGTTTCGGCGTTAGGGGCCCAGACCGCGAAATAGGTCCCGGGCCGCCCGGATATCGTTTTCAGGTGGGAACCGAGCTTATGGTAAAGCTGGTGATGGCCGCCTTCCTTGAAGAGAAAAATATCGTAGTCGGTGAAATTGCTGATTTCGTTGGTCACGCTGCCCGCGGGGATTGCCTGATGGTTTTTCTGGGTCATTGAAATATTCCGGCTTCTACTCTCGTCCGGACTGTCGCACCGGTTTCCCGGAAGCTTTTATTAATATGGGGTGGATCAATCGCGGATTTTATTGTCGTTTGCCGATTCATTTATCCCGTCCCTTGGCGGGATCGGCGGTTTTTCCCCAAAGCCCGATCCTTCCGCTGGCAGGACAAGTAAATCGGGCAACTACAGGAAACAAGAAAATATTTATCGCATTCTTCCGGATTGATCCTGGGACTTCAGATCACCGGCCGGAAGGACAGGATGAACTTGGGCAGGTCCGCCCGGGGGAAACAAATCTTCCCCTTCCCGATCAGTTCCCCCCCGCGATACAGACTCGAATGCAGGGTGGTCATGGTGGTGATGAAATCCAGGTAACGAACCCGCTTGATCCCGCAGATCCGGTATCTCCGGCCGTCGTCTCCGGTCCAGTGTAAGTCGTAGACCAGTCTCCTTTTGGGCGGCCAGAACGCTATTTCCAAAGTGCCTTCCACCGGGCTGTCGGTGGCGATCCCGTTCATGCTGATGGTGCCCCGCAGCCGGCAGGTATTGTCCTGGAAAAATTCCTGGATATCCAAGGCTTCGGCGGAAACGGTAAACTGCACCTGCCGTTCCCCTTCCTTTTCCAGGTTGATCGATCCGGACATGGTCTCCAAGAATTTGAACCCGACCTTCCCCAGGAGCTTCTGTTCGGAAAGCTCCGGCATCCACCGGTTTTCCTGGTACCACTCGATCGTATTCCTCCAGGCCGACTCGAAATCGGGGAAGGTGAAGACAAACCCTTTGTCCTTGAGTTTCTGGTTCGAATAAACGGCCTCGTTGATCCCGAAGACCAGGAATTCCGCATCTATCTTGGGGAAAAGCTCCGGCTCAAGACCGTATTTCTTGACCAGCGCCTCCCACCAGTATCCCAGCATCCGGGTAACGTTCTTCATTACCTCCGGCCGGGAGATCACCGAGAAATAGCGCTTGATCAGTTTCTCGGGGAACGGCAGGAAGGGGTGAGACAGTTTCAACCCGTAAGTCTCGCAGGCGATGTTGAACACATCGCTCACGGCCTTGGCGTCGTCGATGGCCACGTTGAAGATCTCGCCCGACTTCTGGTTCTTCTGCTGGAGAAACACCGCCGCCCGGGCCATGTCCAGGGCGTGGACGTAATTGGACTTGGGACCGCCCTTGAGACCCAGCATCCGACGGGAAATCATCCCGACAATAGGGGGAAGCAGGGCGTAATTGTGGGCCAGCGCCCGGCCCTTCGGCCCGAAAATCAGCCCGGGGCGGACGATGGTCACCACCGGGAGCTTGTTCTTTTTAATTCCTTCGGCCAGGTATTCATCCGCCAGGATCTTGCTCTGCTCGTAGTTGTTGGTGGCCTCCACCGGCATGTCCTCGGTGATGGCGCAGGGGGCGAACTTGTAACACGCGCAGCTCGAGAAATGCACCATGCTTTTGACCTTGCCCCTGACCGCGGCCTCGTAGAGCGCAATGACCGGATCGGTGTTGATGGGCCTGATCTCTTCGAGCGAAAGGGAAAGGTCCAGGTTGGCGGCGGTATGGATGATCCGATCCACGCCCTTGACGCAGGCTTCGAGAAATCCCCGGTCGCGGATGTCACCTTCACGGGTCTCGAAGCGCGGGGCGAGTTTCTTGTCCACCTCCGGGAAGGTCGCCCCCGGCCGGTCGGCCGCCCGTACCTTGAATCCGAGCTTCAGAAGCTCCTGGACCACGAAGCTTCCCACGCAGCCCGCCCCTCCCGTGACCAGCACGGTCTCGATTTTTTTCCGGGCCGCCGCGGCGCGGGGTTTCTTGCTTTTAATCGCTGCCTTTCCGGTTTTTTCTTCTTCCATTCCCGCCTCGCTTGGTTGGTAATTTAGGGTTTGAAAAAAGCACAAAGCTTCCTAACCTTAGCTTAAAAATATATCGCACCCGGCGGAATAAAACAACCTCGGCAAAACCGATTTTGTCTTCGGAAATTGTTAAAAGCGGGGCGATTAAAATCGAGCGGCAATAATCGCGTGCCGGGCAGGCAAGGATTATGGCCTTATTCGTTAAATTTCAAAGCTCAAAGTTCAAATCAAATCCAAAGTCCAAAGTTTAAATATTTGAACTTTGGCATTTAGGTTTCAAACTTTGAACTGTTAAAGATGTTGGTGCTATTGAATGTCCGCCTGGTTGATCACCAGCAGCGTCTTGTTGAGATGATGTTCGGGACCGGTCCGGTCCACGTCCAGGAGATAATCCCCGGCCACCAGATATACCCCCCACTTGGAAAGATCCTTGTTCTCGGATCTGAGATAATTCGCGGCGTCCTCAACCATGGCAAAGGCCGGTCCGCCGGGATAAAGGCCGAAAAACATCGGGCCGTATTTTGCCACCTTTTTCCCTTTGGCCAGGCCCCGGGCGAAGCTTTCGTCCCCGACGGTGAACACCGGAATCGCCACCCCGCCCCTGACCCAGGGGGATGAATGGCGCCAGACCTCCAGCCCGCTCAGACCGGCCAGAATCAGGATAATCGCGGCCAGCCCGTAAATTGTTTTTTTCATTTTCCCGCCCTGAACCTTTCCGGATGAAGATCGCTTTCTGGTTATTTTCCAACCAAACAAATAAAAGGTCAAACCGCCCGGCTCCCGCTGGAGCGGAATCTCGACTTCTGCGTACTGATTGAATATAAGTTAATCAGGCAGCTTTTTAATTTGAACCGGCACGACCAATTTGCCAAACGGAACCTCCCATGACCGAGAAACATGATGTTATTATCATCGGCGCCGGCGCTTCCGGACTGATGGGCGCGATCGAAGCCGGCAAGCGCCGTCGCCGGGTGCTGGTGATTGATCACGCCCGGGAGCCGGGGCAGAAAATCTTAGTGTCCGGCGGCGGGTCCTGCAATTTCACCAATTACCATGTGGATGCCGGCAATTATATTTCGCGCAACCCGGATTTCTGCAAATCGGCGCTCAGCCGTTACGGTCCCGAAGACTTCCTGGCCCTGGTGCGGAAACATCGGATCTCCTACTGCGAAAGAGAACACGGGCAGCTCTTCTGCACGGGTAATTCCCGCGACATTCTGAATATGCTTTTAGCCGAGTGCAAACAGGCCGGGGTCGCTTTTCAACTTGATTCGAAAATTGAAAATATTGAACGACCGGGTGAGCGTAATTTCAAAGTACACTGCAACCGGGGTAAATATGCCTGCCGGTCGTTGGTAGTCGCCACCGGCGGATTATCCATGCCCTCGATCGGCGCGAGTCCTTTGGGTTATGAAATTGCCGGGCAGTTCCGGATCCGGGTCTGGCCCCGGTCTCCCGGACTGGTGCCCTTCACTTTTCCCCCGAAGGAAAAAGCGGCTCTTTCAACCTTGTCCGGGATCGCCGTCCCGGCCGTGATCAGTCATAAACGGCGCAGTATTGGTGAGAATATTCTGTTCACGCACCGGGGCCTGAGCGGCCCCGCCGCCTTGCAGATGTCATTGTATTGGCAGCCCGGCGAGGCGCTGACGATCAATTTATTGCCGGAGATCGATTTGGCCAAGGCCTTGAAGGAACACCGCCGGCAGCACCCGCAGCGGAAGGTGAAATCCATGCTGGCGGAATATCTGCCGCAACGCCTGGTGGCGGTAATGATCAGGCCGGAACTGGCCGAGAGCGCCTTACAGGCGATTTCGGACAAGAAAATCCGGGAAATTTTCTCAGAAATCCAGCAATGGACCATCACGCCCGGCGGGACCGAAGGATTCCGAACCGCGGAGGTGACCCTGGGTGGAGTGGATTGCGACGCGGTTTCCTCCCAGACCATGGAAGCCCGCCAGGTGGCGGGGCTGTTCTTTACCGGTGAAGTGCTGGATGTAAGCGGCTGGCTGGGCGGATACAATCTCCAATGGGCCTGGTCATCAGGCTGGTGCGCGGGACAGTATGTTTAGGGAGAAGCGCGAAACGCGAGACAGGCGAGAAAAGCGAGAAAGGTCAGAAAACAAAGGACAGAGAACAAATGGGAGATAGCTGTATTAAATCCAAATACGCTCAGGGTTGATAATGAGTACCAAGTTTCGCCGAGAATTCATCGAGTTTGCGATCCCGCGTCCAGAGGGGAACACCGGTCAAAACCGCCGAGGCCAGCAGATGCGTATCCACGTATCCCAGCCCCTTGCCCATCAGGTTTTTATTTTCTATGAATTGGATTACCTCTTCATGTTCCGCGACAATGGCCCGCGGCAGTGAATTCAGGAGCGAAAGTATTAAAAATCTATTCTTGAGATTTCCGCAAGCCAGTTCCCCGATGATAAACGGATGACAGGCCACCCGGCCTTCGTTTAATAGCTCCTCCAGACCGATATTACCTTCCCGCAGGTGGGCCACCCAAACTGAGGTGTCAACCAGAACCATTCTCTTTGCCTTCGGTTCGCCGGCGGGGGGCCAGGGTCAATTTTTTCTCCGTCCCTCCCAGTTTGGCTAATCGCCTGCCGTTTTCCCGGGCGATCAGGGCCTCCAGGCCGAGCCGGACCAGGAAAGTCTTCTCCTTCACGCCGGTCAGCTTGGCCGCCTGGATCATCAATTCATCGTCAATATTGAGCGTGGTTCGCATCGGCTTTCCTCCTCTTTATATGCATATTTTATATGTATTAATATGCCATATTGAGGCACATAGATCAACACTGAAGATTTTTCTTCGACCCCGATTGAAGGATGAGAAGAATCACCCCCGGAAGGGCGCGACCAGGCACCGAACAGACAGAATCGGTTTTTATATATTTTTTCCCGACCCCTTCACCACGAGATCAGATAGGTACAGCTGTCCGCGCCCTTTTGCCGGCAGGGTTTTTTATCATCATGTCTTACGATCACGATGACATCATTCGGCGAGAATCGAACGCCGGTGGACTTGATTATCCCGGCGTCGAAGGCGCAAGGGTAAGGGTTGTCACAAAGCATCCGGCCTGATCTTTCCCTGGTTTTCTCGAAGCGGTAATGCCCGATTTCGCCGCCCCGATGGTTCAGGTGGTACGCCACGTCGATTGAGGCCAACGCTTCCTCGATCGTTTTTATGCCCGGCGGCCAGAGAGCGGTCTGCGGAATCTTGCTTCCGATCGCTTTCAGCGTAGACGGGCCGATCTTTTCCGCAATTAACCGGAAAGCATCCAGCCAGTCCTGTTGCTTATGCCAGCTTTGCTTGGTGGGATTATGGATCCGATGCTTGGCCAGGATTTCCAGCGCGACGGACCGGAATTCTTCCATTCCCTCGACCACCGAGAGAACCGCGGCCCCGCAAACCTCAACGTTTGCGGTAATGGCTTTGAATTGCGCCATAATTAGCCCCCTTTTAACAAATCATATCTTTGAATACGGTTGCTATATTATAACGCTTTGTTCTTCAATAATAAAAAGTTGATTTGTCTGACGGAAGAAACTTAACCCGGGTTATTGGCTTAAGGTCTCTTCCGGCCGCAATATCCCGGGATCAGATCGTAGATATTTGCTCTAAATTTGTATCTTCCTCTTTGCCACTGTCCAATCACTTTTCGTTGGCCATTTTCTTTTTTTGGGGAGTTGGTCTCGCTCCCCAAACTAATGTGCGTGATCACGTAATCCTGGGCGGCGGGGCCCGGCAGGGCCTCGCCTTTGTTGGATCCAATCATCAGGAGACATCAAGTTTTTCGGTATCTGGGCAGAAAGGAGTTTGTGTCGCGAGGACCAACCCCCCGGACTTATTTAGAACCAAAAAATACATGCTCCATGCTCCTGGTGTCTAGCTCTTTGCGCTTTGCGATCACAGCTCAGCTTAGACGTTGAATCGGAAGTAGACGATATCCCCGTCGGCGATTTCATAGTCCCGGCCCTCGACCCGGAATTTCCCCGCGTCCCGGACCGCGTGGAGAGAACCGTGCCGATCAAAATCCGCGTAGGTCACTACCTCGGCCCGGATAAACCCCCGCTCGATATCGGTATGGATCCTTCCCGCCGCCTGGGGGGCCTTGGTACCCCGGGGCACCGTCCAGGCCCGGAGCTCGGGACCCACGGTGGTGTAGAAAGTCACCAGGTTGAGGATCCGGTAACCGGTCCGGATCATCCGTTCCAGGCCCGACTCCCTGATCCCCATCTCCTTTAAAAAATCCCCCCTTTCCGACTCGTCGAGCTGGCTGACTTCGGACTCGATCTTTCCGAAAACCGGGACCACTTCGGCGCCGTCCGGGAAGGCCGGTTTCACCATTTCGACCGCCAGCGCCTCTTTTCCCAGGTCTTCCTCCCCCAGGTTCAGGATATACATCCCTGGTTTTCCCGTGATCAGGTTCAAATCCCGGTACTGTCCCCTCTCCTCCTCGGTGAAATCCGGGCGGGGAAACCGGCCGGCCGGCTGGCCTTTGGCCAGAAGGTCCCGCAGCGATTCCAGCAGGTTCTTCTCCTTGATTTTTTCCTTGTTGCCGCTTTTGGCATCCTTGGAGACCTTTTCGATCTTCTTCTCCACCACCGCGAGGTCGGCCAGAAGCAGTTCGGTTTCGACAATCTCCCGGTCGGGGCGCGGATCGGGTTCCGCGGCCCGGCCCTGGTGGGCCACGTCCGGCTCAATGAATTTCCGGACCACGTGGGCCACCGCGTCCAACCGGCGGATGTGCTCGAGAAACTGGTTCCCCAGCCCCTCTCCCTTGTGGGCGTCGCGCACCAGCCCGGCGATATCGATGAATTCCAGCAGGGTGGGCGTGATCTTGGCCGGACGGATTACCTCGGCCAGGTGCCGAAGGCGCGGATCAGGCACCGGCACCGCCCCCCGGTTGGGGTCAATCGTGCAGAAGGGATAATTTTCCGCCGGGACGCGGGAAGCGGTCAGGGCGTTGAAGATCGTGGATTTGCCCACGTTGGGAAGGCCGACGATGCCGCAGGAAAAACCCATATAATTTGCTTTTGGCGAATAGCTAACCGCGTATGGCAAATAGATTATCGCAAAAAATGAGGTAGAGATAGTAGACGAGCAAGCAATAAGTTCAAAGCTCAAAATCAAAATGTCAAAAAAACAACGCAGCCTAAAGGCTGCGGCTACCAACAATATGCACAGAAAACTGCTATCTAAAGCGAGTGAAATTTCAGCTGGGCTTTGTCGATCCCGGATTCCAGGATGGTCAGGACCGCGTCCCGGGCTGTTTCCACCATCAGGGAAACCTCACGCTTTTCCGCCCGGGTAAACTCGGAAAGAACGTAATCTGCCTCTTCCCTTTCCGCCGCCGGTCTCCCGATGCCCATCCTCACCCGGATAAAATCCTGGGTTCCGAGCGCGGTGATCACCGACTCCACCCCGCGGTGCCCTCCGGCCCCGCCCCGGTTCTTGATCCGGATTTTCCCCAGGGGCAGGTCCAGGTCATCATGGATTACGATCAGGTTCGAGGCCGGTAATTTCAGGAATTGGAGCCAGCGGGCCACCGCTTCGCCGGACCGGTTCATAAAGGTCTGGGGCTCGATCAGAACGTTTTTTTTCCCCGCGAGCTCGGCCGCGAGCCAGAAGCTGGAAAACTTCTTCCGCCCGAATTTCTCCGGAGCCAGGGAATCGGCCACCAGAAATCCGAGATTGTGCCGGGTTTTCTGATAAGTTTTCCCGGGATTGCCCAATCCGGCCAGTAAATAATCCCAGGAACTTTTTTTCGCCGCGAGATTCATAACTGCTTGAAAAGGTGGCGGTTAAACCGAAAGAAAATTCTCAAACCTGTTTAATGAATGCCGACCCACCCTGCTGAATCACAGGATTAGTGTGCTTAAAAGTATTACCCCCTCCCCGGGCGGAAAATAATGAAGGGGAGGGGGTAAAATATTTCTTCAGTTTCACCCCCATTACCATCCTCCCCACTCCAGGGACAGGATGGTTTTGAGAAATAATGGAGGCGACGTAACAAACGGATACGATTAATTCAAAATCTCCGCGATTAAACCGGTTATTTTTTGTCCCCTCCCTTACCCTTCTTTTCTTTTTCCTTGGGAGCATCTCCCTTTTCCTTGGAAGCCTTCTCCTTGGGGGCCTTCTCCTTGGAGCCTTTCTCCTTGCCGGCTTCCGCTTTTTCTCCCTCTTCCCCTTCTTCGCCTTCAGGCTTCTTCTCCCCAATCCGCTCGGGTTCCTCGGCAGCCGCCTCAGCCGCGGGCACCGCCGGAGCCAGCTCCTCTTCCTTCCGCGGAGCCACTACCGTGGCCACGGTCTGGTCCGCGTCAATCATAATCTCCACCCCGGGAAGCAGGGGGATATTCTTGGCGTGCGCCGCCTCCCCGATTTTCAGGGCGCTGACGTCGATCTCGAGCTGTTCCGGGATCTCGGTGGGCAGGCAGGAAACCTCGATTTCCCGGATGATCTGTTCCAGGACCCCGCCCTCTTTCACCCCGGCGGCTTCGCCCCGGATCACGATCGGAACCGGCACCCTGACCTTTTTATCCATGGGGACTTCATAAAGATCGGCATGGAGATATTCCCGGGAAATCGGGTCGACCTGAATCTCCCGGACCAGGACGATCCGGGCCGCTTCCCCTTCGACGGTCAGATCGATCAGGGTGTTCTCGCCCGCCTTGGTGCTGATCGCCCGGGTCAGGTCCGTGGGATTGACTTCGAGATTCCGGGATTCCTTCCCCGGCCCATAGAGCACCGCCGGGATCATTCCCTGATGTCGCACCCGGCGCGCGAATTGTTTTCCTTTTCCCTGTCTGAGCTTTGCGGCAAGACTGCTGCGAATCATTTTACTCCTCCTTTTGAGCTCCTCGCCTCAATTTACACGAAAAGCGAACTGACCGACATGCCCTGGTAAACCCGGCGGATCGCTTCACCTAAAAGGCCGGCGATGGAAATCGTTCTTAACTTCGGACATTGTTTGGGCTTATCCTTCAAATCGATTGTATCCGTGACTACCAGTTCCCGGATGACCGAGGCGTTGACCCGGTTCAGTGCCGGCCCGGAAAGCACCGGGTGGGAGCAGGCCGCGTAGACTTCCTTGGCCCCGTTGCGCATGATGGCTTCGGCCGATTCCGTCAGGGTGCCGGCGGTATCCACCATGTCGTCCACGATGATCGCGGTCAGGCCCGTCACTTCGCCGATGATATTGACCGCTTTGGCCACGTTGGGGGCGTCGCGGCGCTTGTCGATGATGCAGAGCCCGCAGTTCAGGCGCTTGGCGAAGGCCCGGGCCCTTTCTACCCCGCCGGCGTCGGGAGCCACGATCACGAGGTCCTGTTTGAAGTTCTGGCGGAGATAATCCAGGATCACTTTGGTGGCAAAAAGGTTGTCCACCGGCATGTTGAAAAACCCCTGGATCTGCCCGGCGTGCAGGTCGACGGTGATCACCCGGTCGGCCCCCGCCGCGGAAAGCAGGTCGGCCACCAGCTTGGCCGTGATCGGGGTCCGGGGCTGGACCTTCCGGTCCTGCCGGGCATAACCGAAATAAGGCATCACCGCGGTAATGGACTTGGCGGAGGCCCTTTTCAGGGCGTCGATCATGATCAGGAGCTCCATCAGGCGGTCGTTGGCGGGATTGGAGGTGGACTGGATCACAAAAACCTCGGCCCCGCGGGTGTTTTCCCCGATCTCCACAAAGATTTCACCGTCGCTGAAAGTCCGGATCTCCGCCTGGCTCAGTTTGATTTCCAGGTATTCCGCGATCTTCTGCGCCAGGGGGACATTGGAAGTCCCGGCAAAAACCTTCATCTCCTGCAAGGCTTTATTCCTCCTTGATTGGCAACCCTGAATCCGATCCCTGAACGGGACGGGAAAATCATCCCCGCTCCGCTTGGCAACAACTAGTCTATATAATCCAACGGGCCCAAGCTTTCAAGCCCCGATCCGGTCCGTCCGGTCGTTTCTATCTATTTACCCTGTCCGGATCGTGAAACCCGTTCGTAAACAAATTTGGATATATCCCGGATCACATGATTAAGGTTCGAGATTTCCCGGCCGCTGGTCATGACACAAAGAAGGTAGGGGCCATGGGGATAATATATGATTCCGCAATCGTGAAGCTGCCTTTCCTCGCTCAGATACCCGCCCTCCCCGAACTTCTGGGCCACGGTGATCCCGGCCGGGACCCCTGCCCTCAATCCTCCCTGGAAGTCAACCACATCCAGCAGTTTGAGAACTTTCTCGGAATATTCCTTGGTCAGATATGAAGCATTGAAAAGAATCCTGAAGAAAGAGGAATAGGACTTCACCGAGATGCTCCCGCCGGGCTTTTTCATGATATCGGGATCAACACCGACGGCCGTGCATAATTTTTCCAGATAACCCTCCGGGAGATTCTTATAGAGCAGGGGAAGGCTCTGGTTATCGGAATAAACAATCGCCGCTTCAATCAGTTCGTTGATTGTATATTCCCTCCCCAATTCCAGCGACCGGGACGGGGGATAGGCCAGGATTTTCAATTCCTCGAACCTGTCTTTCTCCGAATACTTGACCTTTTTATTCAGTAACCCGGGATCCGATTCCGCGGCTTTAAAATAGGCCATCACGAGCGGGACTTTCAAAAGGCTGGCGGGAAGAAATGTTTCGTCCTCATTGATTCCATACCAGGGCCCGTTATTCAAGTCCCGGAAATAGAGCGACACTTTCGTCACCATTCCGCTGGCTTTCTCCCGGGTTACCAGGTCGGAAAGCTCAGACCGGAAGGAACTGATCAACTTGTTGATCCTGCCTTCCGCGATCTCGCATTCCAGCAGCGGGTTTACATATTTATAACCGCCCTGGTGCAGTTCCATTTTACCGCCGGAATTATCCTGACCCGGGTTCCATTCGCTCTTTATGACGTATCCGATCAATAGTCCCGCGAGGAAAACGGGGATCATCAGATACAGGTGAAATCTTGATCGCCTTTTATAATCAATTTGTAATTTTTCGCTTTTCTTATCCATCTGCCCGTTATCAATACCTGTTTTTAAAGTCTGGGCTGCTTACTGCATAGTGCCTACTGCTTACTCCCAACTTTTTATAACGCTGGGGCGGGAGGATTCGAACCTCCGAATGCGGGATCCAAATTCCCGTGCCTTGCCAGCTTGGCGACGCCCCAAAAAAAACCGGTTTCGAGTTGCGAGTTCCGAGTTTCGAGTTTAAAAACTATTTGATCGGTTTGACCGCCGTCACAAACCATCCCGTATCTTTTCCCAATTCGCGTGCGGCGCGGGAAGCGTCCGCCGGGTTCGCGAAGACCCCATAAAACGTGGGGCCGCTCCCGCTCATTCCCACTCCCCGGGCCCCGGACGCGAGCAGCTTCTCCTTCACCTCCCTGACCACCGGATAGGTTTTCCGCACTTCCGGTTCCAGGTCGTTCCGGAGAATATCCTCCCAGTTGATGCTCCCGCTGGACCAGACCTTTACGCCCCGGGGTCTCAACCGGTAACCCAGTTCAATATTATTGCCCGGATCATCTTCGGTCAATTCCAATCCTGACCCGTTTTTTTCGGATTTGTCCCAGAAATCCCGGTCCCATTCGGAATAGGCCCACTGGGAGCTGACTTTCACTCCCGGGTTGACCAGGACGAAAGCGGGGGGAAGCCCGCCCCGGTAGAAAGAAAGCCTTTCGCCCACCCCGGCCACCCGGGCCGCCCCGGGGAAAAGAAAGAACGGGACATCGGCCCCGATCCGCGCCGAGACCCGGCGGAGATCCCGGACCGGGAGCCGGGAAGCAAACATCCGCTTCAAACCTACCAGAACCGCGGCCGCGTCGCTCGAGCCCCCGCCGAGACCGGCCGCGACCGGGATACCTTTCTTGATTTCGATCTTCACGCCCCGGAACGAGACGAATTCCTCCCCGAAAACCCGGGCCGCCCGGAAGGCAATATTCCCTTCGCCTCCCGGGACCTCCTGATGGTCGCAGTCCACGCTGATCCCGGCCGGCGCTTCCCGCAGGCGGATATCATCGAAGAGGGAAATCCTGATCATGAGCGAACGGATTTCGTGATAACCGTCGGGCCTTCTCCCTGAAATTCGGAGCCCCAGGTTGAGCTTGGCCGGGGCCTGGATGCGGATAATTTTTCCGGACATGATTGCTTTGCCTCATTTCCTCGCCCTTGAGGGGGGAGGACGGAGGAGAGGGTGAATAATATCTGCTCGCCACCCTCCCCTCAAGGGAGGGGAAAAATATTTTAATGATCGATATTATTCCAGGACTGCGCTAGTGCAGGGAAAGCCGGGCGGGCGGGGGCAGGGACTCATGAATGATCACCTTTTTGCCCTTGATGGTAATGTATCCGCGGCGGACCAGCTCCCCCAGTACCCGGGTTACCGTTTCCCGGGTGGTGCCGATCCGGCTGGCAATCTCCTGATGGGTGGGACGATTGGAAACCACCATCCCCTCCGCTTCCTGGATCCCTTCCTCCTTGGCCAGTTCGAGGAGAAAACGCGCTACCCGTCCGGCGACGTCCAGAAGGGCGAGGCTGCCGATCATCTCGTCGGCCTTCCGGAGTCTCCGGCTCATCTCGGAGAGAAACTCCAGGGCCATCCGCGGATAGCGGCGGATCAGGCTGAGGAAGTCCTGCCGGGTGATGATCAGAAGAATGGTATCATCCAGCGCCACCACCGAGGCGGAACGGGGTTCCCCGTCAATCATGGCCATCTCCCCGAAAAAATCTCCCGCCCCCAGCGTGGAAAGGGTGATTTCCTTCCCGTCCTCCCCGTAGAGAATGACCTTGACCCCGCCGGCGACAATGAAATACAGCGAGGTCCCGGCCTCCTCCTGGGTGAGGATGACCCCCTCCCGCTCAAACCGGCGCACCTGCACCACCTTGAGCAGGTGTTTCTTCAGGTCCGGCTCCATCCGCCGGAAAAAATCGACCCGGTCCAGAAGGGTTTCGGCTTCATTTTTCCCAGGTTTCATCCCGTTTCCTCCCTCATTTCACTCTCTTTGGTATTTTATCGGATTCCGGTTTTCCTTCAAACATAGTCGGGACAAGCCGCGGGAATCAGGGAAAAAATCAACCGTAACCTTACACCGAAAATATATAAACCAGGCTTGAACTTTCGAACGATGGTATCGAGAAGGAAAGTGACTCTCCCCTATTTTCGCTTCCGGGTAAAGGTCAGTTCCCCCTTCCGGCGATCCAGACCGATGGTGATCACGTCCCCTTCGGTGAAATCCCCTTCGAGAATCTTTTCGGCCAGGGCATCGTAAACGCTTTTCTCGATCACCCGTTTGAGGGGGCGGGCCCCGTAAATCGGGTCAAAGCCCCGCTCGGACAGGTATTCCTTGACCTCCGGGGCCAGTTCGATCTCGAGGCCCTTGTCCTTCAGGCGGCGCTGGAGCAGCTGGGCCTGGATATCCACAATCGCCTTCAGGTCCTCCCGCGCCAGGTTCCGGAAAATGATGATTTCGTCGATCCGGTTCAGAAACTCCGGCCGGAAATGTTCCCGGAGGGCCTCCAGGACCCGCTGGCGCATCTTTTCATAATCACTTCCGAGCTCGGTAATGTATTGTGACCCGATGTTGGAGGTCATGATCACCACGGTGTTGCGGAAATCGACTGTCCGGCCCTTCCCGTCCGTGAGCCGGCCGTCGTCGAGGATCTGGAGGAGGACGTTGAAAACCTCCTGGTGGGCCTTTTCGATCTCGTCCATCAGGATCACCGAGTAGGGCTTCCGGCGCACCGCCTCGGTCAGGTAGCCCCCTTCCTCGTAGCCGACATAGCCCGGGGGAGCCCCGATCAGGCGGGCGACCGAGTGTTTTTCCATGAATTCGGACATGTCCACCCGGATCATGGCCTCTTCGGTGTCAAAGAGAAACTCGGCCAGGGCCTTGGCGGTCTCGGTTTTTCCCACCCCGGTCGGCCCCATGAAAATGAACGAGCCGATCGGCCGGTGGGGGTCTTTAAGTCCGGCCCGGGCCCGGCGCACGGCCTGGGAAACCAGGTTCAGGGCCTGGTCCTGCCCCACCACCCGCCGGCGGAGCCGGTCCTCCATATGCAGGAGTTTCTCCCGCTCCCCCTCGACCAGCCGGGAAACCGGGATCCCGGTCCATTTGGCCACGATCTCGGCGATATCGTCTTCGTCAACTTCTTCCTTCAGCATTTTCTGGCCGGCCTGGAACTCGCCGAGCTTTTTCTGGGCTTCCTCCATCTCGCGCTTGAGGGCCAGTTGTTTCCCGTAGCGGAGTTCCGCCACCCGGCCCAATTCGCCCTCCCGCTCGGCCTTCTGCTCCTCGGTCCGGACGGACTCGATCTCCTCCTTGATTTTCCGGATCCGGCCGATCAGCTCCTTTTCCTGCTTCCAGTGTTCCCGGAGCTTGTCCCTCTCGGCGGAAAGCCGGGCGATCTCCTGTTCCACTTTCTCCCGGTTGCGGACGGTATCCTCCCCGGTCTCCTTCCGGAGCGCCTCCCGCTCGATCTCCAGCTGGACGATCTTTCTCTGCACCTCGTCGATCTCCACCGGCACGCTGTCGATCTCGATCCGGAGCCGCGAGGCGGCTTCATCGATCAGGTCGATGGCCTTGTCCGGCAGAAACCGGTCGGAAATGTAGCGCTGGGAGAGGGTGGCCGCCGCGATCAGGGCGGAATCCTTGATCCG
>JAQTNV010000021.1 GCA_028713675.1 bacterium
ACCGCTACCTCATTCCCCTGGTTCTGATCGCCCTCTCCGGCTCGATCCTGATCAGTCTGATCCTCTTCCGGATCTCCCCCTGAGATAAATTCACGACTTGTCCTGAGCTTGTCAAAGGATTGACGATTTACGATTGTAGATTATATAACCCCTCGAATACTGGATTCCCGCTGGAGTTTATCCCGCACTCTGATGGGGGACGGAAATAACGTTTATTGCTTCTTGCTCGTGTTTTCGACCATATCATTTGAACCCTAGAACCCTTGGTCCCTTGAACCCCATCCTTTTTCATTCGCCAATCGTCAATTCTTCTCTATCTTACCGACAGTTTCACCTCGAATTCGGACTTGACAGTAACTATTTTTAGGCCAAAACTTAAAGATAGTGGTGGCTACGATGTCTAAGAGGAAAAATTTTCTCGAACTCAGGCTTTTTACCTGTGCATGGATCAGTGCTTTCATCATTTTCAGCCCTGCCGTTCTTTTCGCCAGTCAATTCGTAATTCTTAAATCCCAGGATCTGGGGCCCTACAACGAAACCGTCAACAGCATCATGTCGGCGGTAAAAAAACAGCCCCAGGTCTTCAGCCTGTCCGGGGACCCCGAGAAAATCAACCAGGTGGCGGCCATGTTGGGCACTCCCCCCGATCTTTTCATCGCGATCGGGACCCAGTCCGCCGCGGCGATCCGCTCGACCTTCCCCCAGTCCTCCATGTTTTTCGCCATGATTCCCCGGGCCCGAGGCCAGTCGATGGTGGACCGGAAGACCTCCGGGATCTATCTAGACCTTACCTTTGAAAGTCAGCTGAAACTCATCCAGAAAATGCTCCCGAAAACCCAGCGGGTCGGCATCATTTTAAGCGAGGACAACCAGCTGGTCGACGAGCGGGAACTGATCCGCAAGGGACAGGAACTGGGAATCGTCATTGTGATCCGGAGAACTCCCGAAGTTTCCAGGTTTTCCGATATCCTGGGCACTATTATAGATCAGATCGATCTTTTCCTGATCCTCCCCGACCCTCTCTGGGGCCAGAAAGACACGGTCATGTACCTCCGGGAAAAACTGGTGGACAAGAACATTCCCTTCGTGGCTTTTTCCCAGGCCCTGGTGAAGATGGGGGCGATCATGGCCTTCAGCCCGGACTATGCCAAACTCGGAAGGGAGCTGGGTGAGATCATGGATAATTTTGCCGCCGGCGAGTCTCTCAAAGCCCCTTCCGACCCGCCCTTCCGCGTGATCGTCAATCGGACCCTGATGAACCAGTATGGTTTAATCATCCCTTCCCCGCTCGCAGACAAAGTGGACTACCAGTGAAATCCCAAAAAGCCTGTTTATTCCTGCTCTTGACCGCGTTACCGTTTTCACTCGTCCCCGCCGGTCTCGTCCGGGCCCAGACTGCAGACGAGGATACCATGCTCCGGGAAGATCTCGCTCCTTACCTGGAGAAAGAAGAGACCGCCCGCTGGTCGCTGACCAATCCCTTCTCCGAGGAACTGGTGCAGACCGCGGAAAAACAGGTTCAGACCATCCGGCAGACCCCTGCCGCCATTGATGTGATCACCGGCGAGGAAATCCAGCGCTATGGCTATCCCAACCTGATCGATTTCCTGGCCAGTCTGCCGGGGTTCTACTCTTATTACCCCCGCGACTACCGGATCGCGGGCGTCCGGGGCTTCTGCCGGCAGGGCAGCTGGAACAATCGCATCCTGATCCTGGTGGATGGACACAGCATCAATTCCGACTTCGATGGTTCTTCCTTTGTCGAGGAGGATTTCGGGGTCGGCCTCGACGGAGTGGACAGGATCGAAATCGTCCGCGGCCCCGGCTCTTCCCTCTATGGGTCCAACGCGCTCTTTGCGGTGATCAACATCATCACTAAGAGCGGCAAGGAACTAGACGGCGGCCTGGTCAAGGCTGGGGGCGCCAGCTACGGAACCTGGATGGCCGGCGGCGCCTTCGGGAAAAAATTCGCCAATAAAATCGATATCATGGCCAGCGGCCAGTTCCTGGACAGCTATGGCCGGGAGCTTTATTACCAGGAATACGACAATCCTCCTGATAGCGACGGCCGGACCAGCAATACAGATTCCCTCCGCAACTGGGTAGCTTACACCAAGCTTTCATACCAGGATTTGAGCTTTAAATTCCAAGCCAAAGACCGGAGAAAGGATCTTCCCCAGGGGGCCTATTTCACCACCCTGGGCGACGACCGGAATTTCCTGCGGGATGGAAGCGGATTTGCCGAAGCCCGTTGGGACCCCCAACTGACTCCCGACCTTTCCCTGTCCTCCCGGGTCTATGCGGACTTCGTCCACTACAACGGATCTTATTATTATAAGGGAGACGAGTACCCCCTCTCCCTCGAAGGCTGGGACGACTGGTATACCGGAGCCGAGGTAAAACTCAACTGGAAACAATCCCGTTTCTTCAAGCTTCTCGGAGGGGGTGAATACCAATATCACTGGCAGGACTTCTGGCTCCGTTATGAGACCGATGACGGCGAAGTTGATACCGATTCGGATCCGGACTGGGATAAAACCAACGGCACCGGCGCCGTCTTCCTGCACGCAAAGATCGAACCCTGGAAAAAGCTCAGCATTAATGTCGGCCTGCGCTACGATCATTTCCCGGGATTCGGAGGGGAACTCAACCCCCGGGCCGGGGTGATCTACACCCCTTACTCCTCCGGAACGATCAAACTCCTTTACGGGCAGGCCTTCCGCGCTCCCAGCCAATATGAATACAATTATACCGACATTTACTATTATCTCCCCAATGACGTCCTCGAACCGGAGAAACTCTACACTTACGAGTTGGTCTTTGAACAATCCATCAAACAGAACCTGTTCCTGAGCGCCTCCGCCTATCTCACCGATATCGACAATCTGATCAATCAGGTCGAAATCTATGATCCATCACAGATTGTCGGGACTCCTCCGGAGCAGGAAGTGATTGACTGGTCGATGTCGAATGCGGCACCAAATGAGGCGATATTTCTCCAGTTCCAAAATTACGGGAGTATCCGGTCCTATGGGATTGACCTCTCCCTCCGGGCCAAGTGGCCGAACGGAATCGAGGGATTCCTGAATACCACTTTACAGAAAACCGAGGAAACTTCGGGAGGTGAAACCCTCAACCTTAGCAATTCCCCCGCCGTTT
Source organism: bacterium (assembly GCA_028713675.1). Classification (GTDB taxonomy): domain Bacteria; phylum Desulfobacterota; class JAPLJL01; order JAPLJL01; family JAPLJL01; genus JAPLJL01. Next base: position 3,160 of record JAQTNV010000021.1, read on the forward strand.
TCGGCAATGTGGGCTTAAGTTTCCCCTTTCCCTACACCCGGAAGCACTTTTTCCTCTCTCCTCACTTCCAGTTCTCGGGTGAACGGGATATCCAGGGGACAGAAGACGAGAGCGGAAATCCTCTAACTACCGGGGCTTACCTGCTTACCAACCTCAACCTTGTCTTACGGGACCTGCCCAAGGATCTCCAAGCCTCGCTCGGGTTCTACAATCTGTTCGACGTGGATTATTCCTTCCCGGGTGGAGGTGACTTCGTGCAGAACCGGATCCGGGCGGATGGGATCAACTTCAGGTTTTTGGTCAGCTACACCATTAGATAATATTTAATACCCGCCTTATTTTTCCAAAATACGCCAAATTGTCGCGGCAACCTTTAGGTTGCGAGTTGATATTTTTCGGATTTGTTTTGCAGAAAAGCAGTCTGAAACCTGCGGCTACCAGAAGAAGGCTGCAACGCTCAATTGACAATATGCTTTTCTAATAATGCTATATATTACAATATATTATTAAATTATATTTAAAGTTTTACCTTATTACCAGATCTGAGACTTTGGCCTTTCCCGGTTCATTACCGCCATGCCCCTGAGAGCCATTTCCAAGCCAATCATCGAAGCGGTGAAAACCTTTTCCGGGCAGAGCCGGACGCAGTTATAGCAGTAGACGCACCCTTTCAATATCTTGGGCTCCGCGTTTATCGAAATCACCTTGACCGGACAAGCTTCGATACAAACCCGGCATTTGGTACATTTTTCAGGATGAACGCTGATTTTGGGCATCATGGGTCCCATGGACTTCATGTTTACCCTTCCGGAAAGCATCCGGACCAGCGCGTGTTTATTATTCAGGGCTTGCCAGGCGATTTGGTTGGGAGAATCTTTCTCCCCCCGCGAATCGGAGATTACCTTGTTGACCAGTTTTTTCGCAAATTCCTTTTCCTCGTCATCCGGGTGATTTCGGCCCAGAGGCCTTTTTCCTCCAAACATCAGCGAGTGCTTCCCCAGGAATTTCCCCGCCCCCGCGATCAGGTATCCGCGCTTATTCAGGGACCGGGCCAGTTCGGCCAGGGCCACACCGCTGTTTACCCCTCCATAGGTGACAAAGGGGACCGCCAGCTTGTGATGAACCCGGGGAAGCCGGGAGGCAAACCACTCGACCGGAGGGGCGATATGCCAGGAATAAACCGGCGAGCCGACCAGCAAAAGGTCCATCCGTTCCAGGAACCCGATTTCAGCTTCGGATATCCCGTTCCGGTTCAGCCCGGTAAGATCCCGGGTACGGGCGTCTATGCCCTTTTCCTGGAAAATATTCCGGAACCACTCGGCCACTGTCCGGGTGTTTTCCCGGGGTGAAAAGAAAACTATGGCTACCTTCTGAATTCTGTTTTCCATCTTCCGTATTCCTTTTCCCACCGACGCAGAAAGCCGCTGGCAATATCCGCAGATAAATGCTCTCAGGTGGAATTATCACGGCTTTCAGCCGTTGGGCTCCACTTCTGGCAGGGAATTTTAGCAAATTCCGGCTTAATTCCAACCCGGACAGAAAAGATGGCCGCGCCTTCGGCGGCATTTTAATAATTTCCCGGTATTTATCTTGAAGTTAAAAGCGTTTTTCGGTTTAATTAACCCGGTCAGATTCCAACCTGGAAAAGGAGAAGGAAATGTTCAAAACCAAAATCACCAAGATGCTCGGGATCGAACACCCGATTGTCGGCGGGACCATGATGTGGCTGGCCACCCCCGACTTCGTCGCCGCTATTTCCAACGCCGGCGCCCTGGGCATTCTGGCCTCCGCCATGTACTCGGAAAAAGAGGAATTCCGGAAGGCTGTGAAAAGGATAAAAAGCCTGACCCCCAAGCCCTTCGCCGTCAATCTCAACCTGTTCCCCTCCCTCCGCCCCGTCCCCAACGATGATTTCATCACCGTCATGATCGAGGAAGGAATCAAGATCGTCGAAACCTCCGGGCACAAGGCCCCGGAAGAATACATCGACCGCCTGAAAAAAGCCGGGATCACCGTTATTCATAAATGCGTGGGGGTCCGTTACGCCAAGAAAGCCGAAAGCATCGGGGTGGATATCGTTACGGTTGTCGGCTTCGAGAACGGCGGTGCCACCGGAAACCTCGATATCGGCACCCTGGTCCTGGTTCCCCGGGCGGTGGATGAGCTTAAGGTCCCGGTAATCGGAGGAGGCGGAGTGGTCGACGGGCGGGGGTTCCTGGCGGTCCTGGCCCTGGGCGCGGAGGGGGTAATCATGGGCACCCGGATGCTCCTGACCGAGGAAGGCCCGATTCATCCCAAATTGAAGGAAGCCTTGCTGAAGGCCACGGAGCTCGATACCCGCCAGATCATGCGGAGCGTTCAGAGCCCCCATCGGGCCTGGTATAACGAGGCCGCCAAAAGAGTCACGGAGCTGGAAACCCAGCAGGCCGGCCTCCCGGAAATAGTTTCCATGGCTGCCGGCGACAAGGCCCGCAAGATGTACGAAACCGGGGACATTGACCTCGGGATCATCTCCTGCAGCCAGGGGATCGGCATGATCCATTCGGTCAAGCCGGTGGCCGAGGTGATCAAGGACATTATTGCCCAGGCTGAGCAGATCCGTCAGCGAATTAAAAACATGTGATTTTTCGCTTGATATTGTTATTTTTTAAAATATAATGAGATTGATTTGCAAATGTTTTCAGGAAAATTTAATTTGATTACCCGGATAAAAATATTTTCATCTCGGCAGGTTCTTCTTTTCCTGCTGCTGTTGTTTTTCGCCTTTCACCTTTCACCTTTCACCTACAAGTCTTTTGCCAACCCTTTGGATTACTACGGTTACGGATCCCGGGCCTCCGCGATGGGCAACGCCTACACCGCCCTGGCCACCGACTTCACCGGGGTTTACTATAATCCCGCCGCGATGGTAATGGCCGAGAAGGCCAGCGTCGGGCTGGGATTTTCCTATTATAATGTCGGCCTTTCCACTTCCGGCCTGACCAAAAACGGCCAGGCCTCCGACCTGAAAAACATCGATCCCCTGTACGGGTACACCCTCGGCTTATGTCTCCCGCTTAAGGGCAAGCTCCGGGGCAAAGCCGCTTTCGGCCTGGGCACTTATTTCCTGGGTGACTGGTACTACATCAAGGCGCGCTCCCCTGAACTCAACGAACCGGAATTTGTCATCGACCAGATCCGGACCCGCCGCCAGGAGGTTTCCCTCGGGGTCGCCTATCGTCCCATGAAAATCTTTTCCTTCGGTTTCGGAGCCTACATCATCCCGGGCGGGTCGGGATCTTCCACCATGACCCTGGATGTCCCGATTCTCCAGGGCAAGTCCGGGGCCTATCCCCCGACCTTCACGGTGGATTGGGATATCACCACCAAGATCGCTTTCATGGGCGGAATCCACTTCCAGATCAACGACCGGCTGGCCGCGGGAATCAACTTCCGGGACAAGATCGACATGCTTTTCTCCATTCCCGTGGACATGAACCTGACCAACCTCGGCCTGGTCGTTCTCGAAGAGCAGAATGCCAATACCCACATTATCAGTCACGTGAGCTATACCCCCCGGCACGTGAACCTCGGGGTCTACTATTCTCCCCTCGACCGTTTGAAATTAACCGGCGATCTTTTCTGGTACGAATGGTCCGGCTACCCCAACCCCGCCCCCACGTTGAAAATTTCCACCAAGATGAAAGAGGGCGATCCCCTGGCTGGCCTGTTCCCGCAACCGAACATACCCGCCAACCCCAGCCCGGGGTTTAACGACACTTTCTCCCCGAACCTGGGAGCCGAATACCAGCTGATCCCGGCGGTAGCCATCCGCGGAGGGTACTCCTTCGTGCCCTCGCCCGTGCCCGCCCAGACCGGCGAATCCAACTTCCTGGACCAGGACCGCCACATCCTCTCCCTCGGGACCGGGATCTCCTTCCAGGACCCCTTCGCGCTCTTCTCGAAGAAAATCCTGGTTGATTTTCATTTCCAGTATCATTTCATCAGAAGCCAGACCATCCGGAAGGATGCCGGCCTGCCGGCGGCCTATAACGAACGGACCCACCTCGGCAATTACCCCTACTCGATGGAATACAAGATGTCCGGGGGGATTTACGGGGGCGGAGCCACAATTCATTTGACGTTATAATGGAAAAAAGAATCATTCGACTGGGGAAAACCGCCTGTTTTCTCGCCCTGCTCCTGGCTCCGGCTTTAGCCCCCCGGGCCCTGGCCAGTCCCTACGACCACTTCGGGCTTTCCTCGCGGGCCTCCGCGATGGGCAACGCCTATACCGCCCTGGCCACCAATTACACCGGGGTTTTCTACAATCCCGGGGCCTTGGTCTTTTCCCAGGGCGCGAGTGTCGGCCTCGGAACGATGCTTTCCAACTACAACCTGAAGGTCAACTCCCAAAAGAAATCGATCGACTCGCTTCTCGGAATCAATATCGGGGCGGTTCTTCCCTTCTCAGGGATGTTCGAAGGCCGGACCGCATTCGGCATGGCCCTTTTCCTGGCCAATACCAATCTCCTTTATGACGTCACCTCGCATCCCCAGGATGACCCGTTTTTCGTTATCGAGGAGAACCGCCCGGCCCACATGCAGATCCTTTTCGACCTCGCCGTCCGCCTGACTGAGGGTCTGTCCATCGGAGGAGGTCTCCAGGTCAACCAGTATCTCTATACCACGGTAGATGTGGCCGTGAACACCAAAACCATCCTGGGCGATAAACAAAGCCCCATCCCCATGGGTAACATGAATATTCTAAACATGTACAAAGGGACTCCCACCGCCGGAATTTATTACCGGCCTCTTCCCAACCTGCGCTTCGGCCTCAGTTACCGGGAACACATTAATTTCCGGCTGAAGCTGGTCTCGACCATCAATATTACCGGGGCCAAGGACCTCCTCAATACGGTCTCCGATTCGGTCCCTGTCCAGCTGACGGTTGATTGTCTGGTTCACTACACCCCCCGGAAAGCCGTCCTGGGGGTGGCTTATGACCCGATCTCCCAGTTGACCGCGAGCTTCGACCTGGCCTGGATGGACTGGTCCGCCTTCCCGAGCCCCGCTCCCCGGATCGAGGCCTACAGCCCGGTACCGGAGATCAACGCGGCTCTGCAAAGCACCTACCCCCCCATGGAGCAGCCGAAAAGCCCCGGGTTCCATGACACCCTGGTGCCGAAACTCGGGGTGGAATACCGGCTCTATAAATGGCTTGCCCTTCGCGCCGGATATGAGTTTACCCCCTCCCCGGTCCCCGAACAGCCGGACGGGAAGACCAATTACCTGGACAGCAGTCGGAACACCTTCACGATCGGAACGGGTTTCCGCTTCCTCGATCCCATCGGCATTTCCGTAAGCCCGATGGAAGTCAGTCTTCATTTCCAGTATCACCAGTTTGCCGAGCGCAAAGTCACCCGCGATTACACCGCCTCCGGAGCGATGTTCAATTCCGGCCTCGATCTCGAGTTTAATTTCTAAACCCAGATTCCAATCTTCAGCTGTTAATTTACTTGAGAATGCCTGCGTGTCGGGGGCAGCGTCGGGTTTTCTGGTCTATCTGGTTAACCCGAAACCAGAAACCCGAAACTCGAAACTGTCTTTATTCGTCAATCGTCAATCTACAATCGTCAATTTTTCAGAACCTCCCGGGGATCCTCTCCCCGCAGAAGGGGCACTGGCCTTCCGGGCCGAGCAGGTTCTGCAGGACGGAAAATTTATCCCTTTCGATCAGGAGGTTTTTGCAGCCGGCGCAGTAGGTATTGATCCCGGTATGCTCCAGGACATTTCCCAGGTAAACATATTCCAGCCCCTCTTCGAAACCGATATCCCGGGCCCGCTCCATCAGCTCGACCGGCGTCGGATTCAGCCCGGAGAGCTCAAAATACGGGAAAAAACGGGTGAGATGCCAGGGGACCCCCGCTTCCAGTTCCTGCCGGATCCAGCGGGCGAGCGCGCGGATCTCCTCCTCGGAATCGTTAAATCCCGGGATCAGGTTGGTGATGATCTCCACCCACATCCCCCACTTCTCCCGGGCCCTGATTACTCCCTGAAAAATTCCGGAGGGATCGGGGACATGGGCGATCCGCCCGTAGGTTTCGGGGAAAATACCCTTGAGATCAACCCGGTAGGAATCGAGGTAGGGCCCGATCTCATCCAGTGATTCTTCGGTCATGAAGCCATTGGTGACGTAATTGGTCAGTAATCCCGCTTCCCGGGCCAGGCGGGAAGTCTCCAGCGTATACTCAAACCAGAGAGTCGGTTCGTTGTAGGTAAAAGAGATGCCCCGGCACCGGTTCTTCCGGGCCAGTTTTACCGCTTCTTCCGGAGCGAGGTAGTCGGTCTTGGTGACTTTCTTTTCCCGGGCCGGCTCGGCGTGGGCGATCTCGAAATTCTGGCAGCCGGGACAGCGGAAATTGCAGCCCACGCTTCCCAGGGAAAGCCAGAGGCTCCCGGGGTAATAATGATAAAGGGGTTTTTTCTCGATGGGGGAAATCAGGATGCTCGAAACGGCCCCGTAGGTCAGGGACTCAATCCGGCCCTTCCGGTTCACCCGGACCCCGCAATAGCCGGCCTGGCCTTCCGAGAGGGAGCAGCGGCGCTGACAGACCAGGCACCGGACCCGTCCGGAGGGAAGATTCAGCTGGAGAAGGTTTTCAGTCATATCAATGAAAACATCTTATTAGTTTTCAAAGTGAAAATTCAAGCAATGGACAGCCGACGCGTTTGCAAAGTAATTAACCTTGCCGGTAATATATTAGTAAATTAAAAAGGAGGCCACTTTGACCGGGGCGGAAATCGTAGTCAAAATCCTTGAGCAACAGGGCGTGAAAAGGATCTTCGGCATTCCGGGGGCCCAGAGCCTGGAATTGTTCGACGCCTTCCGGGGCGCCGGGATCGAGACCGTTCTCGTCACCCACGAGCTCTGTGCTTCTTTCATGGCCGACGCCACCTCCCGGGCCGGCGACGGGGTGGGGGTGGCGGTGGTCGTCCCCGGGCCGGGCCTGACCAACATCTTCTCCGGGCTCGGAGAGGCATACCTCGATTCCATCCCGATGGTCGTGATTATCGCCGGGGTGAATAACGAAATTCCCTATTCCTTCCAGCTTCACGAGATCGATCAGGTCAAAGCCGCCTCTCCCCTGGCCAAGGCGGTTTTCCGTCTCGAAAAGGTTGAGGAAATCTGGGCCCAGCTCTACCGGGCTTTTTCCCTGGCCCAGGCCGGGGAACCGGGACCGGTGGTGGTGGAGATCCCCAACAATCTCCTGGCCCGCGCGACTTCTTTTTCGCTTCCCCCCATAAATGGGAAGGAAAAAATTTCCACGTCGCCGATCGAGCCGTTGATTTCCCGGGCCATCCAGGCCATTACCGACGCGAAAAGGGTGGGAATTTATGCCGGGCTGGGGGCTTTCCCCGCCGGCCGTGAGGTCCGTGAGCTGGCCGAGCTGCTGGATGCCCCGGTAGCCACCACCCTCTCCGGGCGGGGCGTGATCCCGGAAGACCATCCCCTCTCGGTCGGCTACGGTTTCGGCGGTTCCGGGACCCGGATTTCCCGGAAAACCTTCTCCGAGTGCGACCTGATCCTCGCCGTGGGCTGCAAATTCACCGAGGTGGGAACCGGGGGGTACGGCCTGAAGATCCCGGGCAAGCTGATCCACATTGATGCCAATCCCGGAAACCTGAACGTTAATTTCAAGGCCGAGATCGCCATCGCCTCCGATTCCAAGGCGGCCCTGGACCGGATCCTCGCCGGGGCAAAAGAAATAATTAAATCCCCGCGGAAAAGCGGACTCCGGGAAGAGATTCAGAAAGCCAAGGCGGACGAAGAACAGAAGCTCGAAAAACGGGATATCCATAAAGATTGGGTTGATCCTGCCCACCTGCTCCGGCACCTGCGCCAGCTTCTTCCCCGGGACGCCATCATCACCACCGATTCCGGACATCACATGTTTTTCGTTCTCACCTATTTCCCGATCTACGAACCGAGAACCTACCTGACCCCCACGGATTATCAATCGATGGGATACTCTGTCCCCGCAGCGATCGGGGCCCGGCTCGCCTGCCCGGGACGCCGGGTCGTGGCCACCATCGGAGACGGCGGATTCCTGATGACCGGGATCGAAATGCTGACCGCCTCCCGCCTGAAGCTGGATCTGCCCGTGATCGTTTTCAACGACGGGGCCCTCGGGCTGATCAAGAAATTGCAGAAACGGGCCCTGCTCCGTACCCAGGCCGTGGACCTGGTCGAACCGGATTTCGAGAGTTACGCCCGGGCCATCGGGGCCGGATATGTCCGGATTGAAAACGATGAAGAAATCGCCGGGAATCTGGAAAAGGCCCTCGCGATGAAAGGCCCGGTCCTCATCGATGCCTGGGTCCAGTACCCGGAGCTCACCGATTACATCAAGGGGCAGATCCTCGAAAACATCAAGCGCTACCCGGCTGGCCAGAAATTCCGATCCCTGGTCCGGCTCTTCCGCCGGGCGGTTCTGCCCTGGATTGAATAGAAACCGGTAGCAGGTAGCAAGTCGCCGATTGCCAGTCAGCAGAAATAAATAACAAGTTGTTTTGTCGGTTATCGGCGACTGGTTACTGGTTTTATTTTTTTGTTTGACCATGGTTCAATTTATCGGATAATATTTATTTGTTGGGATTTTCAACTTTTCACTTATAACTTTTCACTTTTTACTTTTATTGAAGGGGGGTGATTGCAACAATACCGATGGATTTTAATATCAGTTTCGTTTTGGGTTTGTATTTCGCTCTCTCGGCGGCCCCGGCCCTGAAGCAGGAAAAGAGCATTCTTAATCGTTATTTCCGCCGCGCTTTTCTCTTCCAGCTCCTGGTATTCGTTCCCATGGGAATCTATCTAGTTACCACCTGGCCGGACTGGTCCTGGATGTACACGATTGACACTTCCGCGCATCCCAACCAGGTTTGGCTGGGGCCACTGCTTGCCTCGGTGGGATACATGGTAATGATGCTGATCGGCTACATCACCGGCCATGTCCTGGTCCGGATTAACGAAGAAAGCTCGGCCCGCCTGCTCATGGTAATGGGGATTATTGGCCTGGCCCTGGCCGGGTTCCTGCCCTTCTATCCTCGTCCCGGGGTCATGTGGCTCGGGACCACGGAGCAGTTCCGGGCAGGCACCGCTCCGCTCGCCATCAAGGACACTAAATGGGTAGTCAGCTTCATCATTATCGGGATTTACTTTTTTATTCCCTTCGCCTGGATCGTGATCAAGAACAAGAAGGAGTCGAAGGGTCTCCCGGCCTGAGTTCCTTTTATCTGGAATCAGTAACCGGAAAAATTAAAGGGCGGGTCCGAAGACCCGCCCTCTTTTTGTTTTTTGTCATTCCTGCGAAAGCAGGAATCCAGATAATAATTTATCTGGATGTAATGACTTTATCTTTTCCTGGATCCCCGCTTTCGCGGGGATGACAGGCAAAGATTAGGATTATTTCCGTTTCCGGCGCGAAGCAGTCTTGGCTTTCCTGGCTTTGGGCTTATTCTTGGTTTTAGCTTTGGCTTTCCGCTTCCGTCCGGCGCCCGCGCGGGTTTTTTTCGGAGAAGGCTTCTTCGCCGCCGCCTTTACCGGAGCGGGCAATATAGCCCGGCCCGCCTTGGCGACCTGTTTCTCCGCTTCCTGGACAATCTCCTGAATCAGCTCCCGGACCGGCATAACCTTGTGAATCAATCCGATGGACTGCCCGACGTTGATGGAGCCGATGTTCAGGTTGCCTTCCCTCCAGATCGTGGGCCCGTGGGTCCCGGCGATCAAGGGCAGGACTCTCATCAGTTTTTCTTCCATGGTTCCGCCCGGTTCAGCTTCGATTTTCAGGACCTCGCGCATAGTGTCGTTCAGGAGGGCCCGCCCCTGGAGGCCGATGGCGTTCCCGTACAGAACCGTCTCGTTTTCCTGGCGGCGGATCAACTCCTGCCGGACGTTATCGTGCACATCGCACTCCGGGGTGCAGATGAAACGGCTGGCGAACATGATCCCTTCACCCCCCAGGCAAAGCGAGGCGGCCAGGGCCCGGCCGGTGCAGCAGCCCCCGGTGGAAATGACCGGGATGTTTAGCGTCTCGGCCATTTTCTGGGTCAAAACCATGCTGGTCACATTCTCGTTCAGCGGGTGCCCGCCTTCCTCGACCCCGGCGGCGATCACCGCATCGTAGCCCGATTCTTCCGCGTGCTTACCATGCTTGACCGCGCCCACTTTATGCATGAGTTTTACCCCGGCGTCGTGAAGGATCTTGATCCACTGACCGTTCCCGAGCTTGTCCAGGGGCTTGCCGCCGATCTCCATCCCGGCAACTCCCTCCTCGGCCACGACCCGGAACCAGTTTTCATAATGTTCGTCGCTGATCCGCATGGCCGGCAGCATGGTCACATTCACGCAGAAAGGCTTCGATGTCAGTTTGCGAACCTCGCGGATGGCGTTCCGGAGATCGTCAGCGGTAGGATACATGGCCGCGGTCAGGTTCCCCAGCGCCCCGGCCTCGGAGATGGCGGCGCAAAGCTTGGGAACGGCGAGGGTGAACATGCCCCCGCACATGATCGGATATTGAATTCCAAAAAGTTCCGTCATCCGAGTCTTCATCTATCTCTTCCTCTCTAGTCTGTTTGGTCTGTTTGGTTTCTTTAGTTTCTTTAGTTTCTTTGGTCTCTAGTCTCTGGTCTCCGGTCTCTGGTTCAGATTTTAACTCGAAACTAGAGACCCGAAACTCGAAACTGTATCAATTCGTCAATCGTCAATCAACAATCGTCAATTGATTAGGCCTTCCAGTATTTCCTCTTGGAAAGCTTTTCCAGAATCACGTCGGCTTCGGACATGATGTCGTCGACAATCTGTTTGCAGGTCTTGATCTCGTGGATCCGCCCGCCGACCACGCCGGCCGGGACAATGCCATCTTCCAGTTTGCCGGTATTGGAGGCCATCGTGCCGGTGTCGTTCTGCTCCTTGAGCCTGCCCAGGAGCTTGATCAGCTCGGTCTTGTCCTCCTTGAATTCCAGCTTCAGGACCGCCTGGGACATCGGGCCGCGAATGCACCGGACCGGGTCTCCGATCGACATCAGGATGTAATCGGTCTCGTTGTACTGCATGTTCACGATCGCCTGCTTGTAGTTTTCGTGTACGGTGCATTCCTTGGAAGCGACAAACCGCGTCCCCATGGTAATGGCCTCGCCCCCGAGGGCCAGGGCCGCCACCAGGCCGCGCCCGTCGCAGAAGCCGCCGCCGATGGAAACCGGGATCTTTACCAGGTCCACGAGAAGCGGCCCAACCACGATCGTGGGATTGCGCTCGGCACCGGGGTGTCCGCCCTCTTCCGAACCGATGATGCAGAGCGCGTCCGCACCCAGCCGCTCGGCGGTGATTCCATCCCGGACCCGAGCTACCTTGTGGATGACCTTGGCGCCGGCCTGCTTGAGCAGCTTCATCCAGGGATCCGGCTTCCGGGCCGAGGTCTCGACCGCCGGGACCTGGTACTTGGCAATCAGGTCAACGACCTTATGGAAAAACTCTTTCGGCATTTCCTCGAAAAGCGTGACATTGACCCCGTAAGGCTTGTCAGTCAGGTCCTTGGCCTTCTTGATGTTATCTTCCAGGCCCTTGATATTATGCTCCCACTGGATTGCCGACATGAAGCCGAGTCCCCCGGCGTTCCCCACGGCCGCGACCAGTTCGGCAGTGCTGACATAGCCGGCGCCCATCCCGCCCTGCATGATTGGATACTTGATTCCAAATATCTTGGTAATCCTGGTTTCGAAAACTCCCATCTTGCCCTCCTTTATCCGTTTCGGCTGGCGAAGCTTTCGCCCGGCCAGCAAGCCTAAAAATCAAATAGTGTCGCAAATATATACTTTGACCCGCTTTCCTGTCAATCGGAAGCTGGAATATAACCTTATTGTAGACGGCAGACGGTAGACGACATACGGGGAAAGAGAAAAATTAAAAATATTTTGTCATCTTGAGCGGACCTGTCCTCCGAAGCCTTGGCGTAGGGGGAAGCGAAGGATCTCGATTTATTTGGTTTCTGGTTTCTAGTCTCGGGTTCCTGGTTCTTTTAACTCGAAACTCGCAACCGGAAACTCGAAACTGCCTTTTAATACCCCAAACTTCCCTTTATATAATCCCGGAGCCGCATTTTCAGGGGTGGAATCCGACCTTTCGCGATCAAGAGCATGGTGACGCGCAGGGGTGGAACGGGGCAACCGGCGATGAAAATACCCCGTTTTCGGTGCTCGATCGCGCAATCGCCGACAATAAAGGTTTTCTTCGGGTCCAGGTCGGAAGGAAGATTTCCAACCGGCTTTCCAACGATGAAATTATAGCCGGACAATTTATCGTCAATCCCGTTGGTCGTCCACTGGTCCACGGAATTGCGGATCATCCCCACGCAGCCTCCCACACAGGCCAGTTCCTTCCCCACAAAAACCCGGACCGAATCGGGCAGATCGGAAAAATCAGTCAGGGGCCGTTTTAACGATCTCTTCCTGGCGTCCAGAAGTTCCTTCCCCTGGATTTCAATCTGGGAAAGATCCAGGGGACCAAAGCCGATTTCGTGCAGATATTTCAAATGTTCGATTTCCCGGGGATCGAACCCCATCAGGTGGCAGGAAACCGCATCCACCGCAAGCCCGTTGGCTCCCCCTATCATCAGGCCGTAATGAACTGCGTCCGCGTTCATCGGCCCCTGCCCTTCCCCGGCGTAAATCGAATCGGCGATCACGAAATCGGGCTTCCGCACCTTGTACAGGTCGGCAATCTTTTTGTGGATATCGTAGTTATGGTGGAGAAGACGGGCCCGGGGTCGCAGGAGTCCGAGGTTGTTTTTCACCGAAAGGGTCACATGGGTAAACATGTTCACCTTGATCTTCGGCAGTGACACGAACAGATCCGCCTCCAGCCAGCGCTTCGGGACGAGAAAACGGGGCTGGATCAGGGGGTCCTTGACCTCCGCCGAAACCCGCTGGGCGCCGGAGAGATAAAGCGGCCGGGCATATCCTTTCAGAACCGCGTTCACCCCCATCACCCCGAAAAAGATCTGGGAGGGTCCAATCAGGGTATCCTCGGCCACCTCGATCTCTCCCGCCTTGAGATCGGAAAGGGCCCGGACCACCCCCCCGATCAGTTTGGGCTGGGTTACCACCCCGATGTTGAGCGGGGGCCTGGCCGGGTAGACAAAACTCGGCTTGACGAAAACCGATTTACCTTTGGGGTCGAACCCGGATTCCTCGAAAATCCGGCGGGTCTTTTTCCGGATCTCCTCCATTTCATATTCCGGTTGGTCTACGACGAAAACCTTGGGGTTCATCATGCCTCCATAAAATAGGTCAGGGGTTATGGGTCATAGGTCAATAGAAAACCTTTGAACTGTGAACCGTGAACCTGGAACCATTTCATACTTTTTTGACCAGTTTTCCCAGGTCGACGGCTGAGCGGGCCAGCAGATCAGCCAGTTCCCGAATACCGCCGACAATTTTTCCCCGGTCATCCCCATGAGGGGAAAATTCCACGCCTGCGATAGCATCCCGGATGTCTTTTCCTTCCGCCACCGAGGCCCGGATCTGATACATATATTTCTCCAGGGGACGGACCTGATCGGCAATTTCCCCGCACCCCATGAAAGCCGCCGTCCCCTTGACGGAATGGCAGGCCCGGTAAATCTCCTCGACGATAAATTTAGTGTCGGCCGGTCCGCCTTTTAGCTTCGGAGCAAGCTCTTTCAGGACTTCGAGCCTGCTATTCATTTCTTTTATGAACGAGTCCCGGTATTTTTCGAGTTTTGGATCCATGGTTCTGCTTTATATTATTCCAACTTCGCTCCCTTTTCAAAAGAAGCTGGTGCTCTTGTGCTCTGGTGCTCCCAATCCTGTTCACAATGCTCTTTGCCCTATGCTCTATGCTTTATGCCCTATGCCATTTAATAGGGGATTGGGAGATTTGCAAAATTTCTATAAAATATATCCATGACAGTTAACGCTACCCCCGCCTATTTTGCCGCGGAAGAAAAATACCGTGAAGCCAAGACCGTTCCCGAGAAGATCGCCGCGCTCGAGGAAATGCTCTCGGCCATGCCCAAGCACAAGGCCAGCGAAACACTCAAAAAGGAACTCAAGGCCAAGCTCTCCAAGCTCAAGGAATCCCTCCAGAAGAAATCCGCCACCGCCTTCCGGGGCACGGTCCCGACCATTAAACGGGAAGGCGCCGGCCAGGTATTCATCATCGGTTCCCCCAATTCCGGTAAATCCTCCCTGCTGGCGAACCTGACCAAGGCCACCCCGGAAATCGGTGAATACGCGTTCACCACCCAGACCCTGATCCCCGGGATGATGAAGTTTGAGGATGTCCAGGTCCAGCTGGTGGACACCCCGGCCATCTCGCCCGAGCATACCCAGACCTGGCTTTCTAGTCTTCTCCGGAACGCGGATGGGATCGTCATCGTTCTGGACCTGGGATCCGATCAGATTCTCGAAGATTCAGAAGAAGTCTTTAAATACCTGGCCCAATGCAAGATCAGGTTTGCGCCCGCCTCCCCCGCTCAGCCTGAACCGGGCTGGGTTTCCATCCCGGGTTTTCTGGTCGGGAACAAATCCGACCTCGACGATGACGGCGTGCGCCGCCAGATACTTTCCGAGACGCTCGGCCCGGGCGCTTCCATAATTCCGGTTTCCCTCCTGGACGAAAACAGCCTGGCCGCCCTGCCGGTAAAAATATTCCGGCTTCTGGATAAAATCCGGGTCTACTGCAAGGCCCCGGGCAAACCGGCTGATTTCTCATCCCCCACCGTCCTGAAATCCGGGAGCACGGCTTTGGACTTTTCCGAAACCATCCATAAAGACCTGCTGGAGAAATTCAAATTCGCCCGCCTCTGGCGCAAAGGCCAGGCCGGCGGGGAAAAATCGGAAGGACCCACCCCGGACGGCATCCGCATCGCCAGGGATTACGAGCTCAAGGATGGGGATGTCGTGGAAATACACACCTAAAGGCAGTTCCGAGTCTCTGGTTTCGAGTTTCTAGTTAAAAAATTTCTTGGTAGCCGCAGGCTTCACCCTGCGTCTTAATGTAGGGGCGGGGATCATCCCCGCCCTTTTAAATTTTTCGTCTTTTTTGTCATTGCGAGGAATAATACGACGAAGCAATCTACTGGATCATTCTATATAAGAACAAGTTAAGAATGGTGAGATAATATCCAACGGTAAAAGGTCCAAACAGGACCGGCAGGCTTTAGAAATACCCGCATCCTCCACTCTCTGCGCATAATCCACGATCATCCAGTTGATCAGTTTGTTCATTTCGTAATTGCCCGGTCCCGCAAGGCCAGGTGGCTCATTTGCGTTAAAGGGCGCGGGAAGTTTTGAGAGATTAAGCTTCAAAGCCCCGTTAAAGGTGGCATCTCCAAAACCAAAATAAAATAGGGTATCGGGAGAGATCAGGTGATACTTCGTCGTCGAACCAGACTGAAGAACGCGAGCTTTGGGAGCGATTCCATCTGGGCTGATATTAATAGATATCCCATCCGGATATTTGGTGCTGATCAATTTAACCCCGTTGAAATGCCCGTTGTCACCCTGGGCATAATATGACTTGCCGCACCAGTAATCAGTCCCGCACTGGTTGGCCAGATTAACCTGCTCCGTCTCGATCGCAAAGCAATAATTCCCCTTCCCGGGCAAAGTATCGTTACCGCATTCAAAGTAACCCACCAGATCCCGAAAAGGCATATCGAAAAGAGGCTTAATCGCTAGGGTGAAAAGTCCGTTTGGAAACACGGGAAGTGTCGGGTCTAAAGCGGTGATCACCGGGTTGATGTCGACCGTACCTAAAGCGGTTCCGTTATTGATGGAACTCTCGATCTGTGACATGAACGTATCAAGAGAAGGAATAATTCGACCGATTGGTTCAAGAAATACCTGTGAAAGCTCAATGAGATTTTCATTGGCTAAATCGATATCCAAAATTATCCCGGAGGTGGTTATCTCCCCCGTAACTACCCCAGGCGGCAAAATATCAATTTGGATTTCTCCATCAGGGCTTAATTTATCAACATAATCCTGGCTAATCGTCATTTTCGCTTCAATATGAATCGTCCCGTTGATCCGGAGCTGATCACCCGCATTTATCGCTGCGTCGCTGGAGATCAGGCAAATAACATCATCACACTCGGCCGCGGTTGATTTGGCAGTGTTAATCAAATCGGTATCCAGTTCCCGAAAGGCATCAATCGCCGCGATATATCGGGCCGGGACATCAGTCATATTCGAATCCCATCGAGTGATGTTCTTCGCCAGGAATTTAGGATTATCCGCAAAAATTCGACCGATTCTGCGCAAATTCCCTAATGTTTCCTCGGGTACAAAAACAACAGGAGAACAGGAAATAATTTGGAATAATTTACCGTAATCAGCAGTAAGATCATGGGCATTAGCTGTCTCGATCATGGCAATACCAAGATTAGACATTATTTTAATCAATCTGGCTTCGAGGGTACCGGCTCTGCCTTTTAAAGAAATCTTTTGGTAGTAACTGCCGCCTGCACATCCGGCGACAATCGGAATATCGACGATTGATCCATCATCTGTTGAAAATGAATACCTATTGGCGATGATTTCATCTGCTTTCATGGATATAGTATCCAATGAATGTTTTAATGATTCTAATTCTAATATTTCATCTGGTGTTGGTCCGTCAATTATTGTCTGAGATTCATAGTTGGCTGTTGAAACGAAAACAACCGGGCACAACAAAGCGGAAGAATAAGAACTTATTAAATATTGGATATCAGTTAACATAATTCCATATTGAGCCTCCCCATATTCCGGATCGATGGATTGAATGGCGGAAAAATAGGCTTTTGCATTAGAAGGATCGTTTAAACTTATCCCAATCTTTCCAACCATATTTAATCGCTGGCTGTTTAGATCTTCCGGTTTATATTTTGCAATTAATTCCTGATAAGCGCTCTGTTTTTTCGCCGGAGTGGTCGCAGACAAAACCTTATTTATGGAATTTTGAATCGGATCGTTTTTCCCGCATCCAAATAAATTCATACCAAGGAAAGTGATCCAGATTCCAAACAGCGTTTTTATCCATATATTTTTCATTATTGTTATCACCCTCTCCTTCATCCTCCCCCCTCAAGGGGGAGGAATTAATATGGGATCGGGATGAAAATAATTTTTTGAGATTTGAGAAGGAAAACCTCCTAAATGTTATTGTCTCGCAGGGGGATAAATAGTCAAGCCAGAAACGGTTCAAAGTTCAAAGTTCACGGTTCAAGGTTCAGGGGTTCAAGTACCGAGTTAACACATTATAAAATTGGTAGCCGCAGGCTTTTCGATCAGATCCCGAGGCATTGTGACCGAGGGAAGCCTGCGTTTTTATGTAGGGGCGGGCTTTATGCCCGCCTTTTTTATGCGTAGGAGCGGGGTTAATCCCCGCTTGAGATGGGAGGGCACAAGGCCCTCCCCTACGGAAGATGATACGTAGGGGCGGGGTTAACCTGTCCTGAGCGATTTATCCCGAGTTCTATCGAGGGAAGCCGAAGGATCCCCGCCCTTTTTCTGACACCAAAACCGGCACTGATACTGACACCGGCACCAAAAATGGTTTGCGCTTTAGGGGCGAAAGGTGAAATAAAAAAGTGGCCGGAAGCCGACCGCAGGCGACCGAAAAACCAAAACAAAAACGAAATGCGAAAACTTCCGACGAGGAATGGGTTAACGTCGCATCTTTTTATCGTAACTGCTTGAAATCTATAGAACTCACCTGAATATGCTTTAAATTGAGTCAAATTGGTCGGGAGGCCGAAAACACTGGACTTCAGCGCCTACATCCACAGGGCTATCCACAAGTTATCCACCATTTCTGTGTACACCTTTCAAAGAGCATAGAGCAAAGGGCAAAGGGCAAAGGGCATAGCGCAGAGAGCATAGAGCAAAAGACAATAAAAAAATAAAGAGAAGGAGGCTATTGCAAAATTTATTTCTTGATTTTGGTTTTTTTACCGGAGGTTTTTACGGCTTTTGTCTTATTGATCGGTGATTTAAGACTTTTATCTTTTGATTTTTCTTTCTCATTGCTCGTTGCTCGTCGCTCATTGCTTCCGTTCTTAGAACTTTGAACTGCTTTTCTCTTTGCCGCTTCCCACATCTCGTCCAGTTCCTCCAGGGTGAAATCCTTCCATTCTCTTCTGGATTTATTGACCTCTTCCTCAACCAGCCGGAATCTCTGGACAAACCGCCGGGTGGATTCGTTAAGTGCTTCTTCCGGGTCCAGGCCGAGATGGCGGCCAAGGTTGCTCAAGGCGAAAAGGATATCCCCGAATTCGCTGAAAATTTCCTCCCCGGATTTGGAATTGACCGCTTCTTCAAGCTCCCCGATCTCCTCCACGCATTTTTTCAGGATGCCTTCCAGGGTGGGCCAGTCGAACCCCACATTGGCGGCTATCCCGCTGATCTTCCTGGCGGAAGAAAAGGCGGCGTCTTTCTGATCGGGATCGGGAAGGATGGATTTCATTTAAATGATCAATTCCCAAAAAACTGTAGCCGCAACCTTTAGGTTGCGAAGTTAAATCTAACACTACTAATTCAGGACGCAGGCTTAAGCCTGCGGCTACCATAAAGATTATGCCTGGACGGGGACGGTGAACGTTGCCCTGGGCAGGACCACCACTTCGGCTTTGTTCCCGCACTTCTTAAAAGCGAAATCCAGTGCCTCATCAACCGTATGCGCCGGCTGGCAGAAGGTCGTGCAGACATCCTTGTCCGGGAGACTCGAAACCAGCAGGCAATCCACATTCTCGGGCAGATAGCGGGTCAAACCGAGCTGGTAAATGACTTCGTTGATAACCAAAGCCCCCCCTACCCCGTCCGGGCATTCGGTCGCGACAATGATCACCCCTCCCGGCTTCACAATAATGGCCGCCGGGGCGACGGTCTTGGTGGATTGGTAGATATTATTCGCTACCGGGAGGGAATCCGAAACGATCACGATCTCCGCCGAGCGGGCCGGGAACTTGACCTCGAACATCTCCTTGGCCGTCTTCACCCCTTCCCGGTGCGCCTTTATGAAATCCCCCGCCACCACCTTGACCGGCTCTCCCTTGCTGCTGACCACCACGTTCACGATGAAGAAATTGGGCACCAGGGCGGCGGCCGCCTCCATGTCCTGCCGGACGACGTTTTCCTCGATGATTCCCAGCTTGGCCTTGGGATGGGTTTTCATGAAATGGTTGGGGCCGATGGTGGCGATATGGGCCACCCCGGGGAGAATGGACTTGGCTCCCCCGGCGTAACCGGCGAAGTAATGAGGCTTGATCTGGCCGAGCGCGATCACCAGGTCGGCCTCCGCGACCACCTTGTTGATCAGGACCGTTTTCTTCCGGGAAGCCAGGAAGGCGAAAACCAGCCGTCCGATGATCCCGAGCCGGATCATCTTGCGAACGGCATGGAAATTAAAGGTAATAAGGTTTTTCAGGAATCTGAAGAAAGTCGGAACGGCGTGCTTCAGCGAACGCTTGATCTCGTCCCAGATATAATCGATATAAAAGTCCTTCAAACGGTGCGGGGTGGTGCCGATCTTCTTCATCTCCCCGAGGTCGTTGCAGGTGTGGTTGATGATTTTATAGCGCTTGATTATCTCGTCGCTCAATCCCCATCTTTCCTGCGGCAGGATTGGATGCTTGGCATAGGCGATGACGATGGTGATATCCGAATCCGGCTGGGGCAGGTATTCGCGGACCACGTTGAAGGTTTCCGTCTTGGGGAACCTCCGGGCCGGGTCGCTGATGATAACCGCCACTTTTTTGGCGTTCTTGGCCATTTCCCGGAGGGGTTTCTGTCCGATCGGGTTGTCCAGGACCTTCCTGAGTTCCCCCTCGAAGTCCGCCATCCCCGGTTTATCGTTTGGCAAAACCACCGCCTTGAGATTGGGCGGATCCTTGATCTGCATGGGTTTACTGCCGTAAGGAAGTTCTATCATTTTGTCCCTCCGGATTTGGTTTGATTTTCAGGTCCGAAAACCTGGAAGATATTATTAATCTTGGGGATTAAATAATAAATAGGAGATCTTCTATTCACCCTCACCCTTTCCCTCTCCCCTCCGCTTGCCCCGCCAAAGGCGGGGAGGGAGAGGGGGGAACATTAGGTGAATTTTCCAGGTTACCTGTTTTCCTGCCCGGCCCTTCTGATCAGCAGTCCCGTTGTCGACACCAGTACTCTGAGTTCTTCAGTCTGGGTTGAGCCGACAAAACTAGCGGACCCGTATTCGGCGTCCACCAGTCTACTCAGGATCGCGAACCTGCGCCGGAGATCGAACAGGTCCAGAGGCTTTTTCCGGGACAGCTCGAAAACCGTGCGTGGCTTGTTTCTTTCGTCATCGATATTTATATAGCGGCCCGATACCCTGTCCAGTTCGTAAACGGTATGCAATCCCAGAATGTTCACGATGGGTTTCCACTTGAGGATGTGGGCGTCTACGTAAAACTGGTCGCCGGCCAGGGAGAACACTTCTTCCCTGCCGTCGGGCAGGACAAAACGGGCGGTGAACCTCTGCGGTCCCTCCGGTTCTATTTTCACCGTCGCTGCCAGTTCCTCCTTGATCAGGGTGTGATAACCCTGGATGGAAACGATAATGACAACAAAGAGGGCCGCCTTTAAAAAGGCGATTATGGCCAGCAGGACGAAGAAAACCGTGCCGATTAATTTTCTTTTACTCAGGGTCCAAACCGCACCGCCGAGGCAGATCAATCCGACCAAACCACAAAGAATTGCGGCGGTAATCAATGTGTTCGACATAATCAAATATTTCCTTTGTCTATAAAAAAATCATACCGGACATGGCCGAGGGTGTCAAAGCAGCGCCAATAGTTCTCGTAAATTATTTCATTTTAATATCGTCATTGCGCCTGCCCGCCTCCATCTTGTCATCCTGAGCCTTTTATTTCTTGTCATCCTGAGTTTTATTTTTTGTCATCCTGAGTCTTTTATTTCTTGTCATCCTGAGCCTTTTATTTCTTGTCATCCTGAGCGACAGCGAAGGATCTCGCTTTCAAGGCAGTACTTGTCATTGCTATGGGATCAAAATCAGGAATTCTCACCAGCAAACGCCAAAGTAGAGTCCTCAACGTAGGCGGGTAAAGACCTGGCCTGAAATTCCTAAATAACTTCTCTATTACCTACTAATAGTATAATATCATTAATATAACTGAGTATGTTTGATTCATTTAAAAATATATGCTTCGTCTTATTTCTATTAATCGCCTCGCTCTGTTGGGGATTCCCTACCCTATCCTACCCTTCCGATCTGCAGACATTCACTAATATCAAGCTGATAAATGACCCGTCCAATGACGGGGACAGCTTCCGGATAGAGTTAAATGGAAAAATATTTCGTTTGAGACTTTATTTCGTTGACTGCCCTGAAACCACCACCAGCGCTAAAGCCGATGCCGAAAGAGTCCGGGAACAAAGCCGTTATTTCGGGCTGGCCGCTCCGGCCCGCGTCATTTTTTTCGGAAACGAAGCGAAAAAATTTACGTCTCAAATCCTTTCCAAGCCCTTTACCGTTCAAACCGCTTTTGCCTCGGCCCCGGGAAGATCGGCCCAGGGCCGGATATACGGCTTCGTCACCACTTCTGAAGGATATGATCTTGGAACGCTTCTGGTGAAAAGCGGACTTGCCCGGGCCAAAGGCATCGGTCGGGAATCCGCGGATGGCACAAAACGCCTGGAAATAACTGCGCGGCTTCAGGATCTGGAGAACGCGGCCATGCTGAAACGGGCGGGTATTTGGGCTGAAACCGACCCTAACCGGCTTGCGGACTTTCGCTCCCAGCAAAGACGCGAAGACCAAGAATTAAAGGAAATTCAGGAAAATGTGGAGGAATCTCCCTCTCTTTTCAAATCGCTTGATATTAACACCGCGACCGCGGAGGAGCTTCAAACCATCAAGGGAATCGGGCCGGTATTGGCTGAGCGAATCATCGCCGGCCGACCGTATAAAACCGTGGATGATCTTCTTAAGGTGAATGGAATCGGCTACCAAAAACTAGACAAAATCCGCCCTTTTTGCACCATCAAATCTCAATAAGGCTAATTACAGGAGGAAACGTCAAATTAAAGACCTGGCCCCGGACGTTTACTTCGTTAGATTATTTTTAACACGAACTTTTTCATTTTCTATTGTTATATCAGCCTTTGCGAAGTAATTTATATTATGATCCTTAATAGCTCGATCAAAAATATTAATTAAAGGAATAATGTGTTCTATATAGTACTCACATCTTTCTGCAGCAAGAGAGAGAGACTGGCGTCTTGCATTAAGACGAGCTGTGTCTTTGGCAATCTTTAATTGCCAAAGGCCTATAATCCCGAGAATAACTAAGGATGGTCCAGAAGCAAAATATAGTAGCTCTAGCACTGATTGTAATTTTTCCATAATTACACCCCCGTTTTAAAAAATTTTATATTTATTTAGGTTAACCTACTAATCCATACGTATGTTTTTCGTCGCTTTAATTTATTTTGATCTATTTTCCTATTTTTGTAAGGCTTCACGAAATAGTTTTCTTAATAAATTAATATCATCCGTATATCGTCCGCTTTTATTAATATCATTTATTGCTTTTATTAACTTTTCAAATTGCTTTTGAAAATTGGGATCATCTTCAATTAATTTTTTGTTTAGTTTTGGAAAACAACGATCTTTCAGAATATCAATTACTCTAACCAAATTTGATTCGGTATCACATTGGCAATAATAAATACCAGCAGCTAGAAAGCTATCAGTTGAATCTTTATGAATCTCCCGAGCAAGAAGCATAGTGCCCTGTACGAAGAATACGCCACCGAAAACATCATTTATTTGTTTTTCGAGATCAAATCGTGTTTTTTCTACAATATCTTTAAGTTCGGTTTTCAACAATTCTTTTGATTGCTCAATTTTTATCCCAAATTCTTCTAAATTGCTTTGAATAATATTATTCTGCTGTTCCACATTTACATTAAGTTGGTCTTTAAGTTTATTTGTTATATTAGATTCCAATGTATTTTTTATATCTTCTTTCTCTTCTTTAAAATTTTTAGTTTGAATCCATTGAATAAATAAAGGTACAACAATACCAACAATACCGAACATAATGATAATGATATACAAAAGATGGTTCCACGAAGAATTATAAAAAGCATCAACCTTTTGGATAATATCGCATACTTCTGGAGTCGTTGTATTAGCCGCAGCTGCGATTATAAAATTCAGCATAATCACCCCCTGTTTAAATTGACAATAAGCATTTACGGAACAATTTTACGATTTACAGAACGTCCTTTACTTCTTGATATTCAAATAGATTCAGGTCTTAAATTTGGTATTTGTTCCCGATAAGCGTCCAATCCTCATCTAATTTGATTCGATAGTTATCGGTGAAGGCGCGATATCTTGATCAACGATAAATTTAATATATGAATTTGTGGCTTCTAAGATAGTAAATTTGAAATTTTTAAAAGTAATATTTTTTGATTCATCTAAATTATAAGTTAACTCTTGGTAAAAGGCTGGCCTTGCCAAATCATATTTAAATTCTCTATATAATAAACGTATAGTATCTGAGGATTTTCCACTATATAATATTTCCGTCCTGAAACCATTTCCATAATCATCTTCAATGAATTGATCAACAATATTAAATATTTTAGATTTTTTTTCAGATGTTAAAGAACATGTGGAACCAAATCCCGTTGTACGACCTACATAAAATCCATTTTTATCTACTTCGATACCTACTTCACTAAATTGAAATTCATAATTACCATTGCCTAACACATGAATATCATAACAATTACCTGGTTGCACACGTTCCGTGGAGCCGAAGCATTTTAGCGTTAGTATTGTAATAGGTTCAAAACATTTTCGTTGTAATCCTTCTTGCGTAATTATCATCGGATTTCCAACATTAGTAACAATGATTTGATTCAAATTGTATGATTTGAATCTATTAAATTCAGGTTTTAAAAATCCACTAGCACATCCTGCCATTCCTATCAGCAATATTAAATAAATAAATATTTTTATCATTTTTCTCCTTTTTCAAATATACGTGTACTTGGGGTCAGCGCAACTAAGGAACGTTCTTCACTTCTTGATATTTGGATAGATTCAATCTTTCCTGCAAATCCGCCCGGCCCCCTGCCCTTCCTATATCAACAGAATGATTTATCATTTCTTTTTTCTCTGCGCTACTCCCAATTTGGACCATTTCGGTAACGTCACCGAAATGGCCCTCCAGGCGGTTATTTCTTGCCCGGCGCAAACTGCTTGATTGTTGAGTCGTCCGTAAGAAGTTTCATCTGCTGGATGGCGATCCGGTTCAACTTGCGGAGCCGCTCCGCCTGCGGCGCCTTTTCCTGGATGAAAAGAGCGTTCAAGTTTTCCAGATTGGAGAGGCAAACGAGTTGAGATATATTGGCGTAATCCCGGATATTGCCCTTCTCGCCTGGATGGCTGTCCCGCCACTCCTTGGCGGTCATACCAAATAAGGCCATGTTCAGGACATCGGCCTCCGAGGCGTAGATCATATCAATCTGGCGGGTGGTAAGCTCCGGCGGGATCAGGTTCTCTTTAATCGCATCGGTTTGGATCCGATAGTTGATTTTGGCGAGATTGCGCCGAATATCCCATCCGAGCTGTTTCCGTTCTTTCTCTTTTAGTCGCTGAAACTCTTTGATGAGATAGAGTTTGAACTGCGGCGATAGCCACGAGGCAAATTCAAAGGCAATATCGCGATGGGCAAAAGTTCCCCCGCCATAACGCCCGGACTTTGATATTATTCCAATAGCATTTGTCGCTTCGATCCATTTACGCGGCGTCAGGTTAAAACTGTTCAAACCCGCTTGACTTTTAAAGGTAACGAATCCGTTACCGTTAAAATTCGGATTATGGAGTTCCTCCCATATCCCGATAAACTCAAGGGTATTGCGATTACGCATCCAACTGTAAATCATCGTATCATCGCCAAAATTCTTAACCATATCCGTCAACGAAATATAGTTTTCTTCGTTTTTCTTATAATAGGCTATTTCCATCCCCAGAACGTTTACTTTATCCATATAGGAACCCCTCATAATTTATTTTAAACCCATCGAATTAGATGGGTTTAAAACATAAGAATCCATTCCCAGCCACTTCCGATCTCGATCATTTCGGTGACGTCACCGAAATGGTTCTCTATTCGGTGCCCACCGATAAAACCGGCCAATCTGGTCTTCGTGATGCCGGGCTCTTTCCCAATGACCTCCAGGATTGCCGAGGCGGTCTTCACGGTACTTTTCAAGGAAGTTTTCAGTGCAAGTTTCAGTGAAGACGTTTGGTCGTCCGCTGTTCCGTTTAGGGTCATTTCCTTCGAGACATTGGATAGATCCAATCTTTCCTGCAAATCCGCCGCGCCCCCCTGCCCTTCCTAATAAAAATTATCCGATCACCCCTAATTTCTATAGCTAATGATACCCGAAAAACATAACAAAGAAAAACCGATAGGTTTCTTGACAGGAAGCAATGAGCGATTAGCCTAAGAGCCTAAAAGTTACTAGCCTAAAAGTTTAAAGCTATGAAAGCAGACGACAAAATCCCTGGATTCCGGCTTTCCTTCGACCATCCTCAGGACAAGTCGCCGGAATGACTAAATTGATTAGATTGCTGCGCCTTCCTCCTTCGCCAAGGCTTCGGAGGACAGGTCGGCTCGCAATGACAATATTATGGGAACGGCGGTCGGCGGTCCGCGGTCGGCGGTCGTATAAGCGAGATCCTTCGCTTCCGCTCAGGATGACAAAGAGAAAAGGGCTCAGGATGACAAAGAGAAAAGGACTCAGGATGAAAAAGAGAAAAGGACTCGGGATGAAAAGAGATGGCACCCTCATCCTCGCCTTCTCCCCCGAGGGTAGAAGGGATTATTTTCGACTTTGCTTAGAGCTTTGACCTTTGACCTTGTGTTCTTATTTATCGCTTTCCTTCCAGGTCGGGGTAAAGGGCTTGGTGGTGTCCTTCAGGCCGATAATCCACCTGAGCCCGCCCTGGCTGGGAGTTCTTCCGTGGGTTTGGAAAGCCCGTTCCGCCCCCCAGTTAAGCCACATCGGGATCGAAAGAACGTAGAACACCCCAATCCAAGGGTTAACCTCCGTGGACGGCAGGAGCCCGCCCCATGGATCCATTATCCCCCAATGCGCAAGCAGGATATTCAGCCAGAAGACGAAGGTAATTCCTGCCCCGAAGAAAAAATAAGCGTTCGGGTGCTTCGGGGAAAGAATCTTGGCATAAATCAGCGCGAAAAAGTAACCGATCAATAAAACCGCCGGAGCGTCATAAATAGAAATCTGCATTACAGCAGCCCCCTCTCTTTACACCAGCCGATGTATTCCCAGATGCCCTTCCGAGGATCCTGATAGATAAACTTAAATCCCAGGTCCTTTATTTTCTGGTTTGAAAACCAGTATTGGTGGGTTATGTAATCCACCATCGGGATATCGATCTTGGGGCGGGTCCCCAGCTTCCGGGCCCGTTTATCCTGCCAGACCATGAAGGGCCGGATAACTTTCGTAAACAGCTTGTAAAGAGGCCACCAGACCGGCAAATGGAAAATCGGCTCTGTCCCCACCGACCGGTAGACGAATTCCATGAATTCAGGCTGGGGGATGCAATCGGAAAGAACGTTGTAGGCCTGGCCCACCGCTTGCGGTTTATCCGAAACAAAGGAAGCCGCCCGGACCAGGTCCAGGACATGAACCGACGGGAACATCAGGGTGTGTTTCTTCGGAAACCAGCTGATGATCGCCCCCAGCCCGATTTTCTCCACGCCGTAAAGGATATGGTAAACCCCGTAACGGTGGCGCGGCCCATAGATAGGAGCCGGCCGCAGGATGGTGATCGGGAAGCCCTTTTCCCGGTGCATCTGCCAAAGGATCTTTTCCTGCTCGACCTTGGACTTGGAATAAAGGTTGGGAGGATCGTAGGGATCGTCCTCGTTGCCGGGGAGTTTCTTCGGCTCCCCGTAGACCCCGTCCGTGGACCAGTGGACAAACCGGCCGACTTTATTCTCCAGGGCCAGCTCGGCGATGTTCCGGGTCCCGGTCACGTTCACCCGATAGAGAACGTCCCATTGCGCGAAATAATCGTAGAGCGAGGCGACGTGGAAAACCACGTCATAACTTCCCTTGGCAAAGAGTGGAAGCAGGGTTTCCTTCTTGGTGAGGTCGCCGGGAATGTATGTCACTCCCATCCCCTCCAGGAGTTCCGACCCGTAATGCATGGGATGAAGATCCCCGTCTACGCAGTAATATTCGCCGTGGGCGTCCGCCTTTAAATCCGTGGCGACGACTTCCCACTTCTCCCTCAACAGTTGTTCGACCAGGTTGCTTCCGGTGAACCCGCAGGCCCCCGTTACCAGGGCGCGTTTAGACATTTTCCCTCCTCCCTATAAATCAATAACCAATTACCAAGCTCCAATTACCAAATAAAAAAACCGGAAAAACAGGAAAAGCTTTTTCTGTCATTTTGTAGTTGCCTCATTTATGAGGCCCAGTCGGTGATGATATTTTCTCAGCCCGATAAATCGGGCAACTACATAGTGTTTGGTAATTGCCTGCCCTGAGTGTTCGAAGGGAAGCTTGGTTATTGGGATTTGAATCTCTGAACGGTTTTAGCCAGGACCTCTTCGGCCTCTTTCATTGTCCGCTCGAGCAATTCCTTGCAGGTAGGGATGTCATTCAGCAATCCGACGATCTGGCCGGCCATCACCGAGCCGTCCAGCGGGTCACCTTCCACGAAAGCCTTGTACATCTTCCCCGAACCGAACATGCCCATCTCCAGGGGGTCTTTCTTTTCCATTTCCATCTTTTCCATGGTCTCCGACATCTGGTTCCGGAGACAGCGGACCGGCATCCCGGTGATGTTCCCGGTCACCAGGGTATCCTCGGCCTGGGCATTGAGGATGAACTGCTTGGTCACCATCGGCACCGGGCATTCCTGGACGCAGATAAAGCGGGTCCCCATCTGGATTCCCTCCGCGCCCAGGAGGAACGCCGCCGCCATCCCCCGGCCGTCGGCGATGCCACCCGCGGCGATCACCGGCACCTTGACCTTGTCCACTGTCTGCGGGATCAGGATCATGGAGGTCAGCTTTCCGACATGCCCACCGGCTTCCATCCCGGAGATGATAATGGCGTCGGCCCCGTCCTTCTCGGCCTGGACCGCCAGGCGAACCTGGGGGATAACCGGGATGCACTTGATCCCATGGGGCTTGCAGGCCCGGATAATCTTCTCCGGGTTTCCCACCCCGTAGGTCACCATTTTGACCTTTTCTTCCTTGATCACTTCCAGGATCGGGTCGATAAAAGGGGAACGGGCGAGAAAATTAACCCCGAACGGCTTGTCGGTATTCTCCCGGATCTTATGGATCTGCTCCTGAAGCTGGTCGGGAGTGAAAATCGTGGCCCCCAGAATCCCGAGTCCCCCAGCGTTGGAAACCGCGGCCACCAGTTTGTAATCGGCGACCCAGGCCATACCGCCCTGCAAAATCGGGTACTTAATCCCCAGCATTTCCGTGATTCGAGTTTTCATAATTTCTTCTCCGCTTATTTATGTTTCGAGTTTCGAGTTTCGGGTTTCGGGTTTTGAAATTCAATGCAAACGAAAATATTTAAAACAAATATCAAAATTTCCATAAATTAATTATTTTCTTAACTCGAAACCCGCAACCAGAGACTAGAAACTTTTTTAATATGTTAATCCTTTTTCGTCCAACATGATCTTTATTTTTTTCAGCACATCATCTTTTTGAAAAGGCTTGGTTACGTAAGCGTCGCAGCCAAAATCAAAACAATACGCCAGACTGTCCTTTGCGTCCTTAGCGGTAACCACTATTACCGCGGTGTTACTTAATTCCGAACGGATGCGGATGAATTTGAGGATGGATTCCCCGGTCATGTCCGGAAGCATCAGGTCTAAAAGTACAACGTCCGGTTTCTCCGCCAAAAGCACCTTTAGAGCTTCTTTCCCGCTGCCGGCGGTGTAAATACCGACTTTAAGATCCTTGATGATTTCCTTTTCTTCTTTCAGCGCCTTCTCGGTATCGTCAACGAGAAGGATCTTGGCCTTGGCCATTAATCCGGGTCCCCTTCCTTACCCCGGGGAATTATATCAATCCGCGGGAAAATAAAAAAATCCCGCGTCTCGTCTCCCGGTTTCGGTTGGGCTGCTCGAAAGAAAAAGGTGGGGATCCTTCGGCTTCCCTCGATAAAACTCGGGATAAATCGCTCAGGACAGGTTAACCCCGCCCCTACGGAAAAATACTTTATTCTCTGAAAATGTAGGGGAGCCCCCTGTGGGCTCCCTTTCAGCCCGATGAATCGGGCAACTACTTTTAAACCTTGAACCGTGAACGTTGAACCTTGAACCTCGATAACGGTGTCGGTATCAGTATCGACAAAAAGAAGGCGGCCTTTCGGCCGCCCTGAATTTTTTCCTTAAGGATGTCATTCCCGCGAAAGCGGGAATCCAGAATTCTGCCAATAACTGGACCCCAGCTTCCGCAGGGGTGACGATTCCACCGGTTACCGGTTATCGGCTACCGGTTACTTTTTTAGAGCCCGACGATCGCCACGCTGCAGACGGAGGACGCCGGGAAGCCGCCCAGGTTGTGGGTCAGGCCGTAGCGCGGGTTCTTGATCTGGCGCTCGCCCGCCTTGCCCTGGAGTTGCTTGTACATCTCGTAGATCATCCGGAGGCCGGAGGCCCCGATCGGGTGGCCGAAGCATTTCAGACCGCCGTCCGGCTGACACGGGATTTTCCCAGTCAATTCGTAAAACCCGTCGTTGATGTCGTTGGGCGCCTTGCCCCGCTCGGAGATCCCGAGGTCTTCGTAGGTTGCCAGCTCGGTGATCGAGAAGCAATCATGCACTTCCATCATGCTGATCTCTTCGCGCGGGTTCTTGATTCCCGCCTCGGCGTAAGCCCGGCGCGAAGCCTGGACCGTGGTCTCCACGTGGGCCCCGTCCCAGCTCTGGGTGGCAAGTTCCTCTCCGGAGGTGCCGGCGATCTGGAGGGCCTTCACCAGGACCGGGTCTTTCCGGAGGCTCTTGGCGATCTCCGGGGTGGTCACCAGCGCGCAGGCCGAACCGTCTGAGACCCCGCAGCAGTCAAAAAGGCCGAGCGGCCAGGCAATGACCGGGGCGTTGAGGACCTGCTCCACCGTCACTTCGCGGCGGAGATGGGCCTTCGGGTTTTTGGCGCCGTTCTTGTGGCTTTTCACCGAGATCTTAGCCATCGCGGTCTTCCCCTGCTCGGGGGTAAGTCCGTACTTGGCGAAGTAGCGGGTGGCCATCATCGCGAAACCGCCCGGGGCGGTCATGTTGGCGCTGATCAGCCGGGCCCGGGTGCCCATCGCTGCGCCGAAATCGGGCAGTCCGCCGTAGCCGATGTCTTTCAGTTTTTCCACTCCCATGGCCAGGGCGATCTTGCAAGCCCCGGACGCCACCGCGTAGACCGCGCCCCGGAAGGCCTCGGTGCCGCTGGCGCAGAAGTTTTCCACCCGGGATACCGGGGTGAAGGGCAGTTTCAGGGTGGCGGAAAGCGGGATGGCGCTTTTCCCCACGCCGATCTCCTCGAAACAGGTGCCCAGCCAGGCCGCCCCGATATCCTTGGGATCCACCCCGGAATCCTGCAGGGCCTCTTTAAAGGACTCCACCATCAGATCCTCGGGACCTTTATCCCAGCGCTCTCCGAAGGTCGTGCACCCCATCCCCACGATTGCGACTTTATCTTTGATTCCATCTGCCATGATATTTGCCTCCTGTTTTTATAAATCCCGCTGATTACTTTACGATCGGAACGGCCTTCCAGAAGTACCCGGAGATGCCTCGGACATGGTCGACAAATTTCCGCCGGAAAGAAAGTTCCACCGGCAGGCCCACCTTCACGTCTTCCAGGGTGCAGTCGGTGAAATCGATCGACGCGCGGCCGCCGCCCTCAAAATCCACGATCCCATAAATGGCGGGCGGGTCAATGCTGGCGGCCAGCATGTCGGCGGTGTAGCTGAAAATCGTCCCCTTCTTGTCGGCAAACGGGTAAGCCTCCATCTCGTCCATCGACTTGCACTTCGGGTTCGGACAGACGGCCTGGGGCGGGTAAGCCGGGGTTCCGCATTTTTTGCACTTGCTCCCGACATAAGCCATCACCGCCCGGCGGTTCCGCCAGAGAGCGGTCACGCTGGTGGGCGGTTCGATTTCACCCCGGATCTGCACATCGACCGGAAGCAGGTTCCGGAATACGCAGTACTTGGTGTAGGCGGTCAGGTCGGCCCGCTTGGCCAGGTGGCCTTTTACGCCCTTCCGGTCGCGGACCTTTTCGATTTCGGGGGTCACCTCGAAAGCCAACGCGTCGGCGCCGTTCCCGTAGCCGACCAGGAGGAGCTTGTCCCCCGGTTTGGATGTCTCCAGGGCCGCAGCCAGCATCACCAGCGGCTGGGCGGCGCCGGCGTCACCAATCTGCTCGAAAAGATTGGCCTGCAGCCGGTCCGGGGCGATCTTGCCTTTCTTGGCGATGGCCTGATGCTCGCGGGTAAAGGGGCAGTTGAAAATAACCTTGTTAAATCCGTCCAGCGGCAGCTTGGTCTTTTTCAGGAAGCCCATGACCGCCTCTCCGATGATCTGGCCGTAACCCTGTTCGCGGACCCAGCGGTCTTCCCAGCTGCGGTCAAACTGCATATCCTCAGACCGGTAGTGGTCCACAAAATCGTAGGTAAGCGAATACGCGCCTTGAAATTCGGCGATTACGTTTTCGCTTCCGAGAAGAACCGCCGCGCCGGCGTCCCCGTAGACCTGCTCCTGGAGGCTGCCCATCCGCCCCAGGCGGCAGTCGGCGCTCGCCACCAGGACGTTCCCGCCGTTGGCCTTGACGTTATCGAGCCCGGCCAGCATCGCGCTGGTCCCGGCCTTGGTGCAATCGGTCAGGTCGGCCGTGCGGATGCCCGGTTTCAGGTCCAGGGCCGTGGCCACGATCCCGGCGTTCTGGCGTTCCCGGTACGGAAGCGAGGTGGAGGCCAGGTAAAGGGCATCGATCTGGGACCGGTCCCGGCCCTTTAGGCAATCGAGGCTCGCGCTCACGGCCATCGTGATCGAGTCTTCGTCGAAATTTGCCACCGCCTTTTCCCCCTGGGCCACACCCATCGTCACCGGATTGAACCATCCCATGTTCATGAAGACGGTCATCCGGGAAAGCCGGTACCTGGGGACAAAGGCTCCAAACGAAGTAATTCCCACCATTGGTTTAACCCCCTTTCAGTAAATTAAATAAATATCTATTTCCTTACTGCCGGGTCAAGATTAGAAAAAAAATGGGAACAAATCAATGCGGTATATACCCGGGACTAAATTCGCCGAATTAGGATCAACCGGCGCGCTTGCCTTGACAGTCATCCGGCTCTGATATACAGCTAATGCTATAATGGTTGTTCCTAAATCTCCTCACGCAAAATTAAAATAGAGAAAGGAGTTTTATCATGACCAGGAAAATACTTTTCTCCTGTTTATTCATTTATTTCTCCTGTTTATTCATTCTTCTCTCCTTTTCCGTGCCGGCCGGTTCAGCCGAAACCCCCGGCAAAGCCGCCTATGTGATTAAATGGGGCACCATCGCTCCGGAAAACACGGTCTGGGGCAATATCACCATGCAGGCCTCCAAAGAAATGGAGGAGAAAAGCGGCGGAAGAATTAAAAACATCTGGTACTTCGGGGGGGTAATGGGGGATGAACCCGATATGATCCGGAAGGCCCGGATCAACCAGCTCCAGGGCATGGCCCTCCTGACCATCGGGATTTCCAAGCTCATGCCCGAGCTGACGTCTTTGTCGCTTCCCTTTCTTTTCAGTAATTACGATGAGGTGGATTGCACTTTCAAACAGGTCTGGCCCATGGTCGAGGAAATCGCCGATCAGAAGGGTTATGTAGTGCTCGGGCGCGCCGATGTCGGCTTCAGCGTGTTCTTCTCCAAGGATAATCTTGAGGATCATAAGCAATTAAAGAAAACTAAAGTCTGGAAGTGGTCCGGCCTGGATCTGCCCATGGAGGAGTTGGCGGGCTGGATCTTCGGGATGGCCAATTTCGTCACGCTTTCCCTGCCCGATGTCCTGACCGCCCTGCAGACCGGGATGGTGGACACCGTTTACGCCACCTATTACACGGCGGTCGCCCTGCAATGGCAGACCCAGTTCAAATACATGACCGATGTGGATGCTCTCGGAGGGGCCTATGCCCCGGCCCTGCTGCTGATCAAAAAAGACGTATTTAACTCGATGCCTCCGGACCTGCAGAAGATCATCCGGGAGACTTGCGACAAGCATTTCACCGGCCTGCGCCTGGGCCTCCGCAAAGACGAGGCCCAAGCCAAGCAGGAACTCGTCAAACGCGGGATCAAATTTACCCGGATTGACCCAGTACTTTATAATCTGGGAAGAAAATGCATGGATCTGTCGATTTACGACTATTATCGCAAACCCGAGGTGGACCTTGAGTTTCTCCGCGCAAACGTTACCAAATGCCTGGAAGACCTTCACGCGACGGCAGCGAAGGATTTGAATATTCCCCAGCCCACCCCGGAAGGCATTGATAAGCTGGTCAAGGTTTTTACCGGCATGGAGGAAAGGTTCTTTTCCCACAAGGTGGTCAACCGGATCCTCCAGGCCCGGGACCAGTGCGTCATGCCAGAGAAAGCCTCCCCGAAATCGAAATGATGTTTTCCGGGTTCCCTCCCGGGAGAATCCGGACATAATCCGCCGGAAATAAAGCGGGCCGGGGGTATTCACCCCGGCCCGCTTTTTATCCGCTGTTTCGGAATAAACTATCCCTTTTTGCCCATCATTCCCTGAGCGAGAGGCATGAGCTTGATCAGCAGGCTGATGTCTCCCTTGACCTTGATTTTACCGCCCATGAAGGCCACCTGGGGGTCAATCTTCCCGCCGGCGATGTCCTTGAAATCCTGCTGCTGCATGGTAATGACGGCCGCCGGAGCATCCCCTTTGTTGAAGCGGGTGATATTCCGGAAGGGCTCTTTGCCCGGGCGGACAATCTGGATCTCCATTTTGCCCTTGGCCGCCTTCATCACGTCATAATTCTTCTTGGTAACCTGGAACCGGGAAGGATCCAGCATCTGTTCCAGGAGCACTCCGCCCAGTTCGCTGTCCTTGGAGATTGAATCCCGCCAATCCGCGACCGAGTTCTCGATCTCGATCATCGGGCTGGGAATTCCCCCTTCCACGACCTCGATTTTCTTGCCGTCAATAACCTTCACGCAATACTTTCCTCCGCCGTCCCCAATTACGTTGAACTGGAGGGAGACCTCCGTTCCGTCCATCCCCTGGATGTTGGTCTCCTTGATCGCCTTGCCCAGGGCGTCGGGCACGTACTGTCCAAAAAACTCCTTCAGGCTGATCCCCTCTTTCGGAAATTCAATCTTTGCCATTTCTCGTTCTCCTTTCTGGTTATACGGTTTACCTTATTCCAAACTATCTGCTAATAAAATTATTCCAGTTTCTGTTCCTTCAATAATCTGATTATTTCGGCGATTTGTTGTTCGATAGTCAAAGTCCGGTGGCGGTAGCGCCACGAATATTCGGCGAAAAAAAGGGGCCAGCTATCGGGGCGGATCCCTCTTTTGACCGCAAACTTCTCTTCCAGGTATTTTTCAAATCTTTTCCCCCCTGAGAGAGAAAATGCCCGGGACGCCAGCCGGGAAAAGGATTCCCGGGTTCCGGAAAATACGGCCAATTCCCGCCTGATCCGTCGAGAGATCGAACCCACCCGGCCCTGAGATTCCGTATCCGGGACCAGATTCGTCAGGATTTTTCCTCCCCGGCGGATAAACCGAAAAACCTGGTATTCCTCCTGCAGATCCCGAAGCATCGCCGCCCTGGCCCGGTTTAAAGCCCGCATCACCCGCCATCGGTTGATCCCGGTCTCGCTGGAGATCTTTTCACTGGAAAAGTCATGCAGGAACCCGGCCAGGATTTCCTCCCATTTCGATGTCTCCAGATTAAGAGGCAGCCGGTCCGGCCGCCATTCATACCGGCACCTGAGGCATCTGACCTTCCCTCGTCGAACAACGTATGCCTTTTGAAAAGAGCATTTGGGACATTTATGACGTTTAGTCATGTCATAAGCACAATGATATTTTGTGGCTACAATATCACTGTTGCTTTATTGTCAGCTTCATCTGATCCATTGTCAAGTAGAAAATAAAAAATCCCGGAAAAGCCTTGTTCCGGGACGTTGGGCTGGCCTGATAATTATGAAATCTTCAAATTACTTTTTTCTGCTTGAGCTCCCGGATCTGCCCGTCATCGAGACCGAGCCCCTTCAATACCTCTTCGGTATGCTGGCCGAAGGTGGGAGACGGGGAATGTTTCCGCTCGGGACAGCCCGAAATCCGGATCGGGGTCCGGACCTGGTCCACCGGCCCTTCGGTGGGGTGATCCATTTTGAAAAAAAGCCCCCGTTTTTTTGTCTGGGGATGGTCCCGAACCTCGGCGAGCGAAAGCACCGGCTCGCAGCAGGCATCCCGTTTCGCGAAGATCTCCGTCCACTCGTCCCGGTTTTTTCCCCGGAAAATCTGTTTCAGCTCCGTGATCACCTCTTCCCGCCTCGGTCCGGAGGCAAACTGGTCCTTGATCAGGTCCTTCCGGCCGATGGCCCCGCAGAAGTCCTCCCAGAACTTGGGCTCGAGGGCCCCCACGGACATGGCCTTCCCGTCCGCGGTCTCGAAAACCTGGTAGCATGGGTAAAGCCCGTTCAGCCGAATACCTTCCAGCCCGGGGTTCGTACCGGCGGTCAGCGCGGTAATGAAATGCGAGGTCAGAAAGGAAAGCGCCCCGTCCATCATGGAAACATCGATGAACCTTCCCTGCCCGTCCCGGTTCCGGAGCTGGAGGGTCGCCAGGATGGAAATGACCGCGTAGAGGCTTCCGCCCCCGATATCGGCGATCTGGGCCCCCGGGATCGCGGGCCGGTCGCCCTTCCACCCGGTCAGGCCGGTGATCCCGGCCAGGCTGATGTAGTTCAGGTCGTGCCCGGCGCGGTCGCGGTTGGGCCCTTCCTGTCCGTAGCCGGAAATGGCGCAGTAGATCAACCGGGAATTAACCTTTTGCAGATCCTCGAAACCCAGGCCCAGCTTGGCCATTACACCCGGCCGGAAAGACTCGATGACAATATCCGCCTGCTCCGCGAGCCGCCGGAAGATTTCCCTGCCCTCCGGGGCCTTCAGGTTCAATTTGACGCTTTTTTTGTTTCGATTCAGTGAAACGAAATAGGTGGATTCTTTTTTTACGAACGGGGCGTAATTGCGGACATAATCACCCGCCCCCGGCTCTTCGATCTTGATGATGTCGGCCCCGAGATCTCCCAGAATCAAGGTCGCAAAAGGGCCGGGCAGAAGCCGGGTCAGATCAAGAATTTTTATTCCTTCAAGTGGAAGCGTCATTATGATTATCTCCCTCCCTGCTCCTGACGGATTAGCGAAATGATCTTAATTATTGCGTTTCTTTCCGTCAAGAAGTTTTTAACCGGGGAAAGAGACACCCAGCGACATCATCTCTGGCGCCGGACTGAAAAAATATTTTACGGATTTATATATATTTACAGCCGGTTTTTAGGTAAAATCTCAAAATTCCAGTTTCATCTCCATGGAGAAAGGAAGACAGGCATGTACCGGGATAAGCTTTTAAATGAAATTCTAGGTGAAGAAGACCGGATCCTGATAGATCTCCTCCAGAATTACTGCGCCGCCGAAATCCTGCCGGTCCGCCAGCAGATTGATGATGACCACGACCACGTAATCGTTCACCGCATCCTCCAGGGCCTGGCCGACCTCGGAATGGTCCGGGCCGTCTGGCCGGCGGAATACGGCGGCGGAGGCGTCACCTCCACGGTCACCTCTTTCCTGGCCGTCGAAGAGATTGCCCGCGGCGACAGCGGAATCGCAGTGGCGGTTTCCTGCTGTACCTGGGCGATCTACCCCGCCCTGCTTGCCCCCAACAAAAGGGTTCTGGACGACTTCGCCCCTCTTTTCTGCGGCGATCAGGTAAAGATCGGATGCTTCAATATGACCGAGTCGGGCGGTCCCCAGGGCGGAGGCGGCTGCGACATCGAAAACATCAAGAACCAGGGCCGCCGGATCAGAACCACCGCCCGCCGGGAAGGCGATCAATGGGTTCTCAACGGCCAGAAGATCTGGGCCACCAACTCCGGGATCGCCGATCTTTACCTGATGGTCTGCACCACCGATCCCGGCCAGGGGGATGAAGGGATCGCCCTGATTTATGTTCCCTGCCCGACCTCCGGACTCTCCTTCGGCAAGTTCGAAAACAAGGCCGGGATGCAGGGCGACCGCAATACCACCACATACCTGGAAAATGTCCGGGTTCCCCTGGAATACCGGGCGGCCGGGCCGGGACGGGACGCCGAGCTTTTTCATGTCAATCTCGCCCTGGGCCGGATCGGAAGCGCGGCGATGTCGGTCGGGAACGCCCAGGGGGCCTTCGAGCGGGTGATGGACTTTGCCTCCGATCGGGTGGTGGGCGTCACCCCCAAACCGATCCGCCAGCACTCCATCGCCGCCGGGATGCTGGCCGACATGATCATCGGGATAGAAACCGCCCGTTCTTTTTACGTCCAGGCCGCCTACAAGTTCGACCGGCCGGAAGAATACGGGGCCCGGCATTCCGCCGAGCAGCTTTCCCGGGCCTCGATCGCCAAGGTCTACGCCGCGGACATGGCGGTGATGGTCACCAACCGGGCGATGGAACTCATGGGCTCCTACGGCTACACCCGCGATTACGACGTGGAAAAATACTGGCGCGACTGCAAGATCATCCAGCTCTGGGAAGGCGGCGCCCAGCTCGGCCGCTTCGACGTCTGCCGGGCCTACTATGATCTGGAAATTTAAAATTAACGAATGTAGATTGACGATTGACGAATAAAAACCAATATGTGATTTGATTTAAACTCGGAATTTGATTTAAATTTTAGCTTTAATTTGAACCTTGAACCTTGAACCTTGAACCTTGAACCCTATTTTTCAATCGTCAATCGTCAATCGTCAATCGTAAATCGTAAATATTTATATGGGCAATTTAGATTCCCAGATTCTCTCCTTCCTGAAATTATTGAGTGAACTCGGCTCCGAAAACGAGTTCCAAAAAATCCAGATCGACGCCCAGGCGCTTTCCCCGGCCCCCTTCCCCAATCCCCCGAAAAAATCGCCGTCCGGCTCGGAACCCCGGGTCGGTTTTGTCCCTCAAAGCGAGATCTGGCTCGAGCTCGGTCCTCCCACCCTTCCCTCAATTCAGCTGCTCCTCTCGACCGATGATACCGCCCTGGTGAACAAGAACCAGGTCACTGTCCTGGGTGAAGATTTGAACCAGCTGCCCCATGGTACCTATCCTTTCGCCCAGGTAATAATGGTCGCCGGCAACCGGCTGACCGACCGGCAGGAACAGGCGATTTTTTCCCTGATCGCCCAGGCCTACCAGGCCAACGGCTGCATGTACCGGGCGGCCCAGGGCCGGATCTGGCTCCGCCTGCGCAAAGGGTCCATTGAGAGCGGATTCAATTTCCGGGTGCTCGGACAGGCTCTCTTTCAATCCATCCATGCCCAGGTCCCGGAGGTCGAGGCCTGCGAGGCGGTATTTATCAATTCCGATCCCCAGACCGTGGCGCGGGTCGTGGCTTTCTCGGAAGGTTTGTACCGGGCCCGCCGGGAAATCCTGAAGGAAAGATTTGCCAAAGTCGGGCAGGACGTTTACGAATGCGACAATCCGTCGGATTGCGAAGCCTGCCCCGACGGCCCGGTTTGCGACCTGATCAAGGAAACCGTCCAGGTGATTAAAAAGCGCCGGGAAGAATTTTTCGGAAAGGAAAAACCCTGAGCCGCTCCTCATTCCGGCCCGCCCGCGCCCCCCAAGTCCTGCTTTTTGCCATGATCATTTGCCTCGTCCCGCCCGCTCCACGGGCCCGGGCCGAGTCGGGATCCGACCCCTATATCCTCACCTTCGGCACCATGTCCCCCGACAACAGCGTCTGGAGCGACATGCTGACCCAGCTGATCACTCCGTTTTTCAATGAAATGTTCGGCCGGAGGATGAAGCTGGTAACCTACTTCGGCGGGACCCGGGGTGACGACGACGGGATCGTGGACAAAATCCGGGCGGGAAAGCTGGACGGCTGCTTTTGCACCAACCAGGGCACGGTCAAGGCCGTCCCGGAAATGTCCGTTCTTTCCCTCCCGACCCTTTTTCGGAACTATGAGGAAGTGGATTTTATCGAGGTCAAACTCCGGAAATACATCGAAGCGACCTACGAAAAGCAGGACCTGATGCTGCTCTTTCTCATTGACACCGGGTTTCTCTATTTCTTCAGCGTCAAAGACCCCTCTTCCCTGAATTCAATCCGTCAATTTAAAATCTTCTCCTGGTTCGGAGAAATCCAGGAGAAATCTTTCCTCGACCTCGGGCTTGACTCCTTCCCGGTTCCGATTCCCGAGCTCGCCGATTCGATCATCTCCGGGAAAACCAACGGCGGAGCCGGTCCCGCTCCCTGGCTCCTGGCCACCCACACGAACACCTACATCAATTATTATCTGGATTTTCCCTGGTTCTACGGGGTTTCGACCGGATTCCTGGATCAAAAAGCGCTTCAGCGGATCATCGACAGACTGGAACGCAATCCCCGGGACTTCGAGTTGCTGAAAAAACAATTAGAAAAGTTCCAGAAGGAAGTCACGGAGGAATCAATTACCGCCAAACTCGGGCTCAAGGATAAGCATCTTCTCGAGGCGGCCCGCAAGCTGGTAGCCTGGAGCCGGAACCTGAGACTCGAATCGCCGAAGGACTTGTCCGGAATTCTGGCCGGGGTTTTCCGGGTTCCGGAAAAAGACTGGGCCCAATCCATCCGCGGATTCGAAACCCAGTGCCTGGACGGTTTTGAAAAACGGGGGATGAAAAAGGTCAGACTCGCGGAAAGCGACCGGGCCCGGCTGTTTCTCACCACCGCGCGGGTCTGGGAAGAATTTTCCGGCCGGCTTTACCCGGCGGCCCTGCTCGACGGCATCCGGGACCGGCTGACCCAGTTCCGGGCCGGAAAGAAAGAAACCCTGGAGTAAAAATCCTCCCCAGTCCGGGGATAACCGAAAAAAATGTCCAGGAGGATGTCCCGACCGGTCGGTGACGAGACCAGCGGCAAGCTTTATCCCCGCGAGTGGTTGGATAGGATCCGGAACAGCTGATCTAATCCTGCGCGGGCAAACAGTTAAAAATCGGAAGCGAACAAACCGCCGCGGGGTCAGTCCCAGAGGGTTTCGAACACCACCTCTTTTTTTCCGTCAATAACCTTTTCGGTGAAGCTCACCTGGGGATTCTGACCGCCGGCCATCTCAATGTAGACCTCCAGACAGCCGGCCAGCACGTGGAAAAAGATGGTGATGGCGGGAAGCTCGGTGACCCGGGTGACCCGAAACCTGGCTTTTTTGCCCTCCGCGAAAACCTGTTCCAGTCCCGAACCGGTGAAAAAGGTCTTCGAGGTCAGGGCAAAACCTTTCAGGGCAACCGGTACATCCTTGTCGCCGGTGAATTTAATGTCTTTATAAACTCCGGTGAAAATCTTGGCCCCGAAAACCCGGCCCCACATCCGGGCGTTCTCCGGCTTCTTGTCACCCAGGACTTCGAAAACGGCGGTCAGGCAGCGGAGGAACGTGTCCAACTGGTACCAGCCGCTCGGGAAAATTAGCCCGGAGATGACCTCCCGGTCCTTTTCGGTCAGATAGCTGAGGATCCGTTCATCCTTGGAACTCCGGATGGTTTTGACAAAATCAACAAAAATGGTGCCCTTGACCTTCTCTTCCATGTTATCCCAACCTCCGGCGGATAGTTTAATCCCACCGCGCGCTGAAAACCGCTTCCTTTTTGTTGTTCACTTCGGTTTGGGAACATTCCACCCGGGCATTTTTCCCCCCGGACAGTTCGATATAAGCCTCGATGCACCCGGCCAACACGTGGAAATAAATCGGGATCGCTGGAAGTTCCGGGATCCGGATCACCCGCAGGCGGGCGCTTTGCCGGTCCAGGGCGGTCAATTCCAGGCTGGAATCGGAAAAAAAGGTTTTGGAAATCAGGGCAAACCTTTTCAGCGCGTCCGGGACATCGCTGGCCGCGGAATATGAGATTTCCTTATAAACATTGGAAAATATCTTCCCGCCGAAAATCCGGCCCCAGGTCCGCGCGTTTTCCGGGTTCTTTTCTCCCAGGACCTCGAAGACCGCCGTCAGGCAGCGGCCAAAGGTATCGAGCGGGTACCAGCCGCCCGGAAAAATCACCCCGGAGACGATATTCCGGTCTTTTTCCGTGAGGTAGCTGAAAAGGCGCTCGTCCTTGGCGTTCCGGATGGTTTTGACGAAATCGATTAAAACAATCCCTTTTACTTTTTCTTTTTCCGGTTCCATTTGCGAAATAATGATCGGTTATGTCTTTAATATATGCCTTTTATGAAGGATTAGGCAATATTAAAGGACTTTTACCGACTCTTTAAGGTCGGCTCCTGATAATACCGTAATAAAACTCCGCCTGAGTCTTGCCGCCGGGATCAATGTTCAGTAACCTATATCGTTAACTTAGTGAACAAAGGAAAATAACTTGCCGATTCGAGAAAACATTCGCAATGTCGCCATCGTCGCCCATGTCGACCATGGCAAGACCACCCTGATCGATGCCATGCTCCGGCAGACGGGGGTATTCCGTTCCAACGAGGTCATCGAGGAAAGGGTCATGGACTCCAATCCCCTGGAGCGCGAACGCGGCATCACCATCTTTTCCAAGCACGCCTCCATCAATTACGCGGGGATCAAGATCAACATCATCGACACCCCTGGTCACGCCGATTTCGGGGGCGAGGTGGAGAGGATCCTGCAAATGGTGGACGGGGTACTCCTGCTCGTGGACGCCGCCGAGGGGCCTCTCCCCCAGACCAAGTTCGTCCTGCGGAAGGCTCTGGAGCGGGGTTTGCAGGCGGTGGTCGTCATCAACAAGGTCGACCGCTCCGACGCCGAGCCCCATGCCACCCTGAATAAAATTTTCGATCTGTTCGTTTCGCTGGGAGCCAGCGACGAGCAGCTGGATTTTCCCGTCCTCTACGCGAGTTCGCGTCATGGCTTCGCCGGCCGGGAATTGGGGGACGGGAACACGGATCTCCGTCCCCTGTTCGAGACCATCCTGTCCCATGTCCCCGGGCCCCGGGTCGAGCCGGGAAAGCCCCTTCAGCTTCTGGTCACCAATACCGAGCATTCTGATTACCTGGACCGCCTGGCCATCGGCCGGGTCAGCCGGGGAAAGATCTCCAAATCCCAGAACGTCGTCGCGGTCCGGCACCAGGACGGGAGCCTCTCGCCCTTCAAAATCACCGCCCTCTTCTCCTACCAGGGCCTGAAACGAGAGGAAGTCCAGGAAGTCCAGGCCGGGGATATCACCGTCCTGGCCGGGCTGGAGGATGTCCGGATCGGGGACACGGTGGCCGACCCCGACAATCCGGAAGCCCTGCCCGGACTGTCCGTGGATGAACCGACCATCAGCATGGTCTTTTCCGTCAACGACAGCCCCTTCGCCGGCCGGGAGGGCCAGTATGTCACTTCCCGGCACCTGCGCGACCGGCTTTACCGGGAAGCCCTGACCAATTTGAGCCTGCGGGTCGAGGACACCGGAACCACCGAGGCCCTGAAGGTTTCCGGCCGGGGCGAGATGCACCTTTCGATCCTGATCGAAACCCTGCGGCGGGAGGGCTATGAATTCCAGGTCAGCAAGCCCGAACCCATTCTCCGCCGGGAGGGAGATAAAACCCTCGAGCCCTACGAGGACCTGACCCTGGACGTGAACAAAGAAAACGCGGGCGATTGCATGGAAAGGCTCGGCTCCCGGAAAGCCGAACTCGTCTCCATGCACACCGGTCCCGACGGACGGACCCGGCTCTCCTTCCTGATCCCCTCGCGCTGCCTGATGGGCTTCAGAAACGAATTCCTGACCATCACCCGGGGCGAAGGCCTGATGTACCGGATGACCGCCGGTTACCATGCCTTCAAAGGCGGAGACATCGGCCGCCTGCGCGGGGTCCTGGTCTCCGGCAACCTCGGGCCCACCTCCGCCTATGCCCTGTTCCACCTCTCCGACCGCGGGGAGTTTTTCATTCTCGCCGGGGAAGAGGTTTACCCGGGCATGATCGTGGGCGAGCACACCCGGGACATCGACCTCGCAGTCAACGTCTGCAAGGCCAAGCGGGCCTCCAATGTCCGGTCCAAGGCTTC
The DNA here is from genome assembly GCA_028713675.1 of bacterium. Classification (GTDB taxonomy): domain Bacteria; phylum Desulfobacterota; class JAPLJL01; order JAPLJL01; family JAPLJL01; genus JAPLJL01. Next base: position 46,529 of record JAQTNV010000021.1, read on the forward strand.
CGATGAAGCCCTGACCATCGCCCCGCCCCGCCTGATGAGCCTGGAACAGATGCTGGAATACATGAATGACGACGAGCTGCTCGAGGTGACCCCGAAATCCCTCCGGATGCGGAAGAGGATCCTGGACGCCCTTGACCGGAAACGCTCCGACCGGACTCGGGAGCGGGCGGCCGAAGCCGCCGGCCAGAAAAAATAAGCGCTTTTACTCTTTCCCCTCCTGAGCCCGCCGGTTCCGTGATGAAACGGAAATCCCCTGCGATTTTCACAATTTAGATTGAACCCGAAAAATGCAGTTAGTATTTTAGAATATTATGTAGTTGCCCGTTTCGGGTTGAATTCAAATCAGACTTGGGGTATACAATTGTTACCGGATTACAACCTTCCGGGATAACAATGTTTTTTTAATTGAATAATTTGAGGATCAATAAATATCGGTTTGTTCTCCGCCGGTCCGGCGCGGCCTTTATTTTCGGCCTGCTTTTTTCCCTGGTCCTGATTTTTCCCTCCCGGCTCCCGGCCGCGGCTGATTCCGGAAGCCCGCCTTACCTGATCAAGTTCGGGACCATGGCCCCGGCCGAGAGCGCCTGGACCGAAATCCCCAACAAAATCATTATCCCGCTGGTCGGAAGCATGTTCGGAAACCGGCTCAAGCTGGTGGTTTATTACGGCGGGACCATGGGAGACGACGAGGAAATCCTGGAAAAAATCCAGAAGGGCCAGCTGGACGCCTGCAGCTGCACCAACCAGGGAACGGTCAAGCTCCTGCCCGATCTCTCGGTGCTGACCCTGCCCCTGCTTTTCCAATCCTATGACGAGGTTGATTTTGTCGAGCAGAAACTGCGCAAATACATCGAGACCCGGTTCGAGGAGCGGGGGTTCAGATTGCTTTTCATCGTCGACACCGGATTCCTGTATTTCTTCAGCCAGAGCGACCCTTCCACTTTCGCCCGCATCCGGGACCAGAAGGTCTTTTCCTGGTTCGGGGTGATCCAGGACCGGACCTTTAATTACCTGGGGATCAACCCCATCCCGGTCGCCGTCCCGGAACTGGCCCCCTCAATTTCCAAAAATCTGATTAACGCCGGCGCGGGGCCGGCCTCCTGGCTGCTGGCGACCCAGATGTATTCCCACATGAGATATGTCCTGGCGGAACCGATTTTTTACGGACCCTCCACCGGGTTTGTCAGCCGGCGCCGGCTGGATTCCATCACTTCCGATCTGCGGGCCAAGCCCTCGGAATTCGCCCTGATCCGGAAAAATTTCCAGGCCTTCGCCGGCAGCGTGGACGCCGAATCTTTCCTGGACAGTAAAGGCATCCGCGACCAGGAATTGCGGAAGAGCGGCCGGGAATTAATTGCCTGGATCCGCGAGCAGAAACTGGAAACCCCCGAAAACGTGGTCGAGATCATCATCGGCCTGTTCCAGAAATCGGAACCCGCCTGGCGCCGCTCCATCCGCGAATTCGAGGCCGAATGCTTCAAGGGATTTTTCTCGCGGGGAATGAAAAAAGCCCGCCTCCAGGAAAGCGACCGCCGCACCCTGCTTCTGGCTACGGGACGGGTCTGGGAGGAATTTTCCGGACAGCTTTACCCCCCCACCCTGCTTTCCGGGATCAAGGACCGGCTGGTCCAATACCGGGCGGGGAAAGCCACTCCCTCCGGATCAGAGTAATCCTGATCCGGGTCCCTCCCATCCTTTTATATTCGTAGCATCAGGCGATCCCGGAATAATCCGTCAAAAAAAACGGCCCCGCCTGATAGCGGGGCCGTTTGAAATCAGCGGCTCCGGTTACGGAACCGTTTTATCTTACCCCCAACGGGAATCAGGGAACTATAACTTCCCCTCCTCCGCTCTCAAACGGTAGTTCGAAAGCTTCTCCGGAAGTATCTCCCGTCTGGAAGCTGAAACGTCCTCCGGTGTCCATATAATTCCCGGCACCTTTAAAAGCCAGGAAATTATACCCGCCCCAAATGATCATCTCGTTCCCGGTCCAGACCGCGGTGTGGAAGACCCGGCCCGAAGGAGCGCCGGTCAGCACGGTTCCCACCCAGGTATCACCGGAGGGATCGTAGATGCCGCCGCTTCGATAGTAATAACTGTCATCCATTCCACCCCAGACAATCATCGCCCCAAAAGCCCAGATGGCGGTATGATTACTCCTCCCGGAAGGAGCGAACTTGGTGGTTACCGGCTTCCAGGTATCCTGATCGGGATCGTATAGCCCTCCGTCATTAAAGTAGTTATAACCATCATCTCCGCCCCAGACGATCATCTGGTAGCCGGTCCAGACGACCGAATGATTTTCCCTGCCCGTCGGGGCATCGGTGGTGGAAATCGGCTCCCAGGAATCGAGGGCGGGATCGTATCGGCCTCCGTCATTCGCATAATAGTAGGTCTGATCCAATCCGCCCCAGACAATCATCTCCGTCCCCGTCCAGACGGCGGTGTGATAGTGCCGGCCGGAAGGCGTATTCAGATCAACCGCAGTAGGCATCCAGGAATCGGTGACGGGATCGTATCGGCCTCCGTCATTCACGGGGTAGGAGGTCTGATCCAATCCGCCCCAGACGATCATCTCCGCCCCGGTCCAGACGACGGTATGGTCCTGCCGGCCGGAAGGCGTATTCGCGCCAATCGTAACGGGCGTCCAGGAATCCCCGGCGGGATCGTACTGGCCCCCGTCATTTACCAGGGACTCGCTCCAATCATACCCGCCCCAGATGATCATCTTTGTCCCCGTCCAGACCGCGGTGTGGAAATACCGGCCCGAGGGCGTATACGCATCAATCATAATTGGCGTCCAGGAATCGGTGGCGGGGTCGTATCGGCCCCCATCGTTCAGGAAATTATTATTCATATCCATGCCGCCCCAGACGATCATTTCCGTCCCGGTCCAGACCGCGGTGTGGTATTCCCTTCCCGAAGGTATGGTTGCGCCTGTGTCGGTGGCCGTCCAGGAATCCTGGGCCGGGTTGTACCGCCCGCCGTCGATGAGATTGGATCCCACGTCTTCTCCGCCCCAGACAATCATCTCCGTCCCCGTCCAGACCGCGGAGTGATAGTCTCTCTCACTCGGAGCGTTTTCAACGGAAACCGGGGTCCAGGAATCATCGGCCGGATCATAACGTCCCCCGTCGTTGTAGCAATATTCATTTCCGCCTTCACCCATATTTTCATAATAATATCCGCCCCAGACGATCATTTCCGTCCCGGTCCAGACCGCGGAGTGATAGCCTCTCACCGAGGGAACATTTTCCCCGGTGCCGGTGAGCGTCCAGGTATCGGTAAATGGATTGTACCGGCCCCCGTCATTCAGGTAAAAATCGTAAGGGTAAGTCCCGCCGTCGTAATAATGGCCGCCCCAGACGATCATTTCCGATCCCGTCCAAACCGCGGTGAAGTCGGTCCTCCCGGAAGGCACCACGCTGGTGGCCATGGGGGTCCAGGTATCGTCCGCCGGATTGTATCTCCCTCCGGTGTTGGTATACGAACTGCCCATGCTGTAATCGACAAATCCTCCCCAGACCAGCATTTCGTTCCCGGTCCAGACCGCGGTGTGCGAATACCTTCCGGAAGGCACGTCGACGTCCACGTTGGTGGGGGTCCAGGTATCGTCGGAGGGATTGTATTTGCCTCCATCGTTAAACATGGTCATGCCGGCGTGGTACGTCCCGCCCCAGACGATCATCTCCGTCCCCGTCCAGACCGCGGTGTGATCCTGGCGGCCGGAAGGCGTATTTCCGTCAACAGCGATGGCCGTCCAGGAATCGCTGGACGGGTTATAACGCCCGCCATCGTTCAGATATGAGCCATTGTATCCACCCCAGACGATCATCTCGGTTCCGGTCCAGACGGCGGTATGGTAATACCGTCCGGAAGGTGTATTGGCGTCCTGGGCGATGGGAGTCCAGGTGTCGTTGTAGGGGTCATAAACGCCGCCGTCAATCGGTAATTCCCCATTGGTCCCGCCCCAGACGATCATTTTTGACCCGGTCCAGACCGCGGCATGGCCGTACCTGGACGAGGGCACATTGGCGTCCGTGCTGGTGGGCGTCCAGGTATCGGTATTGGGATTGTACCGGCCCCCGGTATTGGTCACCCCGAAGTGGTAGTTCCCGCCCCAGACAACCATCAAGCCATCGTTGTTGTCCCAGACGGCAGTATGATCCGCCCGGGCCGCAGGCACCCCGGTGGCGGTACTGGTGGAAATCCAGGAATCGGTGGAGGGATTATACCGGCCCCCGGTGTCAAGATTCTGGTAATTATACCCGCCCCAAACGATCATTTCCGTCCCGGTCCAGACTGCGGTATGCTGCTGCCTCGCCTGTGGTGCGCTCTCGCTCGAGTCGGTGGCTGTCCAGGCATCGATGGAGGGATTATATCGTCCTCCGGTATTCAGGTAGCCCGAGTCGTCGATCCCGCCCCAGACGATCATTTCCGTTCCGGTCCAGACCGAGGTGGCAGCCATCCTCCGGGAAGGCACCTGGGGAGGCTGGGTGGCTTTCCAGGAATCGGTTTCCGGGTCGTATCTTCCACCAGTGTCGAAATAGGAGTAACTGTCGGTTCCGCCCCAGACGATCATCTCGGCCCCCGTCCAGACGGCCTGGTGAAAATCCCGGCCGGAAGGCACATCGCCATCGACACTGGTAGGGGTCCAGGAATCGCTGCCGGGGTTGTATCTGGCCCCGGTATTAAGATAATAGGAGTCATCGTATCCGCCCCATACAATCATTTCTTTTCCCGTCCAGACCGCGGAGTGAGCATATCGGGGAGTTTGTTCCACAAAGGGACCGTTTCCGATGGGCCACCATATATCCAGGGACGGGTCGTAAGCGCTGCCGGCATTGGTATACGAACCGTCATACCCGCTCCAGACGATCATGTCCTTCCCGGTCCAGACCATAGCCTGGCCGTAGCGCGGGGTGGGCACGTCCTGGCCGGTGCTGGTAGGAGTCCAGGCGTCGCCGGAAGGATTATATCGGCCGCCAGTGTTGGCTAATCCCCCGCCGTCATTTCCACCCCAGACGATCATCTCCGTTCCCGTCCAGACCGCGGTGTGTTGTTGCCGGCCGGAGGGAGTGTTCGCGTCCAAGGCGGTGGACATCCACGAATCGGCGGACGGATCATAGCGGCTGCCGTCCTGCAAATAAGCGGCCCCGTCCCACCCGCCCCAGACGATCATCCATCCGTCGGTGCTGTCCCAGACCGCGGTATGCTGCGATCGGGTCGAAGGCTGGCTCCCGTCGGCCAGGGTGGACGTCCAAACATCGGTAGTCGGGTTATAGCGGGCGCCATCGTTGTAATAGGAATATATTGCCATGTAATCACAGGATTCTCCGCCCCAGACAATCATTTCCGATCCGGTCCAAACCGCGGTGTGCTTGGATCTTCCCGAAGGAGCGCCGGGATCGGTGGTCGTCCAGGAATCCGCGGAAGGATCGTAGCGGCCACCGTCATTCAGATAAAAATAGTACGGCCAAGTCCCGCCGTCGTAATAATTCCCGCCCCAGACAATCATTTCCGTCCCTGTCCAGACCGCGGTGTGGTCCTGTCTCCCGTACGGCACGTTAGTGCCGGTGCTGGTGGGTAACCAGGAGTCGGAGGAGGGGTTGTACCTGCCGCCGGTATTTAAATAACTGCCGTCATATCCTCCCCATATGATCATTTCTGTTCCTGTCCAGACCGCGGTGTGGTACTCGCGGACGGAAGGCGTATTGGCGTCAATGGCAGTGGCCGTCCACATATCGGTAGACGGGTCATAGCGGCAGCCGCTCTGGAGGAAATAACCATAGTCATCCCCGCCCCAGGCGATCGCTTCCGTTCCCGTCCAGACCAAGCTGGCATACTCCCGGCCCTCGGGCAGTTCCGTGGGGGTTATCGTGGGCGTCCAGGTATCGGTGGCGGGGTTATACCTGCCTCCGGTGCCCAGGGCCCCACCTTCGCCTCCGCTGTTGCCTCCCCAGATAATCATTTCTTCCCCTGTCCAGACGGCGGTGTGAAGTCCCCTGGGTTCGGGCACATACCCATCCAGGCTGGTAGGTTCCCAGGTATCGGTGGCGGGATCGTAAAGGCCCCCGCTGTTAAGACTCGTGGAGCCCCCGTCCGAGGTACCGCCCCAGACAATCATTTTCGTTCCGGTCCAGACCGTGGTGTGAGCGTACCGTCCCTCAGGCACGGTTTTGCTCCTGGTCTTCTGCCATGACCCGATCGGCGCGGGCGCCCTTTCCTCTCCCGGAAGACCCGGGGGCAGGGCGATCACGAGCCAGGAATAATCGGCGGGGGAAGCGTCCACATTGCCGGCCTGATCAACCGCCCGCACGGATAAAATATGCACCCCGTTGGCAAGCCGAAAAACCGACGGCACCGGGCAAACGGAGAAACCAGCCGAATCCAGGTTGCACTCGTAGGTGCAGTTTCCCTCGTTGCAGGCGAACCCGAAGCCCACCTCGGCATCACTGGGGCTATCCGGTGTCTGGACGATTTCCGTCTCCGGGGGAACCCGGTCCACCTTCCAGGAGAAAGTAGCCGGGCTGGAATCCACCCGGCCGGAGATGTCCACCGCCCGCACGGAGAAGAGATGCTGGCCGTCGGCGACCCCGGAATAACCCCGGGGGGAGGTGCAGATCGAATACCCGCCGCCGTCCAGGTCGCACTCGAAGCTGCAGCTCGCGAAATTGCAGTAGAAACCAAAAAGCGGGTCCGGGGACCGGGTCGGGCTGGCCGGCACCATGGTTATCACCGTCTCCAGGCAGGGCAGGAAAATCGAAAACTCGTTGGAGTAATCCGAGCTTTCGACCGCTCCATAAGCGAAAACCCGATAGGAATAAACCATCCCGCAGGAAAGGTTTTCATCCTGAAAGACGGTCACGTCCCTTCCGACGCTCCCGGCCGAGGAGAAGACGTTATCAATCGCGCGCCTTCTTTCAATATAAAATCCGGTTTCATTATTGGCGTTATCGGTCCAGGAAAGCGCTAACTGGCTGCTCGAAACCGCCTGCGCCTGGAGGTTCGACGGGGGCGCGACAATTCCCTCCCCGTAAGGCCCCATCACGATCTGGCCGATGTCGTTGGTCTGTTCTGCCACTACCGTGAAGCCGTCGATGGTCCCCTGGTAAATGATGGCGTTCGCGGAATTCAATCCGTCCAGGACCAGTTTCCGGTTATCCCCCGCCTGGACACTTCTGACCACGATGGTCCCGCCCGCGGGATAAAGACCGGAAAATGTCTGTTCCAGCTGTTCCATATCCGGCCCGGTGACGGTCGCCCGCAGGCTCACTACCGCTGCGGGCAGGGCCTGGGGGTAAAACCGCGCTGGTGCGAAGGCAAAAAGCCCGGGGTCGGAAACCGTGAGCACCGGCCCCCCATCCTGCCAGACCAGGTCGAAAGTAACTCCCCCCGTTCCCTGGGAGGGGGAATCGGCCGAGCCGCAGGACCCCAGCCAGAACGCGACAATCAGAGACAAGGCCAGATTAATTCTTTTCATTTTTCCCCTCGTTTACTTATTTCCTTCACCTTTATTTATCTGTTCCCTGGCATCAATTCACTTGAATCCGTTCCCTTACATCTTTTCCCTGGCATCTAATCCCTAATTAGTAATGGACCACCACGTCTCCGGTTTTCCGCTTTTCAACTTCCTTGTTGACGAGAGCCCTCCAAGCTTCCGAATTCTGCTGTCCGTTCGTTGAATCCTGGGTGTCCGGAACTTCGGTCACCACCAGGGTGAAGCCCGAACCCCCGTTCGGGAAAGCGGCCTTCATCAAATCCCCCAGATTGGCCAGCCAGGCCGGCAGCTGGATGTCCGTCCCTTCCATCTGCTGCTGGATTTCCTCCGCGGTCGCCGGCACCGGCTGGGACGGGCCACCCGCAGCGCCCACATAACTTTTCATTCCCGCGGTCAGGATCATCTGGCCCAGGGCTTCCGCGGTGAGGCCTTTGACTGCGATCTCTCCGGAAAGCGCCAGCACCACCGTCTGCCCGTCGGCGCCCACAACCTGCACAATGAAATGGCTTCCCCGCACCCCGGTGACCGAGGTCGGGGTTGCGACCTCGAACTTGGAATCCGAACTCGGGAAATAGCGGCCGATCAGGGCCCTGACTTTGCCGGTCACCAGGTCGAGTTTCACCGACCGTTTCCCCGCAAGGCTGGAAAACTGATGCTCGGTCAGGACCAGCTCGGTCTTCTCACCCAGGGCGATCAGGCTCTCGTCGCTGAGCAGGATCTTGGCTTTGCCTTTTTCCGTTTTGATCCGGTCTTTGACAAACACCGGGGCGCCCTTAACGAGGGCCTTCTCCACCGTTCCCCCGCCCGGGAAAATCTTCACGACCCCTTCCAGCGCCACCACCTCGCCCACGGAATCCTGGCCGGAGACTATCCCGGGAAGGAAGACCAGGAAGGAAAGCCAGAAAAACCCCAAGGCCAGAGCTAAATGCTTTTTCAAAATCCACCTCCCATTTTTATCCTTGGTTTTCCCCATCCGATTAAACCGCCGTCGACCTGACTCCAGGTCAAACCGTGAGATTAAGACTGAGCATTAACAGCAAGCGCTGGTATGAATATTTCTCGATATTGGAATAATTCTCGGTCAGGCTCAGCCCAAGTTCCGCACCCCACCATTTGGCGGCCTCCCATCCCGCTGAGGCCCGCAGGCCGAGTTCGTTGTCCAGCCGGCTGGCCCACTCCCCGTTCTTTTTCGGCATGGAATTCTCATGGCGGAAGCCCCGGTGTTCATAATCTCCCGCGAGGGAGAACGTCGCCCCCAGATACCGGTAATCAAAGCTGGCGCCCGCGTGGTGGCCGAGATACTCAAAGTCCGAACCCTGGGCCAGGTTCGCCTTGAATCGATATTCCGGGGTAATGGTCAACCGCTGGCCCGGGCCGATAAATATATATTGTCGGAAATCCACGGCGTGGCTCATCGAATCCTGGCTCAAGACCGGATCGGCGAAGGAAATGTGAAAGATATCCCGCCGGAATTCGTAGCCCAGATAAGAAACCAAGTTCGGATTAATCATGTAATTCAAGGCCGGTGTCACCGAATGGCTCTGGGAATACAAATCCAGCGAGGACCCGGCCAGGAGTACGTCATATGAGTAATTCAGCCGGGCCAGGTATTTTTTGCCTTCGTGAGAAGCGAAAAAGCCGAAGGTGTGGTCCAGCATGTCATATTCCCGCGGGTTGAAATCCTTCTGGCCCAGATCAAAATTCAGTCCATAGAAGCCCGTGTAACTTAAACCGCTTTTGAACTGTTCGGAAAATGCATGGGAAATCTCACCAAACCCCAGGAAGATCTGGCGGATGCCCCACTGGTGGGAAACCGACCCGGGCAGTTCGGAATCGCGGGGAGCTAGGACCAGGTTAGAATCATACTGCGTTCCCGTCGAAAGCTTGATCCGCCAGAAGCGGGATTTTCCCTGCTGCTCCGGAGCGGCCTCCGCCAGGTCGAGCTCCTTCTGCGCCTCCTCCTTGTTCCCGAGCTTGAGCAGGGCCAGCCCGAGGGAAAGATGGAATTCCGCGTTGGCGGGAGACTTTACCAGGAGCCGGCGGAAAATCTGAGCGGATTTTTCGAAATCCCCGACCTGGTAACAAGCCTGGCCCAGGTAGGTCAGCGCCTGCTCCGAATCCGGCGCCATTTCCAGAGCCTTCTCAAAATCCGACTTGGCCTGGGCCCAATCGCCTTTCTCCGAATTCAATACCCCCCGGGTAATCATGATTTCCGCCGCTTCCCGCGGCTCGGCCGCCAAGGCCGGGCGCGGAGCCAGCCAGCTTCCAAGAATCAGAAGTAAAACCAAGCCCAGATACCCACCGGACCGGGTCCACTCAGATAATAAATTTTCTGCCTTCATCTTTCCCGTCCTTTTCCGGATTGAGTGCAATAAAAGCCGCTTATTACGCCTGATTATCAACCCTTCCGCCTGACATACTTTTATATATCTTACATACCTGATCACGACAATTAAATCAACCCCAAAACCCGAATAAAATGCATGCAGATATTATGTTCACTCGGTTGCCAAAGCATTTATATATCGGTTAACTTTTCTCCATGAAAAACAATTCGAAAATTATCGCGATGGTGGGCAAGGGCGGGGTCGGGAAAACCGCCCTTTCCGCTTCCCTGGGCCGGGCCCTGATCATGAAAAAACAAAAACCTCTCCTGATCGACGCCGATCCCGCCCAGGGGCTCACCTACATGATGGGCCTGGGGCCGGATCAGAAAACCATCGGCCTGGCCCGCGACGCCATTATCGAACGGGCCCAGGCCAGGGGGAAAGACGCCAAGGAGGAAATCGCGGCGATGTTCGACTACCTGGTCACCGAAGCCCTGATCGAAAAGGAAGGGTTCAGCTTTTTAGCCATGGGCCGGAGCCAGTCCAAGGGCTGTTTCTGCCCGCTGAACAACCTGCTCCGCCAGGCAATCGAATCGCTTTCCCGGAATTTCCCCTATGTCCTCATTGACGCCGAAGCCGGGATCGAGCAGATCAACCGGGAAGTGGTCCGAAGCGTCAGCCACCTGATTGTCCTGGTCGATCTCTCCCTGCGCAGCATCGCGGTGGCGGAACAGATCCGGGAAACCATAAAACGTCTCTGGATTGATTGCCGCCTGGGCGTGGTGGCCAACCGGTCCG